>JBDHEI010000037.1:0-49462 GCA_039591075.1 Gemmatimonadota bacterium
CGAGCGCCGCGAGCGCGGACCGGTGCGTGAGCCCCAACTCGCTTACCCGATCGCGCACGGCATCGAGGTCCTCCGCATCGATGATCGCCAGCTCGGCCGCGGCCACGTGCCGCCGCAAGTGAGCCATCGAGCCTTCGGCCACCAGATGGCCCTGGTGGAGGATACCGATCCGATGGCACAGCGCTTCCGCCTCCTCGAGCTGATGCGTGGTGACCAGCACACTCCCGCCATCCTCAGCCACGGTCCGGACCACATTCCAGATCCGATGGCGGGACTCGAGGTCGAGGCCGACGGTCGGCTCATCCAGGATCAAGAGGTCGGGCTGGTGCAGCATCGCGACCGCGATGTGGAGCCGCCGTCGCATGCCGCCGCTCAAGAGCGAGATGATCGTGTGTGCCCGATCCTGGAGCCCGACGTCGCCGAGACACGCGGCCACGCGCCGCGCGCGCCGCGCACCATTCAACTTATACAGGGCCGCGAAGAACTCGAGGTTCTGCTCGCTCGTGAGATCGCGATACAGCGCCACGTCCTGGCTGGCCACACCCACCCGGGCGTGTGCATCGGCAGTGACGGGCCGACCGTTCAGCGTCACGGTCCCCGCGTCGGGCGGGACGACGG
Source organism: Gemmatimonadota bacterium (assembly GCA_039591075.1). GTDB lineage: Bacteria > Gemmatimonadota > Gemmatimonadetes > Gemmatimonadales > GWC2-71-9 > JAOTVV01. The sequence goes on from JBDHEI010000037.1 coordinate 619, forward strand.
AACACGCAATGTTGATCAGGGTGGTCTTGCCCGCACCGTTCGGCCCAACGAGCCCGTAGACCTGCCCACTGTCGATCGCAAAGCTCAGCTCCGACAGCACACGCCGCTCACCGAACGCCTTGCTGACGCGGTCGACCCCGAGCACCGCGGGCATCACAGCACGCGCTCGCGTTGCAGCATGACGCGGTAGGACCGGACGCCGAACGCGAGCGTCGCGCCGGCAAAGAGCACCAGGAACACCAGGTGATCGACGATGGCGCCGGCGCCGAGTCCCTCGGCCGACACGGCATCCATGGCCTCGTTCATGTGGAAGATCGGATTGAGGTGCGCGATCCGATACAAGTAGTCGGGCAGCACCGATGACGGAAAGAACGTGCCGCCCAAGACGAGAAGCGGCACCCCGATCGCCGCCACCGGGCCGTTCACTTCTTCGGTGCGCTTCGTGAAGCGCGAGCCGAACACGAATCCCAACCCCACGTACGATGCCACGCTCAGGACCACCACGAGCATCCCCAACATGAGCGACCCGCGAAACGAGCCGCCGAAGGCGAACGCGATGGCGTAGACGACGACGGTCTGTCCGGCGGCCACAACGAGAAACGCGAGCAGCAGACCCAGGAAGTAGGCGGTGCCCGACAGCGGGGAGAGCAGCAGCCGTTTCAGGGTGTTGCGCTCCCGCTCCGCGACGATCGCGGCGATGGGTCCGCCCAGGCAGCTAAAGAAGAAGGCCGCCCCGATGAGGATGCCCGGGGCCGTGTAGTTGAACGAGTCGGCCGGGGAGCTGTCGCCGGCGTAGATCAAGCCGAAGAGCAGCAGCATCAAGGCCGGGAACAGCGCCCAGAAGATCAGGCTCCGGCGCGTATGCCAGAGCTCCGTGAGGATGCGCCGAGTGACGGTCAGTGCGAGCAAGGGTAGACCTTGGGGTTGTTGCCCCTACGAGAATGCCCGGGCCCGGTTTCAGCCGCGGTGCCGCCCTGCCGCGGTGACCCGCCGGCTATCCGCCCGCGGGCTCCTTCTCGATCCAGTCGTTCTTCGCCAGGAGCATCTTCCACGCACCGTCTTCGAGCACCCACACCGTGGCCCAGTTCACCGTCCATTGCTGCACGGTGCCCGAGACATCCGTACGCACGTAGTCGGTGGTCATCTTGGCCGCCGCGACGTTCGGTGCCAAGACCCTCACGTCCCAGTTGTACTCGATATCCTGGTCGTAGTCCCAGCGGTCCCAGTGCAACGCCATATCGTTGCGTATCTGGTCGAGGGAACTCGTGCCGCTCCACGGCGTTCCGGCCCAGTCGGAACTGACACGCATGACCTCGTCGACGTCCTCTTGGGCGAGCCACGCTCGCCAGTTGTCCGTGGCAACCTGGCTCACGGCCGTCACAATCTCCGCGCGCTGCTGCTCGGTCAAATCGGTCGTCGCGGGCTGACAGGCAGCCACCACGGTGAGGGCGAACGCGGCGAATACGATGCGGCGCATCGAAACCTCCTGCGGGGGGAATTGCGACGAACATACGGGCGGTGGCAGGGGAAGGCTAGAACGGGAAGGCGGTTTGACGGTTAGGCGGTTAGGCGGTTGGACGGTTGGGCGGTTGGAACCTACCGTCCTACGGCCCCTAGCTCAGCCCTCCGACCGACCCTAGCTTACGAAATCTTCACCGAGGCCCGCCGCGTTGTGACCGACCTGCTGGACCGTCTTCGGACAGCCCTTGCCGACCGCTATGCGATCGAACACGAGATCGGGCGCGGTGGGATGGCCACGGTGTATCTGGCCGAAGACCTGAAGCATCGCCGGAAAGTGGCCGTCAAGCTGCTCCACCCCGAGGTCGGAGCCGCACTGGGCGCCGAACGGTTCCTGCGCGAGATCGAGGTCGCCGCACGGCTCGCCCATCCGCACATCCTGCCGCTCCACGACTCCGGGCACGCCGACGGGTTCCTGTACTACGTGATGCCGTTCGTGGAAGGCGAATCGCTGCGCCAACGACTCGATCGGGAGAAGCAGCTCCCACTCGATGAGGCCCTGCACATCGCCGAGGAAGTCGCCGACGCGCTGAGTTACGCGCACAGCCGCGGCATCGTGCACCGCGACATCAAGCCGGAAAACATCCTCCTCGAGTCGGGCCATGCAATGGTGACCGACTTCGGAATCGCGGCGGCCATGTCGGACGCCGACGCCCAACGATTGACCGAGACCGGGATCGCGCTCGGCACCCCAGCCTACATGAGCCCGGAACAGGCGGCAGGAGCACGTGATCTTGACGGACGAAGCGATCTCTATTCCCTCGGCTGCGTGCTGTACGAGATGCTCGCCGGCTCGCCGCCGTTTGCGGGCCCGACCACGGAGAGCATCGTCCGCCAGCATCTCACCGTCGATCCGCCACCCGTGACCACGCTCCGGCCAGCCGTGCCGGCGCACATCGCCGGGACGCTCGAGCGAGCGTTGGCCAAGACACCGGCGGATCGCTTCAGCCCGGCTGCACAGTTCGCCGAAGCGCTGAAACAGCCGGCCACGGAGGTCCGCGCGCCGCAATCATCGCGCACCCGCGTGGCCCTCGCGACATCACTCGTCGTCGTGGCCGTCCTCGTGGCCACCGTGGTGTGGCAGCAAACACGAACGGCGCCTGGCCCGGTCACCCCGGCGACAGCTAGCCAAATCACGTTTCTTGGCACGGTCATTGAGGCCACGCTGGCACCCGACGGGGAGTTCATCGCCTTCGTCTCGCGCGACGCGGACGGGACCGAGCGCCTGCTCGTGCAGGAGATCGGCGGCGGCGAGCCGCTCGAGATCCACGCGCATTCCTTTCTCTGTTGCGTCCAATGGTCCCCCGACGCCACTCAACTGCTCTTCCGGGCAGGCACCCGAACGGCCGGGCGCACCCTGGTGCTGCCACGCCTCGGCGGCGGCACACCACGCGAGCTGAACAGCGAGATCATCACGGCGTGGTCTCCCGATGGCGCGCAGATCCTGAGCTGGTGGCCGCAAACCGAACGGCTGTTGCTCACGGATGTCCCAACGGGAGACACCACCAGCTCGATCCCACTCGAGATGCCCCACGTCTGGGTGTACGGCGCCGATTGGTCGCGAACCGACCAGCTGCTCGCCGTTGTCACACAGTCCGAAGCGACGTCGACGCTGTGGACGATCCCGCTCGGCACGAGGCAGCCACTTCGCGTGCTTGACGACACGACCCTGATCATGTCACCTCGCTGGTCCCCCGCTACGCGCGCCGTCTACTACCTTCGGAGCGCCCAACCGCAGTCGTTCGACCTCTGGAAGGCCAGGCTCTCGTCTCGCGGAGCGACCCGGGGTGACCCAGTGCGACTCCTCACGGGATTGCCGGTCGGGTTTCGCCACGAGGCGATCCCCGCACTGTCCATCTCGGACGATGGGACTCGCCTCCTCTACTTGCGGCAAGCCGGGTACTCCAACCTGTGGCTGCTCGACGTTCGTGGCACCGGCGGAGCGCGCACGCTCGAACGGCGGGCCGTGACGTCGGGGACGGCCGTGCGTTGGAATCCGCGTCTCTCGCCCGACGGACGCGAAGTCGCCTATGTCGAGGCCAGCGCAGGTCGGTCGAACGTCTTCGTCACGGCGATTGCCGGAGGCGAGCGCCGGCAGATCACGTTTCACACCGAGGAGACCTGGTCGCCGGCGTGGGCGCCGGACGGCGAGCGCATCGCGTACGGCACTGGGACTCGGGGGACCCACAAGGTCTGGATCGTCGGCCGCGACGGAGGCACCCCCCGCGTCGTGGCCACGAGCCAATTCGACTCCGGCAACCGGTTGGCATGGGCGCCGAGCCCGACGATCGTGTATCAGGTGCCCGACGATCAGAACTACCATCTGCTCGATCCGGAGACCGCGCAGGAGACCCCATTGCTGAAGGACGGGTTGCACGGGTGGCTGTACGATCCGCGACCGTCGCCCGACGGTAGGCACGTGGCGGTGTGGTGGAATCGCACCGATTCGCTACCCGACGGGATCTGGCTCGTCGCCACTTCCGACGGATCGCGCCGCTTCGTGCGCGAAGGACTGCATCCGATAGGGTGGCATCGGAGCGGGGAGGCGCTGTTCGCCATGCCTACGGATCCGGGTGGCGCTCCGGCGAGCGAGATCTATCTCGTCTCGGTGCCCGACGGCCGCGCGGAACTCTACGTCACGCTCCCGTTCCGAGCACAGTCACGAGGTCTCGACATCAGTCCCGATGGCCTGCGCATCGTGGCGGCGGTCGAAGAGACCCAGGCGGATGCCTGGATGGTGGAGAACTTCGACCCGGAGGAAGGTAGGGCGGTAGGGCGGTAGGGCGGTAGGCGGTTAGGCGGTTGAGCGGCTAGGCGGTTTCACGGTTAGGCGGTTAGGCGGTTGGGCGGTTAGAGCCTACCATCCTACCGCCTTACCATCCTACCGTCATACGGCCTACATTGGATCTCCCCTCCAACGCAGGTCCGTGTCCCATGTCCATTGCCAGTTCCCTGCTCCCCGAATTCGACCACGAGATCGCCAACACGCGCCGCATGGTGGAGCGCGTGCCGGACGGCAAAGCCGACTGGCGGCCGCACCCGAAATCGATGCCGCTCAACCGACTGGCCACGCACCTGTCCGAGCTGCCGGTCTGGGCTGTGAACGCCTGCACCGAGGACGAGCTGGATTTCGCCCCGCCGGGTGAGAAGCCGTATGAGCCTCACATCCTCGACACGACCAAGGCGATTGTCGCTCAGTTGGACAAGAACGCCGCCGACGCGCGGAAGGCGCTGGCCGCTACGTCGGATGCGGACTTCATGAAGCCGTGGACCCTCAAGATGGGCGGCAAGGAGATCTTCACCCTGCCCAAGATCGCCGTGGTCCGCAGCATGGTGATGAACCACATGATTCATCACCGCGGCCAATTGTCGGTGTTCCTGCGACTGCTGGACGTGCCGGTCCCGGCGACGTACGGGCCGAGTGCGGATGAGAAGGGCGGATGAGAAATAGGCGGTTAGGCGGTTGGGCGGTTAGGCGGTTCACGCGTCCTTAGAGGACGCACCTCCGCGCCCGATCCAGCTCGACGTGGGCCGATTCCGACCACGATTTCTGGACGTTGCAGCGCCGGGTCCTGGACCTCGAACTCAAGCTCGATCGATACATCCACGATGAGCAGATGCGGCGGGCTGAGGCCAAGAACACGTTGTGGCTCAGGGGGATGCTCGGAGTGACCATCCTCTTCGCTGCGGTCGTGTGGATCGCGATCCTGATCAAGGCCGTGTGAGCATCCTCGCCACGCCAAGAGAGCCGGGGGGTCGACAGCCTTCCGGCTCTCTGCGTTTAGGCAGTTAGGCGGTTGGAATCGGTGGATCGGCACTCTTCTGATCCGCAGCGCAATACGCGGAGTACTCCCTTAAGCCCGTCCCGTCCAATGCTCTTACTGCGGCTCGGTGGGACGTGCGGGTCATCCGTGTCATAGGCGCTCTTGCGCGCCGAGGTTTGCCAACCGAAAAGTGGTGCCGGCGTGGCGAAATCGGTAAACGCGGAGATCCGACAAGTCTCTGGACGCAAGTCCTTCTGGGTTCGAGTCCCAGCGCCGGCACCCGCCGCACCATTCCAGCGTTGCCTCCGGGTATGGGAACACGTACATTGATGATACTTGTCGGATCTCAGCAACATCTTCGCTACGCCAAGAGAGCCGGGGGGCGACAGCCTTCCGGTTCTCTGATATTAGGCGGTTGGGCGGTCAGGCGGTTAGGCGGTTAGACCCTAGCGCCCTACCGTTTTCGTCCTACCGCCTTAGGGCTGTCCACTCACCCGGAGCGGGGCGAAGCTGATCCCCCCTCGGAACCCCGCACCGAGCTGGCCCCACGAGTTCTGACCCCAGCAGTAGAGGCGTTCGCCCGTCGTGATCCCACAGGTATGGGCTCCGCCGTCGCCGCGGCTGGCGCTCAACTGCTCGAACCGCAGGTCGCTATCGACCTGCACCGGGGTGGCGCTGCAGGGCCGGCCCCCGCAGTTGTCGAAGGTGGCCCCGGTGCCGAGTGCGCCGTCACGGTTGTCGCCCCAGCAGTAGGCGGTACCGTCGGTGGTGAGTCCGCACGTGTGATGGTCTCCCGCCGTCAGCGCCACGAACGCCAAGGTGCCGGCGACCGGCACCGGTGACGAGGTCCCGGTGGTGGTTCCGTTGCCGAGCTGTCCCTCCGCATTGCGTCCCCAACAGTACGCGCGGCCGGCCGGCGTGAGCGCGCACGCATGGATGCTCCCTGCGGTGATCGACGAGTACGTGCGGGCGGCGGGCATGGCGGTCGGGGTCGTCGCACAAGGGAGCGGCTGACCCGAGAGGAACTGACAGTCGTCACCGTCGTCCGCGGAACCGAGTTGCCCGGCATCGTTGCCCCCCCAGCACCAGATCACATCGTCGGTCGTGATGCCACACGCGAAGAGCCAACCGGCGGCCAGCGTCCGAAACCGGAGACCTCCAGCGACGGGATGCGGTCCGAGGTGCCAGTCGTCATCACCGTTGCCGAGCTGTCCCGACCAGTCGGCGCCCCAACAGTAGGCGATGCCCAACTCGAGCGCGACCGCGCAGGCGTGAATCGCGTACGCCGACACGGACGCCAACCCCTGCCCGCGGATCACCGGCACGGGTACGACGGCGTCATGCTTGTCGGCCGAGCCCAGCTGGCCGGAGCGATTGCTGCCCCAGCAGTGGGCACCCCGGTCCGTGCGCCCGCACGTGAACTGGCGGCCCGCGCTCAGCTCAAAGAACCGGTGATCGCTCGCCACCCGGATGGGCGCGGACCGCGTCACCTTGGTCCCGTCACCCAGCCGGCCCTCGCGGTTCTGCCCCCAGCAGTACGCGTTGCCGGCGGCGCTCACTGCGCACGTATGCGTCGCGCCCGCGCTGACCGATCGAAACACCACCCGAACGTCGACCGCCACCGAGTCGGCCAGGTCGCCGACCGCGGCGACGACGAACGCCGTGCCGAGCTGTCCGGCACGGACGAGCCCCGACTCGCTCACCGCCGCGACGTCGGGACGATTGGTGCTCCAGTGAACCGACGCCGTCATTTCCCGCCCGGCGGTGTCCCGCACGGTAGCGACCAGTTGTCGTGTCTCTCCCTCGAGCACCATGACGCTGTCGGCGTGAATGGAGACCGAGGCAGGGAGAACGTCGATGGGTTTCGGCCCGATCGCCGCTTCGCCACACGCGAGCGCGGCCAGCCCGAGAATCGCCGTCGATGGGCGGAGATCGAGAAGGCGCGGTACAGTGGTCATGATTTGACCTCTGTGGAGCTACTCTCGGACGATAGATCGGGATCGCAGACTTGGCCAGCTTGGAGGGCGTCAGGACGGGACCGATTTGCTCGGCTTGGGTCCTCGATCTGAGGAGGTGCACTGGTCAACAGCCAACCGCCCAACCGTCAAACCCTCAGACCGCCTAACCGCCTATCCACCCCCTTGCCCCCCACACCGGCCACCATAGATTGCCGACTGCACACCCGCACCGGACTCCGGAGCGGGTCACTGTGAGGGCGCCGCGAGGGTGTGCGTACGCGGTGCCAAGAGCGGTCACGATACCGCTCGCCAAAGAGATGACGTGCCACACGCCGCGCGGGACCTGCACTCCGCGTGCGCAGCTGAGATGGGTCGCCTTCCAGGCTGGGCCTGGGGGGCGGCCGTTTTTGTTGCCGCAGGTCAACCCTTTTCATCAGGAGGTCATCCGATGACCAGCCCGAAACAACCCGATCCCAAGCAGGCCAAGCCGGGGCAGAAGCCCCCGCAGCCGCAACAGAGCAAGCCCCCCGCGTGGCAGCCTGGGCAGAAGCCGGCCGACAAGCCGATGCCGAAACCCGGACAGAAGAAGTAGGACGGCAGGGCCTGTGGGCGCCCGCCGACCATGGTTCCCGTGGCCGACGGGCGCCCCTCCTGCGACGGCGTCGCTCGGGACTACCGTTTTGCGCCGCGCTCGTTATGATTGCGGCATCATTCACCGATATCGGCCCCGGGGGAGCGGGGCCGTTTCGACATAGAGCATCTCCCCACGAATTCTTTGGAGGAACCAGCATGCTGAACGCTTCATGGAAACGCGCCGCGCTCGGAGTCGTCGCGGTCGCTGCAGTGGCCTGCTCGCCGGGCAAGCCGGCACAGACCGCCATCACCGCCGCCGAGGAGGCGCTCGCCGCGGCTCCTGCCGACGCGAAAGTGTACGTCGCCGCGGAGTATCAGAAGGCGACCGACCAGATCACCGCGGCCAAGGCGGCGTTGGAGCAGAAGGACTACACGACCGCCCTGGCCAGCGCGAAGGCAGCGTCGACCACGATCGGCGGGTTTGCCGGCGCGATCGAGACGACGAAGAAAGAGGCGACGGCCAGCTGGAAGATGATGACGGACAGCCTGCCGGGCATGGTGACCGCCGTCGAGAAGCGGGCAACCGAGCTGTCGCGCATGAGCCGCCTGCCGAACGGCGTGACGCGCGCCAGCATTGACGGCGCCAAGACCACGCTCGCCGAAGTGAAGACCATGTGGGGCGAGGCGACGAAGTCGGCCCAGGCCGGCAACTTGATGGACGCCGTGAAGAAGGGCACGACCTGCCGCACCAAGACGAGGGAGATGATGACCGCCCTCGGCATGCGGAAGTCGTAAACAGTCCGTTCAGGTGACAAAATGAAGGGGAGGGTGGTTTACCCTCCCCTTTGCTTTTTTGGGGGTGTGGGCTACAGCGAGTCGGGATCGCCGCCGAGCTTGAGATCGATCAGCTCGCTCACGCACTCGCGAGTCGACATCCGCTCCACCTTCGCCTCGGCGAGACCGGTTGCAAAGCCGACCGCCATGCCCTCGACGGTCTCGGCAATGTCGTCCGCCATGCGGCCCGCGTTCTCACCGAGGTCGCCGGCAGCCTCGCGTACCTCCGCCCGCGCCTCCTTGGTCCGGCGCTCCACCCGCTCCACCAATTCCTTCTTGAGCATGGTGCACGGCTTGACCGCACGATAGGCGACGATCGGCACGGCGATCAGGATCACGACTACGAGCAGCACGGTCTTCAGCAGGAATTTCATTCAGCGCGATTCCTTTTGAGCCCGATGGACCCTACGAGCCAGAGGCCCGCCGGACCCGGTGACCGCCGATGCGAGCCCGATCCGGTAGCGCGCGTCGGCAAACAGGTCACCCCACGCCAGCCGAGACCGCACACCCGCATTGGCAGCGAGGCCGACGTCGATGGTTCGGATCGTGTCATCGCACACGTCCTCTGTGGTGCTGCTCGACAAGGTGGCACCCGACTCATTGATGGTTCGGACGCGCGTCGCGGCAGTGCACCGAGCCCGATACCCGACCGACGGGCCGCCACCCAGCCGCACGGCGATCCGGCCGTCCGGGCTCACCGGAAGAACGGCGCTCACGAGAATCGGCACCACCACGTGACTCAGGCTCACGGAGTTTCGGGTCTCGACGATCACCGGCGCGCCGCCCACGACTCCGGGCTCCTGATCCAGGGTGAGCGTGTGAGAACCCAGATGCGCGAACGCCACCTCCGCACGGATCTCCAGCTTGGGGCTCACGGCGAGCATCACGGTTCCGCCCGCCCACGGGCTTGGCCGCCAGCCGCCCCCGACCGACGGGCCAGTATAGTTGACGAGGTTGATTCCGCCCAACACACCGACGGAGACGGATTGCGCCGCCGCCACGCCAGGCAGCATCAACACCACGATCGCAACGGGCAGCGCACGGGTCGCCTTCAGCATCGCTTACTCCCTCGCTCAGCGTTCTCGCCGGATCCTGGGTGACGGGGGCCGCGGCACGAGCCCGTCGAAATCGATCACACTGGCCCGGAGCTCCATGGCGGTCAATCCGTAGTGGGTCCACAGGGTTGCGACCCGACCGCCGTACGCGCTGATGCCATTGTAGTCGCCGAAGAACCGGTCCGGCTTGGGAGCGAACGCCCGATCGCTCAACCGGTACTCCCGGAACGTGCGCCCGCCGTTTACCGACCGCGCAAGGTACACGTGCACACCACTCCCGTCACCCTCGCGGCGGTCGTAGTAGACGATGTTGACCGACCCGTCGGTCGGGTCGACGCTCATCCAGGTGAAGAACTGGTCGCGGCCGTTCCCCACCGGGTCCTGATTCACCCGGAGCGGCTCGCTCCAGGTGATCCCGCCATCGGTGGAACGCGACAGAAAGATGTCGGCGTCACCGTCCCGGCCGCCGTTGTTACGGAGGTCGGCCCAATTCACGTACACCGTGCCGCGGTGCGGACCCGACGAGATATCGGCAGCCGTGACGGGCATCCCGTTGGCTCGCCCGAGCCCGACGATCTCGATGTCCCAGCCACCGGGCTGGGGGAGAATGGTCCGTGCGGGCTCCCATGTGGCGCCGCCATCCAGCGAGCGCGTGAACTCGATGTCGCGCGGGCCAGACCACGCCAGGTACACGTTCCCGTTCGGTCCCGTCGCCGGCACCGCACCCTCCACGGTCCCGTCACCGTCGAGCGCGTCGCCACCGCCCGCCGGAATCCGGGCGGGGCGCGAGAAGGTCCGGCCACGGTCGCGCGACGCGACGACAAAGATGTACGACGAGTCTTCGGGCGCGTTGCTCCCGTACTCGGTGAACCGCGTCCACGCCACATAGACGCTGCCACGATAGGGGCTGTCTGCGGACAGGTCCACGCCAGGATACGGCTTGTCCTCGAACGGCACGATGCTGTTCAAGTGCTCGATGAGGATCACCTCGGGCTCGTAGGTGAGCCCGCCGTCTTCCGACGCGGAGAGGAACAGGCCGTTTCGCGGGTACACGCCGCCGGGATTCCTCAGGTGGCGAAACCCGAGGTACGTGCGATACACGCGACCCTCGTGGTCGATCACCACGGCGTCGTCTCCCTGCACCTTCTGATGCGGATTCGGCATCGCGACGGTGGTCCACGATTTCCCGCCATCCCACGTGATGTACGTGAGGTTCGAGATCTTGCGCACGCGCGGATCGCCGAACGTGTTGACTGCCGACCCCACGATGTGATCGATGTTGGTCGGATCGATCGCGATGCCGGTCTCGACCGCGTGCGGCGGCCCCGCCTGCACGACGATCGGCGGGGGAACCGCTTGGGCGCGAAGAGACACCGCGAGCGTCGACAGGAGTGCGATTAGGACGATGGGGCGCATGGCGGCCTTATCGAGAGGTGAGACGTGAGAAGGTGAAAGTGAAAAGTGAAAGGTGAAGAACGAATGGTGCAGTACTGTGCGCGGTACGCTGTGCGCTGTGCGCTGCACGCTGCACCCTGCCCGCCCCCCTCATCCTCCCCGTATCCTCCGCGTCAGCGCCGGCTCCCGGCCGAGCAGCCGGGCGTAGAGCGTGAGCTGCCCGCAGTGGTACATCTCCTGGGCGAGGCCGTGGTGGAGCCACTGGAACTTGGTCCACATGGACCCGTCGAAGTTCTCCATTTGTTGGAACAGCGACAGCTCTCCGCACTTCCGGAAGCGGCGCTCAGCCTGATCCATCTGCGCGTCGAGCAGGCGCACCAGATCGGTCTTGCTGGTGGCCTCGTAGGCCTTGGACGCATACATCGCGAGCAGCTCCGGCCACGGGGCGCGCTTGATATCCGTATCCTCTCGGCTCAGCTCGCCGGTCATCATCATGGCTACCTCGAGGATGTGCTGCACCACCTCGCGCACGCTGCGTACCTCGGGCGTGGGCCGGAAGTCGAAGTCGCCGGCCGGAATGTTCTTCACCTCCGCGATCAGCCCCTCCCGCACATCGCGCCAGGCACCGAGCGTTTCGTCGAGATACGATACACCTGCGGCCATCACTTACCCTCCATGTTCTGTGCGCTGTGCGCTGGACGCTGCACCCTTCCCGCTACCCGCTTCCCTTTTCCCTTTTCCCCTTTCCCTCTCGTATCACCCTCCCCACCCACGCTCCTCCTCCCCCGAGCAGCGCCGGGAAGACCAACGTGATCCCCACCACCACCGCCCACGGCACGCCGAGCACGCCGCCCACCCGGTCGGCCACTCGGAGCACCGGTCCTTGTAGGGCCGTGACCACCAGGAGCGCGAGCCAGCCGAGCGAGGCGGCCAGTGCTGCCGTGCGCCCCGCGCGACGCCCCGGTCCCGCCACCACGCCCCACAGGATGCCCACCGCTGCGACGCTCCACCATCCAAAGACAAGTGTCGCCGCGGCAAACGCGACGGCGAGCAGCGCGATACGGGCTATGGTGCGCATGCGCATTACCCTCCCTCCGGACGAAGGACGAGCACCGCCGAAACGCGATCGGCGGGCAGGTCGGCGGACTGTTTCGGAAACAGTAGCTCGTGGAGCTCACCGTTCTTCCAGCCGGACAGCCGATCGTCGTAGCGCCGGCTCACCGGATTGCCGGACTGGCCTCCCGGATAAATGCCGCGCGCCGCAACCTCTGGACCCAGCTCCACCACCATGCGCCAGCTCGCGCCCTCCGCGCCGCGCGGCGCGTACAGGGGATTGAGCGTCCCCGGTCCGCCGGCGTGCTGGATGCGGAGTGCCGAGAGTGCCGAGAGGCGGAGCGCGTGATAGATGTTCATCGACCACGCGTGGTCCCAGCGCCACCGGTCGCTGCCCGGCTCGCCATATCTGGCCCGTGCGGAGTCCATCGCGGCGGCGAGGCTCGAGAGCAGAATCGCGTCGCGTTGCTCCACGACGTCCGCCGTCTCGCGCCGATCCCACCACAGGCTCGCGGGATCCTGCAGCAATCGCCACAGCGTCATGTCGCTCGGACGGACCTGCGCGGATCCGTTCACCGACAGCTCGTCCCACGTGAGCCGCGCGAGTTCTCGCATCGCGAGCTCGAACAGGACCGCTGCCGAGTTGTCTTTCGTGTAGCGGCGATCCCACTGATCGAGGATCCGTGCCGCGTCGTCGACCTCCGGCATGAGGCTGCCTGCCGCGCGACCGCGCGTGACGGCTTCGAGCAATGCCGGAACGAACACGTTGGCGCGCACGTTGCGCGAGTCGAGCTGATACCGCTGCAAGGCCGCGGGTGTCACGGTTGAATCTGACCGCAGCAGCTGGTTGATCCGCATGGCCCGCCACGGCGACACCGGATCGCCGCCCAGATAGTCCGGACCCACGAGCGGCTGCTGGTTGGCCGACGCGAGGAACCCCTGGTCGGGGTCGATGGCGATCGGCTGGCGATCGAGCGCGAGGCGGCCCGTCCAGTCGCTCGCGCTGCGCGTGCCGTCGAAGATGGTGTCACCGCGCCCACCGGGGCGAACGGGGTACCAGCCGCCCGCGCGCACGGCGATCCTGCCGGAGCGATCCGCCACGAGTCCGTTCTGGATCGGCGCCTCGTAGGCTTCCATGGCTTCGAACCACTCGCCGACCGAACGCGCCTTGGTGGCGCGATACACGGCGCCACCGGCCCCGCTCGCTTCGAGCACGGTCCAACGGATCGAATACGGACGCCCGTCACGCCACACGACGGGGCCGCGGTGCGTGGCGTGCACCGTGTCGATTGCGAGCAGCGCTCCGTCGGCGGCGCGGAATTCCTCGATGCGGCGCTCCAGCGGCTGCCACGCGCCGTCCAACCGGTACTGCGTGGGGCGGTCGGGATCGTCCAACTCCTCGGCGTAGAAGTCGAGCACGTCGGCCTGCGAGTTGGTGAAACTCCACGCGACGTCGCGGTTGAACCCGATGATCACGGCCGGGCTGCCCGGCAGCGTGATGCCGTACACGTCGAGCATGTCCGCGACATTGACGTGCACCTCGTACCACACCGACGGGAGCGTGAGCTCGAGGTGAGGATCGCCCGCGAGTAGTGCGTGCCCGGATGCCGAACGCGCGGGCGCGACCGCCCAGTTGTTGCTCGCCCCCCGGCGCCGGGGATCGAAGGTCGGGCCCAGCGTGCGGTCGTCCGCGGTGGTCGACCGCGTTTGGGGGGCCGGCGGCGGCAACGGTGAGCGGTCGAACGCGGGGAACGATTCGCCAGACGGTACGATCGGTTCCTGGATCGGGGCCCGGATCGGTAGTAGCGCGTCCGCCGCCTGCGTGCCGACCAAATTGGCGGCACGGAGACGCTCGAACTCGGGGCCGAAATAGGTGAGCGTGTAGCCCATGCGCCGGATGAGGTACAGGCTGTGCACCGGCTGCCACCGCGCGGGACGCCGGCCCAGCACGTGGTACTCGAACGGCAGCTGGCCGCGCCCGAGCTCGTCGATCCAGGCATTCACTCCCGCGGCAAACGCATCGATCAATCGGCGGTCGAGGCCGTCGGGTGCGAGACCAGCCAGCTCGCGTTCCGCGCTCCGGGCAAGACCGAGCCGACGCATCTGTCGATCCAGCTCCAGTGCGGCGGAACCCACCAGCTCGGTGAGCGTGCCATCCGTGGCGCGGGTCTGCAGCTCCAGTTGGAACAGCCGGTCGCGGGCCACCACGTAGCCGAGTGCGCGAACCGCGTCGTCTTCCCGCGTGGCGAAGACGTGGGGCACATGGCGGTCGTCGTATCGGATCAGCACGCTGTCGGTGAGTCCGGGGATCGTCGCGTCGGCGCGGGCCGGGAGCGCGACCGTCGTCGCCGTGGACCAGATGCCGGCGGCGGGATCGAGGAACGGCCCGAGCGGCGGGAGCGGGCCCACCGGGCACGTACCGATGTACAGCACCGCCGCGAGCACCGCGACGGGTGGCGCAAGCCGCGCCACGCGGCCCAGATTCCTCATGACAGCATCAGCCAGGAGGGTGGAGTCGGTATGTTCTTCCCAAGCCGAACCGACGGGCGGCGGGGTCGCTTCTTTCGATTCAAAGTCGTCGCGTTCATCGTAGGCTCCGCGCTGGTGCTCGCCGGGATCCGATTCGACGACCGGTGGCTCTTGAACGGCGGCATCGTGGTGCTCGGCATTGCCTTCCTGCTGCGGTTTGTCCGGCCGAGGTCCGACCCCACGGGACCCGACACCGACTCCTGATCGATCGGCTCAGTCCGCACGGCGTGCCGTGCGGGCGCGCACACCGCCATCCTCGCCCACCAGTCGATACGCGATCACGATCTCGTCACCGAGCCGCACCATGCGGGGGAATCCGCTCGCCCGCGATTCGGCCGTGGGTGATACCTGCCACTCAGCGTCCATCCGCCCGTCGGGCCGGACGCGACGCGCCAGGATCGCGGCGGCGGCCTCGGTGCGCTCAACCCACACCGCGAGCGCGGAGCCATCGGGCAGCGTTTCGATGTCTACCCGTCCGAGCGGGTCGCCGAGATCCACGCGGCTCGGCGCGCCGAACGTCGCCCCACCGTCGAGCGAGAACGCCACCTGCACTTTGGCGTCGCGGCGCCCCGCTATCTGGTTCGAAGACTCCGAGTCATCGGAATCTCCGTCGCCCAGGTCGACCTCCGGCGCCGCGAACCAGGCTATCGCCACCGTGTCGCCCGCGGCGGCGAGCTGCGGGCCGTTGACCGGGCATCCCGGATACACGAAGTGATCGTCGGCCACCATCACAGGCTCCGTCCATGCGCCGTTCACCCGACGCACAATCGCGATATCGCGGACTTCTTCGAGAGACCGATCGCGGTAGGCGGCCACGAGACCACTTGGCGTCTGGAGCAGCGCCGTTTGGCAGCACTCGCACGTGCGGTCGTCGAGCAGCACCTCTTCACCGAGCGAACCGTCTGCACCGACGGTGGTCGTGCGGATGCCCATGTCGCCGCCGTGCTCGCCGTGTGCGGCGGCCATGTTCCGCCCATCGAGCCAGACCAGGGCCATGCCGCCGTCCGGGAGCGCGGCCATCGAGACAAAGCCGTGTTCCTGCGGCGAGTCGTCACGGTGCGGCACGATCGGCGCACTCCATGATGCCCCGCGATCGCTGGACATCGCGAGCTTGACGTGATACGCGTAGGTGGCCGGTCCCATCTTCTCCAGCCAATGCACCACCCACGTCCCGTCTTCCAGCTCGACGAACGAGGGGAAGTCCGCCCAATTGACGAAGAAGTTGTCGCGCTCGGTCACCGTGACCGGCGTGCTCCATGCCCCGTCGGTTCGCACGGCGAGCCGGAGCGCCGACCGGCCGTGATCCATGGGCTCGTGCCACGTGAGGACGGCGTCGCCGGCGCTCGTGGCAGAGAGATTGGGCTCTCCCGAGCCCGGCGGGAGCGTCAGCTCGATGGCGCCCGTCTCGAAGCGCCACTCGCTCGAGCACGCGGTGGCGGCGAGGCACAGGATGACGAGGCCGACTCGGGACATAGCTACTCCGGTTTGCTGGTGGGACACCAAAGTGTACGAGAGGCGCACGGAACCGCAACGCCGACGGTCCCGGTGCCCGTCGACGCTACGGCTGCCATGAGGACGGGACCGGCTCGAGTTCGGCCTCGAACGTCACACGCCAGGTCGCGCCGCCGTCGGCCGATTCGGTGAGGGCCAACCGCATGCGCGACGCGCCGAGCCACTCCCAGCGGCTCCTCACCATCGTCGGCACATCGGCCACACCCCGGGTGCCGAGCAGTTCCGCCTCCCGACCCCGGACCCTTCCTTCGAGCCGGTGGAACACGGGGTGGTCCGTGTCGAGCCGATACGCGACCCAGGCGTCGATGGTCGGATCGAAGGTTCGCACCTCGAGGCCTTCCCACCGGTCGCCGACGGCGATCAGGTCCAGCACGCCGCACCCCTTGAGGATCGATTCGGATCGCAGCGTGATCGGAGCGCTGCTCCCATCCTGGAGCGTGGCGATGCCCTGCCAGTCACCCAGTGCGAAGTCGAACTCGTACACCTCGGGCGTGTCGCACCGGCGCACGCCGTCTGCCATCGGGTCTGGCAGGGGGCCAGCCTCCGGAGCGCGCCGCGTGAATTCCATGATCCAGTTGCTGCGCCAGGTGAGGCCGGAGTCGTGGGAGACGGCGGCATCCCACCGGAGCGCGTCGGGGCGAATGTCGGAGAAGGTGAACCGGCTCAGCACCGCTCGGCCCTGTGCGTCGGCCCCTTCGGTGAAGAACTCACCGCGGTGATGTCGAAACCCACCTTTGAGCGTGCCGAACACCGGCCGGTTTCGGCCCGGCCAGAGCAGCACCAGGCTCCACTGCGCGGTGGCGGGATCGAACGCCCGCACGCTAAATCCGACGATCTCGTCGAAACTGAGCTTGCCGTACCACCGCTCCACTGTGGCGCAGCCGCCGACGGCCGCGAACACCCGGTCGGTGGCCATGCCCGTCTGGTACCACGTCGGGTCGTCCTGGCCCTGAGCCCGATGGCGGTTGAGCACCTCCCACTCGCCGATCCAGAAATCGAACTCCCGAGACTCGGGCCAGTCGCAGGCCGCACCGGACGCAGACGGCTGCTGCGGCCACGCCGCGGCGGGGAGCATACACGCCAGGATGACCACCGTCGCGCTGCGGGGTATGTCGAGAACCATTGCTTCTCCGTCGAGGGCTGTGACCGGGCCGCGGTTGGCCGACCATCGAACCATATCCACATGTCCGGCCAGACGCATATCTTTCCCGCCCACCAACACGCCTGACGGACGAGGCCCCTCATGGAATGGCTCACCAATCCCGAGATCTGGATCGCGCTGATCACCCTCACGGTGCTGGAGATCGTGCTGGGGATCGACAACGTCATCTTCATCTCGATCCTGGCCGGCAAGCTGCCGGCGGGCCAACAGAAGCGCGCCCGTCGCATCGGTCTGTCCCTCGCCATGATCACGCGGTTGGGGCTCTTGTTCTCGCTCAGCTGGCTGATCGGGCTCACCGCTCCGTTCTTCAGCGTATTCGGGCGTGCGATTTCGGGACGCGACCTCATCCTCTTGATCGGTGGCCTCTTCCTCATCGCCAAGGCGACCCACGAGATCCACGACAAGCTGGAGGGTGAGACCGAAGGCCGCAGCACGAAAGCCGTCGCGTCGTTCGGCGGCGTGATCGTGCAGATCATGCTGCTCGACATCGTGTTCTCGCTGGACTCGGTGATCACCGCCGTCGGGATGGTCCGGATACTGTGGGTCATGGCGGCGGCGATCATCATTGCCGTGATCGTGATGCTGATCTCGGTGGAGGCGATCTCGACGTTTGTCGAGCGGCACCCGACGATCAAGATGCTGGCGCTCAGCTTCCTGTTGCTGATCGGGTTCTCGCTGGTGGCCGAAAGCCTGCACCAAGAGATCCCGAAGGGCTACCTCTACTTCGCGATGAGCTTCTCGGTGATGGTGGAGATGCTGAACCTGCGAATGCGGAAGAAGCAGGGTAGACCGGTGGAGTTGCACACGAAATTCGCGAGGGGGTAGGTAGCTAGGCGGTTGAGATAGGCGGTTAGGCGGTTGAGATAGGCGGTTAGGCGGTTGAGATAGGCGGTTAGGCGGTTAGGCGGTTAGGCGGTTCGAAGATGAATGCATCTAACCGCCAAAACACCAAACCGCTCAATCGCTCTTATACCATTCCAGTTCTAGCACCGTGAGCGGCCGGATTCGGTCGCGCAGAGCGGTCAGCTCCGCGGCCGACATCGCCGAGTACTCCCGCGCGAGCCGAACGTTGTGCTGCACCCAGGATCGTCGCTCCATACCCACGACCGCGACACCGACCGGCAGGCTCCACACGTAGTGCAGGCACTCCTCGATGGTGCACACCTCTCGGTCGAGCAGGCGGCGCTGTGCCGAAGTCTTCATCGCGATGACACCGATATCGCGCTCGATCAGCGCGGGCAGCACCTGCCGCTGGAAGCTCTGCTGGTGATAGTCCACGGGATTCAGCGGCAGCTGCATCACGTCGAACATGAACCCGCGATCCCAGTACTCGAGGGCCCGCAGGTTTGCCGCGGGGCTCGCGTGACCGGTTACCCCCACGTGGCGTACCGTACCCCGAGCCTTGGCCTCCAGGATGAACTCCATGGCTGCGCCCGGCCGAAACGCGCGGTCGACGTCCGCCACGCTGCGTACGCTGTGGAGTTGCCAGACGTCGAGATAGCTGGTCCGAAGTCGCTCGAGGCTCCCATCCAGATGACGGCGCGCACTCTCCGCGCTCCGGTCCTCTAGAGAGAACGTCTTCGACATGAGGATGACGCGATCGCGGATCCCCTCGAGCGCCGCCCCAATCCACCGCTCCGACCGGCCGTTTTGGTAGCTCTCGGCCGTGTCGAAGAAGCGAACGCCATCCTCGAACGCGGTCTCGACGAGTTGCCGTGCCGCGCGCTCAGACCTCGCCTGCCCCACGTGGAACCCGCCGAGCCCGAGGATCGGGACCTCGAGCCCCGTGCGCCCCAACCGTCGCGTGGGCAGTTCGGCAGTGCCGAGACCCGCGAGCGGCACCACGGCGAAGCCGGCTAGCGAACCCAGAAACTCTCGGCGTCGAATAGAAACCTCACTTGTGCTGAACCACGTCGATCCATCGATCCAACCCGCTCAACCGCCTAACCGCTCAACCGCACATTACTGTGCGCTCGGCCCCAGAATCACCGCGTTGAGGAACATCCGGTTGGCGCCGCGGAAATAGCCCCGGTAGTTCGGGTCTTCGGCAAACGCGATCACCCGTCCGCGACCGACCCGTTCATCGTACGCGAACACGGCACCGGGAATGCGCGCGAGCGTCTCGTCCCACACATGACCCGAGAGCAGCACCCGTGCCCGTTCGGCGTAGCGTGCCACGACGCGCTTGGACGACGACGGCGGTCCGGTTGGCGCGAGCAGCAGGCGGTCCGAATCGACCAGCACCGGGAGCTCGCCGCCGTCGTAGCCCGCCGACAACCAGTAGCCGCGGTCCACAGTGGTCCGAAGGATCGCCCCCGGCACGCGGAACTCCTGCTGCTCTTTCCCGTCGTCGGTGTCGTACCAGCTCCGGAGCCCGATCAGCTCGAGCTGGGTGCGGGCAAAATCGGTCGCTCCCGCAATCGTGACCAGCGTGCCGCCGTCCCGCACCCACTGCTTCAGCCGGTCTTTCCCGCCATCGCCTATGGCATCGGCGAGCCCTGAGCCGGACGCCGACGGGATGACGATCACGTTGTAGTCTGCGAGGTCCGTGCTCGCCACCGACCGCGTGCGCAGCACGGTGGTCGGGATCTGGTGCTGCCGGTCGAGCGTGTACCACGCCCAGCCGAACGAGTAGCCGGCGATCCCGTCTTGCGCGAGCACGGCGATCCGCGGCAGCTCGACGTTGAACGTGAAGTCACCCGATCCAAGCGCAGGGAAACCCGGATCGGAGAGCCCGGTTGCCATCGCGGTCACGCCGACGCCGAACCGTGCCGTCACCTCGCGCACGGCGTCGTGCACCGACTCGGGATTCTGCCCCACGCGGACGATCACCGAGCCGCCCGGCACGTCGCTCCCGCCGAACCGGCTGGGCCCGGTGAGCACTGCGGCGCGGTAGCCGCCCGCCCGGAGGTGATAGAGCGCCGCCAGGGCGGCGGCCGACCGGCCGTCGAGCACGTAGGCGTATGCCGCGCGGTCGGTGAGCGGCGGCGGTGGCGTCACGGCAGTTTCGGGTAGCGGGCGCGCGGGCAGCTCGCGTGCGTCGGTCGTACTGTAGCCGCCGACGTTGAACAGGAGCGGCAGCGACCACCCGGTGATGTCGTAGAACCGCGGGTTCTCGTCGCGTTCCACCCGCTCCCGGGCTGCCGCGAGGAAGTCGGCCGGCAGCGGGGTCTGTGGATCGAGCAGCGTGCGCGCCACGCGGCCGGCGGGTTGCCCCGCCTCGATCACGTACGTCCCCGCGGGAAAGGTGCGCCGTCCGATCGCCGCGCCCTCACGGTCCCGCACATTGGTGAGCGCTGCGTCGGCGGTGAGCAGCGATACCTCGATCGCGTTGCGCCGCAGGGCACTGACCAGCTCCCGGACCAGGACCGGATCGCCTTCGTTGGCGATCAGGTACCGCCGCGTGGTGTTGGCGGCCGGGGTCACCGCGCCGAGCTGTGACTCGTAGTAGTCCGTGAGCAGAGCCTCGCGGTTTTGGGCCGCCGTGCGGGCCGCCGTCCAGGCCGCCACGTACTGCTGTTCCAGGGCGTCGGCCAGGGTGCGGACCGTGCCGTCGGGCCGCTCGAGCGCGAGCCCGCGGCTCGAGCCCTGCTCGAACAGCATCGCCACACCGCCCTGGTACCCGCGGTTGGACGTGTACCCGGGATAGAAGTAGTTGTACCGCTCACGCGTCATGTACTCGAATCCCGCCGAATCGAAGGCCTGGGCGTAGGCCTGGCCGAAGCGCACGAACCAGCGGCGGGCGAACTCGGGGAAATTGGGATTGTAGGGCTCACCCGGCGGATCGAAGTAGAACTCGCTGCCCGCGCCCATCTCATGCATGTCCACCGCCACCTGCGCGCGCCACGCGTGGAGCGTGGGCATGCGCTCGCGGGTCTCCCGCTGGGTGTGGGCGAACCAGTCACGGTTGGTGTCGAAGTAGTAGTGTCCCGTCCGGAACTTGACGCTCTGCCACCCAACGAAGTCGTTGGCCCAGTCGTGGGGGTCGGCGTTCGGCACGCGTCCGATGTTCTCGTGGTTCAAGGTCGCGAACGCGTCCCGCCCGTCGGGATTGAGCATCGGGTCGATCAAGATCACCGTGTTGCGGAGCACCTCCAGAGTGGCTGGGTCCTCCCGCGTGGCGAGGTGCTCGAGCAGCTTGAGCACCCCTTCGGCTCCGGACAGCTCGAACCCGTGAATCGACCCGCCGAACCAGACCACCGCCGGCTGGTTGGCAATCAGGCGCCGAGCCTCTTCGGCCCCGAGGCTTCGCGGGTCCGAAAGCCGAACGGATGCGTCCCGAATCGCCTCGAGCCGCGCATGGTTTTCCGGCGCCGTCACCACGGCAAGCATGAGCTTTCGGCCTTCCCAGCTCGTGCCTTGCACGGTGACGGTCACTCGCGGGGAGGTTTCAGCCAGCCGCTCGACGTATGTCACCATTTCGTGGTGCAATGTTATGCGCTCCCCGAAGTCGTGACCGGTCACGGTCGCGAGCGTGGGGGCCTGCGCCAACGCTGCCGGCGCGGCAAGCGCCAGGGCGAGCGTCACGATGGGAAACCGATGTGAAAGTGCTCTCATGACCGGAACTCCTGTCTAACCTTCGGGGTCTCAATGTTGTATCTTTAACCCGGGTAACTGTCAAACCCGATCGGCAATCTTCCCACGGGTGGAGGGGGCTTAAGGAGGAGGACCGCATGTCGACGCTCAAGAAGACGCTCTACAAGAAGATCGAGGACCACCGGCCCCGCACGACGCGGCTGCTCAAGAACTATTCGGACGTCAAGCTCGGCGAGGTGACGATCGGGCAGGCCATCGGCGGTGCCCGCGGCATCAGGTGCCTCGTTACGGATATCTCGTACCTCGATCCGATGGAGGGAATCCGGTTCCGCGGCAAGACGATTCCGGAAACCTTCGCCGCTCTGCCCAAGCCCAAGGGATCGGACTACCCGTACGTCGAAGGGTTCTGGTATTACCTGCTCACGGGCGACGTCCCCACCGAGAAACAGACGCTCGAAGTAGTGGAGGACTGGAAGACCCGACGCCAGGTCCCCCACTACGTCATGGACACGCTGCGGGCAATGCCCCGTGACACGCACCCCATGACGTTGTTCTCGGCCGCCATCCTCTCGATGCAGCGTGAATCCGTGTTCGTGCAGCGGTACAACGAGGGGATGACCAAGATGGACTACTGGGATCCCATGTTCGAGGACTGCACCAACCTCCTCGCCAAGCTCCCGTCCATCGGGGCGTACATCTATCGGATGAAGTACCAGAGCGACACGCACATTGCCCCGAATCACGATCTCGATTGGGGCGGCAACTTTGCCCATCAGATGGGCATCGGCAGTCCGTATGACGACGTCGCCAGGATGTATTTCGTCCTGCACTCCGACCACGAGTCGGGCAACGTCTCGGCGCATGCGACGCATCTCGTGGCGTCCGCGCTCTCGGATCCCTACTACTCACTGTCAGCCGGGATCAACGGACTCGCCGGTCCGCTGCACGGCCTGGCCAACCAGGAAGTCCTGCGGTGGACGATGAACTTCCTCACCCAACTGGGGAAGGACGACTACACCGAGAAGGACGTCGAGCAGGCCCTGTGGGACACGCTCAATGCCGGCCAAGTGGTGCCGGGCTACGGGCACGCCGTGCTGCGCAAGACCGACCCGCGCTACATGGCCCAGCGGGAGTTCTGCCTGAAGCACCTGCCCGAGTTCCCGCTGTTCAAGCTGATCTCGACCATCTACAAGGTGGCCCCGGGCGTGCTGCAGGAGCACGGCAAAGCGAAGAACCCGTGGCCCAACGTGGATGCGCAGTCCGGCGTGATCCAGTGGTACTACGGCATCACGGCATGGGATTTCTACACCGTGCTGTTCGGCATTGGCCGCGCCATCGGCGTGCTGGCCAACATCACGTGGGACCGGGCGCTGGGGTATCCGATCGAGCGTCCGAAGTCGTTGACGACCACGATGCTCGAGGAAGCTGCAGGCGTCACGGCTGCGGAGCTGGCCGGCGCCCCCAAGTAAGCGCCGACCGACGCGTCGCACATGACAAGGGGGATCCGAATGGATCCCCCTTCGTCGTCCGGGACCGGCACCGGGGTCGCCCTACTTTCCCTCCTCCTCGAGTGACTTGACCAGCCCGGCGTAGCGCCGCTCGATGGTGAAACCGTAGGAGTAGAAATACTCCGGCCGAAAGAACCCGGTGGTCACCCGCTTGGCACCGGCCGCGCGCAACCGGTTGAAGAACTCCCCCATCAACCCGTCCGCCACGCCCTTGCGCCGGTAGCGGTCGGTCACCACGATCTTCTCGAGATGACCCGTCTCGCCGTTCTCGATCACCTCGTAAAAGATCCCGCCGATGATCTGCTCGCGCTCGTTGATCGCCACGAGGTAGCGGTGCTCGGGACGGAACCGCACGTCGAGCTTGGCGGCCACGAAGATGCGGTGGAGTCGCTCCACCTCCTTCGGAAGGAGCGCGTGACGAACCCGGAACGGGTTCGCGTCGGAATCCTCCAGCGCCACGACGATCTCGCTTTGCGCGCCCCCGCCCAGGTCCATGCTGATGAAGTCGACGGAATCCTCTGGTCGGAGATAGCCGAACGGGATTCGGGCGAGGAAGTAGTCGTCGTCCGGCTCCACCCGGTATCGCTGGCGCAGATCAGCCACCGCTG
This sequence comes from Gemmatimonadota bacterium, assembly GCA_039591075.1. Taxonomy (GTDB): domain Bacteria; phylum Gemmatimonadota; class Gemmatimonadetes; order Gemmatimonadales; family GWC2-71-9; genus JAOTVV01. The sequence goes on from JBDHEI010000037.1 coordinate 24,624, forward strand.
ACGCCAGGTCCTCGATCAACGTGTCGCCGGCGCGGATGGACCGGATCAAGTCGTCGAGCCCCTGCACGATCTCGGCCGCGCTTTCCCGAAACACGGTCTCGCGGAAAAAACGGAGGCGCACCTCGGGGTAGCTCTTGGACAGCCGGTCGAGACCGTAGGTGTCGTACAGTTCCTGCAGCGTGGCGGCACGCGCCGGATTGGTGGCCGATTCGTTGAGACGCGCCCAACGCCGATACCGCTTGGCTGCGAAATACAGCCGCATCGGCAGGAATCCCTTCGCCTCGACGGTCGAAACGTACGCGACCAGCGCCGCCCGCAGCTCGGCCGGAGCGTCTGTCTCGCGATCGAGCGCGCGTCGGTAGACAGCCAGCCCACCCTGTTCGCCCAGCACCTCCAGCACCGATGCGAATACCACGTCCCATCCCACCGTGCCCTGGAGCTCGGCGTATTCTCGCTCCACCGGATCGACGAAGCCGACCTTGAACCCCCGGAGCATCGCGGGCAGGTCGGTGTGGGGCCGGCGGGCCGACAGCGAGACGATCCGCGATCCGGTGTGGTAGTCGTGCGTCGGGAGCACGACGTCGCCAGGGTCCAGCTCGGCGATCTCCTGGGTGCCTCGGGTGCGCCGCCAGAAGTCGACGTAGGCACTCAGGGCGTTCCACGCTAGGAAGGGCCAGAGCTGGGCGAGCCCCTCATCGACATTGGTCCGTCGCGAGAGACGCCGCATTTCCCGGTCGAGCGTGTCGCCAGGAACGTACTCTTCACTCCAGAGATCCTGCTCCGACAGGTATCCGCCGAACCGCTCCCCGACTGGCGGCCCCACGTCGTCGTCACCACACAAGACAAGCCAGTCCATCTCCTCCTGCAACGCGTCCCCGGGGATGGACAGGTTCAGGTTCACGGCGAGATCGAAGGATTCCTGCGCCCGCGTCTGAACCGTGATGCGGTAGACCGCCTTCCCGTGGCGCTCGCCCAGCAGTCGAATCCAGACACCGCCCGGCGGTACGTCGTTGAGCTTGATCACGGTCCCGCGATAGAAGAGAAACAGGGCCTCGCGGAGAAACGGGGTGTTCCGGATGGCCGAGAGGATCCGGCGCCGATGCTCGTCATCGGTGCCCTCCTCGAAGACCACCACGTCCTCCCAGCGGTACTCCTGTCCGGTCTCCGTATCGACCGCGATTTTGGTGGTGGGCCCGAGCCATTGGCGGAACCCGAACTCCAAGGTCACACGGGCGTCGGCGGCGTGGCGGCGCACCTCGGGTGTGGCGGCAAACAGGCTCATGCGCACCAGGAACGCGCGAGTGCGACTGTACCTCGCCGGGTGCGCCGCACCGTATTCCGCGAGAAAACTCAACACGGACCGCGCGAGATCCACGCCGTCGGCATCGTCGTCCGCCCGCGAGCAGGCCTGTTCGGCCACTCGGATGAACGCCGCCACCGTTGGCTCCGGGAGGGTCCGCTCGCACAGGAAACCCGAGGTCTCGGAATCGAGGATCAGGGAGTCTCGCTCGAAGAACCGCTCGAGGGTCTCGGCCGTGCGGGCAGGCCGTTCGGTCGGGACGAGCATCTGAAACGCCCGCCGCCGAACCTCGCTGAACGACGAGCCCGCCGCGCGTGACAGCAGTGCCCGGGCGGGCTCCGCCAGCGGACCCTCCTCGTTGGCGAGCACGCGCTCAAGCAGACGCACGGCATCGAGCGCGCTGGCGTCGTCGCTCGCGGCGAGCATCCGTCCGGCCCGGTCGAGGTCCCGGAGGTCCCACTCGGAGTGGCGAATCGACTCCGGCAGCGCCTCGCGGTCTGCCTCCGATGGCTCGTACGGCTCGGCCCGGGCTCGCCACGTGATCCGCTGCTCCCCACGACTGTACCGCTCCCGCGCCCGCAGGTCGAGCGGTGCAAAGGCCACCAACTCCTCGTTTCCAAGCCACAGCTGCGGGGTGGTGAGAAACGCGCCGAGGTCGAGCGTCGCGCGCGGTACCCCGTACGTCGCCGAGCCGATCCGGACCAGTCCCTCGTCGATCCGGCGCACGGTCATGCCGGTCCCGATCGACGGGAGCGCAATACGGTCATCGCGAACGTGCACATCGTGCGCGGTGAGGCCCAGCGTTTGGAACAGCCAGTTGGGAAGCGTGAGCTCCACTTCACCAACCTGGAAGCGCGTACGGTGGTAGAGAGCGGCGATGACATCGCTGAAGTTTTCGACCACCGCCTTCCGCCGCGGCGTGCCCTTGGGTGTCAACTCGCCCTTGTCGGCATCCAGGTCCCGATCGATGAGGGCGAAGCCCACGATACGCTCGAACGGTGCGACGAACTTGTTGACGGAGACGATGAGCGAGCGGAAGTGGTCCCGGACATCGTCCGCGGCCATCGAGGAGAAATCCAGCTCTTTGTAGTTGGGGTTTGGGTGAATCAGCAGAGTGTTGTACGGCTTGTGGTCACCGACCAGGAAGGCTCGTCCCACCGACTCGAATTCGCGGAACAGATTCTCGATGCGCTGCGGCGCGATCGTCTGGCCCTTGATGTTCTTGTAGATCTCCTTCTTGCGATCGACGAGTCGGATGTGCCCCTGGGCGTCCATGTCGACCAGGTCGCCCGTATGAAACCACCCCTCGGCGTCGAACGACAGTGATCCATCCGGCGGATCGAGATAGCCCATCATCACGTACGGGCCGCGGATCATCAGCTCGCCGTCGTCGGCGACCTTCATCTCGATCCCGGGCAGGGCTGGTCCGAGTGAGTTGTCGCGGTATTCCCCGGCGGGTGTCATCGTGATCCCACCGGTCGCCTCGCTCATCCCGAAACCGCTGTGCAGCTCCACGCCCTGGTTCTGGAAGAACTTGAAGATCTCGGGGTCGAGATGGCCCGCCGCCGAGAGGCCCCATCGCAGCCGCCCACCGGTCACCTCACGGGTTGCGTCTCGCAGCTCGTCATCGGGTGCCTCGAGCGGGTCGGCTCGCTGGGCGATCACCTCGTACAGTTGGATCCACTTCCTCGGCACACTGATGAAGACCGAAGGGCGGTAGGTGCGCATGCCGTCGACCAGCGCCTCGACCGACGGATCGAGCAGGAAGCAGTACTTGGCGCCCCAGAAGATCGAGCCCAGCATCTCGAGGTAGCGACCGAACGTGTGGAACAGCGGCAGGTAGCACAGGAAGACGTCCGTATCGCCGATCCCCGGAAGCGCCAGGCCGCGCGCGAACCGTTTGAAGACCAGGTTCCGCTGGGAGAACTGGATTCCCTTGGGCGTGCCGGTGGTTCCCGACGTATACATCGTCGTGGCCAAATCATCGATGCGCACTTGCTCGCGTCGCCGTGCGAGATCGTCCGACGACGTCTTCGTTGCCAGCTTCTCGACACGGGCGAACGAGAGCACGTCGCGCTCATCGACCGGATCGAAGCTGATCACCCGCAGCAGATCGGGCAGCTGCTCCCGGTTGTGCTGGACCTTGTGCAGCTGCTCCCGTCCCGACACCACCACCGTGCGGACCTTGGCGTGACGCAGGATGTAGCCTACGTCGGTTTCGGTCGAGTTGGCGGGCACCATGACGTCGGGGAGCCCCGACGTGAGACACGCCAGGTCGGTCAACGCCATCTCGAGCCGGTTGTCCGAGAGGATCGCAACCGGTGCGACGGGATCCTCGCCCTCCAGCGCCATGAGCCCACGCGCCACGGTGTCGACCCGGGTGGCCACGTCGCGCCAGGTGAGGCTGCGACCTCCACCCCGTCCCGGAAGCTCGAAGAGGACCTTCGAGGCATAGGCCTTGGCCCGATGCCGAAACAGGTGTCCCACCGTGAAGTGCGACGCCTCGACCGCAGCGAGCATGCGATCCGCCCACGCCGAGACGTCGGATCGCTCGATGCGTCTCACGACCGCGGGCCGCCGCAGGAGATCGAGCACGTCCCAGACGAGCTGCCGGTGCTGCTCAGCCAGAGTGTCGCCAGCCTCGACCCGCTCGGTACACCGCTCGAGGAGCGCCGCGAGCCGCGCGAGATCGACCTGCGCAAGGACGGCGTCGCTGCTGAGCGATTCCTGCAGCGAGTCGATCAGGTCGCGGTCGATTCGGTAGCCCTGCGCCCCGCTCGTGTCGGCACGGGCGGCGTCATCCAGGAGCCCGTCGACCTGTGACACGGCGTCGCTCGCCTTCGAGACCACGCGGTCCTTGGGAACGGTCATGACGGGTGCCTCCTCGTCGAGTCCGGGACGACCTTCGGCGTCGTGTCCGGCGGTGTCGTGTCCGGCGGAGTCTTCCGCGTCGTGTCGCGAACGGTGGTGTCGGGTCGGCCCGCTCGTGGGAGGCCGGGGATCGAGAGCGCCGGCACGCGCAGGCCGGCCGGCAGCCGCTGCGCGAGCGCCCGGATCTCGGCGTCGAGTTGAGCCTCGACCTGCTGGACCTCGGCAACACGTGGTGCGATCTCGTCCATCGCTTTGGCGCGCGCCGTCTCAGCCATGGCCCTGGCGCGCGCAACTTCTGACTGTACCAGCGAGTCTACCTTCGCGCGGACCTGTTGCTCGGCCCGCTCGACCTCACGGCCGAACTCGCGACGAAGGCTCTGTGCGATCGTCTCTCCCACGTTGGAGCGCACCGCGAGCGATGGCCGCGTCACCGTGCCGGAGAGCCGGACGTCGATCTCCACGTTGTCGATCCCGGCAATCGTGCGCCACAGGAGGTCGTCGGCCCACGCCTTGGTGCCGATGCGCAGGGCTGCGGCGTTACCGGGGGTGGCCGCGGTGAGCCGTTCCCAACGCACGTCGGGCGAGCGCCACAGCCAGCGCGCGTCGAGTTGATCTCCGGATCGCGCGAGCGACAGGTTGGACATCCCGGTCCCCAACAGCAGCCGTGCGCCGAGCGGCGCGAGCGTCACGGACGGCAGCGAGATACCCCTGAGGTCCGCGGCGAGCGAATCGCGAATCGGGCGCGACGCGTGGTCGAGAAGCGCCGCAACCCGGATGTCTCGCGGCCCGCGCACGGCTTCGGTCCGCGACGCGAGGAGTGCGATCGGCGTGCGGGTGAGTATCGGGTCGGACGTGAGGCCGGTGATCCGGGCCGCGTAGCTGCCGGCCGCCGCACCGGTCCCGCCGAGCGCGAGGCTTGCCTCACCATACCCCAACAGGAAGCGCGGCGTGGATTGGCCGGTCGGAAACAGCACCGTGGTGCCGCGACGGCGTGCTCGCCGCGGTCCGGCGTACCGCCGAGGGTTGAGGCCCGGCGGTACGTATTCTTCCGCGATCCGCATCCAGTAGAGCACGGGCTTGACCCAGCTGAGTGCAGCCTCACCGAAGATCGCTGGGGACAGCTGCGGGCCTTCCAGCGACGGCAGCTTGAGCAGACCGCGTGCGAACGCAATGTCGGCGTCGCGCGCATCGGCAAGACCCTGCACGAGCGAACGCACGTCGGCAACACCGCCGCGCGCCGACGAGTCAAGCACTGCCACCTGGTTCCGCAGCTGCGTCACGGCCGTGAGTCTGGCCCGAGCGTTGGTGGCGAGGGTCGTGATGCCGGCCACGCCCAGCCGCGCCGGATCGGCCGCCCGCAACTCGGCGATGAACGCCCGCGTGGAATCGATCTGCGGCCGCGGGTCGAGCGCCCGGATCTGCTGGTCCCACATCTTGACCATCGAGTCGCTCGCCGCCACGATGGCGCGCGCCTGCGCGAGGGTCTGCAGACTCTCCGGCCGGATGGCGCTGACGTTCACCACCTGCCCCAATCCCTCCAGACTGAACGAAGGGATCTTGATCTGCCGTGCCCAGCGATCGATATCCCGCTTGATCTGCCCACTGCCGGGCGGCGGGTTCTTCAATGCTCCCGACTCGGCGCGCGGCGTTCCAAAGCGCATGTCCCGCAGGGCCAGGGTGTCAACGTGCAGCTTCTTTTCGAGTAGCGGCGCCATGCGCACGTTGAGCACGATCTCCCGCGCCTCGATCAGGTTCGTCATGGGGGCATCGGGATTCGTGACCTGCAGACCGCGCAGTACGACGACCCCGTCGCCGAGCCGCACGTCTGCGCTGGCGAGATCGACCCGCGCCCCCACGATGTACGTGCCCGAGCGCTCCACCGAACGCTCTACCAGCAGGTCGAGGAAGAGCCACAGCAGGACACCGAGCAGCACGAACAGGATCCCCAGCGGGATCAGGGACTGCCACCGGAACAGCTTGAGGCGCGCCATCAGGGCTGGAACAGCCGGTAGACGTTGTAGACCTTCGAGGCCTTGACGGCCTTGAAGATCTTCCACGTGGCGATCTTCGGGTACACGTGCTTGCGGTATTGCCCGACGCCGATGCGCGCGACCACATAGATCGGTATGGTGAGCCCCGCCCAACCGATCAAGCTGCCCAGCACGACCGAGTTGTTGAGATTGGCCAGCGACAGGATGGGCGTATTGTAGATGGTGGTCCACAACGGCGTGAGCTCACCCGCATCGAGGAGCAAGGCACGGCCGATCGCGTCGAACGCGGGATCCAACAGAAACCCCACGGGCGTCATCAGGAGCCAGCCGAGAAACGCGCCGGGCACCGAGACCCGGAACACCGCGATGACCGCGATGAACACGAGGCTGTGCAGGTTGGCGATCGGCGTCAGTCCGAGCGCCGCTCCCAACGTGAAGCCGACCGCTACCTGACCCGGGGTCCCTTCCGAGTTCAGCGCGCGGACCAAGTATTGGACGATCTTGAGGATGGTGAGCACTGCACGAATAGTCGAAACCCCACGGCGGCTTGTCTAGGGGGGGCGCCCGCGCCGCTGTTCCTCGGCTCGACCTTCATCCCACCCCGACCTCTCTCCGGCTACCTTTCTCCGCACTATGCACTCCCTCGAACCCATTCTCCGTCCGGCGTCCATTGCCGTCATCGGCGCCTCGCGCCAGCAGGACACGATCGGCTGGCAGATTCTCGACAGCCTGCTGCGCGGCGGCTTCCAGGGCCCCGTGTACCCGGTGAATCCCAAGGCGACCTCGATTCACTCGATCGCGGCGTTTCCGTCGATTACCGCCGTCCCCGTCACGGTCGACCTGGCCGTCATCGTGGTGCCCAAGGACCACGTCGCCGCCGTGGCGCGGGAATGCGTCGAGGCGGGCGTCAAGGGTCTGGTAGTCATTTCGGCGGGGTTCAAGGAAGTCGGCGGGGCGGGGGTCGAGCGGGAGCGCGAGCTCGTCGAGATCGTGCGGAGCGGCGGCGTCCGTATGGTCGGCCCCAACTGCCTGGGCGTGATCAACAACAACCCCGACATCTCGATGAACGCCACGTTCGCGCCGGCAACCCCACCCCACGGACCCGTGGGGTTCATCAGTCAGTCGGGGGCGATGGGCGCCAGCATTCTGGACTACGCTGAGAGCCTCGGGATCGGCATCTCGATGTTCGTCTCCAGCGGCAACAAGGCGGACGTGAGCGGCAACGACCTGCTCGAGTTCTGGGACTCGGACCCCAACACCGGGGTCGTCCTGATGTATCTCGAGAGCTTTGGGAACCCGGGACGGTTCGTGGAGTTGGGACGCCGCATCACGCGGCACAAGCCGCTCTGCGTAGTCAAGTCGGGCCGGACCGGCGCCGGGGCCCGCGCGGCCGCATCGCACACGGGTGCGCTGGGTGGGACCGAGCTTGCCACCGACGCGCTGATTGCGCAGGCCGGCGCGATCCGGGCGCAATCGGTCAACCACCTGTTCGACCTGGCGATGGCCTTCTCCAACCAGCCTCTGCCCGCGGGCAACCGGGTGGCGATCGTCACCAACGCCGGCGGCCCCGGGATCATCGCCGCCGACGCGTGCGAGGCCGCCGGGCTCCGCGTGGTTCCGCTGGCGGCCGAGACGAAGGACAAGCTCCGAACACGGCTCCCGGAAGAGGCGAGCGTCAACAACCCGGTGGATCTGATTGCGAGTGCCACGCCGGAGAGTTACGAGTTCGCGCTCAACTGCGTGTTCGAGGATCCGAACATCGACGCGGCGATCGCGGCCTTTGTGCCCCCGCTCGGCATCCAGACCAAGGACGTCGCGGCGGCGATCGTGCGGGTAAACGATCGCCACGCCGCAAAACCGCTGCTGGCAGTGTTGATGGGGCGTCAGGGGTTGCCGGCGGGCCTGTCGGAGCTGCACGAGGCGCGGATCCCGGCGTACATCTTCCCGGAATCGGCCGCCCGGGCCCTCGCGGCCATGTGGCGCTTCCGCCAGACCATCGAGCACGATCCCGGCGTGGCGGTCACGTTCGAGACCGACGACGCGGCGGTGACTCGGATCCTCGACGCGACCCTCGCGGCCGGGCACAACAAACTGAGCGAGCCCGATGCGCTGCGCGTGCTCGACGCCTACGGCATCCCGACGGTCCCGTGGCGCTTCGTGTCGTCCGACGGCAGCCGCGGACTGGCCCCCGCGGCGGCGGAGACCGCGGCCGACCTCGGGTTCCCGGTCGCACTCAAGATCGTGAGTCCGCAGATCACGCACAAAACCGAGATGGGCGGCGTGGCACTCGACATCGCGAACAAGGCCGAAACCGAACGCGCGGTGCGCGCCATGGTGAAACGGGTCGGCGAGAGCACGGGCGGTGCCAAGCCACCCGGGACCACGAAGATTGATGGGATCCTGGTACAGCAGATGGCCTCGCGCGGCACCGAGACCATCGTCGGCCTCACGCGGGTGCCCCAGGTTGGGGCGCTCGTGATGTTCGGGCTCGGGGGGATCTACGTCGAGGTCATGCGTGACGTGGTGCTGCGGTTGGCCCCGCTACTCGATACCGATGCTCACGCCATGGTCCGTGACGTGAAGATGTTCAAGCTGCTCGAGGGAGTGCGCGGCGAGGCGCCGCGAGACCTCGAGGCGCTGGCCGACGCCATCCTGCGGATTTCCCAGCTCGCCGATCGACACCCCCGGATCGCGGAAATGGACATCAATCCCCTGGTGGCGCGCGCGGAAGGGATCGAAGCGATCGACGCCCGGGTGCAGGTAGGAGACTAGAAGGGCGTCGCCGGTAGGCTCGGTCGGCCGCCGCGTCCCCACGGACGGTAGTCGGCCGCCGCCTGGGCCGCCGACCGCGGGCCGGACACCACCGTGAGCTGATCCAGCCAGTAGGCGTCGTCGTCACGAAGGGCCACCACCACCTGCCCGTAGTCTTTCTTGTGATGCGCCCGGTGGTACTTCATGTAGATGTAGCGGTCGTCGACCCCGAAGATCTCGATCTTGCCGGTCCGGTGCGACATCGCGAACCGGGCGCGCTTGGCCAGACCCGAGACTTGCCGGTTGGCTTCGCTAAAGATTCGATAGCCCTCGACGATGGGAACCTCGTAGGGCTCGTTGCCCGCCGTGGGCCGCCCCTGAAACACGTAGTACTGCGGACAGCCGATAAAGGACAGCTCACGGAACAGGGCTGCCAAGACCCGTGCTTCGTCGTTCACGCCCTGGACGATCGGGCACTGATTGACCGTCATGGCCCCGGCCTCACGCAGCAGCTTGACCGCGCGGCGTGCCTCCTGGGTCAGCTCCCGCGGATGATCGAAGTGGTTCATGATGTAGATCTGCGTGCCCTCGTCGCAGAACCTCTTGATCATGGCAGGCAGCGACGGGTCGTCGAGCACTCGGAACGGATTGAACGCCACCATCTTCGTGCCGATGCGCACGATCCGAACGTGCGGCACCGCCACGAGGTCACTGATGATCTGCTCGAGCCGCCGCGTCGAGAGAACGAGCGGGTCGCCACCGGTGAGGAGAACATTGGTGATCTCCTCGTGCTCCTGGATGTAGCGGAGCCCCGGACGGTGGTCGAGTGACACGTCCTCGTTGTCGTTCATGAACAGCCGCTTGCGGAAGCAATAGCGGCAGTACGCGCCGCAGACCTCGTTCACGAGGAGCAGCGCTGTGTCCGTATACTTGTGCTGGCAGCCGCGCACGGGCGTATAGCTCGCCTCGTGGCTGGCATCGAGATCGCCCCACTCGTTGAGCTCGTTCTCCATCGGGATGACCAGCCGCCGCAGCGGATCGTCAGGGTCGTCCCAATCGATGAGGCGTTCGTAGTAGGAATTGAGCCGGAACGCGTAGCGTGCCGCTACGGGTTCGAGCCGACGACGTTCCTCGAGAGTCAGGCCGTCGAGCTTTGACAGGTGGGTCATGTAACGCACCCGCATGATGCCTCCCATGTCAGCTCGGTGTGGCAGGATCAGGTATCCCGTGTCGCGCTAGCGAGCCTCGTGCGAGATTGATGAACGAAAGCTACCCTGCGAGGCGGGGCCTTCACAACCGCTCGATTGCCAAGTTACTGCCGAACAGAGAGTTACGCGTGCGCGTTTTCATCACGGGTGGCACAGGCTTCATCGGATCCCATCTCGTCCGCACCCTGATCGCGCGGGGCGACCAGTGCGTCGTGATCTCGCGGTCGGGGCGCGACCCGTGGAACGATGCCGGGGTGCGGGTGATCGCGGGCGACCCGACGCAACCCGGACCATGGCAACAGGAGGTGGCGTCCTGCGATGCAGTGGTCAATCTGGCGGGTGCGCGCATCGTCGATCCGCCGCATCGTTGGACCGCCGCACGAAAGGCGCTGCTACGGACGAGCCGCGTGGACACGACGAGACACGTGGTGGAGGCGATTCGCAACGCAGCCTCACCGCCCCACTTCGTGAGCGCGTCGGCGATCGGCTACTACGGTCCGCGGGGCAGCGACGTCGTCACCGAGAATGATCCGCCGGGGACGGATTTCCTGGCCGCCCTGGCTGAGGAGTGGGAACGAACGGCGCGCGAGGCGGAGACATGCACCGGGGTGACGCTGGTGCGGGGAGGGCTCGCGCTAGGAAAGGGGGGCGGCGTACTCGACCCGCTCGTGCCGCTCTTCAAGCTCGGACTCGGCGGGCCGTGGGGCCACGGGGAGCAGTGGTGGTCCTGGATCCACCTCGATGACCAGGTTCGGCTCATCCTCTTCGCGATCAACCGCACCCTGACCGGGCCGATCAACGCCACGGCCCCGAATCCGGTCACCGTCAACGCGTTCGCGTCGGCACTCGGCAAGGCGCTCGGTCGTCCGGCGTTCGTGCGCGCTCCCGAGTTCGCGCTGCGCCTGGCACTCGGCGAAGCCGCCGATGCGCTCATCGATCTGCAGCGGGTGGTGCCGCGTCGAGCGGAGGCCGCCGGGTTCGAGTTTCGATTCCCTACGATCGAGACGGCGTTGGAGAAGATCTTCGGCGCCCGGTAGCCGGCGAGGGGCCCAACGTACAACGGCCGCCCGGTTATCCGGACGGCCGTGCGCCTGCAGGCAGGCGTGCCTTAACCCATCACGAGTCAGGCGGAGAACTCAGGTTCCACGGATACCCGCGCCGCTGGAGACCGCTCCGGCGATCCTCAGCCCGCCGGTCGGTCCCCGATCGTCGGTCGTGGGTCGGGCGCCGACCCGGAATCCTGCGGTCAATCGACCGTCGATCGACACCCGCGCGGCGATCGGCGAGCCTCCGCCGCTCTACCCCAGAGCGTCGTTCCGGACCCTTGTATGGCTGTAGCGGCACTGTCACCCGATTGTCACGCTCCCACTCCGTCGATGGACACGACGTGCGGACCCTGGACGCAAGACCCACGCCCCCGCGCCGGCCCCCGACACCGTAGCGATGAATCGTGCGTCAACCCTACATTCTTACAATAGGATCTGGTCAGAGCCCCGGCAAGCGCTTGGTGTCTTTGACACCGTGGTGCACGCCCACGCCGACGCCCGCACCGAACAGGAGCGCCGTGCCGGCGCCAACGAGCGGCAGCAGCCACACGACGGGGGCCGCCACGACCGCGGCCGCCGCCCCGACGATCACCGGCGCCGCCGGTTTCTTCACCGCGTCGACGAAGCGAAGCTTCTGACGGACGTACCGGCGCGACTGGATGTAGCCCCATACGCTCACCGCACCGGTAGCGGCAAGGCCCAGAATCTCGAACATAATCCCTCCTCATAGTCACTACGGCGTACCGAAGCCGGGAAGTTTCACGGCGACCCCGCCCCGTCTTCCTCCTCCCAGACCTCGGACTCAAACGCATAGAGTGTGGTGTCGTTCGATAGCCACGCGTCATCCGGTAGGCCCGCCTTGCGGCACAGGGCGGCGAGAAACTGCGTCCGGTTCCAGCCATGGGCCCCCGGGACCTGCGGGAGCAGCAGTCCGCTGGCGGGTCCACGGGTGATCAACAGACCGTGTCGCCCCACGACCACGTCTTCCGGCCGGATGGGCTCCATCGGCGTGAGCACGCTGATCTCGAGGCGGAGGGTCGGTAACTCCTCCGCAGTGACGGCCGGAAACCGCGGATCCTCAGTGGCAGCGGCGATGGCCATCCGCATCACCGACTCGACGAGCGGCCCACGCGCCCGTGTCTCTCCCACGCATCCGCGTAGCTCACCCGTGCCGTGACACCGCAAGGTGACGAAGGTAGCCCGGGGTGATTGCAGCGCCGGTGTGGGCGGTGGTCGCTCGGGGACGAGCCCTGCCGCGAAGTAGCTCGCGAGCGTCTCGCGCGCCAGCCGCAACAGCGCCCGCCGATCGTCCTCGGGAATGGTCACCGCGCGGGCCGCCCCGGCGGCGGGGTCACCCTGGGTCATGGGCCGAACGCATCGGTGGCATCGCCGTAGAGCATGGGGCCGCGCCCGGCCAATCGCCACCCCCCAAACCGGGGACCGTCGCCCTTTCGGAATTGCGAGTGAGGCCACAGTATAGAGAACGGAATGCGAAAGCCGATGGGGAGGTGGCACCATGATCTGGATCGTCGGCGGTCTCGCGGTCTTCCTTGTTCCCCTGAGCGCGCTCTTCGTCCTGTGGGTGATCGGCGAGCGGGGCCATCTGATGCTCCCGTCCACTCGCGCGGGACTCACCGAGCGGCGCGGCTCGGGAGGTTCCCTACTCAACGGCCTCCACGGCTATGTGTACGGCCGTTGGCCGTACCAGTACATCCGTTTCGCCGTGCTGCGAATCCTGCCGCGGATGGGGCCCGATCTCAAGCGGTGGTGGGCTGACCGATACCACGGCAAGGTGCTGCCCACCGAGCTGGCCCGCGCCGTGATCACGCTCGACCACGACATCTGCCGCACCGATCTCGAACAGGTGGTGCCCTATCCGAAGGCGCGAGACATCGTGCTCAAGGGCCCGCCGGGGGTGACAGTACTCGAGTGCCCGTGCCGGCACGCGCGGGAGAATCCGTGCACGCCCACCGACGTCTGCATGATCGTGGGTGACGGGCGCTTCACGCTGGAGCATCATCCCCACCGGTCACGCCGCATTTCGCAGGACGAGGCGCTGGCGCTGCTCGACGCCGAGCACGCGCGCGGGCACGTGCATACCGCGTACTTCAAAGACGCGTGTGGGGACCAGTTCTACGCCATCTGCAATTGCTGCACGTGTTGCTGCGGCGGGCTCGAGGCCATGGTGCAGCACGGCGTGCCGATGGTAGCCTCGTCGGGGTTCGTGGCCGAAGTGGACGAGGGCGCGTGCATCGCGTGCGGCACGTGCGAGGAGGTGTGTCCGTTCGAGGCCGTGCACGTGAACGGACGTTCCGAGGTGATCTGGGCGAAATGCATGGGATGCGGCGTGTGCGAGGGGCAGTGCGACACCGAGGCCATCAGTCTGGTCCGGGACGAGCGCAAGGGCGTCCCGCTCGACGTGCGCGAGATCGGCGTGCCGGTGCCGGTGGCCGTGGCCTGACGTGGGAGCGCGGCGGAGGATTGGGAGGAACAGAAGAGCCACCGGTCGGAATCGAACCGACGACCACTCGATTACGAATCGAGAGCTCTACCTCTGAGCTACGGTGGCTGAGGACGTCGCCGCGGATGCCCTGGCCCGGATTCGAACCGGGACGGCTCTCGCCACTGCCCCCTCAAGACAGCGTGTCTACCAGTTTCACCACCAGGGCGCGCCGGGACGGCTAACTGCCGACGGAGTGGGAACATAGCCGGGCCCGAAAAGGGGGTCAAGCCGCGGTCGGGTTAAGAGACAAGGCGGTTTCGCAGTTCACCCCTGGCTTGTAAACGTACCCAACACCGATGCAACGATCAGTGCGCTCGCAACAGTCCCACGTGACTCACCGATGCACCTCGCTCACAAGCGGAATCTTCCTCGCAGCCGTACCCCCACATCGCTACCGCCCACGCATCATGTCGGCCATGGTCATCTTCTTGTACCCGGCGGGTGGCGTAAACAAGTCATCAGAAACCGACTGCCGGTCCACGGAGAGGGTTTCCTCTATCTCGTACATGTCGTAACCCAGTCGCAGCATCAAGACCGGGAAGCCGTACTTGGCAACCAGCATGGACTCGTCTGTCTCGTCTTCTTCCATGCTCATCGCGCCAACACTCTCCATCAGCCCTGCGAATGCCTTGACCAACTGGGCGTTGTCCTTGGATACCCACACCCGCGTGGTTCCGTCGTCGGTCTCTATGTCGTACGCCACGCACGTCATGCCGTTGATCGTCCGCGTCTGACCGGTCGCTCGAGGCTCACTTGTTTCCGCAACGTGCTCATTGGGCTGAACCATCCGCATGATCCCTTGGTCCAGATCCATCGTGGCATACACCGGTCTTTCCTCGGTTGCCATGTCTGTGCGGATCAGATTGCCCTTGATGTACACCTCGGTTTCCTCCACCGTCATCACGCCGTCGGCTTCCAGTTCCTCACGAAGAGCCAGGATACGCTCGGTCGCCACGTCGAAAAGCGCTTCCGAAATGTCGAACCCCCGGTCCTCGAGCGCGTACTTCTGCACCGAGATCGTGCGTTGTTTGACGACGCCTTCGAACTGTTGCGCGATCGCCGCTGACGGCACAGCCAATATCATCGGGGCGAGTAGGGTGAGCGTGGCTTTCATGCGCATGGTCCGTCCTCCATTGTCCGGTCAGTTCGTTCAGTGACACTCAAAGGAGCTGAGCGCACAGTGGTGATGCCAGATTGAATTTCATCACCGAGCAGACGAGCGTGCCCTTACCTACGTCCCGACTCGGCCGCCCGCAACAGGGCGGGCAAGGTGGCGCGGACGCTTCGTATGGTGAGTGCGCAGCGGGACGCCGTACACTGATGGAAGCAACATCAGAGGATCCAGGTCGGGAGGTGAAGTACGAAAACCGTCTGTCTCTTATCCTGTCAAGCCGGGGTCGGGATAGGAGATGACCCTGAATTCGACTTCACCCCAATATGCTACACAGGCATCCGCTTCGCTGTGCTGTCCGACCTGCAAGAGGATAGTGGTTGCATGCCGGCCGTTTCAGCCCTCCCCGGGTCGGTGTTGCCGGCAGCAGATGCAGGGCTGCGATCGCGGGTGCAGGTCAACACTCGCCGCCTGGAGACGCTCTCGCGACGGAGCACGGTTGCTTCGAGAACGACGACTCTGCGGACCGGGCATCGTTGCAGCACTGGTGGGGATACCGAGCTTTACGAGATAGACGATGGACTGAGAAGGTCCGGTAGGCGAACGGGGCCGGTGCTACGCTCCCCTCGTTCATTGCGCCCCCCCGAACGTGCCTACCGTAACACGACTCGATTCGGCTCGGTGGATCACTGCACGATCGCACGGAAGATGTACTGCTCGATAATGTCGTTGACGTCGAGGGGCCTCGAGTCGTAATACCCACCGGCCGTGAAGACGACGATCAGGTCCAGCTCGGGGAACACGTAGACGTACTGCCCTCCCCACCCGGCGGCCCTGAAGTACTCGACCGTCCTGTCGGCGTGCTGGGAGCGTCCCAGCCACCAGTTGTACCCGTACCCGTAGAGCGTACGATAGCTGCCGGTGAGCGGCATCGCGAGGACCGTTGACGCGTCGACCCATTCGGGCGAGACGACCCGCTCTCCATTCCAGACCCCTCCACTCAGATAGAGCGCTCCGAGCTTCGCCATGTCACGCGGCCGGAGCGATGCACCCCCGGATGCGAAGGTCACCTCAGGGGCCAGCGGAAATGTGACCCAGTCGTAGGTCTCGATATCCAAGGGCCGAAACAGGTACCGGTCCGCGAACTCCACCAGGGTTGCCAATGCGGAGGTTCTGCGGACGATCTCCCCGAGGATGTTCGTGTCGCCGCTGTTGTAGAGGAACTCGCTGCCCGGATCCGAGATCACCGGACGCCCGAGCAGGAAGTCCAGTGGATCGGCCGAATTGAACATCTGATAGTGGGAATCCCGGGGATCGTCGAACCCGTAGACGAACTCGTTCCAGTCGTATCCCGACGAGAACGACAGCAGGTGCTCGAGGACAATTTGTCCGTTGTCGTCCCGCTCGAGGTGAGCGTACTCCGGAAAGAACGGAAACACGGAATCCTCTACGCCGCGGACGAGCCCCCGATCGATGGCGATGCCCACGAGTGCCGACGTGATGCTCTTGGACACCGACGCCACGTAATGCAGGGTCTCCCTGTCGAAGTCCCGTACCACCGGGTTCAGCGTAGCGGGGTCGAGATCGACACCGGGCCAGTACTCCTCAAAGACCAGCTTCCGCTGCCGGACGATCAGCAGGCTGTGGATCCGGTGGTTGTCGGTAGCCGAGATCAGCTCGAGCAGCTCAGCCAGGGGCTCGGGCATCATCCCCACCTGGTCGAGCGATGCCGTCACCCACCCATCACCCGTCTGTGGCGGCCTGGTGAAGCCCATCTCCGGACCGGCGGACGTATCACAGGCAAGCGTCAGCAGCAGGAGGATGAACGCCACCGCTCGGAAACTGCGCTTCGACGTCATGAGTCCCTCAGCATTCGTGCCGGCCGGCGCCGTGAGACGTCCAGCCGTCGGGATCCCGTGTCACGGTCCTACAGCCCGATCCAGTAGCTCACCTTCACCAGGAAGATGTTGTCGCCCCTGGCCTCCAGGAGGGCGTCGAGATCGTGCCGCAGGTTGATCGCCCCGATCGGCTCGCGGTCGCTCCGCGCGTGTGTCCAGACGACGTACAGCGTCGAGCCGGGCCGGAACTCCCAGCGGAGCACCGCGTTCCCCCGCAGCGACCGGAAGTTGAAATCGGGATCGCCGACCGTGAACGCGGCCGCATCGCCGCTCCCATCGGGATCGACGACGTACCCACCGGCGTCGCGTGAGATCGTTCCGATGTCGGTGCCGTAGACCTGTTTGGTCATCGACCGCGGTGCGACGAACTCCTTGAACCGCGTGTACGCTCCGCTCGCGATGAGGGGCTGCATGTACAGGTCGAGCGTGAGCGTCGGGGTGAACGCAACGTTGAGCCGGACGTCCATCCCGAGCGTGCGCTGCGTGAGATCGGCGAACACGTACCGCGTCCCGTAGAACCCCGTGGCGGTCGAGTCGGGCACCCCGGTGACGTACTGCGCGGTCGATTGCCACCGATCGAGCATGGGACCGAGCCGGAGACTCAGGTTCGACACCGGGCGGATGGTGATCCCGGCCTCGAGGTGGCGATCGCGGGCCCCCTCGGCGTTCCAGCCGAGCTGCACCGCGACGTCGGCCGAGAGCGGCTTGCGTGTGTCCGTCTCCACCTCGGCGAACCAGCCCGTGCGCGCAGGGTAGCGTACCACGGGGCCGCCCCGGGTGAGCTGATCGTCGAGAGTGGCGAGCCGGTGGCTGGCGAACGTCGTGAATGTCCAGTAGTTGCGGAAAGTGAGCTGGGCGAACACCCGCCCCTGCAGATCCGTGCGGTCGCCGTCGAAGTTGTATTGCTGCTGCCCGCCCGCGATGAGGAAGTAGCGCCGGAAGAGCCACGCCGGTGTGGTCCGGCGGCGCACCAAGTTGGCGCTCATCCAAACATAGTCCGCGCGCCGCAGGAAGCTCAAATCGTTGGTCTCGAATCCCGGGCTTCGGGCTCCCGCGTTGACCTCCCAGAGCCAGTCTCCCGCCTCGCGGCTCAGCCGGCTCTCGACGCCCCAGCCTCGGATGGCCGTGAGCCCGGGATCGTACGCGTCGGTGAACAGCCCGTTACTGCCGTGCTCGCGGTCGGGCCGCTGGAAGTAGCGGGCGCTCGATCGCTGCACGCCGAGCATGGCAGTCGAATCGCCGGCCACCTGCGACACCGCGACGGTCATGGCCCACCGGTAGCTCCGCTGCCCGAACCACCACTCGGCATCGAGGCCGCCCGATTCAGCGTGGCGCGCCAAGCGCGCCGCCAGGGCAGGATCCCCGAGATCCCGCACCACGGACGTGGCCATGCCGCGAACCTGGAGGTTGCCACCCAGGTAGTCCTTGGCCACGCGGCCCAAGAAGTAGTTCGTGAGCGGTTCCGTCTCGGTCCGGAACTGGCCCCCATCGGGCGCCGCGACGCGCGCATGCTCGCGCGCGGTCAGGGCATCCAGGAGGCCGATCGACCAGCCCGACGCGGCGCGGCCGGTGACCTTGGCTGCACCGAGGATGGTGGCGTTGTCGGGCACGTCGGCATAGTCGCCGGCGGCGTGGGCGAGGTCGGCACCCTGCGGCGCGCGGCCGATCCGGCGCGAGTAGAAGAGGTTCAGGCCGGAGCCGTCGCAGGCGAAGCACCACAGCCCGCCGAACATGAAGTACCCACCGCCCTCGACAAAGAAGGGCCGCCGTTCCGGGAAGTAGGTCTCGAACGCCGAGAGGTTCACGACCGCGGGATCCACCTCGACCTGTCCGAAGTCGGGGTTGATGGCACCGGTGAAGGTGAGGTTGGAGGTGAGCAGGTACCTGACGTCTGCCCCCAGGCGGGCACCCACGTCATTCGAGCGGTAGAACGGGCTATCGCGGTCGGCTGTGCCGAGGCGCGCGTTGCGGCCGACCACGTACGGCAGGATCTCACCCTTCGAGGGCGAGGCCTCGATCGCGAGGTCCTCGATGTGGCCAAAGAACGCCGGTCCACCGGACTCGGTGGCCGGATAGAAGCTCCACATCGAGACTTCGTTCACGCGATGCACAAGGCGGTAGATCTGCAATCCCCACGTCTGATTCGTGTCGCGCGGAAAGCGCAGCTGAGAAAAGGGGATCTCAAGCTCCGCCGTCCAGCCGAGCGAGTCGATCGTGGTCGCGGCGTGCCACACAGGGTCCCAGGATTCGTCCAGGTTGGCGCCACCGATTCCCAGCATGTCACCCTTCACGCCGGCGGGGTTCACGATGAACGTGGTGCGGCCGAGGTGGTCGTGGAACGTGTCGAACACGATCTGGAGGAGATCACTCTCGAAGTCCCCGTCGCGCCGGAACAGGCGAGAGACGACGCCTGCCGCCCCTTCCGCGTCGTACATGCGCGCGCCGACGTAGAGCGCGCTGCCGTCGAACAGGAAGCGGACCTCGGTACGCTGCGTGGCCGCTTCGCCCTCATCGGGCTCGCGCTGCGTGAGGTCGGTGGCGGGGGACGCCGCCCGCCAGACGGACTCATCCAGTACGCCGTCCACCCGGATCGGCGTGATCGTGCGAGCAGCGTGCACCACTGGACGCGGGGTCTGTGCGCGGGCGGGCGCGGGCGCGAGGAGCAGGAAGGTCAGGAGCGCTGCCGCATGGGAGACCAGCGGGGCCAGGCCCCGGGACTCGCACAGGGGCATCGGGTACCACCTCGTCGTTCGGGACTGCAGCGCGTGCAGCCGATCGCCGGGAGGGGGGTCGGATTCTAGTCCAAGACTATGTATATCGTATATATCGATTCTCTGAATAGCAAGATGCCGTTGGCGCGGGACAGCGGCTGACATGGTGGGGGAAGCGGATCGTCTCGGCGTATTTCTTTGCGAAATAATGGCTTAGGGCCAATCGCGGTGGGCGGATGCAAGCCCGCAGTCGACGGTTGCCGAGCACAGTCGGCGGATGCAAGCCCGCGATCGGCAGATGGAAGCCTGCAGTCGAAAGATGGAGGCCACAGTCGTGGGAATGCCTGCGCCCAGGACCAAGGCCGGCCTAGCCGGTCCGTGCATCGCCCTCAGTCGGCATACACCGTACGCAGGCACGCGTGCGCCTCGCGCAGCGCCGCCTCCACCCCCATTGGCGCGTCACCCCGCGCAAGGATGAACGCCGGATACCGGGCCTGCTCAGGGAGCGGCGCCACCCGCTGGCCGCGGTGCGCCGTTACCACGACGTCCGTGACGCCGGTGACCCGCTTGGCCTCTTCGACGCCGTCGATGCGCTCGAGCCGGCCTGCGTGCGGTACCGGCACCATCATCACCCCCGCCGCTTCCGTCACTCGCGCGGGCACCTCGCGCAGCAGCCCCAGTGCGTGAGCCAACACGAGTTCTTCCAGTGACACCGCGCCGTCCGGTCCGAACCGGAGCGCCTGACCGCACTTCCCACCGATGGGCCGGGCCGCCAGCTCGATGAGCCACGGCCCGCGATGGTTGTGACGCAGCTCGACGTGCACCGGACCGCGGTCGATGCTCAGAGCCGCCGCCGCCCGTGCGGCACAGTCGATCAGTGCATCCCGCACTTCCAGTGGATGGCGCGACGGCGTGACGTAGATCGTCTCGGCGAAGAACGGGCCGTCCAGCGGATCGGGCTTGTCCCACAGCGTCAGCACGTGCAGGCGACCGTCGACGATCAAGCCCTCGAGCGCGAATTCGGGCCCGGGCACGAACCGCTCCACGAGATACGATTCACGCTCCTCACCGCCGCGCTCGCGCACGTCCACCGAGTCGAGGATGGCGCGGAGCCTGCGGTGGCATTGGACAAACTCCGCGGGCGTGTCCGCACGCATCACCCCTCGGCTGGCCGAGAGGTGGAGCGGCTTGAGTACCACCGGATAGGCGAGGCCCTCGGCGAGGACGAACGGATCGTCGGCGATGCGATGCCGCGCGAACTTCGGCACGGGCACACCCGCCGTTGCGAGCCGCTGCCGCTGCACGCACTTGTCCCCAGCTGCTCGTGCCGCCGCCACAGAGACGTGCGGCAGGCCGAGCGCCTCCGCCGCGATCGCCGCGGCAACGACGGTCTCGTCGTCGACACCGAAGACCGCATCGATAGGGTGCGACTTAACGAGCGCTTTCGCGGCTCGGGTGATTTCGACCGACGAGCGAAAGTCGACGGTGACGAGCCCATCGGGCCGGCTCGCGGAGAACGCGGAGTCTTCCTCGGACGCGACCGTGAGATCGACGCCCAGCCGCCTGGCTGCCTCGACAAACGCTTCGGCGCGGTACGTGGTTGTGGGGAGGAAGAGGAGGAGACGGGGGGGCACGGGGGTGAGAGGGAGGAGAGGGGGAGGTCTTCTCCCGTCCCTAGGCCCTACTTTCCTGTTTGCGCGTAGTAGGGATTGGTGCCGGCGGCGTGGTCGGTGATATCCCTGATCCCCTGCACCCCGGGGACCATGCGCTTGAGGGACGCCTCGATGCCCTGGCGCAGCGTGACGTTGGCCATGCCGCAGCCCTGACATCCGCCCATCATCCGCACGACCACAACACCGTCCTCGACGTCGATCAAGTCGACTCGGCCACCGTGCTGGGCGACCCCCGGATTGATCTGCGTCTGGAAGATCTCCTCGACCACATCGAACACGTGGTCGTCATCCATCACGCCGGGCCGGGGCGACAGTCCCTTATCTGACATACTCGAACGGTAATCAGACGAGGCGGGAAGGCAAAGCTCCCTTCCCTACCCCTCCCTCTTCGGCCGCTCCACCTCGACCGGCTCCAGATTCTGGCCCCGCAACAGGTCGTTGAGCCGAGTGAGGTCCGTCTGCACTGCCGCGTTCAGCTGGTCCAGTTGGCGCTGGAGCAGCGAGTCCAAATGCGTGTACACCTTACGTGACTGGTCGGTGGGACGGGTTTCCCCGCTTTCCACCACGCCCATCAGGGCCGCGAGCTTGTTGTTGAGCTTGATCGGGAAGTTGAGCGGGTCCTGGTTGCTCTGGTTCCGAACCTGGTAGATCTCTCCTTCCACGGCGCTCAGTCGCTCCTTCACCGTCGTGGCCTGTCGCGTCACGGCTCGATCGGTCGTCTTCTCGAGCCGCTCGTCGATCGCCGTCGTGATGTTTCGGATCCAGATGACGGCCTCGTTGGCGTCACTCACGCGATCCCGAATCCGGAGGGCGAGGTCAAAGCGTTCCTGCAGCTGTGCGACGGTCACCTGCTCGACAATCCGCGGGTCGATGGTCACCTCGAAGTCCTGCGTCTGCACCACGTCACCCACCGTGAGTCGAACCTGGTGGCGGCCCGGCACGGCCGTCGGGCCGGAGTTGCCGGCCGCCCAGAAGATGCGGCCCTCGAATTCGGTGTACCCCGGATACCGCAGGTTCCACGTGAACGAGTGGGACCCCGCCGTAACCGCGGGCGTCCGGACCCGACCCCCACCGAAGAACGACGGTTGTTCGTCCTCCTCCTCGGCGCGCCCCTCGCCCTTGGTGCCCGTGTACTTCTGAATGACCGTGCCCTCGGCGTCGAGGAACTCGAGCACCAGCGTGTCGACCGCCTCGGCCAGGTAGTAGAACACCTCGACACTGTTGTCCACGTCGCGCACCGGATCGACGGGATCGAACAGATGGATGGTGGCACCGGTCACCTGCGGCGTCAGTTGCCTGAGCGGCGCGATGTTGCGCAGCATCCAGAACGAGCGTCCGTGCGTCGCAACGACCACGTCATTCTCCTCCACCGCGAGGTCCGACACCTGGACGGTGGGGAGGTTGAGTGAGAGCGGCTGCCAGTTGGCGCCATCGTTCCACGAGACGTACACCGTGCGCTCCGCCGCCGCGTAAAGCATGCCTGGCCGCGCGGGATCTTCCCGCACCGCTCGCACGAAGTCGTCCCCCGGGATCCCGTTCACGATCTTGGCCCAAGTCGCCCCGTAGTCCGTGGTCTTCCACACGTACGGCGCCCGGTCGTTGTCCACGAGGTATCGGATGCCGGCCACGTAGGCCTTGCCGGCCGTGGTCGGCGAGGCCTCGATCGTGTTGATCCGGACGAACTGGGGCGCGTCCCTGGGCGTCACGTTGGCCCACGTGCCCCCACCGTTCCGCGTCACGTGGACGAGTCCATCGTCCGACCCCACCCAGATCACGTTGGGATCGTGATACGACGGGGCGATCGCGAACACCGTAGCGTAGGTCTCCACTCCGGTCTGGTCCTTGGTGATCGGGCCGCCGGACGCGCCCATCGTCTCCGGAGCACGGCGCGTGAGGTCCGGGCTGATGGCCGCCCAGCTCTGCCCCTCGTCCGTGGTCTTCCACACCTTCTGCGATCCCACGTATAGCACGTTCGCGTCGTGATGCGAGAACACGATCGGGAAGGTCCACTGGACGCGCTCGATGAGGTCGATGGACGACTGCCCCATGGGGTTCTCGGGCCACACGTTGATCGAGCGTCCCTGGCCGGTCGCGTAGTCGAAGCGCGAGAGGCTTCCACCGTAGCAGCCGGCATAGAAGATGTTCGGATTGGCCGCGCTATTGGCGATGTACCCGCTCTCGCACCCGCCCGCCGAGTGGAAGAACGGCCCCGACCCACCACCGCGCGTGCCAAGATGGTTCCACCCCTTGCTGGGGATGCAGGCAGTGCTGTTGTCCTGTTGCGCGCCACAGATGAAGTACGGCTCGTGGTTCGTGGTCATCACGCGATAGAACTGCGCGGTCGGGTAGTCCTGCTCTGTCCAGGTCTGCCCGCCGTTGACCGACACGTTGGCGCCGCCGTCGTTGGCGTTGATCATCCGGTCGGGATCGTTGGGAGCAATCCACAAGTCGTGATTGTCGCCGTGCGGCACGCGGATCGGCCGGAACGTCTTGCCGCCGTCGCGCGACCGGTAGAGCCCGGTGTTGAGCGCGTACATGACCTCCGGGTCCGCGGGATCTGCGTACACGCGGGTGTAGTAGAACGCGCGCTGCCTGAGGCGGCGTTCCTCGTTGGTGCGAGTCCACGTCGTGCCGCCATCGTCAGACCGGAACACGCCGCCCTCATCGTGCTCCACGATGGTCCACACGCGCCACGGCGCGGCCGGCGAGACGGCCACGCCGATCTTGCCCACCACGCCCTGCTGCGGCAGACCCGCGTTGCGCGTGATCTCGGTCCACGTCTCACCGTAATCGGTGCTTTTGAACAGGCCGCTGCCGGGGCCGCCCGACGACATGCCCCACGACTTGCGCCACGCCTCCCACAAGGCGGCGTACATCACGGCCGGGTTGCCGGGATCGAGTGTCAGGTCCACCGCACCGGTTTGCGGGTTGCGGAACAGCACCTGGCGCCACGTCTCACCGCCGTTGGTGGACTTGTACACGCCACGTTCGGCGTTCGGGGCGGAGTGCACCCCGAAGGCGGCCACCCACACCATGTTGCAATCAGTGGGATGGACGCGGATGCGCGCGATGTTCTGGGTCGCCGCGAGGCCCACGTGCCGCCATGTCGTGCCCCCGTCGATGGACTTGTACACGCCGTCGCCCTGCTGGATGTTGCCGCGCAGCTGCGTCTCACCCATCCCGATGTACACGACGTCGGGGTTCGCCTCGCACACCTGCACGGCGCCCACCGAGGCGCTGTTCACTTGTCCGTCTGTCACCGGCTGCCAGGTTTGGCCGGCGTCCGCGGTCTTCCACAGCCCGCCGCCCGTGGCGCCGAAGTAGTACTCCAACGGTCGGGCCGCGCTGCCCGCGGCGGCCGTGGATCGGCCCCCGCGATCGGGACCGAGGCTGCGCCACTGAAGGGCATCGTAGAGCTTGGCTTCGAAGCCCTGACCGACTGCCGTGGCCGGCAGAACGCTCAGCACCAGGCCGACCGTCAGGGCCACGCCGGGAATCCGCATCGCGCCGCGTCGTGACATCGCGCGCTCACTCCTGCTTGGGAAATCGATAATCGGGGAAACCGCGGGATGTTATCCCGCCGGACGGCACCCCGCCAGAGACGGCGCTCGCGCGGTCTCGGTCCGCCAACCTTGCATCGCGCCGGTCCCGGGTTTCCTTTTTACGCCGACACGTGGTGCGGCCGCGCCCGGATCCCCTCACGTGGCCGAGCTGCAATGCCAACGACATCCTGAGCCATACGCGGAGGTTCCGTCCGATGACGACCCTGGCACGTT
>JBDHEI010000038.1:0-35937 GCA_039591075.1 Gemmatimonadota bacterium
TTGGCCGTATGCTGTCTCGGATCGGGCAGCTCGTGACACCGGCTGCAGGTCGAGGTGAACAGCTCCCTCCCCGGGCGGGCGGGCAACGCCGTGTTGCTCACCTCGAGCGCGTTACCAAGCACGTAGTCCAGGATGAGCACGCGCTCACGCGCGTCCGGCACGGGCACCCCATAGGAGGTGGGCAGGCCCTCCGTGCGGAGCCACATACGCCGCAACACGACCGGCCAGTCCGTCGCCGAGTGGGCTCCCGGGCTAGGCGCCCCATGGCAGGCGGTCGCACAGTACGTGGTGAGTACCTTCGCGCCTTCCGATTCGGGGTCGGGGAGATCGGTGGGAGCGGTTCCCGCCGGCAGCCCGACCATTGCCGATGCCAACACCACATCGCTCACCCCGGGCTGGGGCGTGGCGTCCTCCGCCTGGTCTGACGGTGCCGGCTCACTGCAGGCCGAGATCCCCCACACGACCACCGCCGCGAAACCGATCCAGGCAAGCCCATTTCGGCGCATCCGTGACCTCACCATGGTATCCTCACACGCGAATAGCTGTACAACCGTCTAACGAACGATGAACCAAGAGAGCATGAAGATCGAATGAACGGCCGCTTCACTCAAGTTGGGACCGGATCCGGCTCCATCCGCTCGACCAGGATCTCCCGGGCAATGGCCGGATCGAGAGCCAACTCCGTTTCCCCGACGCGCAGCACGCAGGAGGGACGCTGCTGAATGGCCGTCACTTCGGCGCCCGGGATCACCCCGAATACGGCGAGGTTGTTGTGCCGCGATTCGCCGCCGGTCCCGAGGCAGATGACCCGTCCCCGTTCACCGCCCCGGAGATCACGAACGCTCAGCACGTGTTCCGGAAGCTCGCGGGCCGGACGGCGGCCCTTCCGAAACAGGCTCTCGAGCCACGAGACGGCCCGCGGTTGCTCGGCGAACTCATACTGGCAGTTCGGACACCGATTGAGGTGACAGAGCGCGCCGAGCGGGCACCCATGATGGCACAGGGTGTCCGCCTTCGCGAACTCGAACCCGCAAAACGGGCAGCTCAGATACTCGTCAGCCATCGTCCCATGAAGTGTACCAGTCCACCCACGAAAAAGGCGAACGGGAAGATGAATCCCGCCATCCGCCACGCCACCTTCATCCCGTGCTCCTTGGCAATCATCAGGAAGTTGGCAAAGCACGGCATGAACAATGTGATGGTGACCATCGCGACCAGAATCTGCAGCGATCCCAGCACGGCTGCAGGTCCCGTGGCCGCATCCAGGATGTAGACGGCACCGAAGTCCCGTCGCATGAACCCGACGAGGAATGCGTTCGCCATCTCGCGCGGCAGCCCGAGCCAGCCCGTGACCAGCGGTTCCATGACGCGGCCGATCAGATCGAGGGCATGGACCTTGTCGAGGAAGAACAGCGCCGCGGTCCCGATCACGAACAGCGGGATGACCTCCCGCAGATACCAGTTGAGGCGCGTGGCTGTTTTGATCAGCACGTTGGAGACCTGGGGGCGGCGCATCGGCGGGATTTCGAGAATGAAGTCGCTGGGCGCGCCTCCGACCACCTTGGCCGTGAGCCACCCGACCAGGAAGATCACGCCCACTACGATCCCGAGCCACACCAGCGCACCCGTCGGGGTGAGCGTCGCCATCAGCGCCAGCAGCACGCCGAGCTGCGCCGAACAGGGGATCGCGAGCGCCAAGAGCATTGTTGTCACGAGACGCTCCTTCCGCGTCTCGAGAATCCGGGTCGTCATCGTGGCCATGGTGTCGCACCCCAGGCCCAGGACCATGGGGAGCACCGCCTTGCCGTTCAGTCCCATGATCCGGAACACGCGGTTCACCATGATGGCCATGCGCGGGAAATACCCGGAATCCTCCAGCACCCCGAACACGAGAAAGAACGTCGTGACAATGGGCAGGACGATCGCCAAGGCGTAGCTCAGGGCCATCGTGATCGCACCGAACTCCCCGACGAGGAAGTCGTGCACAAACTGGAGTGTCTCCTGCCAGCCCGTCAGGCCGACCCCTCCCACCAACTGGTACGCGGGCCCGAGCCCGACCCGCTCCAGCACCCCGAGCGTCATTTCGTGGACGGGGGTGACTGGGACAGCCACCGAGACGGGGAACGCCACCATCTCGTGCGCGTGCGGGAACCGAAAGACGGCATCGACCAATCGGATGGCCAGGGGGTTTACGTGCTGCTGGAAGACACCGACTTCCACGAGGTCCACCAACGTCCCCGCGCCGAACAGCCCGACGAACCAGAACACGAGAACGAGGACTGCAGCCAGGAAACCGATTCCCTGCACCGGGTGCATGGCCCAGAACCCCAGCCGCACGCGGAAAGACGGCCGATCTGGCCGGGCGATGGAATACGTTTCCGCCAGGATCTCGTTCACCCGCTCGAGTCGCGTACGGTTGCGCTCGTAATCCGAGCCGTCCAAGTGTCGGGACAGCGACCCGACCGTCGCGGCACGCGCCGAATCGAGCGAGGCGATCAACGCATCGGTTCCGCGGTTTTGGGGCGCGACCGTGGTCACCACGGGAATCTCCAGCACGGCGCTCAGCCGATCGATGTCGATCCGTCCACCGCGCTCCTCGAGCTCGTCGAACATGTTCAGAACCAGGATCATCGGACGCCCGAGCTCGGCGAGCTGAAGCGTCAGGAGCAACGCCCGGCGAAGGTTCTTGGCATCGGCCACCTGGACGATCGTCGCGTCGGCATGCTCGTCGAGCACTCGGCGGGTGACCTGCGCATCGTCGCTCCGTTGAGAGAGATCGTTGATCCCGGGGGTGTCGATGATCTCCAGGCGTCGACCGTCGAAGTTCGCGGGCGCCCGTACGATCTCCACCGTGGTGCCCGGGATATTGGAGACAGTGACGTAACGGGACGTCAGGTTCTTGAAGAGCAGACTCTTCCCGACGTTGGGGTTGCCGACCAGGATGGTGGCGGGAACGGCGGGGCGGGAAGCCGTCGTACCGTCAGACCCGGCGACCGGGGTGGCCCCACTCACGGCAGAGGCTCCGGTCGGGGCAGACACCGTTCAGTCATATGTGAATGAGTAGTCGATCCATCGGATTTCCGCGACGGTGTGTCGGCGTCAGGTGGGCTCGCCCTCGTAGGTGTCCGCTCAACGAGGGCGGGACGGACGGACCGCCACGCCCCCGATAGGCAGTCAATGCTAGTTCGTCGCCGGCGGCGGGGCCTTTCGCGGCATCATCTCCTCACGCATCGCCAACTGATACACGGTGGCGGCAACCACCACCGCGGCCTGCTGGAGGTCTTCCAGCATGAGGTTGTCGTACGTGTCGACGTAGGTATGGTGCGTGCGAATCCCGTACTCGATCGGGTCTTGAATGAAATTGAAGCCGGGGATGCCTGCCCGATCGAAGGACAGGTGATCCGTTCCCCCGGTGTTCCCGTGGCGCACGGCGACCACACCGAGGTCTCGGAACGGCCACAGGATCTGTTCGAACACCGGGATGGCCTGCTCGTTCATCTGGTCCCAGACACCACGGATCTTGCCCGTGCCGTTGTCGACGTTGACGTACGCAGAAATCCGGTCGTGCAACTCGGGGTGCTGTTCCACCCAATTGCGGGACCCGAGCAGGCCCTGTTCCTCCCCACTCCACAACGCGATGCGGATCGTACGGCGGGGCCGGAGATCGAGGACCTCGAGAATGCGCATCGCCTCCATCATCACCACCGATCCTGCCGCGTTGTCCGTCGCGCCGCCGCCGTAGTGCCACGAGTCGAGGTGCGCGCCGAGCATCACGTATTCGTCGGCCTTGTCGCTACCGGGCAGCTCAGCCAGCGTGTTGTAGGCCGTGAGATCATCGCTGAAGAAACGGTTCTGCACGTTGATCTCGATCCGCACCGGGATGCCAGCCTCCACGTTACGGTAGATCTGGTTGTACTGCTCGCGAATGACCACCAACTCGGGAGTCGGATCCGGGGCCTTGGCATCTCTGCCCGCACCGTTGCCGCCCCCGCGGATCACGCCGAAGTTGCGCGACGACGGCGTGAGGATGACCGCCGCTCGCTCCTGGCTGAGCAGCTCGGTCATTGCCTGCCGGACCTCGCGCATCCGCTGAAAACGGGCCCGCCTCTCCTGCATGCGCTCCGCCCGTTCTGCAGCCTGCCGCGCACGCGCCCCGGGGTCCACTGGCGCCGACGGCGTCAGCAGCTCGTCGAGCGGGGTGCGGCGGGACTCGGCTTCCCACTCTGGATCGACGTCAGGCGCCTCCTGCAGGAGCACGATCTTCCCGCGGAGCTTTCCACGGTACTGTGCCAGGTCCTCCGCGCTCTCGGCCTTGACCACGACGGCCTCGGCCGTCACGGTTCCTTTGGTGCTTCCGGTCCATCCCACGGGCTGGGCATGGAGCGGCTGCACGAAGGGGCTCAGGATCCGCCCGCTGTACGACACCCGCTCCCAGCCACGACCGAACTCGCCCCACGGCTCGACCGTCACGCCGGCCAGCCCCCACTCCCGGAACATCTGTGCCGTCCACTCATTGGCCTGCTTCATTTGGGGCGACCCGGTGAGCCGCGGCCCGATCACTTCCGTGAGGTGCCGTGCGAGCGCCGGGATCTGCGAACGCTCCAACCCCTCCTCCCGAATCCGCTGGACGACCGCCAGGTCGACCGACTCCTGTGCGACCTGTGCCGGCAGCGCGGTCGGTACGACAGTGACCGCTGCAATGGCGGCAACCCGAAAGACACGCTTCATGATTCACTCCTGTGGGGACTGGGGGCACGGTCGGTGGCCACCGGGATTCTACCCGCGAGGCGGACCGGTCGCAAACGGCGTCACGTGGCAGCGCCAGAGCCGGGAGGAGGTCGAGCGCCTGGTGGCCACGACGGACCTGGAGGCGCAAATGCGCTCGCTGGATGTCTGGGAGGATTGGGCGGCAGCCCTCAGCCGACCGAACCGTCGCTACGGGCGCCGGAACACGAGCGCGGCGTTCACGCCACCGAACCCGAAGGAGTTCGACACGGCGCACGCCGGCGACGCTGCACGCCCACCGTCGGCGAGGTAGTCGAGATCGCAGGCCGGATCCGGTTCCGTCAGGTTCACCGTGGGCGGCAGCCAGCCCCGGCGCATCCCCAGGGCGCAAATCGCAGCCTCGATCGCGCCACTCGCCCCCAACGGATGACCGTAATAGCCCTTGGTGCCGCTCACCGTGAGCCGGCGGGCATGATCGCCGAAGACGTCTTTGATGGCGAGGGTCTCCGTCGAGTCGTTGAGCGGGGTCGACGACCCGTGGGCGTTCACGTACTCGACCTCGTGCGGAGCGACAGCCGCATCGGCAAGCGCGAGCCGCACGGCGCGCGCAGCTTCGCGCCCCCCTGGCTTGGGCGCCGACATGTGATAGGCGTCGTTGGTCAACGCGTACCCACACACCTCGGCATAGATCGGGGCTCCCCGGCTTTCCGCCCGGTCGCGGCGCTCCAGCACGAGCACGGCCGACGCCTCGCCCATCACGAACCCGTCACGAGCTTTGTCGAAAGGTCGTGACGCCCGAACGGGGTCGTCATTGCGCGTCGACATGGCGCGGATCAGGGTGAACGAGCCGAAGGCGAGCGGCGAGAGCGGGGCTTCGGCCCCGCCCGCGAGCATGACGTCGGCGCGCCCGGACCGAATGGCATGGAAGGCGTCGCCGATGGCGACCGCTCCGGACGCGCACGACATGGCATTCGTCGAATTCGGGCCGGTTGCGCCGAATTGAATCGCGATGTTGCAGGACACGGCGCCACCGAAGACTGACGTCGCGAGCGTCGGCTCGACATGCCTGAGGCCGTGTTGCATGTACGTTGCCGCCTGTGCTTCCGCCTGGGCCACGCCGCCGAGCGCCGAACCCATCATCACCCCCACCCGGTCGCGGTTCTCGCGCTCAATCGCGATCTCCGCATCCTGTATCGCCAACAGCGATGCCACGACGCCCAACTGGGAAAAGCGGTCGAGTCGGCGCGCAGCTTTTGCCGGAAGGTGGTCCGACGCCGCAAAATCATTGATCTCGGCAGCGATCTTCGATCGGAACGGGGCGGGGTCGAACCTGGTAATGACCCGGACGGCCGAGCGCTTGGCCTCCAGCCCGGCCCAGAGCCCCTGGACACCGATGCCGATCGGCGTGACGCACCCGATGCCGGTGATCACGACATCAGGCATTCGACTCCGCCTGTCGCCGGATACCGGCGAGTGTCCGCGACGCAATACCGTGGATGAACACCGGTCCGATCACCCAGGTGGCCGCGATGCCGCCGATCAGCGGCCAGCCCGGGCCGGACCACTCGTGCACAATCGTCACGTCGACGTGCTCGCCGGCCGGCACGAGCTTCCACACCACATCCATAGCGGTCGTGACCCCCCGTACATGGTGATAGCGCACCTCGTGACGATCGGGGAGGATCTCCATCTCGGACACCCACCACGTGGGATACTTGAGCAACCCGAACGGACGCCACGCGGCCATCTCGACCGTACCACCCTTGGTCCCACGCTCGAGCATGGTGACCCACCGATAGTGCGGCAGGAACTCCGGCCACCGCTCGACGTCTGACGCCAGGCGAAAGACCCGATCGATAGGGGCCGCGATCAGCGTTCTATCGAGCGTGTGCAGCGTTCCTCCAATGGGCGACGAGACGAAACCCGGGGCGCCGCCGAACCGCGGCGGAGATACCCGCCTCCTCGGTGAGTGACACAAGCTCCGGCTCGGTGAAACCGCGCCGAACCGACAACACCCCGTCCCGTCGGCTGACGCGGTGGAATCCGAGCATTACCGCCGCAATCCAGATACCCCAGGTAGCCACAAATGTGCGTCGGATGTCGGCCACCACGACTCCCAGCCTGGCAACCCTGTCGAGTTCCCGAACGAGGTCCCGACCGGCCTCGCGGCTGAAGTGATGAAGCAGCTGACTCGCGATCACGATGTCGACCGACCTGTCGGCAATCGGGAGTGTGAGCGCATCGGCGGCGATCGAGAGGAGTCCGCGCGTGTGGCTCAGAGTCGTGGCAGTGCGGTGCCAGTCGAGTGCCAGCGGCTCGACACACACACCCTCGCGCTCCAAGCGATGTTGGAGATGGACCAGCACGTCGCCGAGTCCCGCTCCCACGTCGAGCACGCGGAGCGTGGGAGGGAGCGGTTGCCCGTCGAGCAGGCGGTCCACTCCCCAGGCCACCGCGCTCTGGCCGCCGAACAGGAGGTTCGCCGTGGCGATGTCGGCCAGCGTGGCGCGGGCCGTTTCCCCATCCAGCGCCGGTGTGTCCAGCGCCTCGACGCCGATCGTCGACACCACGCTGCGGCGGCGTATTTGATCGACGCTCACCAGACAAGCCGAAACATGAACGAGGGCCGGAGGACTTCGCGCGGCGGCACGAAGTCACCCGTGACCCCCACCAGCAGGTCTGCCAGCCCGGGTCGTCTCGCTAGCCGACCCGCAACGTGCTCGAACGCCAGAGGGTGACCCACCGCCCACGCAATCATCCGTTCGACGGTCCACTTGCGGCCGAACTCGCTCCGACGCCGCCGATCGTACGACGCCAACGCATCGGCGGAGAGGCGGTCATCGGCCAGACCGGCCAGCGCCGTCTCCCCAACCAACTCGGCCCCACGGAGCGCTGCATAGACGCCTTCGCCGGTGAACGGGTCGTAGAAATCCGCAGCGTCGCCCACCAGCATCACGCGATCGGCCGTCGCGCGTACGGTGTGATGGGCAAACGGACCTGCCGCCAGCACGGGACCATGAAACGCCGCCCCGCGGAGTCGATGGGCCACCGAAGGGAACTCGGGGATCAGGGCGTGCAGCCAGGGCTCCGCCGGGGCCGGAGCGCCGACGCGTGCGAGGTCGATTACCACTGCGACGTTCGTCACGCCGAGCCCCACGGGCGCGAGGCCCAGATACCCCGCGCGGCCCACGTGCATCTCTCCGACGTCGCCCATGCCATCGACCTCCGTCGCGTGCGTCACCAGCGCCAGGCGTCGCAAGCGGCCGGTGCGCGAGAGCCGCAGCTGGCGCGCGATCCGCGAGTTGAGGCCGTCAGCGGCCACGACGAGCCGCGCCGCGAGCCGCTCTCGACGACCGCCGGCGCGGAGCCGAAGCTCCCTAACGCCGTCACCCTCGGTCGACACGGTCTCGACCAGCACCCGCTCCCTCAGCTCGGCGCCCTTCGCGACAGCGGTGTGGGCGAGACGGGTGTCCAGCACCGTGCGACGAATACCGAGCCCCACGTCGCTGTAGCCACGAAACCCGTGCGAGCCGCGGAACCGGCCGGTGAACGCCGTCCCACGATGGCTCACGACTGTCATGCCCGAGAGCAGTGCCGCTTCGGCGCGGAGCGAGCCGAGCACACCGAGCCGGTCGAGAATCCGAGACGCCTCCGGGCTCACGTATTCGGCACAGGCCTTGTCGCGGGGGAAGCTGGCTCGGTCGAGCAGCACCACGCGGAGCCCGCGTTCGGCCAGGAGCGCCGCGGTGGCACTCCCGGCCGGCCCCGCACCAACCACGGCGACGTCGTACGTGGCGCGGATCACGCGCACGCTCTGCGACGGTCCGTGGTGCGACGGTTCCCTTTCGAGACCGATCCGACCAGAATGATGAACATCATGGTGAGCCGGATGAGTATCCCGCCGTCGACACGCGTGTCAACAGAGGACACGTGACGCCCGTCGCCCGCCAGGGCCAGCCGGAGGCGCGGCTCCGTACGCTCGACATCGACGAGCACCTTCGGGACCCTGATCGCAAACAGCGATTCGTCACCACCATGTTCGAGGTGGTCGCAGCGCGGTACGATCGGTTCACCCGGCTCTTCTCCTACGGAATGGACCGCCGCTGGAAGCGAGAGATGCTGGAAGAGCTGTCGGCAGTGACCGCGGCACCCGCCGTGGTGCTGGATCTCGCCTGCGGTACCGGCGACCTGGCACTGGGCACCCGTACCCGCTTTCCCAGCGCTCGCGTGATGGGGTTCGACATCGCGCACCGGATGCTGTCGCTGGCCAGGCGTCGCGCGGATGCCGCCGACACGGGCGCCAGCTTCACCGCGGCGGACATGACCTGCCTGCCCGTACGGGACCGCACAGCGCACGCCGTCCTGGCCGGATACGCGATCCGTAACGCCCCCGACCCGGCCTCAGCACTTCGAGAGATCGCGCGCGTGCTGCGGCGAGGAGGGCTGTTACTGACCCTGGACTTCTACCGCCCCCGCAACGCCCTCTGGCGCAGGCTCTTCGTGGGGTATCTGCGGCTGGCCGGCAATGTGACGGGATGGCTGTGGCACCGGCAGCCGGTCGCCTACGGCTACATCGCGGCCTCGATCCAACACCACGTGTCCTGGCAGGATCTGTCGGATCTCCTGGCCGCCCACGGATTCCGCGTCCGGCGCGTCAGCCGCAAGCTCATGGGTGGCATTGCCATTCACGTCGCCTCGCTCGACGATGCTGAGGTCGCCACCCCGCCGGACTAGAACCGGCGCGGAATGTCGGCTAGCACCCGGAACGTGTCTCGCGCGATGAGCAGCTCCTCGTTGGTGGGAATCACGTATGCCTTGAGCGGCGACCCGTCGGCGGAGATCTCACCTTCCCGCCCGAGTTCCAGCTCGCGGTTCCGCCCGACGTCGAGCCGCAATCCCAGTGCGTCGAGACCGGCGCATATCCGCTCACGGATCATCCACGAATTCTCACCGATACCCCCGCTGAACACGACGGCCTCGGCACTCCCCATCTCAGCCAGGTAGGCGCCGATGTAGTGGCGCACTCGTCGGCAAAAAATGGCGATGGCGAGCCTGGCCCGTCGGTCCTGATTCTCCGCCTCTTCGTCTAGCAGCTCGCGCATGTCGCCGGTGAGTCCCGAGAGGCCGAGCAAGCCCGACTGTTTGTTCAGCAGCGTGTCGATCTCGGAGATGCTCATGCCTTCCTTGATGGCGAGATACTCGATCAGTGACGGATCGATGTTGCCCGATCGGGTTCCCATGACCAGCCCCTCGAGCGGGGTGAATCCCATCGAGGTGCTGAACGACTTGCCTCCTTTGATGGCGCAGGCCGAGCAACCGTTGCCAAGGTGCAGCGTGATGATGTCGACCTGGTCCGGCTCCAAGCTGTGCACGATCCGGTAGCGATACGCGATATAGCGGTGTGACGTGCCGTGAAAGCCGTACCGCCGGATTTTGTGACGTCGGTATAACTGATATGGGATCGCGTACAGGTACGACTCCTCGGGCATCGACGCGTGAAACGATGTGTCGAACACCGCCACTTGGGGAACGCCCTCACCGAGCAGTTCCTGCGCCGAACGGATCCCCTTGAGATTGGCCGGATTGTGCAGCGGCGCGAGCTCGATGCAGTCCTCGATCCCCTCGAGCACGTCGGCATCGATGCGAACGGACTTCCGGAATCGTTCGGCGCCGTGCACGACACGGTGTCCCACGGCGTGGAGGTCGGACAGCGAGGTGATGTGATCGATGTTCGAGGAGCGCGAGACCACCCAGCGCAGGATCCGGTCGATTGCCGCGCGGTGGTCGCGGAGTGGCTCGGCATGCCGCTCCTTGGGATGCCCTTCCGAGTGAAACGTGATGAGCGCTTGGCCACCGATGCGCTCGATCACGCCCTTCGCCAGTCGACGGTCAGCATCTTGCCGGATCAGCTCCGCATCAGTCTCGATGATCTGGAACTTGACCGTCGAGGATCCGCAGTTCAGCACGAGAACATTCATGGAACCATCATCCACACTCGTTTACATTTCGCCGGTAACGGTCTCACGACTCACCGTCGCACTTCCCACTTCCCGCTCCCGTTACGAGGTTCTCGTCTCACCGCACCACCACGAGCTCCGCGTTCACCGCGTGCTCGAGATACTGCTGCACGTGCGCGGGCGTCACCATGCCGTAGTAGTGCGTCCCGGCTTCTCGCGCCTCGGCCGCCACGTAGCGATAGATGTCGAGTCCGGTGCGGCGGCCGTCGATGCTGTTCATGATCTCGAACCCCATCAGCCCGTGCAGGCCAGGCACGAAGCGCATCCGCCCTCGCCCGCTCAAGAACTCCGCAGGGCCGGCGACGAGCGACGGGACCATCGCCTGCAGTGCGCGCTCCGCCTCGGGGAGCTCGCGTCGCGGCGCCCGGTTCCGGCCGGTGGCCTGGCGATAGGCCAGATCCAGCTCGCGCATCATCTGCGCGCTGCGGCGGTCCAACTCGCGCAGGAAGCTGTCGGCAGTTGCTCGGGCATTTGAAGCGACTTCCCCGAGCGAACCGACGGCCAACCGCTCCCGCTCGACGGCGTACCACACCTGATCGGCGGCGCGGTGATACGCAGCGTCCTTGTCGTCCGCCGTCGCGATCCACGAGAGGGCGAGTCGGAGGTTCGCGCCCATTCGCTCGAGCCCCCGGCCCAGTGTTGCGGCGGCGAGCGCAGGAACCTCCCCCTGGCCCGCAGCGGCCATGGTGTAGGCGATCAGCGCCACACCCGCGGCGCTCCGGCCGAGCTGGGTCCGGTCGATGTTCCAGAGATCATCGTCGCTCGAATGGATGAAACGGTCGGGCATGTTGGTGAAGCTCACGCCCGGCACGCCGATCGGTGCCTCCAGAAACGTCATGTGGTCGCTGGAGGTGTGGAAGAAGATCATCGCGGCGTTGTAGCGATGCATGCTGCCGAGATGAGCCAGGTGCGGCTTGGGATACAACGCGTTTCCCGCCTGCGCTTGGGCCAGCTCGTAGGTGTTGCTCGCCACCATGTAGTCGACGACCGACTCAACCACATCGTTGAAGAAGTGGAATCGGGCCGCTGGGAGTCGCGTGATGTTCTGCTTCCGCATGATGTCCTGTGACTGGTCCGCCCCCACCATGTCCTGGTTCACGTTCACCCACATGGCGCGATGGGCGTCAGGATGGTCGGCAAAGTACTGTCGCTGACTGGAGATCTCGGTGACCCACCAGAACCGAATGTTTCTACGGGGCCGCGGGATGCGGCCCTCCGTGATCAGGCGATTGAGGGCACGAGCCACTTCCAGTGTGCTGGCAGAGCCGCTCGCATCGTCGTTGGCGGAGAAGCCCTCCTCTTGGAGATGACCGGTCAGCACGATGTCCTGGCCAAGTCCCGGCTCGGTGCCGCGGATGAACCCTTCGACCATCACCTGCCACGGCTCGCCACCCTGCTCCGAGTCGAAGGCCGCGTCGACGACCGCGTGGACCATCAGGGGTTCCTGGCTCTGGGCCAGGCGATTGTGCAGCCCCACGCCCTGACGGGTCGACAGGTTGAATGCGAACGTCGGCTCGCAGTCGCCCGCGGTGCCGCTCGGGATCGTGAGCCACCGCAGCTGATCGGGACGGGACAGGCCGGCCCCGCTCGTGCCGGCGTCGCCGGAGAACGGACTCGGGTACCACACAACCCCAGCGGCGCCACGCCCGCAGACCGCTTCTCGCATCGCCACCATGGCAGACCCGTGCGTCAGCACGATCGCCCCGGCAAGCTCCTTCCCCTCGAGATCTTCAGCGCGCCCCTCGCCGATGTCGACGAGCGGTCCGGTGACGTCGGCACGCCGACTGTAGTCCGCCAGGTGGAGCACGGACTGCAGGGTGCTCGCAATTCGCTCGGGCGCGGGCCCGACGAGCCACAGGTCCGCGAACCGCGCATTCCACGGACGGGTAGTGGAGGACTGCTTGATGAGCTGCACGTCAGTCAGTCCGTAGGAGCGGGCCTTCTCCGCCACGTATTCGGCCACGCTCCACAGGCCGTCCGACCCGCCGCGTGGCCGATGGAACTGGGTCATGTACCGGATGTGCTCGTAGGCGGCGTCACCCGACACTTCCTGCGTGATGAGCTGGGTACGGTCCGCGGGGAGAATAGGGAGCTCTTGAGCGGGAGCGGCGGGCACGATACAGACGAGTCCCGCCGCAATGCCGAGCAGACGGTGCAGCCGAGCCATGACACCTCCTGGAAGGATCTAGGAAAGACGACGTGCGCAGTGGCATGCCGCGTTAGAGACCAAAGCTAGCGGATCGACGCGACTCGGGGGACGGGGCGTACACGCTGGCCGTTCCAGGGTCCGAAGCCTCCCGCGGCTTCGGACCCTGGAACACCGGACCTTACGGATCGCAACGCACGGTGAGACTGCTGTGACTGCCAGCGCCCGGGGCGACGTTGAGCGTGGAGCGCAATGAGCCACGGAAGGGGCCCTTCGGCGGCATCTCGGCGCGGAGCACGAACTGCGATGCCAAGGTTACGCGATCAGTGAGGATGCCTTTGACATGCTCGTTGACGTGGGCCCGATACGGGTCACCCGACGGCACCAAGCCTCCGGTCGAGAGATCGACGGTGAGCGGCAGGAGACTCAGCATACCGACGGCGTGGAACTGACTGTGGTAGGTACCGGAGGGGGTCACCACGACGTGCTGCCGCAGTGTCACGGGTCCTTTCACGTCCAGGAAATCGTAGGGGCCCGACGCGCAAAACGGCTTGGGGATCACCTGATCGAACTGGATCTCCAGCCGCTGTCTGGCGACCTCGGGCATCCCGTCGACCGTGGCCGCCAGATGGACGATCGTCGCCGCCCCGTCGGTACCGATGCCGACGTCGCCGGGCACCGGCCAGTCCGGCACCCCGCCCGACGCCAGGATGAGGAACTTCAACTCATCCGGCAGGCTGTTGTAGATGATCGCGGGAATCGAGCGGTACGGGACCGGATTGATGGAACCACTCGACCCCACCGGGCCGCCGATGCCGGTACGGATGACATCCGCCACAACGAGGCCTTCGGCGAATTCCCAGCTCACGACCTCGTGGCTGGTCGTGCCCGGCACGAGTACCTCGAAATGGGCACCGCCGAGCGTGACGTCACCGACGTCGAAGAACCGAAGGTGCACCCGCAACGGATCGTAATCGCCGCACTCGAGCTGGATGGCCGAGCCGACCCAGCCACTCTCGGCACCGTAGGCGGTCTGCGCGTCCCCCATGGCGTCCTTCCACGTGCAGTCCATGTCGGCGAACGGCCCGAGCTGAGGATGCCCGGCGAACACGCTCCGGTCGCCATCCAGCATCAGCAGCGCCGCGCGCAGATCGCGAGGATCGGTCCAGCCCGTGAACCCCAGGTTGATCGGATCGACCATCGTGCCCGCGAAATCGGAGCCGGTGAACGGCCACACGGACTCGCCGGCGACGGTCACGAGGGGTGAGGGAGGTGGGAAATCCGCCGGCTGGGCCTGCAGAGTCAGGTCGTCCGACGGAGCGGCAGCGTCGTTGCAGGCAGCCAGCAGGCCGACCAGCAGCAACGCGCCGATGGATGTGGCAGCACGTACTCGCATAGGGCACCTCCAAGACTCGAGGGAGTGAAACAGGGTTGGCTGGTGGTGCCCACGCTGGGCTGCCCGCGTCAAGCCGCCGTCAAGCGACCGCCGGGTGTAATCGGATGGTATAAGTGCGGTTGGGATTTGACCTCGTGCGGCTCCACCCGCTGCTGAGGTGGCGCACGTCGTCGGGTCTTGGGGGCTTGGTGGTGGTCCTGCTTACTGCTTCAGCACTTCCATCACCCGCTTCTCGATCCACCGGGACATGGCCGCGTGCGGAAGCAGGCCCTCGCCGCTGTAAGCGATTTCGAGTCCCGCGAGATCGGCGGGGATCTTCTCGTCGCTCACCCGGCCCCGGGAGATGAGCAGCGGGACCACGACGACCGGTCGACCGGTGGCCCGGTGCTGCAGCGCGATGAGGTCGCGGATTCTGAGCACGGCCTCCGCTCTCACCGGCGGTGGCGAGTCGTCCCACAGCAGGCCGGCCCTCACGTCCGCAAAGCCCGTCGCGGCCTGCACCGAATCGGCGAGGTTCCGGACCTGCCGCATCCAGATGGCGTACTCATCGGGCGTGCTCGGACCATGGCCGATGATGAACAGCGCCTGGCGCGCGGGCTCGGTCACGAGCGCGAGCGCGCGCTCGGCCAGCACGGGCACGATGGCCGGGTCGCCATCGATCGCCGGCGCCAGGACGATCGACACGTCAACATCTGGTCGTTCGATCCCTGCCATGTGCAGGTGATGGCGCATCGTGTCCGACAGGCTATCCGAGGCCCCGACCAGGTACCGGATCTGTTCGAAGTGGCCACTGTGGCTCGAGACTAAGACCGGGACCACCACGATGGCCCCGACGCCACGGTCGACCAGACGCAGTGCGGCGTCCTGGAACCGATGGGTCGACGCTTCCGGACCCATGAGGAAGCTCACGTGGACCGGGCCGTCGGTGCGGGCGCCCATGGCCGCGTCGCGCACCAGAGCATTCCACGCGGGGCTCCCCCCGTGGGCGATCACGATAGTGCCGACAGGTGCGTCCTGCGCGAACCCAGCGGGAGTGACGCTGGTGACGAGCGCCGTCGCCAGCACGAGCGAGCCAAAGGCCATGGTCCTAGGCATCCGTCCTATCCTTGAATCGTCTGAGACTCCCGACGTG
Source organism: Gemmatimonadota bacterium (assembly GCA_039591075.1). Classification (GTDB taxonomy): domain Bacteria; phylum Gemmatimonadota; class Gemmatimonadetes; order Gemmatimonadales; family GWC2-71-9; genus JAOTVV01. Next base: position 15,417 of record JBDHEI010000038.1, read on the forward strand.
ATGCGCGCCGGAATGCGCGCCGCGGACTACTCGAATACCCGAGCAAAATAGTCCAATTCGCCGCAAATTGGTTTTCGGGATCTATCTAGGGGAGTCGCGCGCGAGCGCTGCTCGTCCTCACGCGGGACCAGATTGCGCCGGTGAGCTGCTCCACGCGCTGCTGCGCCTCCGGATCCTGCCGCAGGCGGTCGAACAGCGCCGAGTGGAGCACGCGATGGTCGACGCCGATAGGCGAGAGCCGATAGGCCTCCTCGAGCCACTCGAGGGCCCGTGCGCGGTCACCGGTCCACGCGTAGTAGCAGGCAAGGTCCTCCACTCGTACGACGTTGGTGTAGACCGAATCGACGCGTCCCGCGCGTACGAAGCGTGTCAGGGAATCGACGAGGGCCTGCGCCTCCCCGCGGCGTCCCAGCGACCAGAGACAGGCCGCGCGCACGCCCTCGTGCGGACCGAGCTCGAGCGTCACGCACTCCTGTGCTCGGCCACCCAGCAATAGAGCCCGTCCTTCGAGGGCACGAGACGTGGTGAGCTCGGGCTCGAGCTCGGTCGCGCGGCGCGCTTCCTCTATGACCACATCGTACTCCCCGAGGGGGAACGCGGCGTAGGCAAGGCTGAGCCGTCGCGCAGGTGAGAGCGGATCGAGGTCGATGGCGCGGCGGCTCACCAGCAACGCCTCGTCTTCCCTGCCCTGTTCCAGCAGCACGGCACCAGACCACCCCACGGATTGCGCAGAGTTTGGCTCCAGATCGAGCGCGCGCCGGAAGTCGCGCGCCGCCTCGCGCGTCGCGCCGAATGCCCGACTGGTCACGTACCCCCGGGCGGCATAGCCCGGCGCGTAGGTGGGATCGAGGCGGACCGCCCGATCGGCGGCGGCCAGCGCGCGACCGGCAATGTCGTAGCCGTCAAGACCGATGGCGTACCGATAGAACAGCGCCAGCATGTAGGCGCTGGACAGTCCCCCGAACGCCGGCGCCGAGGTCGAATCCAGGCGGATCGCGTTCTGGAAGTGTGCGATCGAGCGCCGAATCCCGGACGGTGTCCGTCGCCCCAACCAGTGCTTGCCGAGGAGGTACTGTTCCTGCGCCGGTCCGGTGCGGATCGCGAGCTGCGGCCGCGCGCCGAGTCCGACACTACTGGTGATGAGGTCCACCATGCCGGAGCCCAGCTCCCCCAGCAATTCGGCTTCGTTCCGTGTCACGATCCACCACGATCGACTCCCGACGAGTCTCCCGGACTCCGCTTCGACGAGCTCCGCCTCGAGCCTGAGGCGCCCACCCACCCGTCTGAAGTGTGGCACGAGGACGAGCCGTACCCCGAGCTGCCGTGCCAGGTCGCGAAGGTGCAGCGAGTCCCGCTCCTGCGCCCGGACCGACACATAGGCCGATGACTTGAGCTCGGGAATCCGGTTGAGCCCGCTGATCACGTCGTAGGTCAGGGCATCGCCCAGTCGGTCCAGCGTCGGGTCGTCGGTGAGGTTCTCAGGAGGCATGACCGATACCGAGTCGACGTAGGTCCCACGATCCGCGGGGAGGAACACCACCGAGCGGCGCGAAAGCTGCCACGTGCCGCCAATGACGAGAACGGCCGTGAGCAGCCCGCCGGCCACCGTGCGCCACCCGCCGCGCGCGAGGCGCGAGGCGATTCGGCCACCGATCGGGAGCGCCATGACGGAGGTCGACGACAGGCTGCTTCGCAAGACGGTGAGCAGCTCCGCCAGCTCGGCAGCCGACTGAAACCGGTCTGCAGGGCGCTTGGCCAGCGCCTTCCGCAGTGCCTCCTCGACCTCGACCGGTACGCCTGGGGCTTTGACGCGGATTGGCAGCGCCGGTTCGGTGACGTGGCGTGCCAGGACCTCGCTGGCCGTGCCTTTGCCGAACGGCGGTTCCTCAGTGAGCATTTCGTACAGCACACAGCCGAGGGCGTAGATGTCCGTGCGACCGTCGATCTCCCGCACGCCGGACGCCTGCTCCGGACTCATGTACGCCGGCGTGCCGACGGCGATTCCCGACTCGGTGATGAGATCCGGACCCGCCTCGGAAATCGCTCGCGCCACACCGAAATCCGTGACCAGCGCGTACCCGTCGTGCAGGAGGATGTTCTCCGGCTTGACGTCCCGATGGACCACGTTGCGCCGGTGTGCGTGCTCGAGCGCCTCGCCGACTTCGGCCGTGATGCGAAGCGCCGTCGAGAGCGGCAGTGTCCCGTCGCGCACTAGGCGCTGGCGGAGCGTCTCTCCCTCCACATAGGGCATCACGTAGTACAGCAGCCCGTCGGCTTCCCCCGCCGCGAAGATCGGGACGATGTGAGGGTGCGTCAGGTTGGAGAGGAGATCGATTTCCCGCAGGAAGCGCTCTCGGCCCAGACGCAGGGTAACGCCCGTCTGCAGCACCTTGATGGCGACCTGGCGGTTGGGGTGCCGCTCTCGGGCGAGGAACACCGTGGCCATGCCGCCGCGACCCAGTTCGCGCTCCAACGTGTAGCGCTCGGGCAACGCATCCTGAAGGGTCTGCAGGAAGTTGGTCATGGTGTCACGATCGTCGAGCGATGGGGCGGAGGGGCCCGATGAGCATCGTCACGTCGTCGGCTCCGTAGCAAGTATGGAGTGCGGCGAGACACGAAGCAACCCGAGCCCAAACACCATTGCCGCCGCGGGCGGCGCTTGCGCGCCGCCCGGCGCAGCGCGAGCTTGCAGAGCGGAGGCGGTACGGAGGGTCGACTGTCCCGCGCAGTGGGAACTGCGGTACGGAGCCAAGGCATATGTCGAAGAGCGACGACAAGAAGCTGGAAGCGCTGGCGAGACGGAACGCAGCAAAGGTCGCTAAGGCGAAGTCGAAAAAGCGGCGGAAGTTCGACGACACACTCGCCGACGAACCGGAAGAGGACGACGGGTCACAGAAGCTGTTCTCGGAGATGAAGAAGCGCGAATTCTGACGGCCTACGGTCGCTTCGTGAACTCTAGCTCCGTGAACCAGAAGTCCTCGTTTGGGACGTCGATCTTCATTGCCACAACATCCCCGGTCCGATCGATCACGAACTGCACCCACCCCCGGCCGAACCACGGGAACTCGTGCCGCCAGGTGACCTGGAACGTGTCGTGGTGCCAGTGGGTGAGATCGCCCGTGAGATCGGGATTGGGCAGAAACCGAAGCACCAGCCTCCCCTCGTCCAACTCGGCGACCGCGTCCCCGTAGAGTGGGCCGCCGTAGGTGCCCGTGTATCGATCCAGGGGCAGCGACGGTTTCGTGTTCGGCACCCGCCCCCGATCCCAGGCCTCCCAACGGGCAGCCCAGCGCTGCCGGTCCCGTTCGGCATCCTGCAGGAAGATCTCGCTCCAATCGCGCTCCACGCCGCCCAGATAGGCATCCAGGGCTCGATACGCCAGGGCCGTCGGTAAGCTCGTCATCGAGTTGGTGAGCACCACGATTCCGAGGTTCTCCTCGGGCACCAGCACCACGCGCGAGTACATCCCATCGTACGCACCCCCATGACTCACCACCTTGCGCCCCAAGTAGTCCATGAGCCCCCATCCCAACCCGTAGCCGCGGAAGTGCGTGGATGGATACCGCTCTTCGGCCTGCTTGCTCACGGCGAACGACATGTGCGGGGTCCACATCGTGCGGGAGGCTTCCTCGCTGAAATACGCTTTTCCCTCCCACGTTCCCCTATGCAGCTGCAACCGCAGCCACCGTATCATCTCGCTCACGCTCGAAATGATGCTCGCTGCCGGACCGACGCCGTCCCACCGGTACCACGGGAAGACCTGGAGGCGTCCGTTCTTCTCGCCGTGCGGGGTGGCGACGTTCGCGCGGTTGGGTAGGCTATCGACCGACGTGACCGAGCGCACCATGCCGAGTGGCTCGAAGAACGCTGTCTCGATGTACTCGTCCCAGGTCCGGCCCGTCGCGGCGGGGACAATCTCGCCGGCGGCAAGAAACATGAGGTTGGAGTAGCCGTAGTCGGCGCGGAACGCACCCGCCGGCTCCAGGTATCGGGCCCGCCGCAGCACCTCCTCGCGCGTGTACGAGGTGCCATACCAGAGCAGATCGCCGCTGTAGGTACCGAGACCGCTTCGATGCGAGAGGAGATCGCGGATCCGTATCTCCGCCGTCACATACGGTGAATAGAGCTGGAAGTACGGCAGATAATCCGTCACATGGTCCTTCCACGCAATCCGTCCCTCGTCGACCAGTCTGGCGAGTGCGGCCGCCGTGAACGCCTTGCTGTTGGAGGCAATGGCGAACAGGGTGTGCTCGTCCACCACATCCGGCTTGCCGAGCTCGCGCAGTCCGTATCCCCTCGCGACCACCACCGAGTCATTCTTCACGATGCCGACGGCGAATCCCGGGACCTGCCAGGCTCGTCCCGCGCTCGCGAAGTAGCGGTCCAGCGCCGCAATGTCGACGTCCTGTGCCGCAACCGTCGCCGGCAGCATACCCCCGAACAGCAGAACAGCGAGTCGCAGGAGATTGCACCGCACCCTCGTCTTTACTGAGCGATGTACCAGCGGGATGGACCCACGCATGCGCGTTCTCCGGAGGTTGGCCAACTGAAGGATCTCGCCGACGCCACGTGCGGACGGCTCCCGTGAAACTCCACGACAGAACATCGCGCGGCAAGGGTGCAACTCGGCACATTGCCCTCGAGGCACCTTGCCGAACGGGCCCCGCCGCCCTAGACTGACCAACCGTCATCACCCCTGCGCCGGAGCCTCTTCATTCACCGACGTCTCGCCTCCATCCTCCGGTCGTTCCATGGCACGCGCGTCGGCACTGTCGCGCTTGCGGGCCTCGTGGCGTGTGGCACTGGGACACGAGGCGATCGGGCCCAGCAGGCGCGCGGCACGGAGTTCGCCCGGCTCGTGGAGCGGCTGTCCGAGCCGGGTGGCTACTTCGACACGGACAACCTGATCTCGAACGAGCGCTCCTATCTGCACGTCGTGGATCAATTGGCCATGCGGCCGGTGCAAGGCGGTGCGTACATCGGCGTCGGGCCCGACCAAAACTTCTCGTACATCGCGGCGGTTCGCCCCGATATCGCGTTCATCGTCGACATCAGGCGCGACAACGTCCTCCAGCATCTGATGTTCAAGGCACTCTTCACGGTGGCCCGTACCAGGAGTGAGTACCTTTGCCTCCTGTTTGGCCGACCCGTGCCCGATGACCGCGACCAGCGGACCGAGGCCAGCGTCGGCGCGCTGGTGGCGTACGTCGATTCGGTCGACACGACGCCGGCCGCGGTGTCGACCGCCCTCGACACGGTCGCGGCCACGGTCACGCGGTTCGGGGTCCCGCTGTCCGACGACGACATGGCCACACTGCGCCGGTTTCACGAGCAGTTCATCCGGGAAGGGCTCGACCTGCGGTTCCAGAGTCACGGGCGGCCGCCGATGGCCCGATATCCGACGTTGCGCCAACTCGTGTCGGAAACGGACCGGACCGGTCGTCAGGTGAGCTACCTCGCGTCGGAATCGGCGTTTCGGATCGTCAAGTCGCTTCACGAGCGGGATCGTATCATTCCGGTGGTCGGGGATTTCGGGGGCATCCACGCGCTGGCCGCGATCGGAGATCTCCTCAGGCGACGCGGGCTCACCGTGTCGGTGTTCTACACATCGAACGTGGAGCTGTACCTGATGCGCGACGGCGGATTCCAGCAGTTTGCGGAAAACGTGGCCCGACTCCCGCGGGACAAACACAGCGTGGTTGTACGGAGCTACTTCCGTCGTAACTTCGGGTACACACCTGCCGACGCCGTGCCAGGCTATCTCAGTGTGCAGCTCCTGCAATCGATGGAGGAGTTCGTGACGCGCGCCGAGGCCGGCGGGTACCGGTCGTATCTAGACCTGGTGGCCGAAAGCGCGGTCGCGGTGCCGCAATGAGCCACGCCGAATCACGCCTCGCTTACCGTCCTGGGTTCACGCAGCTCAGTCCGGTCTCCGGTCCGGGCCGCGGATCGTGAGATCGGCGACGAGCAGTCCCGAAACGCCCACAATGGCGGGTGTAGCGGCCAGGAGCCGGCCACCTGCCCACAACTCCACCGACAGGGCCGCACCCGTCGGCACGCACAACCGGTAGGAACCGGTCGAGTCCGTGGGTACCTCCGCGCGTCGCTCGCGCTGCTCGGGGCCCTCACCGGTGAGCCAGACGACCTGAACCGCCGCTCCGGCCACCTCCGTACTGGTGGCCTGGTCACGAACCCGCCCCACCAACAGCCCGAGCACCCCCGCCCTCGGTCGGTCCGAGCAGTAGCGATGCGCCAGGGTCGGTACCGCGGGCAATGCCAGATCGACCCTCACCTCCCCGGCCGCAACGAGTGACACCGCCGCGTCTGGCATCACACCCAACAGGGCGGCTCGCGGATGGTCGACGACAATGGTGTATCGACCTTCCGGGAGATCGGGCAGCCAAAAGCTCCCGTCCGCCTGGGTGATGGTGACGTGGTCTGTGCCGGCGAGGCGCACGAAGGCGTTCGGCAACCCGCGACCGACCGTGCTGTCGAACACCGTCCCCCGCACGGTGCCGCGGTCCCGCGCAAACAGCGTCCGCCCGTCGCCGGCATACACTCGGCGCACCACGCCGCCCTCGTCTTCGTAGCCGGCAACCGCCTGCACCAGATCCCAGACCGGGCCCTTCAAGGTCTGGTTCCGCACCACGAGCGGCATCCGAATCCACCATCGGCTCACGATCCAGCGGCCATCGGGCAACTCGGCGAACTCGACTTCACCACCGGCCCCACGCTCGCGCTGCCAAACGCCCACGTTCACGTAACTGAACGCGACCCGCTGGAGCGCCGCTGTCTCCGCGTCGAGCCAGAATACCCCTTGCACGTCCGGGAGTGTGCGACCTCGCACCGGTTCGAACCGTAGCCCGACGAGGCGACGTCCCCCTTGGATCGTTTCGTCGAGCGCGAAACAGTGATGCTGGAGGAACGGCTCCGAGAAGAACACCTCGGCATCGGGCGCCTCGTAGACGATGCTGTCCTCTTCGATGATGACGTATCCGCGTTCTTCCAGTTCCTGTGGAGAGCGGCTGCGGAACGGCAACACGTGACGCGAGGGAGTCGTGGACCGGGTCTCCCTGAGCAATGCGAGTGACGGGGTGTACGATCGCTCGAACCGCTCCAACTCGTAGATGAGCTGCTCCTGCAAGTCCAACCAGGCCACGGCCTCGAGGACCTTGCGCGCCTCATCCCAAACCGCGAGCACGCCGAGTGCCTGGTCCCCGACCACTCGGCACTCCCGCGATTCGCCGCGGATCGTGAGCGCCGCGAGCCGGATCACGATCGGCGAGATCTCCAGGTCGACCGTGGGCGGTGGTCCGTCGCCGAGTACGATGTCCGACGAGACCCTGCTGCGAAAGCCGATCCGCTCCGTGCGGAGCCGGTAGCGACCCGAGCGAGGAGGGGCCAGCGCGAACTCGCCCAGCGGATCGGTGATCGTGCGGGTGACCTCGAGCGAGTCCGCGTCCAGAAGGACGACGAACGTGCCGCTGAGCGGCACACCCGTCACTTCATGCCGCACCGTCCCGCGCAGCATCTGCCCCTCCAGCGCGCCGGGGAAGACGGCGAGCATGGAGGACAGGAGAAGCGCGTACCGCATGGGGGGGTCGGGGGTTCAGTGCCGCTCGGGATCGTGCTCCGTACCCTGCGGGGTCGAGGCATGGAGCACCGAGAAGAGGTCGATCTGCGGCGGCTCGAGGGGAAGCTCCAGCGCGCGGAGTACGTCCTCCACCCAGGTCAGACGGCTCGCCGGATCGAGCCGATGCCATGGGACGTCGAACGCGTCGAGGAGGTGATCGATCACCGCATCGATCTCCATCTGAAACGTGCGGCTCACGGCCCGGGTGCCGTCGAACGACGGCTCCTGAAGGACCGGGACTTTGAAGAGGCCACTGTACGTCCCGACCCATGTGTGGACCAGGGCATCGTATTCCGGCCGTCGACCGATCCGATGGACCAAGTAGGCATAGTTGTCCAGCACCGACCGGTCGCAGATCACGGCCTCGTACTGGGTTCCGGCCGCGATCTCCTCAGCGATCTGCGTGTGGAGTATCCACGCCTGCGCATCCAAGGTCGTGTCTTCGTTTATCGGCAGGGGGCAGGCGCGCGCGACTTCCTTCACGATGTCCACGCCCAAATCGAGGCGCTTCAGCCGCGCCGCGAGATCAAAGCAGAGCGTGGTCTTGCCGACGCCGTGGGTGCCGATGAAGGCGATTTTCACGTCGGTCGCCGCCCGGAGCGCCTTAGAGCCCGCGGAGCGCCGTGATGGCGATGCTTCGTGGGGCCCCGGGGTTCCGCTCCTGTACGTCGACGTAGAACTGGTTGAAGACGTTCGCCACCTTGAGCTGCCACAGCACGTTGAGCGCTCGATACCCGACTCGCAGATCGACGACCGTCACATCGGAGCGCGGGTCGAGCGGATAGGCCAGGACCCCTTCCACCCGACTCCGGTACCGAAGGTCCACCCCCGCCAGGCCGCCCAGCAGGTTGAGCGTCCCCGTGACGTTGTGCTGGGAGCGGTATGGCAGTGGCGATCCCGTGGCTCGATCCTCCGTGTCCAAGAGGAGATACGTCGCCTGCACGTCCAGCAAGGACGGAACGATCTGTGCGTGTAACCCGACGTCGAGTCCCGCGACGCGCGCCCGCGATACGTTACCGAACTGGAAGACGAACGTTTGGCCCGGCGCGGGCGCCGGACTGATCAAGTCCCGGTAGAGGCTGCCGAATACGGCCGCGTCGACCCGCACTTCGTCGAGGATGCGGACAGTGGCGCCGAGTTCTGCCGACCACGCGTGCTCGCCAATCAGATCCGGATTCGGGATCACGCGAAAGCCGAACTGCTGTGAGGACACAAACTGCTCAATCGCACTCGGCGCCCGATAGCCGGCGCCGACCGACGTCCGAAGGGTGGTACCCGATCCCACACGCAGCGACGCACCGATCTTGGGACTCACGGCCCACTCGGCCACGCCGAGGTTGGCCTTGTGATGGTCGAGGCGGACGCCAAGCGAGCCTTTGAGCCGCCTCGTGAGCTGGATCTCGTCCTGCGCGAACGCGGCCATGTCCCGCATCTTCGGCGCGCCAAGGAAGTTCGAGGTCACCCACGTGTGCGCCCCATCCACACCGAGGCGGATGGCGTGCCGGTCCCCCGCATACCACGCGACCTCCGCCGTGAGGCCCGGCTTCACCGCTGTGTGCCAATCGTCGTTGTCGGTGAAGTCGTTTTCGATCCGGGTGACGTTGAAGTAGGGACTCAGCTTCACGAGATGTGATGCCCGGGCGCGGGGGGTGATGGTTGCACCTGTCAACAACCGATGCTCGAACGTGTGATCCCCGACAAACGCCAGAGGTACGCGATACGGCTCATCCTGAGACCGCCAGGTGAAAAACTCACCGGCTCGCTCGCGACTGAACACCCCGTAGACGTCCCAGGGACGATCGGCATCGGCCGACGAAGCGAGCTTCACTCTTCCGATCCAGCGTCTCGAATCGCCATTCTCCTTGTATCCGTCCGTGCGCTCGTGACCGATGAACGTCCGCACGCCCACCGAGCCGAGTCGCCGGGAGTGTTGGAGTCCAAACCCGAACGCCCCCTGCATCCCATCGGCCCAACTGTACTCCGACGGATAGGTGTAGGCGTCGGCGTGCGCCCGCACGACTGTCTCCGGAGTGCTGCTCACCGGGGCCGTGATCAGGTTCACTACTCCACCGAGCGCGTTGCTGCCGTAGACGGCCGAATACGCTCCCTTCACGATCTCCGCCTGCTCCAGATCGAGGAGCGGTATGCTCACGAAATCGATCTCGCCGCCGTCGCCGCTCAGGATCGGGTGGCCGTCCAGGAGCATCAGCACACGGCTCCCGATGCCGCGGGCGAACCCCGCAGCGCCGCGGATGTCGAGCTGGTTACTGCCGTTGAAGGTGACACCCGGCACGTACACCAGAGCCTGGTCGAGTGTCGTCACGTTGCGCCGCACCAGCTCGTGGGCCGGAAGGACGGAGATGCTGGCCATGGCTTCGTCGCTTCGCTCGGCACCGCGGGTGCCGGTGACGACGAACTCCGGCAGCAGGAGCGCCTCCGGCCGCAGGACGAGCCTGACGACCCGCCGCTCCCCGTCCCCGAGCAGGATGTCAGGCTGACTGTCGCGAGCAAACCCGATGGCGGCGACGAGCAGCGTGTAGCGGCCTGCTTCGAGATGCCCAATCGTGAACTGGCCCCGGGCGTCGGTCACCGTCCTGAGCGGCGTGCCCCGCAACACCACGGTGACACCTTCGAGCGGTGTGCCCGATCCCGCCTCCCAGACCGCACCGGCGATCATTCCGGTCTGCGCGCGTCCCGCCGTCGGCGCCACAACGAGCGCCGCGAGCGTTACGAGCGCCACGACGAGCGCCGAGCGACCACTCCCACCGGCGGCTCGAATGATCACGTCGACATCCCCCATGCGCGGTGATCGGTCATGCGATCAGTTCCGTTGGAGGACGAGGATGGTTCGGACCCCGAACGTTGTCGTGTCGAGCGTGAGCCGCCCCGTGGCCTGATCCAACGTGTACGTGCCGGCATACTGCAGGTTGGGGTCGAGCGTTGACTGCTGCGTCCACGTGCCCGACGTGGCTGAGCCGATCGCCGTGTAGGTCCCCTCGTCGTCGACCACTTCCGGGGGATTGGGTGGGATCTGCGGAACGGTGAACGAGGCCACGTAGGTAGTGGCCGTGAGCGTGACCGTTCCGGTGGCACCCTGGACGATCCCCGCCGGCGTCCCAAGGGCAAACGACACCAGCGAGTAGGTACCGCTCAGGTCTTGCGACACGTTGCCGACTACGTCGTCCCCGCATCCAGCGGAGATCAACAGGGCGAGCCACGGGACGAGCAGGGGCGTGCGGACATGCATGCGTACCTCCGATCGAGTGGGACAGGACACCCGAGCGGCTCGGCGGCGCGTCCCAGCCGAATCACTCGCGCCTGGATGCAATCTTCTCAAGTGTACAGCGAAACGCGGATCTCCGGTATCACCGGTCCCGAATCCCTCGAGGCGGTCCCAGCGGGCCGAGCATCACCGCCGGGCCCCCCACCGATCATCTCTGCGGGGCGACTGGGAGTTGCCCCACCACGAGCAGCGGCTCGAAGCTGAGCCCGCCTCGATAGCTCGCGCCCAGTTGGCCGGCACCGTTCAGCCCCCAGCAGTACGCGTGTCCCGTGCGGCTCACGCCGCACGTGTGCGAGCCACTTGGGCCCGTGCTCGCGCTCACCGCATCGAAACGGAGATCCGTGTCGACCTTGACGGGGGTCGTGCCGCACAAGCCACCGGCACAGCTGTCGAACGTGGCATCGGTGCCGAGCGCCCCGCGCCCGTTGTACCCCCAGCACCAGATCCGACCGTCGCCATCGAGCGCGCAGGTGTGCCGATCGCCGGCGGTCACCGCGACCAGGGCCGGAATGCTCGCCACTGGAGTCGGGCTCGGCGACGTCCGGGTCGTGCCGTCGCCCCGCTGCCCGAACGCGTTCGCCCCCCAACACGAAACCCGGCCGTCGACACCCAGCGCACAGGCGTGTCCGCCACCCGCCACCACCGACGCGAACGTCAAACGACCCGTGACGAGGACGGGCGTCGTGCTACACGGAGCGGGCGTACCGTCCGGCCATAGGCAGGATTCGGCAGCTACCGGCACGCCGAGTTGGAACTGATCGTTGAAGCCCCAGCAGCGCACCATCCCGTCGCTCGATACGCCGCAGGTGAACAGCCATCCCGTGGCAATCGCGGTGAATTCCACCCCACCCGCGACAGCCAGAGGCGCGAGCCCGGAGGGAGGAGGACCGTTCCCCACCTGGCCGGCCCAGTCGGCGCCCCAGCAGAAGGCGCGGTTGGCGGTCGTGACGCCACAGGCGTGCAGTGTGTTGATGGCGAGACTCGTGAACGCATGCCCGCCGGCGACGCGGGCCGGTGTCAAGGCACCGGGTTTGGTGCCCGTGCCGAGGTGCCGCGCGCCGTTATTGCCCCAGCAATACGCCTCGGATCCGCTCAACCCGCACGTGGCGTCGCCACCCGCGCTCACGGCGTTGAACCGCCGGTCGGTGGCGACGGCTACGGGCACCACCGACGACCGCTCCGTGCCATCGCCCAACCGACCCAGCGCTCCGTCGCCCCAGCAATAGAGCCGATGAGTGGTACTCACACCGCACGTATGTCTGGCACCGGCACTGATCGTCCGAAACAGGAGGCGCACATCGACGGCGGCCGTGTCGCTGACGCCCTCGGCTTGGGCAACGATGCGCGCGACCCCGAGCGACCGGGCCTCGATCTGCCCGTCCAATCTCACGGCGGCGATGTTCGGAGAGAGCGAGTACAGGGACACCGCGCGTCCCGAGAGCGCCGTGCCGTCGGCAGCACGCACGGAAACCTCGAGACGGAGCGCCGTGCCTTCGAGCACGACCGTACTGTCGGGCGCGATCTGGACCGAGCCGATCGGCACGTCAGGCGGCTCCGGCGGGCTCCAATGTCCACCCCCAGCTGGCTACCCTGAAACGATAACGCCTGGAGCGCGTTTCACCCAACCACGGACCACAAACAAAAAGCGGCCCCACGATTGTCCCCTCCCGCAGGGCCGCTCCGTCGGGCGCTTTCGAACGTTTCGCTTCGCTTCAGGCCGTCCGTCCACACGGCCCTGGGAAACTGCCACCCGACGTACTCAGCAAGCTAGGGTTTTCGAGCGGTCCGTCAAGCGGAATTGTGATGCTTTGGATTGCGAACACGAGCGATCTGGGTCGTCATCCCGAGTGGGCCTTTCGGTCCGACAGATCCCGGATCACCGTCACCACAAGGGGACCCCGGGGAGATTGAAACGGTGCCAGATTGATCTCCACCGGGAACTCGAGTCCGGTCTTGCCTCGGGCGAACAAGTCGATGTCCGCGCCCATCGGTCTCACGAAGGGGGCCTTCGCGTACCGGTCGCGGTGGCCGGCGTGTCCATCCCGGAAGCGTTGAGGGATCAGCACCTCGACCGGCTCACCGATCACTTCCTCGGGAGCATACCCGAACATACCTTGCGCTCTGGCATTGAACTCCACGATGCGGCCGTCATGATCCACCATGACTACCGCGTCGGGCATCGCGTCGAGGAGCGCCGAGTAGGCGAAGCGGTCGGGCTCGGGGTGCATGGGCGCACGGTTCGACACAGGATCCTCAAACGGGGAAAACGGGACTCAGCTTCTCGAGACTCGGCACGCGGCGCGGGCCGCAATGGGGAGCAATCTAACACCCTCTCCGGAAGCGGTCGGTGACAGCGAGTACACGCATCATCCGCCCGCGCGGCTCCGCAGGGTCGAGATCACCACCCACGCGACCACGGCAAGCAAGACGGCGGTCACCGCCATGGCGACCCAGAAGCCGGCCGTCGAGGTCTCGGGCGTTCGCGTGAGCAGCCGGTACCCCAGCACGCCAAGCGCGATCAGCGCGGCGGCGAGTGTACGAGTCGGTGATCGGCGCCGCCCAAACAGTCCCACCGTGTCCTCTCCTCCGCGGCGTCTCTATGCGACGTTACGGCTGCGTCTGTCGCTTCGCCGCGGCCTTGAGCTTGTCGTTGGCCCAGATGGCCACTTCCACGCGGCGGTTCTGCTGCCTGCCTGCCGCGGTCTCGTTGGAGGCGATCGGCTGCAGCTCACCGTATCCCACGCCGCTCAGCCGCCCCCGCTCAACCTGTTGAACCGCCATGAATGTGGCCACCGACGACGCCCGGCGCACCGACAAGCTCATGTTGTAGTCCTCGGGACCGGTCGCGTCCGTGTGCCCCTCGACGAGGATGTTGGTGTCCTCGTACTTGTTCACGATCCCGGCGAGTTTCACCAGCTCCGCCTGCGCTTCGGGTCGAACGTCGGCGCGATCTACGTCGAACAGGATGCCGCCGGGAAAGGTAATCTTGATGCCTTCGCCGATTCGCTCGATACGGGCGCCTTCGAGGTCCCGCTCCATCTCTGCTGCCTGTCGATCCATGTATCCGCCAATGATCGCCCCGGCGGCGCCGCCCACCGCGGCACCGATCACCGCACCAGCCGCCGTGTTCCCCGCCGCCTTCCCGATCACCGCCCCGACGACGGCACCCCCTCCCGCGCCCACGATTGCACCGGTTTGCGCCCTCGAGGCACAGCCCACAAGGCCCACAGTCAGGGCCGACATCGCCACCACAGCTACGACACGCTTCACGATCGCACTCCTCAGGTTAGGGGTCCCGTCGCGAGGCGGGGGACCCGATCTCCAGTCTTGGCTGCCGCAAGCTAGCGGGAGACGGCCCCACTCGCGACGCGGCGTCGTCACATCTACCCCGCTCCGGGCGCGACGTTCGCCTGACGATCATCCTCCGCATCAGGGCGGCGACAATGTATCAGGGTCATCGGAGTGGATCATCGTTCCCCGGGGCACAACGACCGGGGGCCGTCGCCCCGAACCGGAATGTGGGACCAGCTCAGAAGTAGAGCACGCAGCGGGCGTGCCCCCCGTCGAAGGTGCCTTCGCTAGGGGCACGAATGTCGCTGTCCAGCTCGAAGCCGGCTCCCACAAAGACGGAAGCCTGTCGGTCAAACGCCCATCCGAGTTCCAAGCGGAGGCGAAAATTGTTCTTGTGCAGGTCCCGGCGTGACGGCATCCGGTCTTCGCCCACGACCTGCCGTGCGGTGAGTTCGAACCCAACGCCTGCGCGGAATCCGATGGATGGTCGGTAGGTCACCTGGGAGCGCCCGACCCATGCTCTATCCTCGTAGTCCACGGCTGCAGCCACAGCCGTATCCGGTCGGACACGATCCTCTGTTCGCCACACCCTGGCCACCCATCCCTCGGCAGCAAAGTTGTGAAACAGGTGGATGCCGTGGATGCCAATCTGTGTCGTGACTTCGGTCAGATCGAAGTCGTCCGCTGGTGCGCCCAGCGTCAGCGGCCTGCGGTGCGTTCGTGCTCGAACCCAGGTGGCGAAGCCTCCAACCGCTGTCCGCCCTGACGGCTCCCACTCCCCGAGGCCCCCGGCGTACGCGAAGCGCTCGTCCTGGGCAAACCCTTCTCCAGGGACTGTCTGGCGCTCGACGACGAGCGACGTGGGTGTGACCGCCAAGGCATACACCTCGAATCGGAGGGGACCGACCCGCGTATCGACGGCGAACCGAGGGGCGAATGGCTGTGTCGTGTAAGTGAGCGCCGTGTCGGACACTCCCACCCCGACCCCGAAGGTTTCGTAGATGAGATCATTGAACAGATCCAGAGCGGCGACCGCAACCGTAACGCGACTCTCTGCCACGGGACGGAGTATGACGCCGACTTCGACATCGGACTCCGGCTTGAGCGCGTTGACAACGGCAGCCCCGAAGAGCACTACGCGACCGGATGACAGCGATTTCCGAGCCCCGAACCGCAGTGTACTTCGGTTCCCCTGTAGCGTAGCTTGATGATGAATCCTGACGTCGGCGGCCCATGAGGAACTCAGATCCAACGACGCCGCAAACGTCGCCTCCTGCACCAGGCGGAGCTTGTTGATGCTCCCTCCCCAGTAGCGCACACCCTGACCGCGCCGGAACCACTCGTAGTCCTCCAAGAGGGAGAAGCCATAAGAGATGAGGTCGAGCTCGTACTCGTCGTCGGCCCCATCGTTGAAGCGTTGCAGGATGCCCCGGTCGCTGGTGCGCCCGTAGTAGCTCCCCCCGCGATCGAGAATGATGAGGCGCAGCTGCTCATCCCACCCCTGCAATGTCGCCCTGGCCAATTCCACGGTATCGCCCGGCATATTCCGCTCGCGGCCTTGTGCCGACACATCGGTGGGGATAACGAAGCCGGCGATCGTGAGCCCGGCGAGGACCCCGCAAAGGCGACTGCGTCTGTCAGCTAGCATCGGGCAAACAGAACACTTGATGTGGTTACGCAGCAAGAGGGGTCACGGCGCATACCCCGGACCGATGTAAGCTACGAACCAGCCGCGGTTGGCGTGGCGGGCGGCACTGCGACGACATGCAGCCACGCAGTAGCGCGGCTCGTCCCCGGCCGTAGATTTGCCGTACTCGATCTCGGTCCCTCCGAAGGAGATCCCCATGGCATCCAAACGTCTCATCCCCGTGCTATCCGTGGCGCTCGCCTTGGCGGCCTGCTACCCGGCGGCCGAGGCTCCCGCACTGCCCGACGAGGACGTGGCCGCAATCCAGGAAATGCTCGACGGCTATGCCGCGAACGTGCGAGCCCAGGATTGGACCACGCTCGTCACGTATTACACTGACGATGCCGTCCGCATGCCGCCCGACGAGCCCATGTACCAAGGAGGTGCCGCGATTGTGGCAGAGTTCGAGGCTCTCCCGCCGGTCACCGGGTTCACCCTCACGCCGCAGGTCGTCGATGGCCGAGGGGATCTGGCCTACGCGCGAGGCACCTACACGCTCGATATGGCTCCGCCCGATGCCGACCCCGTGAATGTGAGCGGGAAGTGGCACGCGATCTACCACCGCCAGGCTGATGGGTCGTGGCTCTGTGTGAGTGATATCTGGAACACCGACGTGCCGATGCCGATGTAGGAGGGTAGGACGGTAGGACGGTGGGTGGGTGAGCAGCGGGGGCAGATAAACGGAGCGCCTACCCCGCTTCCGCTTCACCGCCTACGTGATTTGACCCGCCGGCACCGTGTGCGTTCCTCAGGCTGCAGACACGCGCTCCTGCTCGTTGGGCTCAAGCACAATGGCCTTCGTCGGGCACTGGCGGACAAACTCCGCCTGGATGGGGTTCCAGGTTTGCTCTGGCTGGGTCACCACGGCTCTTCCACCGTGATCGAGAGCGAACAATCCAGGAGGACCGTGAATCCGGCACGCTCCGCATCCGATGCAGCGTTCTCGGATGACCTGGACGCTGTAGCGCTGTCGAGGATAGACCCCTGATGCACCGCGTGGGGGGATCGCATTCGGATCGGCAAGCATCTCGGTCGTCGCCCGATAGCCCTCTGCTACCATTTCGCGGTTGCGATGGAACGAGAGGAGTCCGACGTGCTGGACATCCGGCTGAATCAGTAAGAGCGGTGGATGGCTCCAATGCAGAAGCGTGGCGGTCCGCATCGTCTGGATGCCGAACTCGATGGCGCGGGCATACACCGCCGCGAAGCCCAGTGCCTGAGCGTCCGGACGAATGGCAGCCGTTGATCCCACGTCGATTGCCATGATCAGGTCACGGTCGCGCGATGCGGTGGCCGCCACCGGCAAATTCGATACGGCGGCTCCGTCAATGAAGAATTCGCCCCGAATTTCGTGCGGAGGCAAATATCCCGGCAGCGCGCAGGAAGCGAGGATCGCGTCGGCTACGGGAACATCGGACAGCCCCGGCGAGCCCCAAAACACCTGACGCCCAGATGTGAGATTGACCGAATTGATCAAGAGGGGTCGCTTCAACTGGTCGAACGTGATGTCCCCGAGCAACCGCGCCACCAAGTGCCGGAGTGGCTCGCTACGGTAGATCGCCGGTGACCGCATCCGTTTGACCGCCATGTCACGGTGTGCCATGCGAAACAGGTCTCGGCGGCGCAGGTCGAGGGCGAGTGTTCGGAGTTCCACCGCCGGCATACCGGCGCACCATGCGCCCGCCACGAGCGAGCCCACACTGGATCCCACAACCTCGACCGGCAGAGCAGCGTGCTTTTCGAGCGCGAGCAACACCCCCACGTGGGCGATGCCCTTCATGCCACCCCCTCCGAGCACGAGCGTAAACCGGCGTCCCTTCACGTCTCTCTCCTGAGTCACGCAATGATTGTGGCAGATTGCCACGCGTGCGGTCCCGCGGGCCGCGTAAGGTACCCTGGTTTCCCCCGTAGCGGTGCAACGCAGTACCGGCAACAAAAGTGCGCAATTATCGGGCCGGATGTTCGCCGAAGCGGCCGAGGAAACGGGCGGCAGGGCTGGGCTCTGAACGCCCCGACATCGCTGATCAAGATCGTGGAATGGCGGTAGGCGGTAGGGCGGTAGGAGGGCAGCACGGTAGCTGCTCGGCCTTCAACCACTTGTTGACCTGTGCGGCCGCGCGCAGGCATTCTCAATGGCGACGCGTCGCATGCACGACGGATACATGGTCTGAGCGTCCCGTATCGTGACCGACTCGATACCACGAGAACCCGGATGACCACCAGCCAGACAGGTCGACCCTCAGCAGGTATCATCGGGCGCACTCTGCGTTTGATGCTTGGGATGCTGTTTGTGTGGATGACGTACACCGTCATGCGCTCGGAAGACGCCGGATTCAATCTTCGCATTCTCATCGCATTCGCCGGAATGATGGTGTTCTACGGGATCGTACACTTCGTCGTAAGCCGGTTTGGCGCGCGCCTCAACCGCTGGTTCGGCGCCGTGCTAGCCGTGGCCCCGGTGGTGCTCGTATTCGCGCTTGGTGGACCGGTGGGCCGAGTGGCGGCCGTCGCCTACATCGGCGTCTCGCTCCTGTTCCAGGCGATGCGAGGTGACGGCGGCTGTGAGGTCTTGGCCATTCCCGCGATGATACTCGGCAGACGCACACACCTCGTGTGCATTCTCTTCTCACCGATCGACTGGGTCGAGAAGCATCTGACCGGACCGGGGGGGTTGCCGGGATGAGTGAAAGGCCAAGAACACGACGAGTTATGACGGCGCGTACAGCACCTACCGCCTTACCGACCTACCACCCCACCGCCCGCAGGGTATGCATGATCAGCGCGTTCCCTTGCCCTCGACGCACCGCGTTCACACGACGGCGTTAGGTGGCTCGCACGCCACGATAAGTACCGGCAGTGAGGCACGCTGCCCCTTCTTCAAGACTACCCCAGGAGAAGCGCTTCTAGACGGTGTTTTGGCCCGAAACTACCTGTTTGTAAAGCATTGTCTTGCAACATCCTGCAAAACCGTGTGACCCACAACACGGCTCGCCATCCCCTCATCCACGATTATGTCGGTGAAATCGCACCCTTAGCAGGAGAGAGCAGGATGCGTGTACCCCTAGTTCTACTCGCTTTGGCCGCGGCGCCGATTTTCACGGCCGCGGCCCAGGATCCCGATAGACCGTCTCATCGCTCGCAGCCCGGCCTGGTGAACTCGGAGCAGTGCGCGACGGCTGATGCCAACCGCTCGCCCCAATCATGGTCGCAAGAGCGCCGGTCGGA
The DNA here is from genome assembly GCA_039591075.1 of Gemmatimonadota bacterium. GTDB lineage: Bacteria > Gemmatimonadota > Gemmatimonadetes > Gemmatimonadales > GWC2-71-9 > JAOTVV01. Next base: position 34,536 of record JBDHEI010000038.1, read on the forward strand.
GAATGGAAAAAAGGGCGACTATCGGCGTGGATGCTCCCCGGAGCCGCCATCGCCATCGCTGCCGCCACCGCCGCCACCGCCACCGCCACCCACGGGGACCGTAAAGATTGCGGGGTCCGTCTATGAGGACATCACGGGCAATCCGCGTCTGCCGGACTGGACCATCGAGCTCAGCGGCACGATGACGGCAACCACGCTGACCGACGGCTCGGGGAACTACACCTTCTCGAACCTGCCGGCCGGCACATACACCGTCTGCGAACAAGTGCAGACCGGGTGGATACAGACCCGACCCCTCAGCGGGCCCGCGTGCCCGACTGGCCTCGGGTACACGTTTACCCTCCTCGATGGGCGTAGTGCTTACTTCGTCAACTTCGCGAACGTGCGAAACTGAAACGTCGGAATCAGATGCGACGCAGTCACAGGAATGGGCAGTGCAGCCGTGATTCTCGCCTTCGACCGGCGGTGACCTGGGGGGTCGCCGCCGGTGCCGGCACGACTCGACTCGTCAAGCGGCGGCGAATGCGCGACAGCGGCCGAGCCGACGGTTAGAGCGATCCCGGCAGGTGCCAGTACGACAAAGGCCGCGCAAATGGCGCGGCCTTTGTCGTAACAGGCCCGGCAGGACTCGAACCGATGCGTGAGCGAGGCTCGCCACGCGAGCCGAACCGAACGCGAGGTCACAGAGCCTGTCGGGCATGATGAAGCCGCGCCGAGTTGGCGTGGCTTTGACAGGCCCGGCAGGACTCGAACCGGGACCCCCCGGTTTTGGAGTTCGGTGGTCTTCGTCCCGTCCTGTCCCTTCTGGTCCCGTTTGGTCCCGTCCTGTACCGACTTAGCGACCCCACCGCCACCACCCTCTGATCCGCCCGATCCGAATGAGATCCGTCGGTCGACATCGTCGAAACCGCAAAGCCTTGACCGCGTAAGGACGCTAAGCACATTCAAGCTTGAACACCCTTCACGCGGACACGTGCATATGATGCAGCGAACACGATTGACCAGCCTTCTCCTGCTCGCCCTTTTGCTCCCCGCGGCCGCGAGCGCACAACATTTCCCGTCCACTGAGGACCTGACAGCGATCATCGAGAAGCGCGTCGAGGCCGACCGCGGCATGGCGATCGTTCTCGGCGTCATCGAAGCCGATGGATCGACCCGGATCGTCCACTACGGAGACGCTGGCGAGGGCGCGCGGCCCCTCGGTTCCAAATCGGTCTTTGAACTCGGATCGATCACGAAAGCCTTCACGGGAACCCTGCTGGCGGAGGCGGCCGCGCGCGGCGAGGTCGCCCTTGAAGATCCGGTCGCCAAGTACCTGCCTGACGGGGTGACCGTCCCCAGTCGTAACGGGCGCGAGATCACGTTGCTCGACATTGCCACGCACCGGTCGTCACTGACGCGC
>JBDHEI010000039.1:0-26909 GCA_039591075.1 Gemmatimonadota bacterium
CCTGCGCCGGGCAGCGGGTCGGTAACGCCGACCAACGTTCAGACTGGAGCGAACGGTGAGGCGTCCACGATCTGGACCCTGGGGGCCACGCTCGGTTCGCAGTCCGTCGACGCCAGTGCGGCCGGTCTCAAGGGTGATCCGGTGACCTTCACCGCGACGGGTAGCAACCTGTCCGTCGCGGCCGTCAGCCCCGACACGATGGTCGAAGGGGCATCGGCCACCCTCACCGGCACGGGCTTCAGCACCACGCCGGCCAACAACACGGTTACCATCGGTGGGCTGCCAGCGACCGTGACGTCGGCGACGGCGACGACGCTTGGGATCACGGTCCCGACCTTCGCGTGTCAGCCGGTCCGGGCCGTCGATGTGCAGGTCACGGTCAGCGGGACCAACAGCAACACGGTGAGCCACCCGGTGCGCCCGGCCAGCCTGCTCGCTCTCGCGCCCGGTGAGATGACGCTGGTCCAGGACCCGACGAGCTTCTGTCTCCAGTTCGCTCCGTCCTCGACGGGAGGAGACGAGTATCTGGTCGGCGTTGGCGCGGCTGCCGAATCCCCAACGCTCACCCTCTCGTACACGATGACCGCCGTGCAGGGGGCAGCGGCCCCCGCGCCGGTCGCGATGGTTCCCGCGTTCTCTCCTCGGAGTGTTCGCTCCGCGCCCCCGGCAGTGAATCTCCAGGAGATCGAGCGCCGAGTGGCCCATGATCGAGCGGAACAGCGCATCCGCGCGTTCGAGCGGCAGTTCCTCGACCCGGCAACCAACGCGGCGCTGCGTCCGGCAGCGGCCCGGAGCCCTGCGGCCACCATGGCGGTCCCGAACGTCGGCGACACGCTCCATCTCCACGTGCCAAACATCGACAATCCGTTCACGGGCTCCAACGACCCGACAGACGGAGCGTGCGACTCGATCGGCATCGACGTGGTGGTGAAGACGGTGGGCTCGGCCGGCATCTTCGTGACCGACCTGAACAACCCGGCCGCCGACTCGCTGACGGACGCGGAGATCCAGGCGCACAGTGACACGTTTGATCTCTACATCTACGCGGCCGACACCACGTACTTCGGCGAGCCGAGTGACTTCGACGCCAATGACCGCGTGTTCGTCGTGCTCACCATCGAGGTGAACAAGCTCTTGAGCGGCCAGATCGCCGGGTTCGTGTGGGCAGGCGACCTGTTCTTGGCGGCGAGCTGCGCATCCTCCGATGAGGGAGAGCTGTTCTACGGCCATGTCCCCGATCCCGGCAACGTCGCCGGCATGGGAGCGCGGCAAAAGAGCAACGTGCTGTTCCAGATGCCGTCGCTGATCGCGCACGAGTTCACTCACAACATCCAGCAGAGTCGGCGGGTGTTGCTCAACAGATCGTCGCTCATGTCGACGTGGGAGGCCGAGGGGCAGGCGACCCTGGCTGAAGAGGTGGTCGGACACAGTATTCTCGGAAACACGTCGGGCATGGATTACGGGGCCTCGGTGGCGCTCTCGGGCGCGGGGGCGTCGTGGTACCGGTTCATCTTCGATCGCCTCGGGTGGTACTACGGGTGGGCCGGCGGCGGGGCGAGGAACACGAACGCGCCAGACGAGTGCACGCTCTTCGGCACGCAGTCGCTCAACAATGGCACGCCGTGCGAGCCGTTCTGGTTCTACGGCGCCTCGTGGGCGTTCCAGCGGTACGTGGCCGATCGGTTTGGCCAGAGCTACCCGGGGGGTGAGACGGCCCTCACCAAGGACTGGATCGCGAAGAGCGACTTGTCGGGGGTGGAAAACGTCGAGGCACTGTTGGGGGTGCAATTCGATTCGGTCTTTGCGCGATGGGCGGCGAAGAACTACGTGGATGGTCGTCCCGGTGTGGCCTCCGATACCAGCCTCCAAATGGCGAGCTGGAACGTGCACGATATCCTGAGCTCACGGAGCGCGGCGGCGCCGCTGGCGCCGGTGCAGCAGACCTTTGGGGACTTCGCGATCACCGAGCAGGTCCGGTCCGGCAGCACCGTGTACACCTTGCTCGCCGTGGCAGCCAGCCGTCCGGCGCTGGCCGTCAGAGTCCGGGACCTGGTCGACGCGCCGCTCGGCACTGCCACCAGGCCGCAGCTTTGGATCGTCCGCACCAAATGAGGCAGCGACATGCGTGAATTATGGGTCGTAGTGGCAGCGGTGTGCGTGGTGGTGTCGTGTGGCGGAGAACGCCGGCAGGAGGCGGCGCCACCCGGCGAGACGTCGGACACCCTCCCCCCGGTGACGGCCGCCGCGCCCGATACGACGACCCCATCCGCACCGACCGCTGCCGCTCCAGCGGTTGCGCCGGCCCCGGTGCGGGGGACGAAGCCCCCATCGGGTGACACCACCGTCACGGGCGTGGTGCGCGCCGTGGGGGCCATTCCGCTGACACAGACCGTGGTGCAGACGGCGTCGGGAGAGGTCGCTCTGGTGGGACCGTACCGCGACGAGCTGGCTCGGGTCGTGGGCGCCGAGGTGCGCGTGTGGGGCACGGCGGTCGCCAACGCCCCGCCCGCGCCGTCACGGGCGGTGGACGTGTCGGCGTACGAGGTGTTCCAGCTCAACGGCCAGCGACCGGTGGTCGGCACGCTGGCGGAACGCGAGGACTCGCACTTCATCGAGGTGTCTCGGACCGAGATCGTACGGCTCGCAGCGCTGCCGCGGGAGCTCACCACGCTTGTGGGGCGCCGGGTGTGGGTGTTCGGGGAACGCGGCCCCAACGGACTCCGGGTGCAAGTGTTCGGGGAGGTCCGACCGCCCAACGAGTAGGCCCGAGTCCCGCGGAATGCAAAAGGCTCCGCCCGGATGGCCCGGGCGGAGCCTTGTTGCGTGCGGCGAGCGGGTGTCTAGAAGCCTCCCCGCGTCGCGAACGAGAAGCCCAACAGGAAGGAATCTTCCTTCAGGCTGTTGGTAACGGTACTGCCGGGGGGCACGGCCGGATTCATGATCGGGCCGGTGCCGTCGTTCTCGAATGCCCGGTAGTAGGCCAGGCTGACCTGCAAGCGACGGCTGATGTTGAAACCGGCACCCACGGTCACGTGATGCTGCACCATGCCCGGGGCGGGCAGATTGACCATGGCGAGGGAGTCTGGCACCGGGTTCTGGCTGTAGTTGTACCCGCCGCGGAGTGCCACCTGCTCGGCGGGCCAGAATTCCAGTCCGGCGTGGATGCTGTAGATGTTGCTCCAGCCGAATCCGTTCACCGAACCGTCGGCGTTGAAGACCGACGCCCCATCGGGGATCTGGAAGCCCTCGGTGCTTTCGTAGAACATGTACCGGAGGTCACCCGCGAGAGTCAGGTTCGGGAGGGGGCGGAGGGCGATACCTGCCGCGGCCATGGCCGGCACGTTCAGCTTGAACTCGATCGTAGCCGGGGTGCCGAAGTTGGCCAGGTTCGGATTGGCGTGCACGGTGTTGAACGAGAAGTCCTCGAACCACTGCTCGCTCGCGTACGAGGCGCCCAGCGCGATCATGTCGTTGGGCTGGAACATGATGCCGGCCTGAAAACCGAAGCCGAAGGCGCCGTCCACCGCGCGGGCGTCCCGGTAGAAAGCGGTGCCGGTGACCGGATCGAAGTCCGGTGCGCCAATCGGCATCGGATTCACCGCCAAGCTTGCCCAGTCCACGTTCCCCGACACGCCCAGCCAGAGCGCTTCCGTGGGGGCAAACGCGACGGCTGGCGTGAATTTGAGGAGCGAGTAGTTGCTGTAGACCTCGCCGAAGCCGTTCGGCTGGGGTGCGAGAATCGGATTGGTCATGCTCGCCGGGTAGTCGACGCCGAAACCGCCGATGCCGAGACCTCCCAAGCCGACCACCACCTGGTCGTCGTGGAACTTGGTGGACCACGCCATGGCCGGGATCGGGACGAACTCGCTCTTGCTCTCCGTGGCACCGCTCGCGAAGCCAGGGATGTCACTCGACACCGTCCGCGCAGGCTTGAACAGCTCGAAGCTGAACTCGACCCGGGTGCCGTCGAACGCCATCAAGCCGGCGGGATTGAGATAGAAGGTGCCGAGGAGACTCTTCGGGGCAGCAACCCCGACTCCCCCCATGGCGGAATTGATCGCGCCCACCCCGTGGAGGAAGTGACCGTCGGTGGCCCATGCCACGTTCGGGGTCACGACCAGGCCAAGGGCGAGCAGCAAAGCTGGAACACTGCGACGCTGCATGTTTGAACCCCCTGATTGGTGGGAGGAGAGCGACGACGTCAGTAGAGGCTCTCCTCGACCTTGTCCCGGATCTCGTTCTCGATCGATCCAGGCATGCGCATGTTCGCGGCGAATTTCATCTTCCCCGCGTCCTCGAAGAACATCTTCATGCGGAACATCGCGTCGATCAGACTGACGCGGACCCGATCGCCATCGCGGGCAATCACCAGCTCGAGCGGAAACGCCGGGGCGTGGTCGATGCCCGGGCAGGCGAACCCGTCGCGGACTCCGTCGCTGCCCGAGCCGACGATCTGAAAGGCCCGAGACTCCATCGCCTCACCGGTCACGCCGATGATCACGACCCCGCGCTCGGGGAAGTCGAGACGGTACAGGGGCCGCGTGCCCCACCTGCGGGTGCCGCCCAGGCGCTCGAGTCCGGCGTAGAGCTTCTGGGCTACTTCGGTCACCCCTCCGGCGGGCGTTGGGACCAAAATGATCTCCTCGACCTTGTCGCGGAACGGCCCGCCGGCGATGATCCCCATCGTCTTCCCGATGAGTCCCTCGTGTCGCATCTGCCCGTACTGGCGATCGGTGACCACGCCCGGGAATGCCGCCGCAACGATCCCGCGCAGGGCTCCCAGGGCCCGAGCCGTTTCGGCCTCGAACCCGGTTTCCGCGACGATCGTCCTGTTGAGTGAGGCTGGGTTGGTTGCGCTCACGTGCACGCCGGCCTCGTCCTCGAACACCGCGAGGCGCAGCGGCGCTGCGAACGCGGCGTACGGCTCCCGGCGAAGTAGCGCCTCCGAATATTCCGGAAGATGGAGCACGAACACGTGTGCCCCGAAGACACAGTCGCCGCGCTCGACGCCTGCCGCGTACTCGGCGAGCAGAGTCGAGGGGCTTGCCGTGATCGCCGACCGGATGGCCGCCACGGCGTGGTTGAAGGGAACCGGGACCGACTCGGCGAGTCTGACGAAGACCCCGAACTCGTCGCCGGGACCGGTACGGTCGGTAGTTGCTGGAATGGAATGGATTGGTGTGCTGGATAGCAGAGCGATGCTCAACGCTATCCCTGATCGCCGCCGCACGGCCGCCCCCCAATTAAGGTCGCGCCCCCCCGTTTGCGCGCTAGGAATACTTATCGCTATAAGGTGAATTTTCTATGAAGGTGGCCCGAAAGGTCCCAGAAAACCGGGCAGGTGGATCGGGAATGAGGCTCCGAACGGCTCAGGAAGCCGGCAGGCTCGTCTCCAAGACGCGGTCCAGTATGCGGCGCGCGTGGTCGGGAACACGCTCCAGCTCGACCGTGAGGTCCGCGACCTGTGCGTCGTCGATGACACTCTTGAGTGCCAGTGCGCCGGCGTAGTCGATGCGCCCGAGCTGACCGAGGTCGATCGCCAGGCGGTCCGCCTCGGGGTGGGCGGCCAGCTCACGAACGAATCGGGTGTGCAGACTCGGAGCTGACGCGAAGAACAGCACACCCTGGGGGATCAGCCTGAGCGTGCCGTCCGCGTATTCGGAGCGCACGAGCACCGGGAGCTCGCGCCACAGGTGCACTGCAATCGCGAATGCGGCGCCGAAGAGCACCGCCCGCTCGACATGTGGGGCAAGTGCCAGCGTCAGTGCGAAGGTCACCCAGGCGATGGCGGCCTGCGGGCGGGAGTGCCGCGCCATGGTGATCATGGGACGGAGTGTGATGAGCGGGGCCACGGCCGCGATGACGATCGCGCCGAGAATGCCTTGCGGCAGTGGAGCGAGCACGCCGGCCACCGGCAAGAATGCGAGCACACCGAGACCCGTGATCGCACCGCTCCACCGCGACCTCGCGCCGGCGAGCCGGTTGAGCGAGCTTCGGGAGAACGAACCCCCCACGGGGAAGCCTGCAGAGATCCCCGATGCGAGGTTCGCGATCCCCTGACTCACGAACTCCCGATCGGGACTCCACACCGAGCGGTCCTGAGACGCGAACGTCCGCGAGATGGCGGCGGCCTCGGCGAAGCCGATGAAGGCGATTACGAGCCCCGGAACGATCACGTCGCTGAGCGAACCCCAGGGGAAGTCGAGCGTGAACGGTGGGAGGCCGGCTGGCACGATGCCGAGACGTGGTCCTTCGTACCCGGCGAGCAGGCTGTAGCCGATGCCCACGAGGACCGCGACCAGCACGCCCGGAAAGAGGGGGTGCAGCCGCCGGCCACCAATGACGAGACCGATGGTCGCCACTGAGAGCACGACCGAGGCGAGATCCCATCCCCCTGGCGCGCGTGCCGATTCGACGGCGCTCTCGAGGAGTCCGCCGCCTGCACCCGTGACACCGAGGGCCGTTGGGAGTTGGGACGCCGCAATCAGGATCGCGGCGGCGGCCGTGAACCCGACGAGCACCGGATGTGACAGGAGGTAGGCAATCCACCCCACGCGCACGAGACCCAAAATCAGTCGGGTCACGCCGACAACAAGGGCCAGCAGCGCCGCGAGCCGCACGTACTCCAGGCTGCCTGCTGACGCGAGTCCCGCCAAGGCGCCCAAGGTGAGCAGGCTGGTCATCGCCACGGGTCCCGTTTGCAGGTAGCGAGACGATGCGAACAGAGCGGCCGCGATGGGGGGGAGCATGGCCGCGTACAGGCCGTAATAGGGTGGGAGCCCGGCCAGCTCTGCGTACGCCAGCGACTGCGGGATGAGCACCAGGGCTACGCTCAGGCCGGCGATCACGTCGCCGCCGGTGAGTGGCACCCGAGACTCTGCGGTCGCGCGCGGTGAGTTCAGGGTCGGCTCCGGTCAGGGTTGCGTCAGACAGAGGAATAATGCAATATTGTTATATAAGCAACTTTCCTCTCTCAGCATTGGGTGACATATCTCGTGACTCAGATTCCGACCCAGCGATTTGAGGCCATTGACGATCAAGTGCTCGCGCAGGCGGCCGAGGTCATCAAGTGCCTCGGGCATCCGCTTCGGCTCCGCATCCTCGAGGCGTTGGAAGGCGGAGAGCAGACCGTCACCGCATTGCAGGGCTACACCAACGCCAGCCAGTCCGCGGTCTCGCAACAGCTCGCCACGCTGCGTGCACGGAAGGTGGTTGACGGTCGCAGAGAGGGGGCGCACGTGTATTATCGCATCATCGAGCCGAAGGTCACGGCCATTCTGGGATGCATTCGCACCTGTAACCTCTCTGAGCCGCGAGGCGCGCGCAAACTTGGGGACGACCGGATCACGGAGGGGGGATGATCGACGCGGCTGCCGGAGTGGCGACCGCCCCCGCCAAGTGGGCGAAGGTCATCGATCACACGCGCTGTATTGGATGTCACGCCTGTAGCACCGCCTGCAAATCGGAAAATGTCGTCCCGATCGGGGTGAACCGTACCTACGTCAAGTACGTCGACGTCGGCACGTTTCCGGAGACCCGCCGCGCGTTCCAGGTGACCCGCTGCAACCAGTGCATGGAGGCACCCTGCGCGGTCGCCTGTCCCACGGCGGCCATGCACAAGCGGCCCGATGGGGTTGTGGATTTCGATAAGGCGGCGTGCATCGGCTGCAAGGCGTGCATCGCCGCGTGCCCCTACGACGCGATCTTCATCAATCCCGAAGATCACTCGGCCGAGAAGTGTAACTTCTGCGCGCATCGGCTCGACATGGGCCTCGAGCCCGCTTGTGTCGTGGTCTGCCCCACCGAGGCCATTCTCGTGGGCGACCTGAACGACGCCTCCTCTCGTGTCGCGCACGTGTTGCTGCGTGATGCTGTCACGGTTCGGCGTCCCGAGAAGGAGACCCGGCCCAAGCTCTTCTACAAGGGTGCGCACCAGGTGACGCTCGACCCGATCGCCGCCCGGCGACCGGACGGCGGGATGTTCATGTGGAGCGAGCAGCTGGCGGGATCGCACCGCGTTGTCTCCGGGCATCCGGGCGTCCCGAACAGCTCGGCCGCCGCAGTACTGTCCTACGACGTTCCCCACTCGGCGCCCTGGGATTGGCGCGTCAGCCTGTACACCTGGACCAAGGGCATTGCCGCCGGCGCGTATCTAGTCCCGGCCCTGCTGGTGTTGTTCAACCTGTTGCCCGCCACGAGCGTCCTGTGGCAATGGGTGGCGCCGCTGCTGGCCGGCGTGTTCCTTGCGGCGACCGGTGGCCTCCTGATCTGGGATCTCGAGCACCCCACGCGGTTCTACTTCCTGTTTACTCGGCCGCAGTGGCGCAGCTGGCTGGTCCGAGGCGGCTTCATAATCGGCGGATACTCGGCGGTGCTCGCCGCACACGTGGCCGCAAGCATCGTCGGGTCCACGCCGACGCAGGCGTGGCTGATGGTGCTTGGTCTGCCGTTGTCACTGCTCACCGCGGTGTACACGGCCTATCTGTTCGCACAGGCCAAGGCGCGCGACCTGTGGCAGAGCCCCCTGCTGCCGCCGCACCTCGCGGTCCAGACGGCGTTGGCCGGAGCCGCCGCGGTGCTTCCCTTTGCCGACGGCGTCGGCACGAATGGGGCAACGCCGGTTGCCTGGATACTCGGTGCGACGGCGCTGGCCCATCTGCTGTTCGTGTTCGGTGAGGTGACGCTCACCCATCCCACGGCCCACGCGAAGCTGGCGACCCGGGAAATGGTGCGCGGGCGCTACGCCGGCGTTTTCTGGTCAGGGGTGGCACTCACGATCGTTGGCGCGCTTGCTCCATGGATCGGGCTGGCGGCCGTGCCCTTTGCATTGACGGGTCTTCTGGCGCACGAGCACGCGTACGTTCAGGCCGGTCAGGCCGTGCCGCTGGCGTGACGGGGGGACGATGACGCTGAACGAACTGAACGATCGCATTCGGGCCGCGCGGGAGGACGTGGAGGCCCGGGGCGAGACCTTCTATCCCGGTCCGAGCCGGATTCACCTGGCGTCGTTCCCCCCCAAGGAGCGGTGGGACGACTGGACGGAGCTCGATTCCAGGGCGTGGCCGTCGCGCGTGGAGCGGCGCTACACCCTGATCCCGACCACGTGTTTCAACTGCGAGTCGGCCTGCGGGCTTCTGGCCTACGTGGACCGGGACTCGCTGCAGGTCAGGAAGTTCGAGGGAAATCCCGAGCATCCAGGGTCGCGCGGTCGGAACTGCGCCAAGGGACCGGCGACGCTGAACCAGGTGACCGATCCCGATCGCATCCTGTACCCGTTGAAGCGCGTAGGCAAACGAGGGGAGGGAAGGTGGGAGCGGGTATCGTGGGATGCCGTGCTGGACGAATTGGCGGGGCGCATTCGCACCGCGATCCGCGACAACCGGCACAACGAAATCATGTACCACGTGGGTCGACCCGGCGAGGACGGCTTCACCGAGCGGATTCTGGCGGCTTGGGGCGTAGACGGCCATAACTCGCACACCAACGTCTGTTCATCCAATGGGCGTGCGGGCTACCAGTACTGGATGGGATTCGATCGGCCGAGCCCCGACTTTGCCAATGCGAAGGTGATCGTGCTGGTGTCGGCGCATCTGGAGACGGGGCACTACTTCAACCCGCACGCTCAACGCATCACGGAAGCCCGCGAGCGGGGCGCCAAGCTCGTCGTCTTCGACACAAGACTGTCCAATACGGCGACCCATGCCGATCACTGGTTGCCGTCCTACCCTGGCTCGGAGGCGGCCGTCGTCCTGGCGATCGCGAGCTTCCTGATCCGGGAACGTCGGTACAATCGCGAGTTCGTGCGTCGGTGGTGGAACTGGCAGGAATACCTGACCGTCGAGCATCCGAACCTCGAGCCGACGTTCGAGACCTTCGAGACGGTGCTGCAGGGACTCTATCGAGACTACACGTTCGAGATGGCAGCGAGGGAGTCGGGTCTCGATGCGACGGTACTCCGTGAGGTCGCGGAGTTGGTGGCGTCGGCCGGGACACGGCTGGCGACGCACAACTGGCGAAGCGCGGCGGCAGGCAACGAAGGGGGTTGGCTGGTGTCCCGCACTCTCTTCTTCCTGAATGCCCTGACGGGCGCTGTCGCGGTGGAAGGGGGCACGTACCCCAATGCGTGGAACAAGTACGTGCCCCGGCCCATGTACACGCCACCTCATCCCAAGACGTGGAACGAACTGACGTGGCCCGAGGAGTATCCGCTCGCGATGAACGAGCTGTCGTTTCTGCTGCCGCACTTTCTCAAGGAGGGCCGGGGGCGGGTTGACGTCTACTTCACGCGGGTCTACAACCCTGTCTGGACGAATCCGGACGGATTCTCGTGGATCGAGGCGCTCACGGACGAGACGCTGGTCGGCCTGCACGTGGCGCTCACGCCGACGTGGAACGAGACGGCGTATTTTGCCGATTACGTGCTCCCGATGGGACACGCAGCCGAACGCCACGATTTGCACTCCTACGAGACGCATGATGCGCAGTGGATCGGCTTTCGACAGCCGGTGCTGCGCGCCGCCAGGGAGCGAGCAGGGCAGCGCGTGCTCGACTCGCGGGAGGTCAACCCTGGTGAGGTCTGGGAGGAAAACGAATTCTGGATCGATCTCACGTGGCGGATCGACCCTGACGGGACCCTCGGTATCAGGCAGTACGTGGAGTCGAAGCGGCACGCCGGCTCGAAACTCGGCGTGGACGAATACTATGCCTACTCCTTCGAGCATTCGGTTCCCGGGCTTCCCGAGCGCGCCGCGGCGGAAGGTCTGACGCCGCTCGCGTACATGCGGCGGTACGGGGCCTTCGAGGTGCGGAAGCAGCTGGGACCCGTGTACGAGGAGGAGGTGCCGCGCGACGATCTTCAGGACCTTGGCGAGGACAATCTGGGTCGCGTCTACACTAGGGTTCCCCAGGTGCGGACAGCGAACGTCGTACCGTTACCCAGTCCGGAGCCGGATGCAGAGGGCCGGCGTCCCGTGGGCGTCCGGGTCGACGGGGTCGTCCGCCGCGGGTTCCCGACGCCGAGCGGCCGGCTGGAGTTCTACTCCCGTACCTTGGCCCAGTGGGGGTGGCCGGAACTCGCGATTCCGACGTATTTCAAGAGCCACGTCCACCCAGACAACATGGAGACCGGCGAGCGCGTGCTGATCTCCACGTTCAGGCTCCCCGTGCATATTCACACGCGCAGCGCGAACGCGAAGTGGCTCGATGAGATCGCGCACTCCAACCCGCTGTGGATTCACACGTCGGACGCGGCCGAACTGGGAATCGCCGGGGGCGATCTGGTGCGGGTGGAGACCAAGATCGGCTATTTCGTCGTCAAGGCGTGGGTGACCGAAGGCATCCGGCCTGGTGTCGTGGCGTGCAGCCACCACATGGGTCGGTGGAAGCTGTTGGGGGACGGTCAGCGACAGCTGATGGCCACGGTTGATCTCGCACGCGAGGGTAGCCGCTGGGGTCTGCATCGAACGCGCGGCGTCGAGGCGTTTGCCTCGTCGGATCCCGATACTGGGAGGATCTGGTGGACGGATGCGGGGGTGCATCAGAACATGACCTTCCCGGTGCATGCCGATCCGGTCTCCGGGCAGCACTGCTGGCACCAAGCGGTGCGCGTTCGCAAAGCCGGGCCGGACGATCGGTACGGCGACATCGCGGTGGACACGGCGAAGAGCGAGGCCCTGTACCGGCAGTGGTTGGCCAAGACCAGGCCGGCCCGAGCCGTCTCCCCTGACGGGACCCGGCGGCCCTACTGGCTGCTTCGGCCGCTCAAGCCGCCCAAGGAGTCCTACCGTCTCCCACCGCCGCCGCAAACAGCGGGAGCAGGCTAGGCATGGAGCTGATCCGGACCCTCGCCGTCCTGGCCGAGCCCCCGAGTCCCGAGACGGAGAGGCTCGCGACGCTGCTCGGGCTACCCGCTGCGCCAACGGCGGAGGCACACACCGACCTGCTTGGGTTCCAGTTGTACCCGTACGCGTCGGTGTATCTCGGGAGCGAAGGCATGTTGGGTGGTGAGGCTCGGGACCGGATTGCCGGTTTTTGGCGCGTGTTGGGTGAGACGCCGCCGGTTGAGCCGGATCACCTCGTGGTCTTGCTCGGGCTGTATGCACGACTTGCGGAGCTGGCGTTGGAGCAAGCGAATCCCCGCGCGAGGGCGGCGCTGCTCCAAGCCAAGCGGGCCTTGTTGTGGGAGCACGTGCTGAGTTGGATTCCGTTCTATCTCGACAAGATCGTCGAGATCGGACCCGAGCCATATGGGTCGTGGGCGCGGCTGCTCGCGGCGACGCTGCGCGCGGAAGCTGCGACCGGGCCGCAGCCCGAGGAGCTACCACTCCACCTTCGCGAGGCCCCGGCGCTGGCCGGCCTCGAGGACCGCGAGACGCTGACACGCTCGTTGCTGGTGCCGGTGCGCACGGGCATCGTGCTGACACGCACGGATCTGGTGCGGGCGTCTCGGGACCTGGGGCTCGCGCTCCGCGCGGGGGAACGACGGTTCGTGCTCGGGGCGTTCCTCGATCAGGATCCCCGCGGGACGATCCGCTGGCTGGCGGACGAGGCCGAGCGATGGGTCGCTCGGCATGCCGCCCGCGACGATGATTCTGGTATTGCCGGCTTCTGGTCCGAGCGCGCGGGCAGAACGGCAGATTTGCTACGAGCGCTCGTGCGGGCGCAGGAGGTTGTCCATGTTGGAGACGCAGTCGACCAAACTCACTGAAGAGATGGTTCGCACGATCGTCCGTGAGGAAATCGAGCGGGCGTTCAAGAAGGATCCGGCCAAGAAGAAGATGGCGATCATCTCTTCCAAGGGGACGCTCGATTGGGCGTACCCTCCGTTCATCCTTGCGGCAGCCGGTGCTGCGGCCGGTATGGACGTTGCGGTGTTCTTCACCTTCTACGGCCTGAACGTCATCCACAAGGACTTCGAGAAACTTCTCAAGGTGTCGCCCGTCGGGAACCCGGGTATGCCGATGCCCGTGCCGATGCCGGACATCGTGACGTCGTTGCCGGGAATGACCGCGTTCGCGACCGAGATGATGAAGGGCAAGTTCAGGAAGAGGAACGTGGCGAGCATCAAGGAGTTGATGGACGTGGCGCTCGAGTTGGATGTCCGCCTCATCGCCTGCCAGATGACGATGGACGTGTTTGGATTCGAGGAGAAGGATTTCGTCCCGGGTGTGGAGTTCGGGGGTGCGGCCGCCTTCTTGTCCGAGGCCCGCAAGGGGCACGTGACGCTGTTCGTATAGATCGAGTCGCCGACCACAGACGAGGTAGTCCACATGACAGTGCAAGAGAACAAGGTCTTCGATGCCACAGGGTTGCTGTGCCCGATGCCGATCGTGAAGACCAACAAGGAAATGAAGAGCATGAAAGCCGGCGAGATCCTGAAGGTGCTTGCCACGGACCGTGGCTCCATCGTGGATTTCCCGGCGTGGGCTGACGATACCGGCAATGAGCTCGTGGAGTGGCGCGAGGAGAAAGACGGGGTGTTGGTCTTCTACCTGCGCAAGACCGAACAGGAGGATTGAACCGTGATCATGAAGCAGTTTCGGTATGAGCCGCTGTCGCAGGCCTCATACCTCATCGCGTGCCCTCGAGCAAAGGAGGCCGTGATCGTCGATCCTATCGACAATCTCGGGTCGGACTTCTACGTGCTGGAGGCTGCCGATCTCGGTCTCTCCATCGTGGGGGTGTTCGAGACTCACGTCCACGCCGATTACGTGTCGTGCGCCCGGGAATTAGCCGAGATGAACGGGGTACCACACTACCTGCACGAAGGCGCGAAGGGGTTGGCCAAGTACGAGTTCACGCCAGTCACCGACGGTCAGGTGTTCAAGATCGGCGGTATCCAGATCACGGCCCTGCACACGCCGGGGCACACCCCCGAGCACACGAGCTACGTGATCGCCGATACGCCCCGTTCGCCGGACCCTTGGTTCGTGCTGACTGGCGACTCGCTCTTCGTAGGTGACGTCGGGCGACCGGACCTGCTGATTGGGGACGAGGATCTCGACGTCATGGGCGAGGTGGAGCGTGCCGAAACCCTGTATCGAAGCGTGACGGAAAAGCTCTTCGCGCTGCCTGACCACGTCGAGGTGTTCCCGAACCATTACGGCGGTTCGACGTGCGGGGGAGTCAACATGAGCGGCAAGGCCAGCTCGACCATCGCGTTCGAGAAGCGCTTCAACTTGGCGATGCGTCAGCCCGACGCTAAGGCATTCGGCCGGTTCGTGAAGGAGACGGCCAAGCCGTTCCCCGAGAACTATTCGCGGATCAAGTCGTACAACCTCGGGTTGATCTCCAAAGACGAGCTGAAAGAGGCGGCCGTATGACGCCGCAGGAGGTGCAGGCGGCACAGGAATCTGGCGCGGTGGTTCTGGACATGCGACCGCCAAAGCCGTTCGCCAAGGAGCACGTTCCCGGAGCGGTGAACTTCCAATTCAACCGGGCCGACCTGGCGGAACGGGCTGAGCTCTCGATCCCCACCGACGCCTCCTACGTGGTGCACGCCGAGCCGGATCCGATCGCGAAGATCGCCGTGAAGATCCTGAACGACGCCGGCTTCACCGTGTTCGGTCATCTGGAGGGAGGGCTGAAAGGCTGGAAAGCTGCCGGCCTCCCAACCGCGGTGATGCCGTTGATCGATGTCGATCAGTTGAAAGCGGGACTCGACACGTATCGCGTTCTCGACACCCGTGAGGGGTTCGAGTACCGCTTTGGCCACATTCCGGACGCGGAACTCCTGGAGTGGACGGAGCCGTGGTCGACGATCGATGCGGTCGACGACAGCAAGCCCCTGGCGCTGGTCTGTGGCGACCAGGTGCGCAGCTCATTCGTTGCGTCCGTGCTGCTCCGCACCGGGAAAGACGCCTCGCTCGTGTTCGGCGGCATGGTCGATTGGGCGGAGCGTGGGTACCCAATGGTCAAGACTCCCAAGAAGTGATCTGGCAAGGCGGGTTCACTCGGCGGTGTGGCCAGATTGCCGCTGCCGCTCTGCTCGCGGCAGCGCCAGTCTTGGCGCAAAGCGAGCCTTCCCGCCAAACGGCGGAGGGGTGGCGCTTCACCGCGGCGCCGCATGCCGACCTGTGGTTCCATGGGTTGGCCCTGGTCGGGCTCCAGGGGTTTGCTCCCATGCCTCTCTACGACGCCGCCTATGGCGACCGATTACGCGCCGCTAAGAAGGCCGCTGGCGTGTATCCCACCCCGCTCGACACGCTGGCCGCGCAGCTCAGAGAGGCCTTCGAGCAGGACAGCGTCTTCGAGCTGCTGCACTTCGTCCCCCTCTATTTTCCCACAAGCGCACCCCTCGAGATGCTCGACGTGTTGAAGACTGTCTCGGAGGGAAGACGCCCGTCGGGCTTTGGCGGGCGGGCAATGGCGTCGGTGCTACGCAGTCGCTCTGAGCAGCGCATGCTGGGCGCATTCACCACGCTGCTCATCGAAGAGTGGAGGCGTTTCTATCGTGAGCATTGGGTACGGGGTGAGACGGAGCGCGCCCGGATAGTAGACGAGGCCCAGCGGTTTTGGGATCGACGTCTCGCGACGCCTCTCGCACCGTTTCTGGCCGAACAGGGCCTCGTTCACGGGACCGCCTACGTGTCCGTCGCGCTTGGTCCGGAGGGTCGGATCTTCCAGCGTGATCCGTCGGACCTCTTCGACAACGTGGCCGCGGTCTGGGCGCTGAGCGGCGAGCCGTCGGCAGCGGCCTTCGCACTGATGCGAGAGCTGTGCTACCCCGTGGTGAGCCGGCTGGTGGAGCAGCTCCCGATCGGCGGCCGTGACCGTGTGTATGCCGAGCGGGTGAGCAGCCGCGGGGCCGTTCGCTGCGGCGCCGCCCTTCTGGAGCGTCACGCTCCCGACCTTCTCCCCGCCTATCGTGGGCTCTTTCTGACACAGGTAGGGGAACAGGGAGAGTCCGCCGAGCTGTTTGTGCGTGTGTTCGGCATCCCGGACGGACTCTGGAGCGCGGTCCAACGCGAAATCCGCGCGGCGCCCGGGCCCTAGAACCGCACGACGCTTCGCGCCGCGTTCGCAGCCCGCCGCAGCGGGCTGCTCAGTCGTTCAACCCGTTTCAGTGTCCTCCCGCCGCACCCACGGCGGCATCGAGCCGAGTGACGATACGTGCGTGCCACTCGGAGAGCGCCGCGAGACGTTGGTGCGCCTCGCCGCCCGGCGGCTGGTCTGCCCGCGACAGCATGCCATACAGATACCGGATCTGATCCACGAGCATCGGTTGGGGATAGGCCATGTCGTCGGCGGTGGCGAGCTCTGCGTCGAGGGTTCGGAGCGTCTCCCGGGTGCCACCGGACACCTCGGCGGCGCTCAGCGCCTTCCGAACACGGGAGAGCGTTACCGCCGCCTCGCTCATGAGATCGCGCACCTCGAGCGCCACTCGCAACTGCTCCACGAGGTCCTGCTCCGACACGCCGTCGGCGGCCACGCGTGGATCGATCGCGATCTCGAAGGTTCGGACCGCGCTCCAGTCACCAATCGTGAGGCGCGCCTGGTACTGCCCAGGAGCAGCCACTGGCCCAGTGCGGTCGGTCTCGCCCGTCCGGGGTTCGAGTGGCCCCGGATATCGCATGTCCCACACGAAGCGATGCATTCCGAGTGCGCGCTCGAGTTGGGCCGGTGGGCGGCGCGCCCCGAAGGGCCCGCGCATCCCCTGTCCGGACGGCTGCGCTGAGCGCGCGCCGCCGGGGACGAACGTCCGGATCACCGACCCCAATTGATCGATGATCTCGAGCCGCATCGTGCTGTCGACCGACCCAGCGAGGACGTAATCGATCATCACGCCCGGCGGCGGGTACTCGGGATCGGTTGGCGAGCGACCCGACGATCTGTACTGCATCCTGTAGGCCGTTCGCGGCTGGAACAGGTGATAGCGTGCTGCAGCGACGGTCGCCGTCATCTCGTGGAGCGGTGTCACGTTGTCCAGGATCCAGAACGATCTGCCCATGGTGGACAGCACGAGATCCTGCCGGTGCAGCTTGATGCCCGTCACTGGAGTGATCGGGAGATTCTGCTGGAATGGCCGCCACCGGGCGCCATCATCGAACGAGACGAACATGCCGAACTCGGTCCCCGCGTAGAGGAGGCCTGCGCGATCGGGGTCCTCGCGCACCACGCGAGTAGGATAGTCGGCCGGGATACCGTTCTTCCCGGACGTGAGCCGCGTCCACGAGCGCCCGTAGTCCGAGGTGCGATAGATGTATGGCTGCCAGTCGCCCAGGAGGTACCGGTACACGGCCACGTAGGCTTTGCCCGTACGATGCGGAGAGGGCTCGATGGTCTGGACCCGCCCGCCCGGCGGTAGCCCCCGAGGCGTGACCGCCGCCCACGTCTTGCCACCGTCGCGGGTCACATGGATCGGGCCGTCGTTCGCGCCCGTCCAGATGACGCCCGGCTCGAGCGGCGACTCCTCGATGGCATAGAGCGTGGAATAGATCTCCTCGCCGGTGATGTCCCGCGTGATGGGGGTGCCAGAAATGACCTGCTTGTCGGGTTCGAACGCCGTGAGATCGGGCGAGATCGTTTCCCACGTCTCACCTCCGTCTCGCGTCGCGTGAACGTATTGCGAGCCGTGATAGACGACGTTGGGGTCGTGGGGAGAGACCTCGACGGGGGAGACTCGTTGGAACCGGTACGTGAGGTCTCTGGGGTTGTGACCGTATATGTTGGCCGCGCCGACATAGTACTGCCACTCTTGACCAGTCCGCTTGTTGTACCGTCCAAAGCGACCCTTGCAGTTGGCATACACGATGTCGGGGTCACCGGGCTTCGGCACTGCTGGACCGGTCTCGCACCCGCCAATCGCGAGCCAGTGCGCCGTGGCCCCGCCAGGGGCACCGTACGGTGGCAGGCTCGGCACGGCGATCGTCGAGTTGTCCTGCTGGCCCGCGTAGAGCCAATACGGGAACTGGTCATCCACGTCCACCTGATACAGCTCGGCCGTGGGCTGATTGTGCTGGGTGGACCAGGTGGCGCCGCCGTCCCGCGTCACGTTGGCCCCGCCGTCGTTGGACTGGATGAACACCCGCGAGTCGGTGGGGTCGATCCACATGTCGTGGTTGTCGCCGTGAGGTGTTGAGCGACGCTGAAAACTGCGCCCGCCGTCGGTGGACTTGTAGAACCGCTCGTTGTTGACGTACACCACGTCGGCGTCGTTGGGATCGGCATCCGCGTTCGTATAGTAGAAGGGCCTGTTGAGGAGGCCCGCCTGGGTGCTCACCAATGTGAACCGTTCACCGCGGTCGTCGGACCGATACAGCCCACCGCCCGGGTCGGCCTCCATCAGCACGTAGAGGCGGCTCGGATCGGCCGGCGACACGGCCAGGTCGCTCTTCCCGATCAGTCCCTTGGGAAGGCCGCCGTCCAGCTTCGACCAGGTGGAGCCCCCGTCGGTCGATCGGTAGATCCCACCCTCGCGCGCGCCACTGATGATCGTCCACGGTTTGCGTTCCGCCCGCCACATGGCGGCGTAGATCGTCATGGGATCGTCGGGAGCGAACTCGAGATCCACGGCCCCCGTCGAGTCGGATACGAAGAGCACGTTGCGCCACGTTGCGCCCCCGTCCGTCGAACGGTACACGCCGCGTTCCCGGCTCGGCCCGAAGGCGTGACCGATGGCAGCGACGAGCACCACATCGGGGTTCGTCGGATGGATCACGACAGCGCCGATCTGGCCCACGGTCCGCAGCCCGATAACGGTCCATGTCTGTCCGCCGTCGGTGGACTTGTAGACGCCGCGGCCGGCGATCACGTTGCTCCGAATACCGTCCGAGCCGGTGCCCACGTAGACCACGTCCGGGTCGGAGTCGGCCACACGGATGGACCCGATGGACCCGGTCTGAAAGAACCCATCCGAGATGTTGTGCCAGGTGTGCCCGTAGTCGGACGTCTTCCATACTCCACCGCCCGTCGCGCCCATGTAGAAGGTGCCCGGCTGAGCCGCATGCCCCGCAACCGCGGTCACGCGTCCTCCTCTCGATGGCCCGACCATGCGGTATTCGAGGCCGGCATACTGAGCAAGGGCGTCCATGGCCTTGGCGTCTCCGGTCGCCTGGGCGGCCAGGGTGGGCACGCCGAAGGTGATGACGGTGATCGAACCGACGAGGAGAGCCGCCGCAGCGATGCGGTTGGAAGCGATCTGCATGGTGCACCTGACCGAATTGTGGAGTTCGAGATATGATATGCAGAATCCAACGCGCGGCCGGAACCCCGGCGTTTCCTCCCGATGGGGCCCGGCCTTGGTACGGTGGTCCCGCGCGGCGATCCGGAATCGCCCGCCCCGTCCGCAGTCCCAACGAATCCGGCCGGTCGTGCGTAATGTCAACCGGGGTTGAGTCGGAGAGTGAACCCCTCTGGACCGATCCGACTTCCGATCCCTCGCACCGAGCACGCGAACTCGTCCGTCGCGAGGCGCCCCGAGGCATCGTGGCCCTCGCCCTGTCAACGCTCAGCAGGAGCTTCGGCACGATCATGTTGTCACGTATCCTTCTTTCCATCGCGGCCGGCGGGATGCTGCTCTGTGGGCCGCTCGCCGCACAGGTGACCGCTCCCGACTCCACGCTCTGGTCTGCATTTCGCTGGCGCTCCGTCGGTCCGGCCAACATGGCCGGCCGCATCACGGACGTCGAGGGCATCCCCAGTCCCTCCAAGACGTTCTTCGTGGCCGCGGCGGCAGGCGGGATCTGGAAGACCACGAATGCCGGAACCACGTTCCGCTCTATGTTCGACAGCGAGCGCGTGATCTCAATGGGAGACCTCGCAATCGCCCCGTCCGACACCATGATCGTATGGGCGGGCACCGGTGAAGAGGATTCCCGGAACTCGATCTCCCCGGGCGGCGGCATCTACAAATCCACCGATGGTGGTCTTACCTGGGAGCACAAGGGTCTCACCGCGACCCAGGTCATCGGGCGCATCGTCATCCATCCGAGCAACCCCGACATCGTGTACGTCGCGGCCCTGGGTCATATCTGGGGCCCGAACAAGGAGCGCGGGCTCTACAAGACGACTGACGGTGGGGAAACGTGGCAGCTGATCAAGTTCATCAGTGACAAGGCCGGGTTTGTGGACATGGTGATGCACCCCGAGAATGCCGACGTGCTGTTCGCGGCCAGCTGGGAGCGGGTGCGGGGGCCGTATTTCCTCAAGAGCGGTGGTCCGGGGAGCGCCCTGTGGAAGACCGTGGATGCGGGAAAGACATGGACCGAGGTGAAGGGTGGTGGGTTCCCCGAAACGATGAAGGGCCGGATTGGGGTCGCGATCGCGACGAGCAACCCGGACATCATGTATGCGATCGTGGAGGCCGACACTGGGAAGGGCCACACGAGTCGTCCGTCGGGGTTGTACCGTTCGGCTGACGGGGGTGCCACCTGGGAGAAGACGGCCGACGACAACGTGCGGCCGTTCTATTACTCGCAGGTCCGTGTCGATCCCTCGAATCCCGACCGGGTGTACTGGTCCTCCACGCCGGTGAAGTTCTCCGACGAAGGCGGAAAGAACGCTCGGAACGCGACGGTTGGCGTGCACGTCGACCATCACGCCATGTGGATCGACCCCACCGACCCCGAGCATTTCGTCGTCGGCAACGACGGCGGCATCGCGCAGACTTGGGATCGCGGCGGCAATTATGACGTGCTCAATATCGTCCCGCTGGGCCAGTTCTACGAAGTGAGCTACAACATGGAGATCCCCTACCGCGTCTGCGGCGGTCTCCAGGACAATGGCTCGTGGTGTGGACCGAGCCGCCGCAGGCAAGGGTCAATCACCAACCACATGTGGTTTTCGATGAACGGCGGAGACGGGTTCTTCACGCAGCAGGATCCCGAGGACCCGAATATTGTGTTCGCCGAGTCGCAGGGCGGCAACATGGCCCGCATCAATCTGGCGACCGGCGAGCGATCCTCGCTGCAGAAGCCCGACTGGCGCCAGCGGTACACCACGTACGAAGACTCCATCCTCATCGACTGGCCGGACACGACGGTTCAGCCGCGCGGAGCGGTGCAACGGCGCATCGACGACATTCGCCGCCGTCAGCGAGCCGATTCTGTGGCGCTGGATCTCCGCTGGAATTGGAACACGCCGTTTTTCCTCTCGCGGCACAACTCGCGCACCTTCTACGCTGGTGCGAACCGGGTTCTCAAGTCGACCAAGCGGGGTGACGACCTGTATCCCATCTCCCCGGATCTGACCACGAACGATGCCGAGCGCATTCGGGTTTCGACGACGACGACCGGTGGGATCACGCCGGACGTCACCGGTGCAGAGACGCACAGCACGATCGTCGCGTTGGCGGAGTCACCGCTCAAGCCCGGCATTCTCTACGTGGGAACGGACGATGGGAACGTGTGGCTCACCAAGAACGACGGCGGGGCCTGGGAGAACCTCACGGGTCGGTTCCCGCGGCTGCCCCCGAAGACCTGGGTCGCGCGCATCGAACCGTCGCACCACGATAGCATGCGGTTCTACGTGGCGTTCGACCGGCACCGTGAAGATGACTTCACGCCCTACCTCTACGTGACCAATGACTTTGGCAAGACGTTCCGCTCGATCGCGAACGACCTGCCGACGGGCGCGCCCGATTTCCTCCACGTGATTCGCGAGGATCCGTACAACCAGAACCTGCTGTTCGTGGGGACGGACCTGGGGGTGTACGCGTCACTCGACCGGGGACGCTCGTGGCATCGGTTCATGGAGGGTCTGCCGGCCGTGCCGGTGCACGACCTCCAGATCCATCCGCGCGATCGCGAGCTGATCGCGGCCACGCACGGCCGGTCCATCTGGATCGTGGGCATCGCAGCGCTCGAGCAGCTCAATGACTCAGTGCTCGCGCTGAACGCGTTCCTGTTCGAGCCGAAGACGGCCTACCAGTACAGCGACCCGCGCGTGGGTGGTGAATCCACCGGACACAAGTGGTTCGAGGCTAGCAGCCCGCAGTACGGCGCGGAGATCGTCTACCGCATGGCATCCGGCGACCGGCGATCGCGACCGCAGATCGTCATCACGGACGTCCAAGGCGATACGGTCCAGACGATTCAGGGGACTGGCGGCCCGGGAATTCACCGCGTGACCTGGAACTTCCAGCGACAGCGGCCGCCGTCTCCGCCCCTCTCTCCGGCAGGGCGGCGCGACAGCATCATTGCCGTGCGGAAGCTCGACGTGGTGTTCGATTCCCTCAAGGCCGAGGGGATGAACGAACGGATGCTCGACCGCGTCAAAGAGCGCATGGTGAGCGGCAACACCCAGGAGCTGTTCCGCGCGTTTGGCGGAGCTGGCGGTGGCCAAGCGGCGCGGGGCTTCCAGGAGCGACCGGGTGAGTCCCAGCCTCGAGGTGGCGCCGGCCGCCGGCCGGCCGGGCCGCCGGAAAGCGCACAGGAAGCCGAAGAGGGTCCAGGCGGACCGGGTGCCGGCATGGGTGCCGGGATGATGCCCGACCGGGACACCATGCGGGAAATCTTCACGGCCGTGCGTCGCGCCATGGGGCGCGGGTTCGGCTTCGGTGGCCGTGGTGGCGGTGGTGGCGCCCCCGCAGTCAACACCGGCGACTACCGCGTGAGCATCACGGTGGATGGTGAAACGCTGAGCCGCGTGCTACGTGTAGAGCGCGTGGGGCTCGGCACCGAAGAGGACGAGTTCCCCCTCGAGTGGTTCGAGTGGTAGTCTGAGTACCGACCCCTCCGGTGCGCGGGTAGCACCGGAGGGGGTCCCTCCGATGCCAGTTCCTTTTCCATACGCCTCCGCTGCCGAAGATCGCCCCGGGGCGTTCGCGCGTGTAGTGTTGATGGATCGAGACCAGGCCTTCAACTAACGCCGCACCCACCCGTACCATGGAGCAACTCGATGACCAAGTCCGGGGGCTTCCTGGCCCAAGTCCATCACGCCTTCGACCGTGCCGCCGCGCACACCGACCACGACCCCAGCCTCCTGGCCCAGATCCGAGAATGCAACAGCGTGTACTACGTGAGCTTTCCGATCCACCGGGACGACGGGGCGATCGAGGTCGTGCACGCGTGGAGGGCCGAGCACAGCCACCACCGGCAGCCCACCAAGGGCGGCATCCGCTACTCGATGGCGGTGAACGAGGACGAGGTCGTGGCGCTCGCTGCGCTCATGACCTTCAAATGCGCGCTGGTGGACGTGCCCTTCGGTGGTGCCAAGGGCGGGATCAAGATCTCCCGCCACAACTACTCCGTGGCGGAGCTGGAGCGCATCACGCGGCGGTATGCCTTCGAGTTGGTGCGGAAGGACTTCCTCGGGCCGGGCGTGGACGTGCCGGCGCCGGATTTCGGGACCGGGGCGCGGGAGATGGCGTGGATCGTCGACACCTACATGTCGCTCAAGTCGGGGGATCTCAACGGCATTGCGTGCGTCACGGGGAAGCCCGTGAGTCAGGGGGGGATTCACGGCCGCACCGAGGCGACCGGCCGGGGCGTGTTCTTCGGCATACGCGAGGCATGTTCCGCCGGCGAGGACATGAAGCGCCTCGGGCTCACCACCGGCCTCGAGGGGAAACGGGTCGTCGTGCAGGGACTCGGGAACGTCGGCTATCACGCCGCCAAATACCTGCAGGAGGCGGGCGCGGTGTTGGTCGGCTTGGCCGAGTACGAAGGGGCCGTCCACGACCCCAAGGGCCTCGATCTGGAGAAGGTGGTGGCACATCGTGAGGAAACGGGGAGGATCCTCGGCTTCCCCGGCGCCACCGACGTTCCCGAGACCGCGCGTGCCCTCGAGTTGGACTGTGACATCCTGGTCCCGGCGGCGCTCGAGCGACAGATCACCGCCGAGAACTCTCCCAACCTCAAGGCGAAAATCATCGCGGAGGCGGCCAATGGCCCGACGACGGCGGAGGCCGACGCCATGCTCCGTGAGCGGGGCGTGTTGATCCTTCCGGACATGTACCTGAATGCCGGAGGGGTCACCGTCTCGTACTTCGAGTGGATCAAGAACATCTCGCACATCCGGTTCGGCCGCATGCAGCGTCGCTTCGAGGCCGGGTCGCACGAGCGGCTGCTGCAGGCGATGGAGGACCTCACCGGTCGCAGGTTCCCAGCGGACGCCATTCGGCGGCTGTCTCGTGGTGCCGGGGAGCTCGATCTCGTCGACTCGGGGCTCGAGGAGACGATGGTGGTGGGCTATCAGAGCATGCGCGACGCGTGGCGCAACGCAGGAGGCGACGTCGATCTTCGGACGGCGGCGATGATTTGCTCCATCGAGAAGATCGCGGTGTCGTACCTCGAGCTAGGGATCTTCCCATGAGCGGAGCCGACGCGCTCCAGGAGGAATCATGTCTACAGCATCTCGCCTCACGCTCATGTGTGCCGGTGCGGCACTTGCCTTGGCCATGAGCGCCCCAACCGTAGCCGCACAGCAGACCGTCAAACCCGTTCTGCATGGCCGTCACTGGGTGGCCATCACCGGCAAGCCGCTCGGCGCCACAGCGGGCGCGATGATGTTCCATCGTGGTGGCAACGCCGTGGATGCGGCCTGCGCTATGCTCGCCGCGACCGCCACCATGTGGGACGTGCTGAGTTGGGGCGGTGAGACGCAGGCCCTCGTCTACAATCCGAACACGAAGAAGGTGATCGGGGTGAACGCGCTGGGTGTTGCGCCGACGGGAGCCACGCCGGAGTTCTTCCGGGACCAGGGCATGAACTACCCACCGCGGTACGGCCCACTGGCTGCCGTGACCCCCGGGACGCCCGGCGGTCTCATGACGATGCTGGCCGAGTGGGGGACGCTGAGCCTCGCGGAGGTACTGGCGCCGGCGATCGAAATGGCGGACGGCTACCCGATCGAGGCGCAGACCGCCAACTCGATCGAGCGCAACAAGGATCGGATCAAGGAATGGAAGTACTCTCGCGAGGTCTATCTCACCCACCCGGGCGAGGAACGGGAAGCGCCGGCGGCCGGCGAGGTTTTCCGGCAGCCCGATCTCGCCGCCACGCTCAAGAAGCTGGTCGAGGCGGAGCGGCAGGCGCTGCGGTCTGGCAAGAGCCGGAAAGAGGCCATCTACGCCGCGTACGAGCGGTTCTATCGCGGGGACGTCGCTCGGGAGCTGGTCCGGGGCGCGCAGGAAGAAGGCGCCCTCATCACTATGGAAGATCTCGCGAGCTGGCGGGTGCGCATCGAGGAGCCCGTCATGACGACCTACAAGGGGATCGAGGTCTACAAGCTCACCCATTGGGTGCAGGGACCGGTAATGCTCCAGGCACTCAACATCCTCGAGAACTTCGATCTCCAGGCGATGGGATTCAACAGCGCGCGATACATCCACGCGCTCTACCAGGCGATGAACCTGGCGTTCGCGGACCGCGATTTCTACTATGGTGATCCGTATTTCCCACCGGAAGAGCCCATCGCGGGGCTGCTCTCGAAGGAATACGCCAAGCAGCGTGCCCAGCAGGTTGACTGGAAACACAACGACTCGGATGTGAAGCCCGGAGATCCTTACCCTGTCATGGGACAGGCCAACCCGTATCGCGACCTCATCGAACGCTGGCCCCCGAAACGCACGACACCGACCACCGAAGCCTCCATCGAGTCGGAAGACTGGATGGAGACGTTCTACCTCGGCACCACGTCTATCCAGGCGGTCGATGCGGCAGGGTGGGTCGTGTCGGTGACGCCAAGTGGTGGTTGGGTCCCAGCCGTTATTGCCGGTCGCACGGGCGTCGGTTTGAGCCAGCGCATGCAGAGTTTCGTACTGGATCCGGCTGAGAACCCGTTCAACGTGGTCGAGCCCGGCAAGCGACCACGTGCGACCCTCACGCCCGGGATGGCGCTCAAGGACGGGCGTCCCTATCTCTCGTTCGCGGTTCAGGGAGGCGATACGCAGGATCAGAACCTACTCCAGTTCTTCCTGAATGTCGTTGAGTTCGGCATGAACGTGCAGGAGGCCGCCGAGGCGCCGAATATCGCGAGCTACCAGCTCCACGACTCCTTTGGCGAGCACGAGAAACAGCCGGGACGGCTGACGCTGAACGAGTCCGTTCCGCCATGGGTGCGCAGCGAACTCATCGGTATGGGGTACCGGCTCGACTTCCGGTCGCGCACGTCGGGCCCGATTAACGCCGTGTTCTTCGACTGGGAGCATGGCACCTTCTGGGGCGGGTCGAGCCACTACGGGGAGGACTACGGGATCGCCTGGTAACGGCTGCCGGGATTTGCGTTACGTGGCCGGCCCACGAGCTGTTACTTTAGAACCCTGTGAAGCGGGGCGGTAGCTCAGTTGGGAGAGCACCGGCTTTGCAAGCCCCGACGACGATAGGCGAGTTTCGTAGAATCGCCTGATATGCAAGCAGTTATACGACAAGGGTGCGAGTCCTTTCGGTCGGGATTCGCACCCTTTCCGCATAGAAAGTTGCACACTTTCTTGCACACCGACCTCCTCAGCGCCCCGCTACGCCCTCGCAGTCGACGTCCTTCTTCGATCCCGAACACCGCCAGTTCGGCGCTCCTGTCCCCGTCCTGCGCCCGTCTCTCGGCTCCTGTCCCGAAGCTGCCGCAGCCGCCCTGGAGCCTCCCCTACCTTCGCTCGGGTAACCGTTGGGCGGGGCGGTGTGCGCTGGCTGCGGGACGCGGGGGGTGGGGGGTGGTGGAGCGTGCACGCCTCCGTGTCATTCAGGCCGGATCGCCGGGCGCTCTAAAGGAAGGGGCGCGCTGTTTCGCGGGCGCGCTGGGCGACAGGGGGCGACCCCCCAGGGCACCCCCAACGCCAGGGCAGATAGGCGGCTGTCAACGCGCGAAGCATTTTTTGGCATCGTGAAGCGCACTTCACGCTGGGCGTTTGCGCGGAGCGAGTGGATGCGGCGCGCACGCCGACGTTCGCTGGCTAGCGGGATAAACGCGGGATAGCATTGTGGTATGCTGCCCATGGGGCGGCGCTGACCCACGAGGGAATTGCAGCGGCCTAC
>JBDHEI010000040.1:0-26819 GCA_039591075.1 Gemmatimonadota bacterium
GTAGACCAGGGCGACCCACACTGCCGTTCCGAGCACCGCGTGAAGCCCCCGCCAGAACGGCGGCAGGTACGCCAGAACCATGATGGCACCGGCGGCCACCTGAGCCACCGCCAGCCCGAACGCCACCCACGCAGCCGTCTTGAGGCGCTCAGGCGCCTTCTGTCGGCGCAGGCCCAATACCACCCCCATCAGGTGGAGAAACAGGCCGTAGGCGAGCAGCCTGTGCGTCCAGTGAATATGCTGGAGGCCATCAGCTCCCCCTGTGGGCCAGACCTGGCCGTTGCAGAGCGGGAACCCAAGGCAGGCGGACGAGGCGCCCGTGGTGGCGGTCATCCCCCCCATCAGCACGACCAACGCCCCCAGGACGGCCGCGGCGAGGATCCCTCCGCTCGGCAGGCCGGATCCCGGTGGCGCCGTGGTGCCCAGCAGCACCCCGGCGCGGAACCCCAGCACCACCAGTGTCGCCAGGAGCGCGAGTCCCGTTCCGAGGTGCAACACCACCGTATGCGGGGGCAGCTCGAGCTTGACGGCAAGGGCGCCCAGCAGCGACTGGGCGATCAAGAGCCCAACGGCGAGGAGCGCGGGTGAAACCGTCCCGCCACGGCCCGCGGCTCCCGGCACCTTGCGGGTCTGCCAAGCCACGGTCGCAACCGCCACTGCCAGCGCGCCCAGACCCAGGACCGCCAAGCGGTGCCCGAACTCGATCACGGTCTCCGCCGAATCGAGGGAGGGAATCAGTTGGCCATTGCACAGGGGCCAGTCGTCACCACACCCCATGCCCGACCCGGTGATGCGGACGATGAACCCCAGCACGATCACGGCGTACGAGAAGCCCGCCGTGACGAAGGCGAGAGAGCGGAGAGTTTTCATGGAAGGAAAACTACAACACCGCCGCCGCCACCACGAACAGGATGATCGCTCCCGTCCCTGCCACGAGCGCGTACGGCATCTGGGTTCGGACGTGGTCGATGTGGTCAGTGGCGGATGCCATTGAGGCAACGATTGTGGTGTCGGAGATCGGCGAGCAGTGATCCCCAAACACGCCTCCGCCCAGGGCGGCCGCGAGCGCAAGCGAGGGGTGCAGCCCGAGCAGATCCGCCATCGGGATCACGATGGGGATCATGATGGCGAAGGTGCCCCAGGACGTGCCGGTGGCGAACGCGATGAACGAGCCGATCAAGAAGATCACGGCCGGCACCATGACGGTGGGGAGGGCGGCTTCTGCCGCCTGTGCGGCAAACACGCCGGTGCCCAGGCTGCGGGTGGTCGAGCCAATGGCAAAGGCCAGGGACAGCACGATCACCAGCGGCACGAGTCCCTGAATGCCCTTGATGACCAACTCGGTCGCTTCGGCGAGCGTCATGATCCCCTGCACGCGGTACATCGCCACCCCGACGAGGACGCCGACGATGACCCCCCAGAGGACCGCGGTCGATCCGCTTCCGCTCATGAGGTTCCCGTCCCCGGTCATCCACAGCACGACCGGCACGGTGGTCACCATCACCGCAATGGGGGCGATCATGTTGATCGCGCGCCGCGGCACCCCATCCCGTGGGCGGAGGGCCGTGATCTCGGACGACACGAGCGGCTTGGCGCCGTCCCGCAACAGCTTGCCCTCATCGCGCACCCGCTGCTCAGCGGCGCGCATCGGGCCGAGGTCCCAGCCGGTGACGATGACCACGACCGCGAGCAGGATGGCGAGGATGCCGTAGAAATTGAGCGGCAGCGCGGCCACGAGCAGGGCGGTAGGGTTGGCCACCTGCTGGGCCACCAAGAGCGAGATCACGTACGCGCCCCAGGCATTGATCGGGATCAGCATGCACTTGGGCGACGCGGTCGCGTCAATGATGTAGCTCAGCTTCTCACGCGAGATCCGGAACTTATCGAACAGCGGCCGAGCAACCGACCCGGACACGAGCAGCCCGAAGTTGGATTCCAGAAACAGGAACATGCTGACGATCGCGGCCAGGAACCCCACCGACCGGCGTGACTTGGCTAGCTGGCGGCGCTCGAACCATTCCACGAAGCCCTGCATGCCGCCGGAGGCCTGCGTGAGGGTGATCATCGCGCCGATGAGGACGCTGAAGAGGAGCACCCGCGCATTGTCGGCGTCGGTCGCCGACGCCAGGTAGGTGTCGACCGATAGGATGAGCCCCTCAACGGGGTTCCATCCGCTCATGATGGTCCAGCCCAGGAAGACGTACAGCGCCAGCGACAGGTAGACCTGTTTGGTCTTGATTGCCAGGCCGATGGCGATCACGGGCGGAAGGATGGAGAGCCAGCCGTAAGAGGTCATGGGGTCTCGGGATACGGGATTCGGGAGACGGGAGACGGGAGACGGGTACGGGATAAGGGATATGGGGTGGGGGAGGTGGAAACAAGGCCGTTTTTCGACCCTCGCATCCGTATCCCTCTCACACCCCCGGCGCTGGAGACCGAAGCGGCTGCCAACCCCTCCAGGGCCCGACCCGACGTCCACACTCCCTTTTCGTCACCGTCTAATGAAACCTTCATACTCGGTTATCTTGACGCTCGGGGTGCGGGTTGGCAAGTTATTGGCACTCCCCGAAACGCCTTTCTCTGGACCGGCGTGGAGAGGAGAAGTGTCACCTGTGTCCTGCATGCGTAGGCGCCCGTGCGCAACGTCCCCGAGGGGTCTTCCGGGGGCTCACTTCGTCATGGTCGACTTCACTTCTTTCTAGGGAGGATCGCTAGATGCGAATCATGTTTGGACTGAAGATCTGGGTCGCGGCAGCAGTAGTCGGTGTCGTCGCGGCGGGCTCGCTCTCAGCGCAGGGTGCGACTGCCACCCTGACGGGTCGGGTCACGGCATCCGAAGGCATGGCCTTAACCGGTGTCCAGGTGGTGGCCACGAGTCGGACCACCGGGAGCCAATTCGGTGCGCGCAGTGGGGAGGATGGGGTCTACACGATCACCGGTCTCCGACCCGGTCCGTACGGCGTCATTGCCCGGATGATCGGTTACGACGTTGGCCGTGAGGACGACGTGCGGCTCAGAGCTGGGGAGTCGACGGAGCTGAACTTGATTCTGGGTGCGCAACCCATCGTGCTGGACGCGATGGAGATCTTCGCCACGCGCGCCGTCGAGCGGAAAACACCAGTGGCGTACTCGAACGTGGACAAGGCGCAGATGGATCAGCAGTTGGGATCGCAGGACATTCCGCTGGTCCTCAACTTGACTCCGAGCGTGTACTCGACGGAGTCAGGTGGGGCAGCGGGCGATGCCCGGATCAACGTGCGCGGCTTCGACCAACGCAACGTTGCGGTCATGATCAACGGCGTGCCCGTCAACGACATGGAGAACGGATGGGTGTACTGGTCGAACTGGGACGGTGTGGGTGATGCCACGTCGACCATCCAGCTCCAGCGAGGGCTCTCCGCGGTCAACCTGGCAACGCCATCGATCGGTGGAACCCTGAACATCATCACCGACGCCACCACGATGACGGCGGGCGGGATGGCCAAACAGGAATTGGGCAACGACGGGTTCCTCAAGACCACGGCGATGCTGTCGTCCGGCCTGTTGGGTGACAAGTTCGCGTTCATGGCCCAGGGCGTGCGGAAGACGGGGGATGGCCTCGCACAGGGCATCTGGACCGATGCGTGGGCCTATTACTTTGGCGCGACCTACAGGGTCAACCGGAGCAACCGGCTGGACTTGTTTGCGCTCGGCGCGCCGCAGCGCCACGGACAGCGCCTGTACGCGCAGAACATCGGGGCGATGGACTCTTCCTTCGCGAAGAGCCTCTCCGACTACGATCCGGCTGCTCTACTCGCCTACCCTCAGGCCGATTCCGGCTTCCGGTACAACGAGAACTGGAACACGGTTTCGCCGTCGTACACGGGGCAGCAGGCGGCGGGCACCAAACTGTTCAATCGTCAAGACCCGAACTTCTTGAACGAGAGAGAGAACTTCTTCCACAAGCCCCAGGTCAACCTGAACTGGTACTCGTCACTCTCCGACATGCTGTCGCTCAGCACCGTGGCCTACTACTCCGGCGGGCGTGGTGGCGGCACGGGGGAGATAGACTACTTCTCCGGCTTTACCTGGGATTATAGCGGGCCGTCTCGCATCCCCGACTGGGACGCCATGGTCGCAGTCAACCAGGGCACCGTGGATCGGAGGGGAGATCCGAAGGCTGCAGGACGTTCCATGGGCATTCTCCGGAACAGCCGCAACAATCAGTGGACCATCGGCGCTATCTCGAAGCTCTCGATCGATGTCTCGCAGCCTCTCACTGTGGAGGTCGGCGCAGACTGGCGAACCGCTTCGATCGATCACTTCCGCGAGGTGCGGGACCTGCTCGGCGGCGACTACTTCATCGTACAACCCGGGGACGACAGCGATTTCTGGCCGAGCCCTGACACCCAGCGTGGTCTCGGCGACAGGATCGACTACGACTTCACCAACACCGTCGATTGGCTGGGCGGGTACCTGCAAGGCGAGTACGCGACCAGCAAGTACACGGTCTATGGCATGGGTGGATTGTCGACGATCAAGTACAGCTACACGAACAACTTCAGAGATGACGGTACCGGTAACCCGCTCGTTGCCAACCCTGACCGTATCTTCGGCATGCAGGCGAAAGGCGGAGGCTTGTTGAACCTCACCGACGAGTTGGGGGTCTATGTCAACGCCGGGTACGTCTCGAAGGTGCCGATCTTCGACGGTGTCGTCGATGACTTTAGCGGCGCGCTGAACCCCGACCCGCAGAACGAGAAGTTCCTGCATTTCGAGAGCGGGCTCGACTTTCGGGCACTCGACCGGACCATCTCGGTGAGCCTCAACGGGTACTACACGCTGTGGAAGGACCGGACCATTACGCGTGGTTTCGTGACCGTAACCGGACAAGAAGCGCTCATCAGTCTGCTGGGCCTGGATGCGCTTCACATGGGCATCGAGGCGGAGGCGGCCTTCCGGGTCTCCAACCTGCTCCGCCTAGACGTGTCCGCGGCCCTGTCCAACTGGAAGTACACGGACGACGTCTCGGGGACGTATCGGCCCGACGCCGGTGATCCGGCCACCGTGCCGTACGATTTCTACGTGAAGGACTTGAAGGTTGGCAACGCGCCGCAGCTCCAGGCATCGGCAGCAGTGTCGGTCTTCCCGATCGAGGGTCTCTTCGTTCAGGTGGTTGGCAGGGCGTATGGAAACCACTATGCCGACTTCAATCCGCTCGACCGGGACGATCCGACCGATCGGACCCAGAGTTGGAAGGCGCCCGGGTACGCCGTGTTTGACGGGCACTTCGCGTATTCGCCTCCACGTTTGCTGCGCTTTTTGGAGCGCCTGACGCTCTTCGCGCACGTCTACAATCTGCTGGACAATACGTACATCTTGGACGCCATCGACAACTCGGCGTTCAACGGGTTCGACGACGACCATGATGCGGACGACGCCGAGGTCCACTTTGGGCTGCAGCGGCGTTTCAACGCGGGACTGCAGGTGCACTTCTAACGCCATCCGGTTCCGCAGCTGGAGCCGAATCGAGGGCCCCGTCGTCACTCGGCGACGGGGCCCTCTTGCTGTCTGAAACCGGGCCTGCGGTACGACTTCTAGTCGGCCCAAGGTTTTACGGAGTGCAAGCAGGGTCCCCTCACGGGGACCCCGCATTGCTAACCGCCTAACCGCCTAACCGTCCAACCGCCTACGTCGGTGCCCGGCGCAACAGGAAGAGCCCCAGCGCCGCGAACGCTATGTTGGGGAGCCACGCGGCCACGGTGGGTGGGATCAGGCCGCCCGAGCCGAGCGTGCGCGAGAGCTGTACCAGCACCAGAAACACGATCGCGGTTGGCAGGGCCACCGCCACGCCGAATGCGTTGCCGCTGCGCGGCGCGCCAACGACGAGCGGGGCGGCGAAGATCGCGATGATGATGCAGGTGAACGGGATGGCGATCTTGAGCGCGAGGTCGACGCGCAATTGGCGACCGTCGCCGCCGGAGCGCTCCAAGGCCGAGACGTACCGATCCAACTCGCCATAGCCCATCTCCTCCGGCTTCTTAGGCTCGATCAGCAGCGCTTCGGGCAGCTCCACCAGACTCGCTACTCGCATGGAGTCGAACGCGAACGCCCGCTCCTCGTCCGTGCCGGGAATGATGCGGAATCGCCCGAATCGGAGCATCCAGCCCGAGGTGGAATCGTACGAGGCGGTCCGCGCCTGAATCGAGAGCGTGGGATAGGCGGAACCGGTGCCCTCGCGTTCGAGGATTACGTCCTGCATGCGTTGTCGCGGGACGTGCAGCTCGCGGATCGAATACACCCACCCTCGCTCGGCTCGATACACGAAGTTGTATCGCACGCTCTGTGCCCGCTGCTCCAGCTCTCCCAGCAGCTCGAGTTGCCGCCGAGTGGCCGGTGGGGCGAGTTCGCCCAGCACCAGTGCCATGCCCGCAGCGACGGTTGCCGCGAGGAGCACGGGAACGATGGTCCGCCGTGCGCTCACCCCCGACGCTTTGGCGGCCGTGAGCTCCGAGTGCCGGGCCATGCTCACGATGCTGAAGACCGTCGCGAACAGCACGGCTGCCGGCAGGATCTGAAACACGCGCTCGGGAAGGCTGAAGAAGTAGCCCAGGGCGATGGCCTGCCACCCGATGTCCCGCCCGAGGTAGCGGTCGAGGTTCTCGGTGAGCTGGATCAGGATCACCATCAGCGGCAGGCCGAACGCCGAGACCAGGAAGATCCGGATCCACTCTCGGAGGAGGTACCGATCGAGGATGCGGATCACGGGACCTTACCTCCAGGCACGCGGCGCGCACGGCGCAGGAGGCGACGACGCGATACCGAGCCCGACCGACGCTGCCACAGGATACCGAGCACTCCGAGTGTGGCCATGAGGATGTTCGATGCCCACATGGCGAGAAACGGGGACAGCGTGAGACGATTGGCGAGCGACTCGCCGGCAATGAGGCCGATGTAGTACACCGAGAATACCACCATGCTCGCCCCGAGGACGAGACCAAGTCCGCCGCGAGGAAATCGCATGCCCAGCGGCACCCCGACCAGAACGAACACGATACAGGTCGCCGGGATCGAGTACTTCTTGTGCAGCTCGACCGCATGCACCGCCGCGCGGACTCGGGAGCTCCTCGCCCGGTCTCGATGCACGCGAACCTCGGTGGGCCGCATGCGAGGGATCGCTTGGCTCCCCAGCGCCTGCCGTACGGATTGATCGTATCGGTCCTCCGGGTCGGCCGTGTCGCGCCGGGCGACCTGCGCCTCGGCCAACGTTGGCCGCACCAGACGCGCGGCGAGCGCCAGCCCGCGGCAGTACAGACTCGGTCCACTGCGATCGACCACCGAGTCTTGGGGGATCGGTGGGAGCCACACCAGACTGCGGAGTGCGTTCCGCTCCGCTGTCCAGGCGCGCATCTCGGCGCTGCGGGCCTCATGTCGGGCGCTCCGCACGACGCTCTCCAGCTGGCACACACCCATCTCCCGGTCTCCGCGATAGTCGTCGGTCTCGCGGCGGACGAATTCCGAGCCTACCCCTCGGACCAGCACGATCTGGGTTTGGAACGCCGTCTGCTGGAACATCTTGGGATCTGTGCGGTGGAACTCATGGATGGCGCCGTCGTACAGCGTGAGGTGCAGGTCCTCCTGGTTGGGGGCAAAGGCGACGTAGCCGCTGTCGGCGTAGATGATGCGAGGCTGGTCGTTGTCCTCCGTATTGTAGAGCGTCACGTCGCGCATGCGGTACGTGGCCTGGTCGATCCGAGCGGCGCGGAGCGAGATCTTGCCCTTTCTCACCTCGTTGATGACGTGCTCGCTCAGGGAGAACGTTGGCTTGGTCCGGAAGATGTCCGTCATCAGGCTGCGGAGACGGTGATTGGTGCGGGGCAGGATCTGGTCGCCGAACACGAACGAGGTCAGGGCCACGACCGACGCCGCCAAGAGCAAGGGTCGCATGACCTGGGCGAATGATACCCCTCCGGCCCGCATGGCCGTCAGCTCCTGGTCTCCTGCCATGCGGCTGATGGTATAGAGCACCGCAACCAGGACCGACATCGAGAGGGTAATGGCTATGAGGAAGGGGATGGTGAGCGCGAAGAACTCGACGGTCACCGTCCACGGCAGTCCTTTGCCAAGAAGCTCCCCGAGCTTGCGCGCGATCTGGCGCAACAGCTCGAAGCTCGTCAGCGCCGAAAGGGCGAAGACGAAGGGAAAGATGTGCTGCCGTAGCAGGTATCGACTCAGGATCTTCATTGGTGTCCGTAACTTACTAGATTCTAACGACTTGAAACGGCGATAGCATTACCGTCCTTCTTCCCGCACACGGTGGGCCCGTCTATCGGCTGATGGTTGTTCGCGCTGCCCTGCTGCTCGGCCTCTTCGGATTCCTGTCTGCCGCCACCCCTGTGGCGGCGCAGCAGGACACCGTCGTACGCCCCAGGGTGCGGGTCGCCCTCCCGTCGCCGGCGTCCCTGACCCTGCGTGTGCCCCCGGCCCTCAGGCCGGGTGGTGTCTGGGGCGCGCGCAGCACGCCGACCCTCGCGGCGCGGCAGTGGGAGGAGGCGACGACCGATCTCCTCAGGCGGGCGCAAGCGGACCGGGCGCAAGCGCGGCTGCTGGCGGAGCTTGGGCTTCGCGCTCCCGCACGGACCGCGCGGACCCGGCGGGCCATCGACATTCCCCGACCCGAGGATCTCTTGGAGCCCGAGGAACGTGAGCCATCGGGACCGCGAGCGTTCCGGGCCGTGAGCCAGCATGCGGATCTCGGCCTGGACATGCGCGCGCGGCTCGAGCTCAGGCTGGACCGCCTCCGGAACGATCGCTGCACTGCCTCCGACGTGAATGATCCCGCGCTGGGCTGCCAGGGAGGTTTCCCGACCCCGTCGTTCGACGAGGAATTCCGAGTGCTGGCGGGGGGTGTCGTGAGCGATCGGGTCCACGTCAGCGTCGATTTCGATTCCGAGCGGGAGTTCAGCGCCAACAACAACATCAATGTGTATTACCAAGGTCTCGAGGATGAGATCCTGCGGCGTATCGAAGTCGGCAACGTCACCTTCCGGGCCCCCAACTCCCGCTTCATCACCGCTGGCATTCCGGCCAATTCATTCGGCATTCAGGCCGAGGCGCAGGCGGGGCCGCTGGAGTTTCGCACCATCGTGGCCCAACAGAAGGGTTCGGCCGTTCGCACGCGCGACTTCACCGTCGGTGACCAGACCACCCAGCCGGTCGAGCTCGACGTGCGGGACATCGATTTCGAGCAGGCACGGTTCTTCTTCGTAGTCCCCCCCCAGCGGTTTCCGAGCTACCCCAACGTCGACGTGCTGAACCTGAACCGCGACACGCTGCCCGCCGAATTGCGGGTGGCCGAGGCGCGGGTGTACCGGTTGCGCGCGCAAGGCGGACAGGTGGTGAGCAACCCCAACCTCGGGGGGATCGACGCCGTTGCGCTCCGGGACGACAGCCCGCAGCGGGTGGGCCCGTTCTCGTGGGAGCTGCTCGTCGAAGGCCAGGACTATTACATCGACCCGTCGGGCACGTGGTTTGCTCTCGCCAGCCGATTGGGCGCGGACGATTTCCTGGCGGTCTCGTACCTGACCCTCGCGGGAGACACGGTGGGCACGTACCCCGCGGTGAACAGCGGGCTCGACACGCTGCGACTGATCCACGAGCCGCGTCGTGGCCTGGAGGTCCCCACCGCCTTTCACGAGATGCGGAACGTGTATCGGCTGGCCGGCCAGGAGGTGGACCGTGCGACGCTCGACCTCAGCATCCGGGTGGGGACGTCCGAGACACCGCTCGATGCCGTTGGCACCTATCTCTCGCGTCTCGGGCTGGCCACGTCGACCGACGCCACGGCGGTGGACGAGTTCAACCGCGTGTTCCCCCGTCTCCGGGATCCCGGTGGCGGCGCGCCCGTGCGTGAGCTGTTCGTGGTGTTCCCGCACCTCCAGCCATTTGCCGACAGCGCGCGGCTCCAGGCTGGAGAGCGTAACGACTCGCTCTACCGCACACCGACCTACTTGCTCCGCACCCAGGGGCCGGCACCCAAAGCGGCGCTGCACGTTCGGTACGAGGCCACGGGGGCGGGAAGTCGGTCCGCGTTGAGTCTGGGCTCCATTCAGGTGCGGTCGGGGAGCGAACGCCTCTACGTGGGCGATCGCCAGCTGATTCGTGGTCGCGACTACGAGATCGACTACGGATTGGGGCAGGTCACCTTTTTCAATCCAGATGGGCTGTTCCCGGGTGTCGGTCGGGTTCGGGCGGAGTTCGAAGAAAACCAGCTGTTCGACGAAGCGCCGAAGACGCTGATGGGGTTTTCAACCACGTACGACTTGCGGCGCGTCGGGTCCATCAGCGCGGTCGGCATCTTCCAGCGCGAGCGCACCATCAGCACGCGCCCCACGCTCGGATTCGAGCCCGAGGCCGGATTCATCGGGGGGATCAGCACCGACCTCTCCTTCCGGTCGGACGCGCTCACGCGGGCACTGGACGGCTTGCCGTTCATCAACACGTCGGTGCCGTCCAATCTCCAGATCAACGGCGAAATTGCGATGTCGGCCCCAAACGCGAACCGCACCGGGGCGGCCTACATCGAGGATTTCGACCAGGAATCCGCCTTCGCGATCCCGCTTGCCGAGCGGCTGTTCCAGCTGGGCAGCCGGCCGTCGTCTGGCATCGGGCTTCCGGCCACCCACCTGGGGCCGTTGGGCGAGTTCGCGCAGGACGACGCGGTCCCGCTGGTCTGGCAGAACCTCATTCAGAGCGGGACCGGCGCGCTGCAATTCCGGCCGCAGGACATCGACTCGACCATCACGCTCGTCGGCGCAGGGTTCAATCTCGAGACCCTGCTCTGGCTGTCCCTCAAGCCCGATACGGTGGGTGGGTACCCCGATCCGCTCACAGGGCAGCCACGGTGGGTGCGTCCGTACACGCCGGGCGCACGGTGGCGCAGCATCACCCAGCCGCTGGGCGGAGGGTCCGGGTTGGGGGTCGATCTCTCGCGAGTGGAATTTCTGGAGTTCTGGGTGCTCGAGGACGCGCTGCGTTCGGCAAGGGCCGAGAACGCCCACCTCGTGTTGGACTTTGGCAAGGTGTTCGAAGACGCGGTCGCTGTCGCCCCCCAGTCGTTTCGCGTGAACGGGGCGGATACGACGTTCAGCGGACTCCAGTTCGTGGGTCTCGATCGCCTGGATTCGGAAAAGGACTCGCTGACCAACGTCTTCAATGCGCGGCTGGACGATCTGGGCATCCTCGGCGACCGCCCGGACAGCATCGTCGACGAGGTGTCGGGCGCGGTGCTGGAACGCGTGTCGCGCTGTGATCTTCGCGGCCTGGGCGGCTTCGCGGCGTTTCCGCTGGGCGACTTGGAGGCGCGCTGCACCCGCGGCAACGGCTTTCTCGATACCGAGGATCTCGACGGTGACAATCGGCTCGACCAGAACGTGGGGCGGTCGGCCGAGGAGTTCACGCGGTACGTGTTTCCGATCGGGAGTGATGCGTTCTTCGTCCGAGACGGTGTGAGCCATCTGGATGGCGCGGGCCGCACGCTCACCTGGCGGCTGTACCGCATCCCGTTCCGCGCCGACACGGTGAGCGTGGGGCGGCCGAACCTGCGCCAGGTCGAAGCCATGCGGATCACGATGGTGTCGCCGGATCAGGGTGCGCCCGGGGGCGAGAAGGAGATCTGGCTCGCACTGGCCCGGATGCGCCTCGTCGGGGCGCCATGGGTCAAGCGGGCCGATACGCCCATCCCTGGGCTGTCAGGTAGCATCGGCGTGCCGCGCGGTGAAGTCGTCGCCTCGATCGTGACCACGGAAAACACGGACCTGGGCTATGTCTCGCCGCCCGGGGTGACCGATCTGCCTGCCAGCGCCGACGTGGGGCTCGGTGTCGGAACGGTGCAGATCAACGAGAAGTCGCTTCGCCTTCTCGCCTCCGGTCTCGCCACCGGCGAGCGGGCTGAGGCGTTCATCCGGTTCACCGGTGAAGCCGACCGCAACTTCCTCAACTACCGGCAACTCAGGGTGTGGGCGCGCGGTCGCGGCTCAGGATGGAACGAGGGGGACCTCGACTTCTACATCAAGGTGGGCCGCGACGAGCACAACTTCTATCTCTATCGTGCGCCGGCGCGCACCGATACCTGGGAGCCCGAGGTGGTCGTGGACCTGGGGCGATGGCTCGCGCTCCGAGGCCAGGTGGAGTCGGCGTGGCTCCGGGGCGAGCCACCGTCGGGTGCCGCGGCCTGCGGCGGGGACAGCACGGCCTACGTCGGCTGCGACGGCCCCTACGTGGTCCACGTGCGCGATCCGGCGACCTCCCCACCCAGCCTCGCTGCCGTGTCGGAAGTGGCGGTGGGCCTAATACGATCGCAGGAAACGTTGGTGATCGACGAGGCGGAGCTGTGGGTCGACGACATCCGCCTGGTTGGCGTGATCGATGACCGGGGCGTCGCGGCGGCATTGGATGTCCGGCTGTCGGCCGCGGATGTGGCGGAGGTGAACCTGTCGCTCACCCGTCGGGACGACAAGTTCCGCCAACTCGGAGAGAATCCGGTCTATGTGAAGGACGCGGCGACCAGGATCGGGACGCTGCTCCGGATCGACAAGTTCCTCCCCGAGTCGTGGGGACTGCAGATCCCGCTCACCTTCCGGTACCAGCGCACCTCCGCCGACCCCTTCTACGTGAACCGCACGGACCTTCGGGCCGACGCACTTCCGGGGCTCCGGCGACCGCAGGGCTCCGGCACCCTGCTCAGCATCAGCATTCGTCGCGTCCGCCGAGGAGAGGGATTCTTCCAACGGACGTTCGTAGACCCGTGGTCGTTCTCGATGAGCCGGGAGAATACCGCGAACGTCGGATCATTGAACGCGGTGACCAGCCGAAACCGGCTGTACCGACTCCAGTACGGCAATACGGCGGGACCGCAAACCGTGGGCGGGGCGCCGCGGTTCTTGATCAATCTCGTCAACGCGTTGCCCGATTGGATCAAGAACAGCGAGTTCGGCAAAGGACTGCGCACCTCCCGCCTGCGCTGGAACCCCGCGCAGGTCTCGTTCAGCTCCATGCTCACGCATAACGTGGCAGAGCGCTTCGTATACCGGGTGCCGGTCGAGCTCGCCTCTGATTCGGTGCTCCGTCCGCTTCAGAGCATCGTGCACCTCTGGCGCAGCGCGGCGGGCGTGGACTTCAGGCCGTACTCGTCCGTGTCGCTGTCCGTGGACTACTCGAGCACGCGCGACCTCCAGGACTACGGCGACACGACCACGATTGGCAGGCTGCTCGGACTGGAGCGGCGACAACTGGCCGGAACGGACGTTGGGTTCGAGCGGAGCCGCACCTTGTCGACCGCCCTGAGTTTCGCGCCGCCGGTTAGTTCGTGGCTGCGGCCACGGCTCATCTGGACGACTGGTTTCAACTTCAATCGAAACCCGAGTCGGTCCGACGCGGTCCGGATCGAGGGCGATACGGCCGGGGCATTCCGTGTGCCGGAAACGATCGCCAACTCTCGGCGACAGGAGTGGGGCGCCGCCGTCGATCTGGCCCGCCTGGTCCGGGGCATCGCGGGGGATTCGAGCGTCGTGACGAAGCTATTCAGTGGACTTCTGCCCACGGACCTCTCCTACGCGACCCAACTCCGGTCGGGATTCGACCGCGTACCGTTCGCGGCGGACCTGCGGTACCATCTCGCCTGGGGCGGGCTCGATGAGTTTCGCAGTCAGGAGGGCGAGCTGGCGACGTCGGCCGGCGAGACGAGAACCACGGTCGTGTCCGGTGGCGCCCGGCTGCCACTCTCGGCACAGGTGCGGGTGAGCTTCCGCGACATCGTCAACACCAACTAGCAGCGCCGTGGCGACGATCAGAGCCAGGTACAGCAGCTCACGCGGGAATGGCCGTCGATCAGTCTGACCTGGGGGTACACGCCGCCAGGGTCGGTACGCCGCGTGCTGTCGTCGGTGACGGCGCAGGCGCAGTATCGGGTGCAGGAAAGCTCGCGCATCCAGCCCTCGCTCGGCGAGCTCGCCGGTGGGACCGGTGGCGCCCCGGTTCGGACGGAGAACAACACCAAGCTCTTCGCGCCATCGCTCACCGTCGGGTGGTGGTCGGGCATCACCACGTCCACCCGGATCACGCTGGCGACCTCCGAAGTGGTCACCTCGGGCAATCGAACGGAAAGCGACCGTCAGGAATGGGCCACGACGCTGAATTTTGCCTTCCGGCCACCGCGGAGCCTCGTGCGGATGCGAAACCGCATCCAGACCACCCTCGCGTACAGCGCGTCAGTGCTTTCGGTGTGTCTGTTGCGCACCGATTCCGACGAGTGCCGCACCGTCTCCGACAGTCGCCGCAATCAGCTCG
This sequence comes from Gemmatimonadota bacterium, assembly GCA_039591075.1. GTDB lineage: Bacteria > Gemmatimonadota > Gemmatimonadetes > Gemmatimonadales > GWC2-71-9 > JAOTVV01. The sequence continues at coordinate 14,326 of JBDHEI010000040.1, forward strand.
ACTTCCGGCTCGATACGGGCTTCAGCTCGTCGGTGCGCGGCGGACTGACCTTCAGCTACATTCGAAGTGAGCAACGGCATCTCTCGCAGGGACTGAATCAGATCGTGTTCACGATGTTTGGCGAGCTCACCTTGCAGGCAGGGCAAATCCGATGAGACGTGTGGTGGGAGCGATCATGGCGGCGGCAGCCGCCTGCGGGGGCAGCAATTTCGATCGACCCCAATTCGACGGCGCCGCTGCGCTCCGCTACGTCGAGACGCAGCTGGCCTTCGGCCCCAGGATCCCCAACACCGAGGGACATCGGCAGGCGGGCGACTGGATTCTCGCACAGCTCCGGACCAGCGTCGATTCGGTCGACGTGCAGGAATTCACCCACGTCACGACGGCTGGCGACACGCTGCAACTGCGGAACTTCATCGGGCGGTTCCGGCCGGCGCTGCGGGAGCGGGTACTCTACGTGGCGCATTGGGACACGCGGCCGCGCGCCGACCGCAGCGACAATCTCGGTGCACAGCGGCAGCCCGTCCCCGGGGCGAATGACGGTGCGTCCGGCGTTGCGCTCCTCTTGGGCGTGGCGGATGCACTCCGGCGGGAGCCGCCGGCGTTCGGCGTGGATCTCGTGTTCGTGGATGGCGAAGACTACGGCGACTTCACCGACAACCGCGACGTCCTGCTCGGATCACGCCACTACGCGGCATCCCTCGACCGCACAGCCCTGCCGCTCTTCGCGGTCGTGTGGGACATGATCGGCGACCGCGAGTTGGATCTGTATCAGGAGGGCTATTCGGTCGCAGAGGCTCCGGAGGTCGTAGAACGAGTGTGGAGCCGTGCCGCCGACTTGGGGTACGGGCGCGTCTTCCGGTCCTCGGTGCGCCACACCGTGATCGACGACCACGTGCCGCTCCAGGAAGTCGGCGTGCGAGCGATCGACGTCATCGACTTCAATTACGGCGGTCGGGACAATCCCTATTGGCACACGACCGACGACACGCTCGACAAGGTGAGTGCGGAGAGCCTGCAGATCGTCGGAGAAGTGGCGCTGGCCCTCCTTCGCTAGCGAGCGATCCGTCCCCATCCCCATGCGGCACCGATGTGTTCCGATCCCCCGGGCGATGATTTGGGTTGAGCTGTTGACGCGAGCGGTGCAGCGTCCGCACCATGGCAACAGCGGACGATCGCCGCGCGGCGATGCTGCTGCTGGGCCTCGCCGTCGCCGGCATGCTGGTCCGGCTCGCGGTCGGCGGGTCGCAGCCTGCGGGAGCGATCGCGTACGGTGCGGCCGATTCGTCGCGACCATTGCGCGACTCGCTGGCGGCTCGTGCGGCGCGACTCGCGCGGCCCCTGGGTCCGGGGGAACGGATCGACGTTGACGTGGCCAGCGCCGAGGATCTCACCCGGCTGCCGCGCATCGGGGCGGGATTGGCCGCTCGCATCGTCGCCGACAGGGCCGCGCGCGGGGCCTTTGGCACGCTGGACCAGTTGGAGCGCGTGCCGGGGATCGGGCCGGGGCTGCTGGAGAGCGTTCGGCCGCACGCCACGTTCTCGGGTCGATCGACCCATCGCGGTGCCGAGCCGCGCGGACGAGTCCGGGTCAATACAGCGACGCAACGGGAGTTGCAAACCCTCCCGGGCATCGGCCCGGTGCGGGCTGCGGAAATCGTCGCGGATCGTCGTCGGCACGGCCCGTACCGACGCCTGGAGGACCTCCAGCGCGTGCCCGGCATCGGCCCGCAGATCATCGAGCGCCTGCGAAATAGTGTCCAAATCCCTTGACACTCAGGGAGGTCCTCATAACCTTACGTCGTTGTGTATTAACGAGTTGACCATTCCTCAATTCACTTTCATCGGGCGGGCATGGCCACGGCAGCAGCAGGCGTAGAGCGATTGGGCGAGTTGCTCGTCCGCGAGGGCCTCCTGACACGTGAGCAGCTCCTGGGCGCGCTCGAGGAGCAGCGCCGGACCGGGATGCGGCTGGGCTACGTGTTGGTCAAGCTCGGGTTGATCCAGGAACTCGAGATTACCAAGATGCTCGCCCGGCAGTATCGGGTTCCCGCCGTCGACCTGTCCCGGTTCGAGGTCGACCCCAAGATCATCAAGCTCGTCCCGGCAGAAATCGCGGTGAAGCATGACGTCCTGCCCCTCAAGCGGGAGGGTCGCACGCTCACCGTGGCCATGGCGGAGCCGACCAACGTGGCGGTGGTCGAAGATCTCAAGTTCGTCACGCGGTTCGACATTTTCCCCGTCATTGCCGGCGAGTTCACCCTCCGAACGGCCATCGAGCGGTACTACGAGCAGACGGACGCGCAGCTCGAGACCCTGCTCAAAGACATGGAGGATGAGGATCTCGAGGTCATCGAGGAGGAAGAGGACGAGGATGCGCCGACCCAGGTCGCCGACGACGCCCCGGTCGTGAAGCTGATCAACGGGATCCTGACCGATGCGGTGCGACGCGGGGCGAGTGACATCCACATCGAGCCGTTCGAAAGGGAAATCCGGGTTCGGTATCGGGTCGACGGCGCGCTGTTGGAGGTGATGAAGCCGCCCGTCAAGCTGAGGGCGGCGCTGACGTCGCGCGTCAAAATCATGTCCAACCTGAACATCGCCGAACGTCGCGTGCCGCAGGATGGCCGCATCAAGTTGAAGATGGGCAGCCGGGTGATCGATTTCCGGGTCTCGACGTTGCCCGTCATCTACGGCGAGAAGATCGTGCTCCGGATCCTCGATAAGGGCAACCTGACGCTCGATCTCCAGAAGTTCGGGTTCGAGCCGAAGGCGGAGAAGGATCTGATGCGGGCCATCCTCAACCCGTACGGGATGGTGCTGGTGACGGGCCCGACAGGATCCGGGAAGACAACCACGCTCTACTCCGCGCTGTCCCGGATCAACACGATGGAGGTGAACATCATGACCGCGGAGGATCCCGTGGAGTACAATATCCACGGCATCAACCAGGTGTTGGTGCGCACCGACATCGGGATGACGTTCGCCGCCGCCCTGCGGGCATTCCTGCGCCAGGATCCCAACATCATCATGGTCGGCGAGGTCCGCGACCTGGAGACCGGCAGCATCGCCATCAAGGCTTCGCTCACGGGGCACCTCGTGCTCTCGACCCTGCACACGAACGACGCGCCGTCGACCGTCACCCGCATGGTGGACATGGGGATCGAGCCCTTCAACGTCGCCAGCGCGGTCAATCTGATCGTCGCCCAGCGGCTGGTGCGGCGGATCTGTGAGTCCTGCAAGCAAGAGCACCAGTATTCGCCGGAAGAGTTGGCCGTCCTCGGGATCTCCGAGGTGGAAGCGACGGGGATCACATTCTACAAGGGCGAAGGGTGCGATGCTTGTGGCGACACGGGGTACAAGGGCCGCCAGGGGCTCTACGAGGTCATGGCCATGTCGCCCGAGGTGCGCCGAATGATCCTACGGGGCGGGTCGACCGAGGAACTCCGGAACCAGGCCGTGAAGGAGGGAATGCTGACCCTGCGGGTGGACGGGATGCAGAAGATCCGCAAGGGCGTTACCACACTCGAGGAAGTCGTCAAGGAGACGGCGGCGGAGTAGTCCATGACCGACGAGGCCAGAAGCAGCGAGACCCTGAACCTGCGTCAGCTACTCGAGGAGATGATCGAGCGGGACGCGTCCGATTTGCACGTGACGGCGGGCGAGCGGCCCAAGCTGCGCGTGGACGGTGACATCACCAACTCCCGTACCGATCGGAACCTGACACCGAAAGACACGCTGACGCTGGCCTATTCGGTGCTGACCGAAAACCAGAAGAAGCGATTCGAGACCGAAGACGAGTTGGACTTCTCGTTCGGGATCCAGAATCTGGCGCGGTTCCGCGGTAACTGCTTCAAGCAGCGCGGCTGCGTTTCGATGGTGATTCGACAGATCCCATTCAACGTGCGGACCTTCGAGGACCTCGGCCTCCCGGCAGTGATGGAGAAGCTGGCCGAGCGCCCCCGCGGCTTGGTCCTGGTGACCGGCCCGACCGGGTCGGGCAAGTCCACCACGCTCGCGGCGATGATCGACAAGGTCAACAAGGAGCGCCACGGTCACATCATCACCGTCGAGGATCCGATCGAGTTCATTCACCGTCATCAGGGCTGCATCGTCAATCAGCGAGAAGTCGGGACCGATACGCAGTCCTTTGCCAACGCGCTCAAGTACGCCCTGCGGCAGGATCCGGATATCGTGCTGGTTGGCGAGATGCGCGATCTGGAGACAATCTCGGCGGCCCTGACCATTGCGGAGACCGGTCACCTGGCCTTTGCGACGCTCCACACCAACTCGGCCGCCGAGACGATCAACCGGATCATCGACGTCTTCCCCTCGCACCAGCAGTCACAGGTGCGGGCGCAGCTCGCGTTCGTGCTCGAGGGGGTGGTGACGCAGCTGTTGTTGCCCAAGGTGTCCGGCAAGGGCAGGATCATGGCGTGTGAGATCATGGTCGCGACCCCGGCGATTCGGGCGCTGATCCGCGACGACAAGGTGCACCAGATCCAATCCTCGCTTCAGGCCGGCAAGAAGCACGGCATGCAGACGCTGACGGACTCGCTGCATCAGCTGTACATGTCCCGAGAGGTGTCGATGGAGGAGTGCCTCCGGGTCGCTCCGGACCAGAACGAGTTCCTGCGCGCGATCGGCGAGCCGCTGCCGGGTGAAGAGCGCTCCGCCCGCGCGGCCGCCAGCCGGCGCTAATTCCGCGGAGAAGAGTCTATGCCGACCTACGAGTACACTGCCCGCACGGTTTCCGGCGACGAAACCACCGGAACCGTCGACCTCCCGTCGATGGACGCCGTTCGGGAGCACCTGCGGAAGAACCGGCTCATGGCGGTGCGGGTTCGCGAGCGCCAGAAAAAGCGGCGCGCCGTACGCATCCCGACGCGCGACGTCGTCGTGTTCACGCGGCAATTCGCCACGATGATCAACGCGGGACTTCCGCTGGTGCAGTCGCTGGACATCCTGGCGCAACAGACGGAGAACAAGGCGCTTGCCAGCACCACGAAGCTGGTGCTGTACGACGTCGAGAGCGGTCAGACCCTCGCCGATGCCTTGGACAAGCACCGTAGCGCGTACAGCGCCCTCTACGTCAACATGGTCGCGGCCGGTGAGGCGGGTGGTATCCTGGATACCATTCTGCTGCGTCTCGCCACGTTCCTCGAGAAAAACGACGCGATCGTGCGCAAGGTGAAGGGCGCGGCGATCTACCCCGCCGTCATCTTCTCCGTGGCGGGCATCGCGGTCATCGTGCTGCTCCTCTTCGTCATTCCGACGTTCGAGCAGATGTTCCGTGAGGCCAACGTGCCACTCCCGGCGCCGACCCGCTTGGTGATCTGGCTCAGCGGGATGCTCTCCCAATATTGGTGGGCGATGATCCTGGGCGTGATCGCGCTCTCCGTCGGAGTCCGGCAGTACTACAAAACCGCAGGCGGCAAGCTCAACATCGACCGCCTGCTCCTCAGCATGCCGGTGATCGGAGACCTGCTCCGCAAGTCCGCCGTCTCGCGGTTCACCCGCACGCTCGGCACGCTGCTCTCGTCGGGCGTGTCGATTCTCGACGGGCTCGAGATCACGGCCAGGACGGCGGGGAACCGGGTGATCCACGACGCCGTCATGGAGTCCCGGAGCTCGATTGCCGGCGGTGAGACCGTGTCAGGCCCGCTCGAGAAATCCAAGGTGTTCCCGCCGATGGTGACGTCCATGATCGCGGTCGGCGAGGCAACCGGCGGGCTCGACGAGATGCTGACGAAGATCGCGGACTTCTACGACGACGAGGTCGACGCCGCCGTCAGTGCCCTGCTCTCGATCATGGAGCCGATCATGATCGTGGTGCTGGGCGTGGTGGTCGGCGGCATGATCGTTTCGATGTACCTGCCGATCTTCGATATGGTGAACGTGATCGGGTAGGATCACCCGTGTCCCCCGCAACGGGCTCCGGTGCTGCAGCGCCGGGGCCCGCGTTGCGTCGTGCCGCGCTGCAACACTGCCAACATCTGTGCCGCGAAATCCCGGAGCCTGGACCGTCGCGGGAGGCTCACCACCGCCAGGCGAGCGGTCCGGGTGTTGCATTTTGCGAAGGGGTTCAGGATACTTGGCCGTATGCAACGCTCGGGGGGCACGGGTCAGCCGCGAGCCGCCGTAGCGCCGATGGTTGGCGCCACGTGGCCACGGGATCTGCTGGGGTGGATCTACTTGGGCCGCGTCACAGTGGCGATCGTGGTCTTCGTCGCGGCTGCTTTCTCCTTCAGGGCCGTCCCGCCCGAGACGATCGTCATCCTGGCAGTGGCCGCGATCGCCAGCGTGATCGCCAGTGGGCTGTCGGTCTGGTACACCCACGTTCGCAGATCCGAGCCCAACCTCACCTTCCTCTACGCGCAAGCGGTGTTCGACCTGGCCCTCGTCACGACCGTCGTCCACGTCACGGAGGGGCCGGACAGCCAGTTCCCGGCGCTGTACATCCTGGTGATCGCGGTGAGTGCCGTGTTGATGCCGCTGGCGTCCAGTCTGCTCGTCACCAGCCTCGCGATCCTGCTCTACCTGGCGGACATCGTCTGGTGGCAACCCGTCCAGCTCTCGGTCGTGGTGTGGCTCCAGATTGCCGTGTTCGTGGCGGTGTTCATGGCCACGGGACTGATCGCGAGCCGCGTGCGGGTGATGGGTGCCGAACGCGAAGAACTCGAGCAAGAGGTGCATCGACTCCGGCTCGAAGCGAGCGACATCCTCCAGAACATCCGGAGCGGTGTGCTCACGGTGGACGGCGATGGTCGGCTCCTCTTCGCCAATCCGGCGGCGTGTGAGTTGCTCGGCTTGGATGAGGAAGCGAGCGTGGACCGGTCTCTCGACGAGTTGGTCGGCGACCGCGCAGCCGAGCTGTTGCAGGCGATCGCGGTCACCCGCTCGACGCGCCAGAAGTCCGTCCGCTCGGAGGGCGAGGTGCGTGTCGGTGACCGTCAGTTCCCGATCGGCGTCACGACAACGAGCATCGATACGCCAGACTCGGCGTCGCCGTCGGTGACCGCCATCTTCACCGACATCAGTGACCAGAAGCGCATCGAGGCGCTGCGCCTCAGGACGGAGCGTCTGGAGGCCGTCGCGGAGCTGTCGGCGTCGCTCGCCCATGAGATCAAGAACCCGCTCGCATCCATTCGATCGTCCATCGAGCAACTGGCCGGTACCGAGCGCCAGGGAGAAGACGAGCGGCACCTGACACGACTGGTCATTCGTGAGAGCGACAGACTCAGTCGGCTCCTTACGGAGTTCCTCGACTTTTCCCGGGTTCGGGTCACCCAGGGGCGGCCATTCGATCTGGTACAGGTCGTCGAGGCCGCCGTGGCCGTGGTCCGTAAGCATCCCGACTGTCCCGAGGATGCCAACCTGCGCATCGTCGCGAAGACGCCGCCGCCGGTCGAAGGCGACGAGGACTTGCTGCACCGTGTGGTGGTGAACCTGGTGCTGAACGCGGTCCAGGCGTCCACAGACACCGCGAGGGTTCTCGTCGAGGTGCGGGAGGCACGGCTGGACGACGTGCCAATGGGCGTGCGGCTCGGACCGGCGGTCCTGCTCAGCGTCACGGACGACGGACCCGGGATTCCCGAGGAGCTACGCCACCGACTGTTCGAGCCGTTCGTGAGCGGCCGGACCGGCGGCTCCGGTCTCGGACTTGCCATCGTACAGCGTGCCGTGCAGGCCCATCGCGGCCTGCTGTTTCTCGATTCCCGTCCGGGGGCGGGCACCACGTTCTCGATCGTGATCCCCGCCGCCGGCTCCGCAGAGGTCTCGGAGGACGACGCGTGAGCGACACCCGACCCAGGATCCTGATCATCGACGACGAGAGCGCGATCCTCGACACGTTGCGCATTCTGCTCAAGAACAGAGGCTTTCAGCCGGACATTGCCCAGGGGGGTAAGGCGGGGCTCGAGGCCCTGAAGGCGGGACCGCCCGACGTCGTGCTCACCGATATCCGTATGCCTGGCGTGAGCGGGACCGACATCCTCGAGGCGGCCCGAGAGATCGATCCCGAGCTGCCGGTGATTCTCATGACCGCCCAAGCGACGCTCCAATCTGCCATCGCGGCGGTGAACGCGGGCGCGTTCTACTACATCCAGAAGCCGTTCTCGAACGACGAACTGGTGGCCATCTGTCAACGGGCCGCCGAGCAGCGGAATCTGCGGACCGAGAACAAGCAGCTCAAACGGGAAATCCGGCGCCGCGAGCGCTCGCGTCTCGTGCAGCCCATCGGCACGTCGAAAGTCTTCCGCGATGTGCTGCGCCTCGCCGAACAGGTTGCCCCCACCGAGTCGACGGTCCTGGTCCTGGGCGAGAGCGGCACGGGAAAGGAGGTCATCGCGCGCTACATCCACGAGCTGTCACAACGGACCGACGGGCCGTTCTTCTCGATCAACTGCGGGGCGCTCCCCGAGACGCTCCTGGAGTCGGAGCTGTTCGGCTACGTCAAAGGCTCGTTCACGGGGGCCGATCGCGACAAGGAGGGGCTCTTTGCGGCCGCACGGGGTGGCACCTTCTTCCTGGATGAGATTGCCGACACGAAGCCGTCGACCCAGGTGAAGCTGCTGCGCGTTCTGCAGGAGCGCGAAGCGCTGCCGGTGGGTGGCACGGTGCCGATTCCGGTCGACGTGCGGGTGATTGCCGCGACCAATCGGGATCTGGACCTGGAGATGAAGCAGGGCACGTTCCGGTCAGATCTCTACTATCGGCTCAACGTGATTGCCCTTCGGCTGCCGCCGCTGCGCGAGCGAACTGAGGACATCTCGCTTCTCACCGAGGGGTTCCTCCAGCGGATCGCCGAGCAACGCGGCGATCAGGTGAAGCATGTCGCCAAGGATGCCCTCGCCGTCATCCTGGAGTACCCGTGGCCAGGCAACGTGCGCGAGCTGGAGAACGCGCTCGAGCACGCGGTAGCCCTGACCGAGGGTGAGGAGGTCGAAGCCAAGGCGCTCCCGGACCGCGTCACGTCGCCCAAGTCCGAGCCCTTCGTAGCGGACCGCCCGCTCCAGACCCCGACGTTGGAGCTCATCGAGCGCGCCTACATCTCCTGGGTCCTCCAGGCCGAGGGCGGCAACAAGAGCCGCGCGGCGGAGGTGCTGGGCATCGATCCGTCCACCCTCTACCGCAAGCTGGCCAGGTATGAAGCTGAGACGACATGAGCGGCGGTTCCACAGCGCGCCGCTGCCGGCCGCCACGTCCGAGCTGATCGTATCGGCGGTGATGCCGGCGTACAACGAAGAGGACACGATCGAGGATGCGGTTCGCCGGGTCCGCAAAGTCCCCCTCAACATCGAGATCGTGACTGTCAACGACGCGTCGCAGGATCGAACGGGGGAGATCCTCGCGCGCCTGGGGCGCGAGGGACTTGTCGACTGCGTGATCGACCAGCCGCGCAACATGGGGAAAGGCGCGGCGGTCCGCGCCGGCATCCAGGCGGCGACCGGTCACGTGATCGTCATCCAGGACGCCGACCTCGAGTACGACCCGCAGGAGTTCCCGGTGTTGCTCGAGCCGATTCGGAAGGATCGTGCCGATGCGGTGTTCGGATCGCGGTTTCTCGCGGGCCCGCACCGCGTGCTCTACTTCTGGCACTCCGTCGGTAACCGCTTCCTGACGTTGCTCTCGAACATGCTCACCGATCTCAACCTGACCGACATGGAGACGTGCTACAAGATGGTCCGTGCCGATCTCCTCAAATCGTTGCCGCTCGTGTCCGACCGCTTCGGCTTCGAGCCGGAGCTCACCGCACGCCTGGCGGCGGTGGGGGCCAGGATCTGGGAGGTGCCCGTCAGCTACAGCGGTCGGACCTACGCCGAGGGCAAGAAGATCGATTGGCGCGACGGCGTCGCCGCCATCTGGCACATCCTCCGGTTCAACCTGTTCGCGTCTACCGCCAACACTCCGTGAGCCGGGCGCTCACCCGCGGGCACGGCCCGGCGATGGTCGGGCTCGTCGTCTTCGCCGTCGCCCTCTGGGCGCAGACCAGTGCCATGGTGGGCGTGTTCTATGACGACGGGATCTACGTCGCGATCGCCAAGGCCCTGGCCGAAGGCAGCGGCCTGGTGTCGCTGCACCTGCCCGGTGCGCCGCCGGCCGTGCACTACCCGCCCCTGTATCCGCTCGTGCTGGCGGGACTGTGGCGGCTGTGGCCTGACTTCCCGGCAAACGTGGTACTGTTCCAGCTCCTCGACGCCGCAGCCCTCGGGGCTGCTGCCTGGATCATGGTTCGCCACGCTCGCCGGACCGCCGTGCCGCCACTGGCTCGGTATCTCGCGCTCACGATCGGCGTGACGGCATTTCCCATGCTGACGCTCGTCGGGGTGCGGTTCTCCGAGCCGCTGTTCCTGGCGCTGCTCGCGGGCGCCGTGTGTGTGGCCGACGGGGACGACGTGGGACTGGGGAAAGCCGCCGCGGCCGGTGTGCTCGCCGGACTGGCGACGCTCACGCGCTCCATCGGTATCGCGGCTATCGTGGGCATCCCCTTGGCACTCCTGCTGCGCCGTCGGCGAGGCGCTGCAGGAGTCGCCCTCGCGGCGGCGCTGCTGGTGTCCGCGCCGTGGTGGCTGTGGCTCGCCGGACACGGAGAGAGCATCGATCCGCTGCTCGCCACCAACTACGGCACGTACACGCAGTACGCCGGACAGGCTGGGGTGGTCGGACTCCTTGCCGGGCTGGACTTCACCTCGCTCCAGCCGTTCTTGCGACTGCTGGTGCCGGCACTCCCTACCCCGATCTGGCTCGCCGTCACGGCCATGGTGTTCGGTGCCGTCGTCGTCGGGGCGGTGACGCTGGCACGGCGCGTCCCCACGTTGCTCCTGGTGTTGCTGCCGTACGTTGGCATGGTAACCCTGTGGCCGTTCACGCCCGACCGCTTCATGTGGATCCTGCTCCCGTGGATGGCCCTTCTGGCCACAGCCGGGTCGCTGCGGGCCTGGCAGTGGGGATGGTGGGGGCGTATCCCGGTCGTCGTGCTCATGATGGTCGTCGTGTTAGGGTTTGGGTGGCGTCAGGTCGTCTCCGTGATGGATCGCCAGTTTGCGATGACGGCCGATCGAGCCAGTCGCCCGTTTGCGCTCCTCACTGCAGGTATCCGAACCGGCACGCCCGAGAATGCGATCATCGCGTCGGATGGTGAGGCGATGGTCTATCTCTACACGGGCCGCTCGGCGGTTCCGCTGTTCTTGTTCAAGCTGGACGGACGTCGGATGGGAAGCTTCGGCGCCGACACCACGCAGCACTATCTCTGCAAGCAGGGTGTCACCCATGTGGCCACGTCGTGGCTGGGTGGCGATGCACTGCCGTTGCTCGACGCGTTGGGGGCTGGCGGGGATTCGGTCCTGACACCCCTGTTCACGGTCGCGGACGGTCCGGCGCTGTACCGGTTCCGGTGCCCCCGATGACGCGCGGTCGTGCGACGTGGATCGCTGCGGCGGTGGCCACCGTCGTCTATCTGCTGGCGGTGCGGAACGGGTGGGCCGGTGACGATCTCGTGGCGATCCGTGACAATCCGGCGGCACACTCGCTCTCCTCCGCCATCGCCGCGTGGTTCGAGGTGTACTGGCCGGGTGAATGGCGGTGGGCCGGCCTGTACCGCCCGTTCACGATCCTGACCTACGGTCTGGATTGGAGCATCGCGGGTGGTGCCCCGTGGTGGTTTCATCTCGTCAACGTCGGTTTGCACGTGGCAGCGACCGCGCTCGTTGTGCGCGTGGCGTTGGCGTGGCTTGCACCAGTCGGCGCGCTCGTGACCGGACTGGTGTTCGCCGTGCATCCGGTCCACGTCGAGGCGGTGGCCAACGTCGTCGGGCGGGCCGAGCTCCTCGTGGCCGTGTGGCTGCTGCTAGCCGTGCTGAGCGCCCGGCGGTACCGGCAGGTGGCGTCGTCTCGAGCGCGGCGGTGGTGGTTCGCGGCCACGCTCGTCGCCGTGACGCTGGCTCTCTGCTCCAAAGAGCACGGGGTGATCGCGATCGGCGTGCTCGCCGTCGATCACCTGCTCGAGCCACGGCGGCCCCGCCACTCGGCGACCGGCCTGTACGTGGCCGTTGCCGCACTCACGCTGGCCTGGCTCTTCGTCTGGCGAAGCATTGCGGGTGGGCTGGTCGGCGGCGGGACGCATGCGGCCTTCTTCGGGTTGTCCCCGTACGGCCGCGTGATGACGATGTTCCCCGTCTACCTCGAAGTCTTGCGCCTTCTCACGTGGCCCTTCGCGCTCGCCTCGGATTACGCGCCGCAGGTGGTGACGGTGCGCGAGTCGGTTACGCTGGTTGGCACGCTCGGGTTCCTGGCAACAGTGGCCGCGCTTGCCTTGGGTGTCCTGTCCGTGCGGCGCGCTCCAGTGGTGGCCTTCGGGATCTTGGTGGCAGTGCTGAGCTACGCGCCCACGGCCAATCTTCTGGTTGCTTCGGGGGTGGTCCTTGCCGAGCGGAACCTCTATCTGGCGGTACTTGCGCCCGCGCTGATCGCCGGGTGGGGGACGGCAAAGGTAT
>JBDHEI010000041.1:0-29279 GCA_039591075.1 Gemmatimonadota bacterium
AGGGCTCCTGGATGTTCTCTCGAGTGATCTGGAACGCAGGTAAACCACCGGCATAGTAAAGAACGCATCTGCGTGGCGCGGGGCCGGGCGGTAACAGGCCGCGGACGCCATCCCGACACTCACGCCAGTGGCGGTGCGAGTCTCGCGCAGCGGGGCGCTACGGGTTGCGTCCGGTCGCCTTCCTCCCTTTCCCGTAGGTTGCCGTCCGGGCGTCGTTGATGACACCAGCCCAGTTGAGCCCGAAGACGAAGTCGTAGGCGTGGCCCTCGGCGTCGACGTAGGGTTGCATGTCGTGCGGCGTGTCTTCGTCCTGCCCCTCCACGGTTTGCATGTTCGCTGGCAGCTGCAAGGGCAGGAGGCCCGAAGGCTCAGCCGCACCGGTCAGGATGTCGAGGATCGCCTGGTCCTGCACGCCAAAGCTGACAACGATCGCGTTCGCACTCGGCTCGAATTCCGACACCACGGTCGGGTTCGACATGTTGAGGACGACGATGACGGGCTTCCCATTCATCTTGTCGCGGGCGTCGAGGACCGCTTGCAGATCGGTCACATTCGGAGGGGTGACCGTCTTGCCCCGGTACGAGCGGTTCGTAGGGTTTCTAGGGGATCCCCGCCGGCGATACTGGTGGCACGGGCGTGCGTGGCCGTGTACGTGGCGTACTGAAGACTGATCGGCAGATACCCGTTGCCGCCCGCTTCCACGTCGGCTTTGTCATACCCACCGGTGGACGCGGGGCTGTTGATGACGACGAGGGCGGCATCCGCCGCGTCCGGATCGTCGGTCACGTCGAAATGCTTCCTCGCGATCTCCAGGTTCAGCGGATCCTCGTTCCGAGCCGGCGTGACGTTTCCAAAGAAATTCCGGCTTTCCGGCACGTAGCGCTGTGGGATGTATACCGTCGCGTCTCGTTGCAGCGGCAAGACGTTGTTCTGATTCTTCAGTAGTACCAAGGACTTGAGCTGCGCTTCATAGCCGGCGGTCATGTACTCGGGCTTGCCCACGGTGGCAGCGGATTCTTCCACGTCGAGGTAGGGGTTTTCGAACAGGCCGGTGCGGAAGATGTTTCTGAGCAAGCGGACGGCTGACGCCTCGAACCGCGCGCGCATGAACGCGTCGCCGTGCTCCTCCACACCCATCGCGTAGGCTTCGATGACCGGCCCGGCATCGTTGTTGCCGCCGAATTGATCGACGCCCGCCATCAGAGCTTCGTAGTGCCGCTCCGCCTCTGATAACCCCTCCACGCCCCAGGGCGTGCGGCCAAAGGCATCCAGACCCGTATGATCGCGCGTGACACCCCAATCGGTGCAGACCACGCCATCGAAGCCGTACGTCCCTCGCAGCAAGTCCGTGATCAGGTAGGTGCTGTAGGCGTTGCCCACGTTTTCGCCATACGTGGTATCCTGATTGAACGAGATGGTGTAGTACGGCATGACCGCCGCCGCCATGCCTGTCTCGCTCTCTAGCTTGAACGCGCCGTCCGTGAACGGCATCAGGTGGAGGTCGAAGTTGCCGCCGGGATAGACGGCATACTTGCCGAAGCCGTAGTGGGCATCTCGGCCGCCCTCGCCCGACCCACCCCCCGGCCAGTGCTTGACCATGGCGTTCACGCTCTCATAGCCCCACCCCCCGGTGATGGCCGCGTCGCCCGCGGAGGTCTGAAACCCATCCACATACGCGCGGGCCATGTCTGTCGCGAGGCCTGCGTCTTCCCCGAAGGTGCCGCGGAATCGGAACCAACGGGGGTCGGTGGCCAGATCGATTTGCGGAGAAAGGGCCGTGGTGATGCCGAGCGCGCGATATTCTCTCGACGCGATGTTGCCGAACTGCCGGACCATGCCGGGATCGAAGGTCGCGGCGAGGCCGATCGCACGGGGCCACATCGAGATGTCCCCTCCGGAACCGGCGTTGTATTCCGCATCGGCCTGCGTGTTGTGGCGCGGGTCTGAGCTGTTGTTGGAGGGAATCCCGAGCCCGATGCCTTCCACCAGCGCCTGGACGTTGTTGTCCCAGCGCGCCGCCACCTCGGGGCTTTCCACCGACGTGATCAGCACGTGCCGCAGGTTATCGTTGGTCAGGAAGTCCTTCTGGGCGTCGGAGAGGTCCCATGCGTTCGCCCCACTCTCGGGGAACGGCTTTCCGTCGTAGGTCGCCCTAAGCCGTCCACCTGCCCCAGGAACGGCCTGGTGGGCGCTGTAGAGCATGAGGCCAGCGATCTGCTCGACCGACATCTTCGAGGCAAGGTCCTTCGCCCGTTCGTCGGCGGAGAGACGCCAGTCTTCGTACGGATCCAGCGCTCCGTTCTTGCTCAGGTCCTTGAAGGCGAACCCATCGACGGTGAGCAGGCTGACGCCCGATGTCGTCACGTACCCCAGGGTCTGACCACCCCTGTTGGTCACCGTTCTGATCGTTCCCGATTCCGTTTCGCTCCATCGGGGGCCGCTGCCCACACAGCCGGTCAGCACAACGGCACATAAGAGCATGCGCGTCGCCGCGCGCTGAAACAGAATGTCACTCATAGTCGGTTCCTCTGCGCGAGGCACAATCCCACAGTGCTAACCGCCCAACCGCCATCGAACAAGAAGACAATGGCGATCGTCTCTTGCTCCACGTTCACCGTGTAGTCGCACGCATCATACGTCTCGGTAATGCCATCGACACGTTGGGTCAGTGTGCATAGTCCTCCATCGTAGAAAGCCCAACGTACGTACTGCGTGTCGTGGCTGGCGCCTTCGTATACCACGGTACCTGGAACGGCGTAGCCGTTGATCGACGTAGTGTTCCAGATGCCCAGGATCTCAGCGATGCCGAACGCGTCACTGCACGCGGGCGCGACAACGAACGCGAGAACACCGAGCGTGAGCCATCGTACTACGCGTCGCACAGGCGGGCGTACTCAAGCATACGCCAGCTTTCGAGGATCCCAGGTGACGACCCTATTCGTGAAATGGCTTTCATTGGCTGCCAGAGAAGGTCCGGCTGCTTTCAAACCGTACGTGGCATCTTCTACGATGGTTTTCCCGTCCCGCACCGCTGCGATCAGATGGGCCCAGTGGTCATCACGGTCATCATATCCGTCCGGTGGGCTATAGATGATCTCGCTGGGCTCGTTGATGCTGGGGGGCACATCGTAGTATTCCAGATGGTGCTGTCTGACGAATTCATCCTGGACGTCTTTCGGGAACGTAGACAAGGAGTCATACCCTCCATATCCCGGCTTGGCGGAAAATGGTGTGCGGCTCACCGTCAACGTATTCCCTGCGAACGTCAGTGTCCCCTCCGAACCCACTAGCTTCAATGAGTTTCTTCCCCCGCCACCGGCCACAAAATTGACTCGGATCTGCAAGTTGAAGGGTGCATGGGTTGCTGCCTGGGGATAATCCACAACACAGGTCAAGACATCCGGCACATCTCTGCCATCTTTCCAGTATCGCAATCCACCGGAAGCATAGACCCTCGTCGGTCCGTCGGAGCCAATGACCCAATGCAGCCACGAGAACAGGTGAACGAACAGGTCCCCTGCAATGCCGGTGCCATACGCCTGGTAGTTGCGCCACCTGAAGAAGCGAATTGGATCGAAAGGCACCTTTCGCGTATCGCCCAGGAACGTGTCGAAGTCGACCGTTTGCGGTGACGCATCAGGAGGAATGGAGTATTGCCAGGCGCCTAGGGATGAATGACGGTCATTCGTCGCTTCAACGAGGATCAGATCCCCGATTTCACCTGCTCGATACAGGTCCTGTGCCTTCTTCATGACAATGGAACTGACACCTTGGCTGCCGACCTGGAACTTTGCGTTATGCCGCTTCTCGGCCTGTATCACCCGATGCCCTTCCGCAACCTCCTGTACCATGGGCTTTTCGCAATAGACGGCTTTCCCCGCCCTCATGGCATCGATGCTGATGATGTCATGCCAGTGATCCGGTGTGGCGATCAGCACCACATCGATGTCATCCCTACCCAAGATTTCACGATAATCTCTGGTTGCAACAATGTCCTGACCGAATAGCTCTTTTGCCCGTGTGAGCCGGCCATCATACAGATCACACACGGCAGCCAATTCAACCCCCGGAACGGTCAGTGCCGACCTGATGTTGTAGAAGCCAATGATCCCGGTTCCGATCACGCCTAACCGTATCGTGTCATTGGCAGCGAATCTCTTATCTCGATCCGGGTGAGGATCTCGCGGTAGGATCACCCGTTCCTGTGAGGGTCTCGTTGTTACGATGAAGGGAAACGCTCCCGCGGCCAATGATCCCTGAGCAACATCCTTCAGGAAGTCCCTTCTCGAAGATTTCTTTTTTCGTGGCATGGTGAATACCCACCCTTCAGAGGGAATGCCTGGTCACTCCAGCCCGCATCTGTCGATGTCCTGGGCAACGGCACTTCGATCATACGGTCACCCGTGTCGGTCGGCAAGTTTGTGGCTGCGCTCATGGGGCCACCGTGGTCGTGCGCTACCGCGATGGCTTCATCTACCCCAACTTTGAACAAGGATGCGCCCTGCCTGCTGACTCGCCTCCCGCGCAGACCACACGATGTCGGCGCCAACGTTCAGGATGGCACGAGTACGGACGCCGGTGCAATTCCGAGGTTGGAGGACCAGACACCATGACAACCAGAACAAGAACGCTGAGCCACCTGCTCACACTCGCCTCCATTGCGGCGTGCTCGGGTGCGGACAGCTGGACCGGTACGGTGACGGACAGTGCCGGTGTCACCATCGTCGCGAACACGGACCGAGGGACGTGGGGCGATAGCGAGCGCTGGACACTCGAGGAGGAGCTTCGCATTGGGACGGTCGAAGGCGACGCGGAATATCAGTTTGGGCTGATCGGACTCATCGCGGTCGATTCCAGGGATCGAATCTTCGTCATCGACGCCCAGGCACGGAATATTCGCGTGTTCTCGTCGGACGGAACGTACGAGCGGACCATTGGGCAGCCCGGTGAGGGCCCGGGCGAACTCGGAGCACAGGCTGGCGCATTGTTCATGGGCCCTGGTGATACGCTGCTCGTTCCGGACTTGGCCAACCAGCGAGTGAATCGCTATGCCCCCGACGGCATGAGCCTCGGCAGCTTCCCGCTCCGGATCGAAAACGGCATTCCGATGTCCATTGTCGCTACGCGCACCGGTGTCGTCGCGGCACTGGTGCGTTCCTTCTCGCTGCCCGATCTGCCCGCACGCGACAGTCTGGACGTCATTGTCACTCTCGCAACCGACGGTTCAGTGATTGACACACTGATGAGGTTTCCACCTGGAGCGAGCATCGACCTCAGCAGCGCACGGGGTTCTCGGAGGACAGTGTTTGCCGCCGAGCCGGTGTGGACGTTGTCCGATGGCTTGGAGCTCTTCTTCGGAATCACCAACCAGTACCGCATCAGCGTTTTCGATCCAGAGGGTAACCTGCGGCGCATCGTCACCAAACCGGCCGAGCCGGCGCCGGTGACCGAGCGAGACAAGGAGATGATGTGGGAGGTCATCGAGCAGCAGGTCCGTTCGCTCGTTCCTCCAGAGTCGTTCATGGAGTTCATGAAGCAAACCCGCCAGTTGGTCGGCTTCGCCGACTTCTTCCCGGCGTTCGTCAGTATGGCAATCGGGCCCAACGGGAGTATCTGGGTCCAACACCTCCGACCTCCCGCGGAGGTCACCGACGAGGAGCTGGAGACCTATGACATGACCCAGGACATAGGATCTCGTGACTGGGATGTGTTCGATCCAGGTGGCCGATACAGGGGTGTCGTGACGATGCCGCCCCGCTTCACACCTCGAATCATCCTGGACGGCAAGATCTACGGCGTCTGGCGTGACGACCTCGACGTACAGTACGTCATGCGTCTTCGGATCGTGGAGGGCTAGAACCTCCGTCGCCGCCAGCTCTTTCTGCAATGACGAAGGGGATAAGCCCGCAGCAGTAGTGCGCTTCTCGTTGCCTACCGGCTCACTATCGCCGCTCGACGTCGACCCAACCGGCCTGTACGATCTCCTTCAACGCCGACGAATTGCGACGTGTCAAAGATCAGAGATGGAACGTGTAGGTGTACTTGACCAGGATCGTCCGGCTGTCGGTGAAGGGCAGCGTCGGTGTGAGGCGATGCCGGTCGGTGTTCATGCCCTCGTTGTAGACGATCCAGAGATCGTTACCCTCGCGGAAGTTGTAGCGAAACCGAACGTTGGCCGACACGGTGTTGGCGGCGCTGTTGAACTGGATGAACGCGTTGGTGGATACCTTGGTGTTGAACGCTGTGCCGATGCGGAGGCGGGCCAGATGCGCGTCCACGCGCTGATCCCGATCTGGGAAGCGGATCCGGTTGAAGACGTAGGAACCCGCCAGTTCCAGGTGAGGTGAGACGTACCATATGGGAGAGACCTCGGCCGTTGCCTGCCACCCATCGAAGAATGTGCCGGCCTCTACGCGCGGGCGCAGTTGAAACAGCCGTGTGTGCGAGACATGGTACGAAGCGCCAACCCGGAAAAACGTATAGCTGCCGGCAGGCACCACAGCCTCCTCAGGAAGCGCGAAAGGAATGAGCAAGTCTTCGAACTGCACCTTGGCCTCCAGGCTGCCGCCTGCGCCCGACTTAGCGGCGAACTCCCACTCCGGCCCCACCTCAGCCGACTCGATGGACCGATCCCCGTTGCGCATGAAGGCGAACCCGGCCAGCCCCAGGGTATGCCAGATCAGCGACGACGTTTCACCCGGTAGCCAGGTGTAGGAAACCGCATCGTCGAGCAGCGTGAAATCGTTACGCTGGGTGAAGCCAATGCCCGGATCGTACGTGGGCCCGGCCCAGGCTACGACGGCGCTATAGCCCAGTCCGCGCCGCCGTCGTCGCTCTATTGCAGCGGTGAATCGCCCGCTATTGACGAGGTCGAGGTTGCCGTCGTCGATCTGTTCGTGGTCGAAGGTCTGCGCCCATTGGAGGGTCAGATAATCATCCCCGGCCAGGCGAATGACGCCGTCGAGCCCATAGGCCAGGTTGTAGCTGCCATCCGTGCCGACGCGGCTGGTGACCATGGCGCCGGCATACGAATAGGCGTTGAAGACCTGACGTCGCAGGCGAAGCACGCCGAAATTCTCGGACGGGAGCGTCTCGCTGTCGGCGGTCTGCATATCGAAGAAGCCGACGTCCCAGCGGCCCCAGCGGCCCACGAGGCGTGCACCGCCGAGTACTCGAACCGGCTGCCCGTCTTCGGTTAGGCCGACGCGGCGACTGTGGAAGAGGCGGCTCAACCCGCCGGTCCTGAAGTCAAAAATGCCTGCCCGTTCCTGGAAGAACTGCCGTTTTTCGGGAAAGAAAAGCGAAAAGCGCGTCAGGTTGACCTGCTGATCGTCGGCTTCGACTTGAGCGAAGTCGGTGTTGACCGTGAGATCCAGCGTCAGGTTGTTCGTGATTCCATACTTGAGATCTACGCCGGCCTCGCCTTTGACGTCGTCTTCGCGGGGATAGCCGGTCCCGGCGTCGTTCAGCGGAAATGCTTGCCCGAGGCCACTCAGGCCGTACGGCGTCACGTAGAGTGGCTTGCGCGGCCGAATGCCTTCGAGAACGATCTTCTGAGCGAGCGAGGGCTTCAGAAACGCCCAGTTGGCGATCGACGGTACTGGCGGAAAGACCAGGCGCTCCGTCTTGCGCGCTATCTTGCGCTGCAAGGTGATGCCCATCTCCACCTGCCCGTTGTCGTCCTGAAAGCGAAGGCTGGTGAACGGCACCCGCATCTCGGCAAACCAGCCTTCCTCATTTACTACAGTCTCGACATCCCAGAACGTGTTGAAATCCCCGTTGATCCATCCGCCCGAGGCGATGCCGCCGCCACTGGCATCGTTGGAGATGGCCGCGTCTTTGCGGATCCCCCCCGGGGTGGTCGTGAACAGGACAGCCGTCTCATTGTCGTTGAAGGTGTCGAGGAGGATCTCGAAGTGGTCGTCCCCGCTGAGCCGGTCGCGATAGAGGGTGTTAGAGCGAATGCCGGTGCTATCCTGATCGTAACCTCGCAGCGCGAAGTAGATGTAATCGTCGTCGTAGGCCACGAGGAATTCGGTGCGCTCGGTGGGCGGCGCGCCGTTGTCCGGTTCGTACTGCGTGGGCAGCCAGGGCTCGACGGCCTCCCAGGCCGGTTCGTTGCTCAACCCGTCAAGCTGGATAGGCCCGTCGAGACGGGGCAGGACGAGACGCCCCGATCCTTGCGTCCACGCTACGGGAACGAGCACGAGCTGCGCCAGCACCACAACCGTGCACGTTCGTCTGATGGGGAGCAACTGGGGCATGGTGAATCGCTCGTTCGCTGGAGATGCCGATGCGCCGTTCAAGCTCAGCACAGCTGAATGTTCCCTGGTTCCGCCGCTCCTCAATGAACTTGCAGAATCTATCGCTACCAGCCAATAGCTTGGTCCCACCCAATGTCGGTACGCTCGCCTGCCGTCGCGGAAAGGACGATGGGGGACCGAAGCTCGGAATCCGTCTCGTAGCGACAGGGCGACCTCATGGCCCGCCAAGCCCCGTTGCACTGACACGAGTTGGCGCGCGGCAGCCCAGCCTGGGCGTCGCATCGCGTTCGTGGCTGTCGGTCGAGACTATTCCGACTACTCCTCTGTTGTTTTCCCGCGTCCCGGTGGCTGCTACATTGGGACCAAGTCCATCGCGGAGGTACCCATGAGTGGGGTTGACCGAAGAGCGGCCAGGTCCGAGGTGCGAATCAGGTTCAAGGACTTCGTGCTTCAACAGCTGTCCGACACCCAGTGTTCGGTGCGTGTGGTGCTGGCGTGGCATGCTGGGGAGGAGTTTGTGGGCACCGCCGAAGGCGAGGACTCACCCCACGGCCAGCTGAGGTCGGCTGCTGAAGCCGCGGCGCGTGCGCTGGAGGCTGCGACGCACGGGCAAGTGGAGTTGACGATACTCGCCGTCAAGGCGCTCACGACACTAGAGACCGTTCTCGTCGTCGTCTCACTGTCCAGCCGGGTCGATCAACGGTCCGAGCGTCTCGTTGGGTCTTGCCTCATCAAGGAGCAACCGGCGCGTGGTGCCGTGCTGGCCGTTTTGGATGCGACCAACCGACTTCTCAGTACCTACCTGCGCTGACGTCACGAGTGCCAGGGTTGCGGACCTGGCCAGCACGACGCTAGGGAGTTGATGAGGCCGAAGGGGTTGCTGGGCCGCCGGGCTTCCGCCAAGGGGACTCGCGTGACGCCCAACCGCCCAACCGCCTAACCGCTCACCTTCACCAGGGTGGCGATTCATCACCTGAAGGCCAGTGCAGCATCGTGATGAAGGGCCGCCGCACCCAATATTGCGGCGTACTCGAGTTCTGAGACTTCGATCTTCAACGACGTGATGGAATCCGAATAGGCAAAGGAGCGTATCGACTCCCACATAGCTTTCTGGAAGAACCGGAAGGCCTTACGGACGGATCCACCCAAAATGATCATCTCCGGATCGTAAGCATAGAGAACCATCTTGATACCCTGACCTAGATGGTGACCGAACTCTGCAAAGATCGTCTCGGCCTCCCGGTCACCTGCTACGGCCCGCTGAAAGACCTCTGCCCCCGTTTGCCCCACACGACGAGTGAAGAATTGTCCGGAACAGTAATGCTCATAGATACTCTCCAAGTACGGAATCATGCCGAACTCGCCCGCTCCACAATTCCTCCCCGGATACAACTTGCCATCGACGACGATTCCTCCGGCGAAACCCGTCCCGACAATGAGTCCAATGACTGATTGATGTCCGACACCTTTCCCAAAATGCTTCTCACCCAACGCAAAGCAGTTGGCGTCATTGTTGATCAAAACGGGGACTGAGTACTTCTCTTCGAGTATGGACTTCAGGGGCACTTCCTTCCAGCATGGGATGTTCTGTACGTCGTACACGATCCCCGTTTCGAGATCCACCACACTGGGAACACCGATCCCGATGCCGTCAACATCCTGTCGCGTCGTCCGATCGATGAGCCCACAGAGCTGGCCCAGCACCTCCTCCTCCGACCCCAGGGAATTGATCTGTATTGACGACACCTCGCCGAGCTGCTGATTGCGCACCAGTGCAGCGCGAGCGTTGGTCCCTCCGAGATCAACTCCAAGGACCGTGGTTCTTGCCATTGTTCTCCAATCGGCAGGTGACCATTCCCGAGCCCTCGCTCACACAGCTTCCCGTTTTCGCTGTGCGATCGTGACGTTCTTGATCAACGGCTTGGCCCAGAAGCCAATACTGAGGATGAAGCCCATGGTCAGATAGAGGAACAGCATGCCGCTCCGCAGTCCAAACAGATCGCCGAGTCCACCAACAACCAGCGGCACGATGGCGCCTCCGATAATGGCACTAACCAGTATCCCTGAAAAACTGCCGTGGTGCTCCGCAACGGAATTGAGCGCGAGCGAGAATATTACCGGGTACATGACCGCGGAAAAGAATCCCACCAGCGGAAACGCTATGCGAGCCACGGGCCCGGACAGAAAGAGGGCCGCGGTGAAGCTGATGATCGCGGCAATGGTGAAGAACACCAGCACGATCTTGCTGTCGATCAGCTTCAACAGCACGATGCCCGCGATACCGCCTACGGTCATGAAACCCCAGAACCAGGCAACAGCTCTCGCACCGGTTGTTTGTGGATCATAGCCATGGTAGGTGTTCAGGAATTCGGACATCCAGTTGGCAATACCCTGCTCGAGCCCCACATAGGTGAATATCCCCAGGAAGAACAATATGACGGTGGGATTCTTCAGCAGGCCCAGGTGTGTTGTGAAAGCGCCGACCTGTTCCTCGGCTTTCCGTTCGACCTTTGGGATTCTCGAGACGGATACGATGCCGACCATGAGCAGGGCAATCACGGCAAAGAGCCAATAGAGGGATATCCACGGGATATCGTCAGGAACGACCCTTGATAACGTCGTGATCAGCAGATTCGAATCGGCCGACCGGCTCTCGAGATTGCGCACGAGATACGAGTATACGAGGGGACTGAGGAAGGAAGCGGAGCCGAAGACCAATTGGGCAACAGTGGCATTGAACGCGTAGTGCTCTTCTCCACCGGCCTCGCGCAACAGTGGGTTGATCGCGACCTGAAGCATGGCCATGCCGGAGCCGATGAGAAACAAAGACCAGATGGCGGTCAGATAGTTCGGAAACAACGCCAACATCGAGGAGCCCACAAACGCGACGGCGAAGGCGGCAACCATGACCGGCTTTTCCTGGAACTTCTCGATCAGCAGTCCCGACGGAATGGACATGACACCATAGGCAATGAAGAACGCAAACGGCAGCACCGCCACGAGGGTGAGGCTCAGATCGAAGTCGTCGATGATCTCGGGGACGAGAGGGCCAATGATGTTGGTCAGGAATGAGATAACGAAGAAGATGAGGAAGATGAGACCGACGACATAATAGCTTCTGCGAATTGGCCTACCCTCCTATCGGTAGTGTGAGGTCTCGTGCCAGATGCGCCGCCAGCACCCTATGGGAAGGCGGCAATCAATCGAAGAACGGGAAGAGCGTCTTCAACTCGTCACGGGATGGCTGGGAGCCGTACTCTGAAACCTCGAAGGCTTCCGCCTGCTTCACCTGGCTCCCCCGCTGCTGTCCGTACAGCTGGATCAGCAGTTCTCGGTAGGTCTCTCCAGGCTGGGACGAGCGGAATCCTCGAGTCTCGGCGAGCCACTCGCGCCGTTGCGATGGATCCCGTGGCACCGAGTCGAGATCGCCTCGGTTGTAGGGAAGCCATTCATACATCTGCGACTCGTGGCAATGGTACATGTCGATCTTCTTCTCGATGACATCGTCGATGGCCACCACGATGTCCGGAACGAAGGGCGAGGGTTCCGTGAACCGGTCCGACATGTACAGAAAGACGGGATTCTTCGTGAGGTGGGGAACCGACGCGACGATGTTCGGCACGGTAACCATATAGGCCGCGTCCCTCACCAACAGGCCCGTATTGCGGTGATCCGGGTGGTAATCGTTGGGACGGGGGCTGATGACGATGTCCGCCTGGAACTCACGGATCTGACGGATCACCTCTTCCCGATTCTCCAGCGTGGGCATGAGCTTGCCGTCGTCGTTGTCGAGGACGACGTACTCCGCCCCGATGGCTCGGCCCGCACACTGGGTTTCCTGATAGCGTCGCTGCGCGAGCGGGCCGCCGCCCATCGTGTAATGGCCCGCGTTTCCGTTGGTCAGGGAGACAAGTCGGACCGTGTGACCCTGTGCAACGAACTTGGCCATGGTCCCACCCACCTTCTCGGGATCATCCGGGTGGGCACCGAAGACGATGATCCGGAGTGGGCGCTCGCCGCTCTGGGCGAGAGCGACATCCGTCGGCAGTACACCGACTGCCACCAGCAGGCAGGAGAACAATCCGATCTTGAACATAGGCCAGAACCTATCAGCCGCGCCGACCGCCGTACAGGTTCGGATGGAACCGAGTCTGCTCGCGCTATCTCCCCGGGCTAGAACCGCATCGCGTACTGGGCCTTCACGAGGAGCTGGTTAGACTCGAGACGCCACGCACCCACGCGATCGGCAACGTTGTGGTTGTAGACGACGAAGAGGTCGCCGAGAGAATGAAACGTCCAGCGCAGCCGACTGTTGGCGCCAACGACGTTGGACTCGTTGTCGTACTGCACGAGGGCATTCCACTGGAGATCGGGGGAGAAGTTCACCTGCAGGCGACCGCTGAACAGATACCGATCGAAATCTCCCTCCGGAAGCCGCGCCGCGTTGAAGTCGCCGGAGATCTCGAATGTCAGGAACGGGGTTGGCTTTGTCAGCAAGGTCCCATCGACCTGGTGCAGCGTGCCCCCGTAGAAGCTCCCGAACCACCACGTAACCTGCCCGCTGACGGGACGTTTGGTAGCGATCTCGGCTTCGAGTCGATAGCGCGTCCAGCGATACGGGCCCGGCGGAATCACGACGCCCTCGGCGATCTCGAACGCCCCGACCAGGCGTTCCCCCTCCGGGACGACGTTGAACTCGACGCGGTCCCCACTCTCGAGCTGCCAGTTCACCGGCGTGATTTGGAAACGGTAGCTCTCCCACCCACCATCGAGATCCAACGCGACCGTCGGCCGGAATTCGAAGAACATCACTCGCACCCACGTCCACGCCGGACGGTAACGCCAGTCAGCCGAGCCCCTCCACAGCTGCACCCTCCGACGCGGCACGAAGCTCAAGGAGGGATCGAATCCGTCGCCGATGCGCTTGTATGTGAGGGACAGGTCCCAGGTGTCATTGGGAAAGTCGATGGCCCCGCCAACGGCGGTCCGGTCTCCCGTGAGACCCTCGCGGTCGGTGACGAGTCCCCACGCGCCCACGAGGAGGTTCTTGTCTCCCCAGAGCCGAGACGTCTGGAATGTCGCATCGATACCCGTCGTCCAGCTGGCGGATCGACCCTCGGGATCCCCAAACGTCGCGATGGCGCCGATGGACGATTGGGCGAGGACGTTCTGCTTGACGCGAGCCGCGCCCAAGGTCGCGGGCGCCACGACGGTCGTGTCGCCATTGACCATGAGCGTCTCCTCCCCGGTGCGTACGGCGAACGCTCCGGCGTTCGTTTGCCCGAGCCGTCCGTTCATCTTGCCCCCGACCATCACCGGAATCTCCTGACCCGAGAACAGCCCGATACGCCGGCTGTGAAACGGCTCGAGATCCGGACGGCGGAACGTCTTGAGCCCGATGCCGAAGTCGAAGATGTCGGCGCCCTCGAGGAAGAATGTCCGCTTCTCCGGAAAAAACAGCGGAAAGCGCGTGAGATTCGTCTGTCGGGTGTCGACTTCGGTTTCCGCGAAATCGGTGTTCACCGTGAGCGATGCCACGGCGTCGGGGCCCAGTTGCTGGAACACGTCCAGGCTCGGCTCGCCGGTCGCCTTCGTTTCGGCGTCGAATGCGGGTTTCTCGAACCCCGCAACCACCGCTGGCCGAACCGTGAGGCCAAGGCCGAGCGAGAATGCGGGGAGGTCCTGCAACCGCCCGGCGCGGCTGGGTTGGGTGACCTTCGCGTCCCTGACGGGACTCGCCCAGCGACTCACTTCCTGGAGCCGCTCGAGCCGGCGCTCGACGTTGAACCCCCACTCGGAAACTCCCGACCGGAAACTCAGGCTCCGGACCGGGATCCGGATTTCCACCGACCAGCCGTCCACGCGACGCGTCGTGCCGGCGTCCCACACCGCATCCCAGGCGCTGTTCTCACCCTCCCCGTAATCGGCGATCAGCGCATCGTACCGCGCCCCACTCGGATTGACCGCAACGACGTATCCCGAGCGGCCGTCGAGGAAGGTATCGAGGATCAGCTTCACGTGATCCTCGTTCTCGAGTTCGGAGTCCCGGGCCTTGGAGAAGCTCACGATGCCCGAGGCATCGGGGTCGCGGCAATCGATCCCGATGATCAGCGCGTCGGCGTCAGCGAGCACGCGGACCGTCGTGCGCCCGACCAACACGCCGCCTTCGATGGGTTCGATCATCGTGAGGACCGGGATGGAATCGGTCTCGCTCCAGGATGGCTCGTCGAGCGTGCCGTCGAGCGTGATCGGCCCAGTGATCCGGCCTACCCGCAGCGTCGGACGCGGCGAGTCTTGGGCAGCGGCGTGATGCACCAACGGTCCGAACACCATGCCCATGAGCACGGCGAGCAGCAGGGGCTGGCGCTTGTGCATCGTGACGTTCTCCTACACGTAGGCTGGGTGGCACATCGTTTTCTGGTATACGCGGAAGCGCTCGCAGATGTTGACCGCGAGGCCCTCGGGGTGCCGGCGGGGTCTGCCGCTACTCCCTCTCGACGCCCAGCTTGCGCAGCTGCGCTGGCGGACACCCGGTCCACTCGGCGATGGCGGTATTGCCGATGTACTGCAGGTCCATCACCCCCATCTTGCTGGACCAGAACCCGCTTGCGGTGAGATCCCGAAAACTGGTGAAGAACGCGACTCCCTGGGAGCGACTCGCCGCCGCACGATCCGGGTATGCGATGTCCTCTAGGACGTTGGTGCGTTCCTCCTCCGTGCACGACACGAAATCGTGGCCGAACCGCTCGCGGCACTCCGTATCGAGCCACGCCAGCCCGCCGCGCATCGCCGTCTGCCGGCGCTCGTTGTCGCCGTCCAGCATCAGGAAGTCCATGAACTCGGGGACACCGGCATCGGTGGCACTCCCCGACCGGGCATCGCGCGGGATGATGATGTCCACGAGGCCGCGCACCGTGTCCCACTCGTGGGAAGTGAAGAAGCCGGGAGTCTGCGTGTGGCGGGGGTGCCCGCCGGGTTGGAGGACGCGTGCGGCCCGAGCGACCTCGTCAGGCGTCCAAGTGAAGGCGGCCGTGGTGGTTGCCGCCACGAGGACCCGAACGACGTCCCGCCGCGACACCTGAGCGTCGCGAGTCCTCTGTGCCGTGTCCGTTCTCGGTCGCTCCGTCATAGGGCCCCCGTGCGTCGTTGCTCGACGATGTAGTCCGCGGTCCGCCAGGCCAGCGCCAGAATCGTCCACGTGGGATTCTTGTCCGCCTGCGAGACGAGTGGCCCACCGTCGGCGACGAACAGATTCTTGACGTCGTGCGCCTGACACCGCGCGTTGAGCACGGAACTCGCTGGGTCGTCGCCCATTCGCGTAACGCCCAGCTCGTGAATGATCCTTCCGCCCGGGGCGATGCCGTACCCGTCGTCGGCCGAGGGCATGTCGTCAATCGGCTCGCCGCCCATCTCGCGAAGCAAGGCGCGAAACGTCTCCTGCATGTGCTTGACCTGCAGGTACTCGTGGTCGGACCACTTGAAGTGGAACCGCAGCACCGGAATGCCCCATTGGTCGACCGTGTCGGGATCGAGGTCGCAGTACGTGTCCGCATTGGGCACCATCTCGCCTCGCCCCGAGAACCCGACGACCGATCCGTAGTAGCGCCGGTAGTCGTTCTTGAGCGCGATCCCGTAGCCGCCCTCCTGACCCGGCAACTCGTGGATCTTTCCCATGAACCCGTAGCTCGGCATCCCACGGCCGCCCCACATCTCGATGTGGTAGCCGCGTGGGAAGTCGAGCGACCCATTGTCGAGCCACCACGGCATGTACAGGTGCGCGCCGCCGACGCCGTCCTCGTTGTGGGGGATACCGTCCATGAGGCTGGGGACGAACCCCATCACGTCGGTGCCCGTGGTATCCGTGAGGTACTTCCCGACAGTGCCGCTCGAATTCGCCAGGCCCTCGGGGAACATGGCGGACCGCGAGTTCAGGAGGATCCGCGCCGACTCGCAGGCGCTCGCGGCCAGGACCACCACGCGGGCGCGCACGTGCTCCTCGCGTCCGGTCTCCGTGTCGATGAACACGACCCCGGTCGCAAGGCCGCGTCGGTCGTGCGTGACTTCGCGTACCATCGCCCCCGTGCGCAACGTCAAGTTGCCGGACGCGAGCATGGGGAGAATCAGGACGTTGGGCGAGGTGAAGTTCGCGTTGACCGAACATCCCCGGTTGCACTGCCCGCAGTAGTGACAGGCCGGCCGGCCGTTCAGCGGACGGGTCAGGATCGACAGGCGCGACGAAATGCAGGGAATGCCCAGACGTCCCGACGCCCGTTGCACCACCAGCTCCCAGCACCGCGGCGTCGGCGGCGGTTGGAAGATCCCGTCAGGCTGGTTGTGAATGCCCTCTTTGCTCCCGAACACGCCGATCAACCGGTCGACGCGATCGTAGTAGGGAGCGATGTCGTCGTACCCGATGGGCCAGTCGTCGCCCAGTCCATCCAGCGTGCGGCGGCGGAAGTCATCCGGGCCGAAGCGCAGGGAGATGCGTCCCCAGTGGTTGGTCCGGCCCCCGAGCATGCGCGACCGGAACCAGTCGAATTTCGTGCCCGGTGCTTCCGTGTAGGGCTCGCCTTTGAGCGACCACCCGCCGAGGTTCGCCCCGAACTCCCCGAATTGTCGCTCTGGGGTGGATGCCCCACGACGCGGAGAATCGTAGGCCCACTTGAACATGGCCGTATCGGTGGTGTTGTCCCACATCGGTCCGGCCTCGAGCATCACGACGTTTGCCCCCCCGTCGGCCAACACCTTGGCGGCCATCCCGCCGCCGGCGCCCGAGCCCACGATACAAACGTCGTATGCGTCCTGCTGCCGCTGTCTGGCCATCGTACCTGCTCCCGCGGGTCCGTTCGAGAAGGTACGTCGTGGGGCGATGGGGTGACAGAGGATCCGCGGGAACGCGTCATGGGTGGGGGTCTCCCTTGACGCTGCCTTGACGGGCATCGGGTAACGTGGCGCAGGGAAAGGAGGCAGCCCTCATGCGACCCACGCCACGCCTGACATCCGTACTCGTCTTGACCGTCCTGGCCCTGCTGGTGAGCGGTTGTTACGGCGTGGCCACGATCGTCCGGCAAGCTCCAAGCCCGATGATGGTGCCGCCAGGCGCCCCCCGCCACGCGGGTGCCGTTCCCAGGCTTCCCAACGGCGTGCAGATAAGCACCGACCCCATGCCTCACCCGGTGCGAGTGTACCGAACCCCAGAATGGGACCCGGAGACCACGGTGCTGGTCGGGGAAGTCACTCGGGTTGTGATTGCGCCACTGGCGGTGTGGTGGTCCCACTTGTCGGGCAGGCCGGTGGCCAACGGACCCTCCAACTCGTGGTTTCCTCAGTCCTTTGCCGACCTACCGCCCCGGGAGTGGTCCGGTCCCACCGGGGCTCGTTACGCGTCACCGGTGGTCGCTTCGGCGAACTTCTCCGGGGACTTCGCCATCTCCTTGCGGAACAGTGCGTGGAGCTTCGCCACCTCGACCGCCTCGTTCGGCCCCGGGGTGACGGGGCTCCCAATTCCCAGGACCCGCCTTCGGTAGTCCATCGTCACGGGCACGATCGGCACGCCGGCCCCGACAGCGATCCGATAAAACCCGGTCTTCCACCGGTCGACCCTCCGTCTGGTCCCCTCGGGGGAGAGCCCTAGCACCCATTGCTGCCGGGTTCGGAAGTGCTCGATGGCAATGCCCACCGTGCCATGCGCGGCGGATCGATCGATCGGCTCTCCGCCCAGCCAGCGGAGCACGGGTGTCAGCGGGAACCGGAAGATGGTGTGCTTGCCCAGCCAGCTGGCCCGAACGCCCGTGACGAACATCCCCAGGATACCGAGGAAGAAGTCCCAGTTGGACGTGTGGGGTGCGACGATTACGACAAACTTGGGGCAGGCGGGCAACTCGCCCTCCACCCGCCAGCCGGCCAAGCCGAGCAGCAGGCGGGCCACCACCCGGGACAGTGGGGCACGGCGACGCGGGAAGCCCGTTTCGAGTTGGTCGGTCATTCGGATGATGGTATGACGGTATGACGGTATGGCGGTAGGGGTGCGGACGGTGAACCTACTGAGCCTACCGCCCTACCGTCCCACAATCCTGCCGCCCTACATCCCTGAGTCAGAACTGCCGGCACTTGCGATGGAACTCGCGCTGCATCTCGTCTGGATCGGTGATGACCTCGAAGAAGTCATCGAGGTAATCGAGGGACTGCTCTAAAGTGTCGTGCTCGAGATCTTCCTGATCCCGGTATAGCGCGTACATGGCCTCCCTATTCCGGTTGAGCATTTGAAAGGACCCATCGAGGCGCGGGCGGGAATCGCATCTCCCCTGGTACCGCCGCTCGCGCACACTGCGAATGCCAAGGCGGTCGAAATGGTCCTCGAAAACGTAGTTGGCATACCGCGTCCCTATCACGCCGCTGAGATCGAAATCGTACGGTACCGAGAAGACCGGCCCCGCTGGGTGGCCGATGGGCTTCGTGTTGTGGCAGCAGTCGAGTCTATCTGGTTCCTTGCTGAACGCAGACCAATCGGGGTTGCCGATCATGTATTGAAAGACCTCGAGCAGGCTCAGCTGAACAGGATCCAACGCGTCGGGTGGAACCACGCGAGTGTGGATCACCTCCCATCCGTTGCGCGCCGCCATCCCGTCGTCGCTCTCGATGAAGAACGCATACTTGGAAAGCGGGGCGCGATCGCGCTCGGTGTCGATGTAGGTAATGCGGGCCAGTCGCACTCGGTAGCTCAAATCCGTCAGGAGGGCGTACATGCGGTAGACGAGGTACTCCTGAAGCACGTATTGCTCATGCTCGGAACGCCTGTCTTGGCAATGCGTGACCAGCTTGAGCTTGTCCTGATTCGCAAAGAGAGTTCCCTCGGCCTCGGCGTGCGAGAAGTTGACCCTGAGAGGTGGGAAGTTGCAGATACTCGACTCGAGGCGCGTGGTGCCCCGCGTCCTGATCTCGACGGGGATGCGCACCGAGTTGCCTTCTGAATCCTCATACGAAAGACCACCCGGACGCTCCACGCTCTCTTGGCTCCGGTCGTCGAGAATCGTCTTCAGTGGTGCGTCGATCGTGAGCGTCAGCAGCTCGTGGGATTCGAACAGTGGCGCTGATTGGGAATCGCTGGGACGTGCGCTGGCTGCAGCGGGGGCTCTCTCAGTTCGTGGATCCTGTGCGTGTGCAGGATCCCATACCAGAGCGGCCAGGGCAAGCATGGCGGCGGCGATGCGGGTCACGGTTTCGTCGCTACGGAGGGCGGCTGGGTTCGGGCCTAGTCGGGCGGCGCAACCCGGCGCAGGGTCAGGAGCGTGTGCCTGCAGTCCCGCACCGACCGCTGCGAGGCCGGTTCCGACCTCCGCGCCCGCCGAGCACAGCTATCGAAGTACGTCGCGAGGAGCCGCCCCGAGTAGACCGTCAGCTCGATCCCAGATATCTGCCGAGTGGAGTCCCGCCAGCACACGTATCTGCTCCTGTGTACGAGAGCGTGCAGCGCTCCTGGATACTGGATCATGCCCGACCAGGCGCTTGATGAAATCTCGGCGGACGCGTTGGGCGATGTGTCATTGGGGATGTGGATCGTCCCTCCGAGGTTCTGGGGGTCGGAGAACGCATACGTCCATGTTCCGGCAAGATCCTGCGGAGATACCCTCTGCCGCTCCGCCGTTTGGCTGGACATACACCCGACAGCAAAGACAAGAGCAGCAACAGTCGAGGTGATGCGCAAAGCCTACCTCCAGGTGGCCTGACTGTACGGGAAGCTACGGCGCGCCTCCAGAGAGGACCAGAGGGTGGCTCCCGCGGCGGTCACGCGAGCCTTCCGACCCCCGGACCACCGTGATATCATCCGCGCCATGACCAGACTGACACTTATCGCGGCGCTGCTGCTCGTGCTGACGCTCGCCCCGCTGCTCTGCGCCCAGGATGTGGCTCCGGCGGTACAAGACACTGCCTACGTGGCGGGCGCGTACCGCGTGTTCACCGGGGCCGGAGAGCCCGCGTCGATCGACGACATCGTGGCCGAGATGGGGCGGCATCAGGTGGTGTTCGTGGGCGAGGCTCACGACGACCCGACCGGCCACATGCTGGAGGCCGAGCTGCTCCAGCGGGCATACGAGACGTACGGCGCCCCGGGGGCGAACGATGGCGCGCCGCGCCCGGTCGTGCTGTCGCTCGAGTTCTTCCAGCGCGACGTGCAGCCGATCCTCGACGAGTACCTGGCCGGCCTGATCAGCGAGAAGTCGTTCCGTAGCGACAGCCGGCCGTGGCCCCGATACGAGACCGACTATCGTCCGCTGATCGAGTTTGCCAAAGAGCACGGCCTGTCGGTGCTTGCAGCCAACGCCCCGCGCCGCTACACCACGCGGGTGACGCTGCAGGGTCGCGAGTCGCTGAGCGACCTGAGCCCCGACGCTTGGCGGAGCCTTCCTCCCCTTCCGTATGGCCAGCCGTCGCCGGAATACCGGCGCCAGTGGATGCAGACCATCATGGAGGTGATGGAGGAGGAAGGCATGAAGTGCGGCCTGCCCATCCCCGAGCCCGCGGAAGGGGAGGAGGCGGTCGAGGCACCGGCACCCGTCGGCTCGCATCGCGCCATGGGGAACCAGCTGCACAGCCAGGTGCTGTGGGACGCATCCATGGGCTACTGGATCTCGGAGTCGCTGGCGGCCCGGCCGGACGCGCTGGTGCTGCACATGGTTGGCGGGTTCCACGTGGGGCGCGGCACCGGCACGCCGGAACACCTCGAGGCGTACCGGCCCGGGACCTCGCACTTGATCGTCATGCTCCGCCCGGTGGAGAACGTCGACGCGTTCGAGCCAGCCCCCGAAGGGCAGTGGGGTGACTTCGTGATCCAGACGGACGAGTCCCGGACGAGCGAGGCGATCGAGTGCCGGGAGTATCTGGCCGACCGGTCGAAGTGATGGTCGCTTCCACACGGGACGGGGTATCATGAAGACATCATCGATCATCGTGACCGTGCTGGCGGGTTTTTTGTTTGTCCAATGCAGAACGGTCTCGCGTCAAGCTCCGGACTTCTCCTCCGTGAGTCGCGTGGACTCCGGCATGGCCGTCTCGGTCATGCTCACGAGCTACAGCACGACGCTGTTGGCCAACGCGGAAGACCGGACGAGCCCGTTCGGACTTCAGTGTGCCTGGCGGCTGTGCGCCCTCATGGCAGAGGCGCGAGTTCGAGGCGGATGACTCGGTCAATGGTTCCGGCGTTGCGCGGCGGGAGGCGCAGCGTGAGTCCGTCTCGACCTGCGCGAAAGTCCACTGGCGTTCCGTCGGAGAGGAGTCGGGCGTTTCGCACGCGCCGTGGTAGCCGGGGAAGCGACAGTTCGGGATCGGCCCAGTCCAGCACGTGCACGAACACCGTGTCGCCGCGTTGCGTTGTGACGCCCCATGGCCGCGGCGGAATTGGGCCGCCCCGTGTTCCGTACACGCTAGTACCGTAGCGCGCCAGCCACGCCCCGATGCCGCGCAACCGCTCAGCATGCTGGGGGTGGATGGCTCCATCGGGCATCGGCCCCACATTCAGCAAAAGGTTGGCGTTGCGTCCCGCAGCCTCGACGAGCATCCGAACCAACGATGGTACGGACTTGAAGTTTCCATCGGTGATCCGGTATCCCCACGAATCACTGATCGTCTCCGATGTTTCGAGCGGCACGTCGGTGGACACAGCCGCACTGTTCCAGCCGGCGGTATTGACCCCAGGCAGGTCCTTCTCGAAGGTCTGCACGTCTTCCCCCGGGAGCGGATCCTGGTGGTGGTTCGGAATGATGAGCGCCGCCGGCTGGAGGTCGTGGATCCTCCGGTACGTCCGCTCCAGGTGCCAGTCGGCGTCGGGACGATCCCACATCCCGTCCAGCCATACGCCGCCGAGCGGACCGTAGTTGGAGAACAGCTCACGCAGCTGAGCGTCCATGAACTCCAGGTAGCGATCCCAGCTCCCGCCATCGGGCCGACCGGTCCGGCGGCCCGTCCGGCCGCGTGGGAAATAGTCTGGATGGTGCCAGTCGAGTTGCGAGTAGTACACGAACAGCCGCAGCCCCTGGCGTCGGCACGCCTCCGCCATTTCCCGCACGATGTCGCGCCCGAAGGGCGTTCGATCCACGACATCCCAATCGGTGACGTCCGAGTCGAACAGGGCGAATCCGTCATGATGCTTCGTGATGAGCGTGATGTAGCGCGCGCCGGCGCTACGGGCGAGCGTGACCCACGCATCAGCGTCGAAGTTCCGCGCATCGAAGTTCACCGCGATACGCTCATACTCGGCGACGTCGATCCCCCGGTTCTCCATGACCCACTCGCCGTCCATCAGGAGCGCGGAGATGCCCCAGTGGATGAACATGCCGAACTTGGCATCCTGGAACCAAGCACGGGCCTCCAGGTTCGCGGCGGAGGGTGTGGAGATCCCCTGCGCAAGCAGGGCAGCCGGAAGCAGGACGAGAATCGTTGTGGCCCGAATAGCGCGCATGCGTCCTCCGTCGGCTGGATGCCGCTAGTTCCCGTTCACGACGAAGCTGCTCTCCAGGCCCGCATCGGAACTCCACCCGACCCATAGCCCGAATGCCCCGGGCTCGACCACCCGCTGCATGTCCTGATTGTAGAAGCCGAGTTCACTCGGACCGAGCGTGAACCGAACGGTTTGCTGCTGGCCCGGCTCGAGAAAGATCTTGGTGAAGCCCTTGAGTTCCTTGACGGGTCGGACCACACTGGCCACGAGGTCGCGGATGTAGAGTTGCACGACTTCAGCTCCGGCGACACGTCCTGCGTTCGTCACCGTCGCACTCACCGATAGGGTTCCATCCGGGGAAATCGTGTCGGCGCTCAGCACGAGATCGCCGTACTCGAATGTAGTGTAGCTCAGTCCATGGCCGAACGGATACAGCGGAGTGTTGGGTGAGTCGAGATACTTGGAGGTGAACTTGGATTCGGATCGTGGACGTCCCGTGACGTCTCGACTGTAGTAGATGGGGACCTGACCCACCGACCGCGGGAACGAAACCGTCAGCTTGCCACTGGGATTGGCGTCTCCCCAGAGCACGTCCGCCAAGGCGTTGCCGCCCTGAATGCCGGGATGCCACGCCTGCAGAATGGCGGGCACGTGTGCCGCCAGCCAGGGAATGGCAAGCGGCCGACCGCTCATGATGACCGCCACGACCGGCGTGCCGGTTTCGTGGACCGCCTCGATCAACTCTTGTTGTACACCGGGCAAGTCGAGTTCGGCGCGCGACGCAGCCTCTCCCGTTTCTCCCTCTCTTTCGCCGACAACGACGATCGCCACGTCGGCATTGCGTGCAGCCGCCGCTGCTTCAGCGAATCCATCTCGTTCCGACCCGGTGATGGTCGAGCCTTCAGCGTAGGTGATGGTGGTGGTCGGGCCGACGCGACGCCGAATACCCTCGAGCACGGTCACCACCTCCGCAGCTCGACCCCGTGCGTGCCACGCCCCCAAAAGATCTTCTTGGTTGTCCGCCAACGGACCGATCACGGCGATGGAACCGATGTCCTCCGAGAGGGGAAGGAGTGCCCCGTCATTCTTCAGCAGGACCATGGACTTCCGGGCGGCGTCACGCGCGGCAGCAACATGATCCTCACGGAGAATGACGGCTGCCTCGGTGGTAGGATCGACGTACGGATTCTCGAACAACCCCAACATGAACTTGGCCTGAAGCACTCTACGGACTGATTGGTCCAGCAACGCCTCCGGTATGACGTGGGTCCGAACGAGGTCCGCGAGCTGACGCGCGTAGATACCACCCATCATGTCCATGTCGATGGTGGCGTTGAGCGCAAGGCGTGCGGCGTCCCGGCCATCGGCCGCGTACCCGTGATCGACGAGTTCACCGACCGAGTTCCAATCGCTCACGATGAACCCATCGAAACCCCACTCGTCGCGCAGGACGCGGTTGATGGTGAACGTGTTCGCCGTCGTCGGCACGCCGTTCAGCAGGTTGAACGCGCTCATGATGCTCGCGGCGCCGGCCGCGACGCCCGCCTTGAACGGAGGCAGGTAGATCTCCCGCAGGCTTCGCTCGGACATGTCGACCGAGTTGTAATCCCGTCCTCCGACCGGTGCGCCGTAGGCGACGTAGTGTTTGAGGCAGGCGATGATGTGGTCGGGAGACGCGACATCGCTACCCTGAAATCCCCGCACGCGCGCGGCGGCCATCACCGAGCCGAGGTAGGGATCCTCGCCCGCTCCCTCCGTGATCCGCCCCCAACGGGGATCTCTGGCGATATCGACCATCGGGGCAAACGTCCAATGGACGCCGGAGGCGCGGGCCTCCCTCGCAGCAATTGCCTCGATGGTGGTGACTAATTCGGGATCCCAACTCGACGCGGTCGCCAGCGGAATGGGGAAGATGGTGCGGTATCCGTGAATCACGTCGAGTCCAAACAGGAGCGGAATGCCGAGACGGGATTCCTCGATCGCGATACGCTGAACCCGGTTCGTGTTTTCCGCGCCGGTCACGTTCAGGAGAGAGCCGATCCTGCCCTCTCTGATGGCTGCAGCCCTACCCTCGTTGAAACCGCTGTACTGCACCAACTGGCCCACCTTCTCGTCCAGTGTCATGCGGGAAAGCAGGTCGTCTATGCGCTGATCGATGGCGCTGGTTTGCGAGCTGGCGGCTTTGGGAAGGCTCGACGCCAGCAGCAGGACGATCATGAATCGGCTTGCTTCACGGCACAGTCTCATTGGTGAGCTCCAACGTCTCGGTCTCTTGTCGAACCGATCAGGCTGAGAAGGTACGTCGAGCGACATTCCAGATGAAGAGCGCTGGCATCGGATGCAGAGGGAACGCGGGTCGTCGTGCGCGAAGCATGTGCGAACGCGCGGACCACGCTAGGCGCGTACGTTAGTGGGCTGGTATCCTACGGTCCTACCGCCCTACGCGTGAGCCTGGGAGTCGGTGCTTGCCGCTCAGCGTTTCGGCCGCTTGGTCGTGATGACGATCACGCCGTTGGCGCCCCGCACTCCGTACAGCGACGTCTCGGGAGGATACTTCAGGACCTCGATGGATTCGATGTCGTACGGATTGATGCCACTGAGCGCCCCACCCGGTCCGGGCTGGAAGGGGGTGCCGTCGATCACATACAGCGGCTCGCTGCTCGAGTAGAACGAAGCCGCACCTCGAATGCGGACGGAGATGGTGCCGTTGGGATTGACCGCCACATGGACTCCGGCCGTGCGGCCCTGCAGGAGGCTCGCAATGGACTCGTGGGGCCTCTTTTCGACCTTGCCCGAGGTGAGGTCGGAGGCCTCAACCTGGTCGGCCAGCGGGGCAACTTCGGGCTCCATCTCGCTCGTCGTGGTCGGACGCGCGCACGCGGACACGAAGCCGAGAAGGATACCTGCGAGGAGGGTGAGGGCCAACGGGGCGCGGCGGCGGAACGTCTGGGAAAACCTGAGCATCGAAGGCTCCGGTGCAAAGCTGTCATTCGCAGTATAACCTGTTTGCGCCACCCCCGCCCGCTCGCATCGTAGGTCCGGTCCGTCAGGCGTCATACACGGACAAATCCTACAGCAGGTACGGAATCAGGGCCTTCCGCTCCGGTGGGTAGTCCGCGAACTGCTCCCGGTACCAGGTGTGGTGTCTGAAGGCCCTCGGCCCGAGGTTGGCCGCCGTATAGACGGCGAAGGCTAGACCGGCCGTCGACCAGGTGGCGATGGCCCAACCGGTCCACTCGAGGATCTCGCACAGGTAGTTGGGCGTGGAGACCCAGCGGTAAAGGCCACCGCGCGGAATCTCGTATCCGGTCTCACCAGGCTTCCGGAGCTTCCGCAGCACGGCGTCCGCATGGAGGTTCCCGAGCCAGCCGGCGAGGAACACCGTGGTGCCCAGCAGGAACCGGGGGTCGGTGAGCCACGCGATCCCGTAGTCTCCCAGGTGTCCGATCCACCGGGCATTGATGTAGGCGTTCAAGGTGTTGAACCCGATGGCCAGGAACGTGATGAGGAGTGGCATCCTCCGGCCCAAGGCGCGCATCCGAACGGGGAAGACGAACGTCCGGTTCAGGTAGTGAAGCTGCCACAAGCCCAGGAGCACGAGGGGGACCACCGTGAAGCCATGGTCGCCGGCGAAGAAGAACAGGGCGAAGAGCGCCACCGCCGGTAGCTCCATCAGGACCCAGCCGAGTCTCGCAGGCAGCGTCGGACCCCAGCCTCTACGCTCATAGCGGCCGTAGGGCGCCGCCACGAACAGCAGTACCACCACCGTGACCACGGCGAAAGCAAACTCGGTGCGGACAGCCCAACCGTGCAAGGCGAGTTCGTTCACGTCCGCTGTCCATGTGTGGGCCGCAGCGGCCTTCCCAACATTCCCGCCTCGTCGAACCATCGGTAGGCGTCGTGGACCGAGTCGCGGATCGGCCTCGCCGCGTAGCCCAACTCCCGTTCAGCCTTGGCACGCGAGATGGCGCGGGCGGCGCGTAACGCTGCCAGCATGTCAGAGTTGAGCCGGGGCTCGGTGCGGGTCAGCCGGCCCCACGTGTCTCCGATGGGAGCGAGACCGCGGGCGAGCCACAGTGGCACATCCAACCGTGGCGGCGCCACACCCGTCACCTCTGCACCGAAGGTGGCCAGCTCCCGCGCCGAATGCCACCACCCCGACAACAGATAGCTCTCACCCATGCGACCACGCTGTTCGGCGGCAAGCGCACCCGCGCAGACATCCCGGACGTCGACCCAGTCGAATCCGCCGGGAAGGAGTGCGGGGAGCTTTCCGGCGGCCAGGTCCAGCAGCACCCGCCCGATGCGCGAGGGGCGATGATCGCCGGGACCGATCACGGCCGTAGGATGGATGACCACTGCCGGGAGTCCCTTTACGATCACGCTCCGCACGGCCGCCTCGCCCAAGGCCTTCGTCCGGTCATAGATGGGATGCCTCGTGCCGGCCCGGGGCGTCGTCTCGTCGATGACCGCTGTGGTGTCGGCAAGGTCGAAGGCATGGATGCTACTGCAGTGTACGTAGCGCTTCACGCCGGCAGCGAGCGCGGCCCGGGCCGCGTTCTCGGCACCCCGAACGTTGGTTTCGGTGACCCGCCCGCCAGGGTCGCCTGCGAGGGAGATCACCGCCGCAAGATGAAAGACGGATTCTGCCCCGTTGAACGCCGCCCGCAGGGCCACCGGGTCCCGAACGTCCGCCTCGACCATCTCGATGCCCAGCCCCTGGAGCGCCAGTCGACGCGAATGGACCACCGCGCGCACCGAACGTCCCCGCGACAGCAACTCGCGCACGAGGACGCTGCCGATGAATCCACTTGCTCCGGTCACCACCGTCGTCATGGCCTGGTATCTTCTCCGTCCCCTTGCGCGTCGTGCACGTCGGTCAAGCAGCGATCTACTCAGACAGGATCCACACGGCACGAAGCTGTACGTGTAGCACTCCCATGTATACCAGCAGAATCATGACAAATCACGCGCAGTTCCACGTGAGACCTACAGAAGATCGTCGCAGCGCGTCAAATCCCGCCGTCCCGACTAGCGGACGTTGATTCCAGGCAACAAGTTAGAAAGCGAGAGAATCCGACCAGATCCTCTCGCCTCCTCGCTTGGTGCACGAGTCGTGTGCCAAACGCAGACTGCGGGGCGCTCGAGTGCCGCTAACCCCGGTTCTCGAGCGGTCGGACAGAATCAATCATTTACGAGAGTGTAAAAAGGACCCGGCAATAATGATGAGATCAATATTCATTCTCCTGGCAATTCCACTCGTCCTCGACAGCTCGCCTCTCAATAGGCGATTCCAAACGCAAACGCTGGATCTCCAGGTTCATTGGAACCTCATAACCAATTTTGCAGAAGGTGGTGGCCATAGAGCGCAGTTCACCATCCGCAACAACAGTGACGTCGAGCTCACAGCAGCCAATTGGGAGATGTATTGGAACATGGCGCCCCGGACCGTCAAACCGGGGAGCGTCACCGCACCGGTGACTATTGAGTGGATCAGCGGTGATTTCTATGTGATGAAGCCGAAGGACGATTTTAGACTCCCGCGCGGCGCACAAATGGAGATTGCATACAGTGGGAGCTACGCAATGATCAAGGAATCCGATGCTCCCTCGGGACTGTATTCTGTGTTGTACGATAAGGATGGATCTCATGAGCTGTACCCTGTTCGTGATTATTCCATCGCTGCGTTCGACAGTCCGGACCAGGTCAATCGCGGCGCGGGGGATAGCGAGCCGATTCCCACGGCGGCATGGTTGTTTGACCAGCATGCCATGATCACCGAGCTCCCTGACGATCGCGTCCAGCTGATCGTACCCACACCACGGTCAGTGAAGCTGGAAGAAGGATATTTCGACATCACATCCACGACGTCAGTGACGTATGAGTCCGGCCTGCAGTCGGAAGCAACACTCCTGGGCGCGTTTCTCACTGACATGCTGCGTAACCCG
Organism: Gemmatimonadota bacterium; assembly: GCA_039591075.1. Classification (GTDB taxonomy): domain Bacteria; phylum Gemmatimonadota; class Gemmatimonadetes; order Gemmatimonadales; family GWC2-71-9; genus JAOTVV01. The sequence goes on from JBDHEI010000041.1 coordinate 28,647, forward strand.
GTTGCGATACGGGCATCCAGCTTGTCAGGTAGGAACGGAATTCATCTGAAGCATGCGGACGTCGCTGTGGCGGGTTCGTACAATCTACAGATCTCCAAAGACGAAGGAGTGGTTATTTCGGGCGACGCTCGCGGCGTGTTCTATGGAGTGCAAAGCCTCAAAGCGCTGGTGCCGGTCGCCGATCTGGGACGAAAGAATGCATCGATACGAGTGAGAGCGGTGAGTATAGAGGACTCTCCTGCATTCGCGTATAGAGGGATGCATCTGGACGTCGCTCGAAACTTCCACTCAATATCGACTGTCAAGCGACTGCTGGACCTCATGGCGTCCTACAAACTGAACAAACTGCATCTGAACATCACTGAGGATGAAGCATGGCGAATCGAAATCGAAGAACTACCCGAGTTGACCCAGGTCGGAGCGTTTCGCGGACACACCATCGATGAGTCAGAGCATCTTCACCCATCCTATGGGTCTGGACCGTTCACGGACCCGGGCACCGGCTACGGCAGTGGCTTCTACAGCCGTGAGCAATACATCGATCTCGTTCGGTATGCCTCGGAGCGGCATGTTGAAATCATTCCCGAAGTGAATGTCCCGGGACATGCGAGAGCGGCCATCAAGGCCATGGAG
>JBDHEI010000042.1:0-26315 GCA_039591075.1 Gemmatimonadota bacterium
CCGAGAACGCGCGACTAGCCTCAGCGATAGCGACACTGTCGCGGGCCACTGCGCTGGTTTGCGCAACGGCGGCAGTCGGGAGGGCGAGTCCCAAACAGATGCCCAGGTATGCCCAGTAGGCTCTGATCATTGCACGGACCTCATCAGCACATCGTGTGCGGATTGGTGGATTTGCGGTCCGGACCCCGTGCGCCAGGAGGACTCCATGGTTGCGCACGGAATCCCTGGTGACCGTCACCCTCAGAACCTACCTGAGGCTCCCCCACCGCCAAAACCGTCGCCTCCGCCAACGCCAGCGCGGGATCTCGGGTGCCTGGTGGACAAAGCCTGTGCCGTGCTGCGGGGATTGGAAGGTGGCATGGTGGGAAGTCAGCGCCACGGCCGTCCACCGTCACTCCTGGAGTCGCCGCGGGACGTTCATTCATCCGGAGGAGACCATGCAGCGAACGAAGTCTGTGCTCCTGTCACCGTTGCTGTTCGCCCTTGTGAGCGCCGCACCGGCGCACGCGCAGGCGTGGATCGAGTACACGGTGACGGGCGCCGTGAGCCTCGAGAATCGCGAAGAGGACGTGGTGATGTGTTCGCTCACCGACGAGGCGTTTCTCGTGCATACGTTGGGAGAGTGGACCGTCTCGATCGAGACGGACAACAGCAGTCCGGGCGAGCACCCTGCCACCTTCATGGTTGCGGCACCCGACTCGATCGCAGCGCTCAACGACTTCCGGGTCGATGATCGGCCCAAGGGTGAGGGCACCGTCGGCATCGAGGATGGTGGTACGGGGCAGCTCGGTCTGCCGAGGGTCGTGGTCACGTTCGAGGCAGCGGACCTCACGTCCGACGCCGGCAAGACCATCGGCATCACGGGCCGCCTGGTGTGTGACGTGATGTAGCCTCGGCGACTCCAGTCTGGCTCCTCTTAGCGCCGGCTCGACGCGGGTCCCCGATCATCGACCGCTCTTTCGCCGCGCCCGATACAGCCGCTTCATGAGCTGGATCTGTCCCGTATGGTAGGTGTCATGCATGACGACGCCGTGGAGCAGGTCTGCAAAGCGATACGTCCGCTTGCCCGGTGCCACCTCATCGAGCCGCGCGGGATCGAAGGCGCCCACGGCCGCGATCAGCTTTTTCTGTTCTGACCGAAGCAGCGCGCGGTCCTGCGCCCAGACCTTTGCATCGGGCCGCTTGGGGACCGCCGGCCAGTTGGCGGGCGATCGCGGAAAGCCCCCGACGGGTCCGCCCTCGAGGCCGCGGCGCACCGCGTAGTCCCAATACGCGATATGAAGTGCGAATTCCCAGATGCTGTGCCGGTCCGGTGACGGTTTCCACGCGGCCTGTTCGGCCGACACGCCGCGCAGGCTGCCGAGCGGCGAGGCGCCGCCGTGCCAGAGACGCGTGCCGGGCTTGGGATCGAGCATGGCGAGGATCTCGCGCAGTCGTGGGTCGGTCATGGCATCGCTCTCAGGAAGCCACGCATAGCCTCGAGCACCTGTTCGGCGTGCGTGATGTAGAGTGAGTGACCGGCACCCGGGATCTCCACAACGCGTCCTCGCGACATCCGGGTGCGGAAGTGATCGCGGGAGCGGGCGGCCATGCGCAGACTGGCTGCATGGTACTCGCGCATGGCACGCTGCGTGGCCGAGTCCCGGGCGGCATAGTCCAGAAACAGTTCGGTGATCGGATAGTCCGTCGCGTAGATGGCGAGGGCCGGCGCATCGATGCCCGTGTAGTCGGGATCTTCCAAAGTCTCCAGGATGAGGCCATAGATCCACGACGGTGTGACGGGGCCATCGAATCGTCCGCCGCGTGTCCACCGGAACATGGCCCGGATCTCGGAGAGCGGCATCGTCACACCGTTGGCTCTGGCGTAGAACTCCCGGTACGCCTCCGCCGATTCGGTGTCCTCGGCCGACGGCGTGGAGACCTCGGAGGGCGGCAGCACGTAGGCGGCCAGGGAATCCCGAGACGACGTCCGGTGGTACGCCGCCTCGATATACACGAGCGCCGCAACCCGGTCGGGGTATGCGCGCGCAAACCGCGTCATCTCGTCGCCGCCGAGCGAGTGCCCGGCGAGACTGGCGTGCTCGATCCCCAGGCTGTCCATGACAATGCGAAGGTCCTCGATGAGCGTGGACAGCTCATACCCGGAACCCGGTTGTGATGACGCGCCGAACCCGCGTCGCGTGATGCCCATGGCGTGGTAGGTGTCGGTCAATACCGGTGCGAACTCGTCGAACACGTGGGCCGTGTGGCCCAGGCCGGCCAGCAGCACGAGCGGGGGGCCGCTCCCGCCCCAATCCACCACTTCCAGCGACGTGGAGGAATCGATCGTCACGTGACGCGTCGACGGCCCGTCGTGCCCGCTCGTACAGCCCCAGCCGAGCAGCACTGCGAGAACGAGTTCGGAGCGACGCGGCAGAAAGCTCATGTCCCGAGCGGCTACCCGATCCGCCCGTCGCGGTCGAGGTCTTCGCCAGTCTGCTGTTCCAGGCGCTGGAGCAGGGCGCCGAGCAGCCTGCGCAGGTCGTCCATCTCACGCTCGAGCTGCGAGACGCGCTCTTCGAGCGTGGCGGCCTGGCGGCCGTGCTTGTCGATCTGGCTCTGTTGGATCAGGTCCCAGAAGAGGCCCATCAAAGGCTCCTCGGGTGGGGAGGTTCACCCCCAATCATGCGCGTGCGGGTCGCTGGGCGCAAAGCCAAAGACAGTGGCTCACGCTTGCTCGACACCTCTTGCAGGCGGATCTTGAATGCTGTCTCCGCTCACAACTCGGTTTCTGCTGCCGGAGAGATCACGATGGTCCGATTCGCCCTGTGGTTCCCGGTGCTGCTCCTGCTTGCCGTCCCCGTGAGCCACGCCGCTGCACAGGGAAGGGAGGATCCGCTTCGTCCCAACTGGCAGACGTACCACTCGACCGCCGCCGCCCACGCGTTGCTCGAGGGATGGGTAAGGGAGTACCCGCAGCTCACCAATCTCTATGCGATTGGCGAGACGCTGCGGGGAACGCCACTCATGGTGCTCGAGATCACGAACGAGACCACGGGTGCCGCAGCGGAGAAGCCGGGCTACTACTACGACGGTAACATCCACGCAGGGGAGCTGACGGGCGCCGAGGTGACGCTTCATTTCGCGTGGTACCTGCTGAGCAACTACGGCACCGACCCGCGGGTTACGCGTCTGCTCGACACTCGCTCCATCTACGTGCGGCCCAAGTTCAATCCGGACGGCGCCGACCTGGCGCTCCGGAGTGAGGAGTCGTTGCGCAGCACCCCGCGCCAGTACGACGAAGACTTCGACGGCCTGCTGGACGAGGATCCCGAGAACGACTTGGACGGCGATGGCGTGATCGTGTCCATGCGGGTCCCGAACCCGGGCGGCCAGTGGAAGGCGGGTGGTGGCGATGCGCGGGTCATGCTCCGGCGCGAGCCCGGGGACGGCGACGGCACGTTCTACGACCTGCTCTCCGAGGGAACCGACGACGACGGCGACGGGCGGTTCAACGAAGATGGCACCGGCGGGATCGACATGAACCGTAACTTCCCGCGCGAGTGGGGCCTCGAGTTCGAGCAGTCCGGCGCCGGTCCGTATCCCCTCTCGGAACCGGAGACGCGCGCGACCATCGAGTTCCTGAACGCGCATCGGAACGTGACCGGGGTATTCCACGGCCACACGGCGGGTGGCTTTCTGTATCGCCTGCCGTCCACCGGTCCCTGGGATGCGTTCCACCCGTTCGATCAACGCCTGATTTTGGAGCTGGGCGAGCAGTACCGCCTGACGACCGGGCAACGCGTGGTGCCGAGCTATTCGGATCCGCGCGCGCATCGACACGGCACGCTCATCAGTTGGGCGTACTGGGATTTCGGAGTGATCGGGTGGGTACCGGAGTTCTGGGGTGGGTTTGGGAAGGACTATGAAGGCGACGGTCGCGTGAGCGAGGCCGAACGGCTCAGGTGGAACGACGAGGAGCTGCGCGGCGCGGGGTTCGTCCCGTGGAAGCCGTTCGCCCACCCGCAGCTCGGACCGGTGGAGATCGGCGGGTGGAAGAGCCGGTTCACGAGGCAGAACCCGCCGCCCCATCTGCTCGAGGGCGAAGTGAAGCCGTACATCCCGTGGATGCTGTGGCTTGCGGAGGTGAGCCCGCGCGTGGTGATTCGCGAGGTGGGGGTCACTCCGGTCGGGAACGGGCTCGCGAAGCTGACGGTGGTAGTCGAGAACGAAGGCTATCTCTCCACCAACATCACGCAGCGCGCGGTGGACGCTCGGCTCGCGCCGCCGGTGCGTGTGGAGATCGACCTCCGCGGTGCGGAGCTGGTCACGGGGAGCCGCCGGTTCGACGTCGGGCACCTCGCCGGCTCGCGCGACACGGGCGGCGACGACCGGATGGCCGACTCACGGCGCACGGTGGAGTACATGGTGCGCGCGCAGGCTGCCGGTGCCGTTGCGACCGTCACCGTCAGGTCCGAGAAGGGCGGGGTGAGCCGGCGCGAGGTGCGGCTGGACGGGCGGTAGGCTACAGGCGCCGCCCTCCACCCCTCCGTTACTGTTCGCGCCGCTCCAGGAACGCCAAGGCCGCCTCGTTGAACGCCCTCGGCGTGTCCAGATTCACGATGTGGCCCGCGCCCGGAATCGTCACGAGCGTGGCGCCGGCGATCCCTTCGTCCAGGATGCGCGCGACGTCCTGGATGTGCGGCAGATCCTGATCGCCCACGATCACGAGCGCGGGGCAGGTGATCTCCGCCAGCCGATCGATCGCCGGTGGCGACAGCGGCTGTTCCGAGCGCTGGTACGTCCATAGGCGCGCGTTGTCCATGACCAGCGACGTTACGGTCTCGGTCGCCGCGACGTTGGAATGGAGCGCCATGATCGGCGTCTCCGCCCAGCGCCGGGCGGCGCCGTCCACGTCGCCCGCGGCGAGGGCCTCGGCTACCGGTTGGAACCAGGGGAGCGGCGGAACGGCATACCCGCCGAGCCCCGGAGCCGCCAGCACGAGGCGCGCGACGCGGTCCGGATACGCGAGGGCGAAGTTGATCGCCAGCTCCGATCCCGCGGACAGGCCGACGAGGTTCGCCTGGACGATACCCAGTGTGTCGAGCAAGACACGCAGGTCGTCGAAACCCGTGTACGGCCCGGTGGGTGCAATCGATCTGCCATGGCCGCGCAGGTCGTAGCGGACTACTCGGAACTGACGCTCCAGCGCGGCGACCTGTGGCTCCCACATGCGCCGGTCGAGGCTGAACGCGTGGATCAACACGACGGGTTCGCCGGCACCGCTCACCTCATAGAAGAGGCCGGTGGGCGACGTGCCCGACACCGTCTGCACGTGATCGACGCATCCCGACAGCGGCAGCCCGCTCAGCGCGGCCACGACGACCGCCAGTGAGAGGTGTGATCTGAGCGAGGTTGCCATGGCGCCTCCTACCGGATCACGAGGTGAAGGCCAAGGTAGCAGATTCCGCCGAGCCCGGCGGCCACGGGGATCGTGAGGATCCACGCCCACACGATCCGGCCCGCCAATCCCCACCGCACGGCAGACAGACGCTGCGCCGACCCGACACCGACGATCGAGCCCGTGATCACGTGCGTGGTGCTCACCGGAACGCCGAGCGCCGACGCCAGGAAGACCGACACGGCGCCGCCGGTTTCGGCGCAAAACCCGTGTACCGGCTTCAGCTTCGTGAGTCGCGATCCCATCGTCTTGACGATGCGCCATCCGCCGGCGGCCGTACCTGCGGCGATCGCCGCGTGTGCCGAGAGGATCACCCAGGTTGGGATGACCTCGGCCGTGGTGAGATGAAACGCCTGGATCGGGAACTCGGTGAAGAGGTGCTGGGAGCTGACCAGGAGGCCGACGATGATGCCCATGGTCTTCTGCGCGTCGTTGGTGCCGTGGCTCAGGCTGTACGCCGCCGCCGACACCAACTGAAACCGCCGGAAGTGCTTGTCGATCGCGGCGGGCCGGGCGCGGCGGAACGTCCAGGCCACGCCCACCATGAGCGTGAGCCCCAGTACCATCCCGAGGATGGGCGCCACGAAGATGAACAGGATCGGCTTCACCCAGCCGCCGAGGATGAGGGAGGCGACGCCGGCCTTGGCGACCGCCGCACCGCCATACCCGCCGATGAGCGCGTGCGACGAGCTGGAGGGGATACCGAAATACCAGGTGGCGATGTCCCAGCCGATGGCGCCGAGGAGACCGCCCAAGATCACGACCGGATCGACGATCGAGAGGTCGATGAGGCCGCTGCCGATGGTCTTGGCCACGGCCGTGCCGAACCCGAAGGCGGCGACGAAGTTGAAGAACGCCGCCCAGGCGACCGCGGCCACCGGCGACAGGACCCGGGTGGACACGATGGTCGCGATGCTGTTGGCGCTGTCGTGGAACCCGTTGATGAAGTCGAAGACGAGCGCGACCGCCACGATCGCGAGCACGAACCAGATCGACTCGAGCATCAGCCGTGCTTCAGGACGATCGACTCGAGGTCCTTGGCCACGTCATTGGCGTTGTCGATGATCGTCTCGATCTTGTCAAACATCTCCTTCCACTTGATGATCGCGATGGGGTCTGTCTCGGTATCGAAGAGCCGGCCGAGCATCTCGTGAAACACGGCATCGGCTTCTTCCTCGAGGCGCTTGACCTCGATCCGGTGCACGATCACATCATCCTTGCCGCGGAGCTTCTTGACCGCCGTATCCAGCTCGCCCGTCGCGGCGATCGCCAGTTCGCACATCTGGACGATGCCTTCCGGAGGCGAACCGAGGCGGAAGATTTGCGCTCGGCGTGCGGTGCTGTCGATCCGGTCCATCACGTCATCGAGATCCGATGCGAGCAGATAGATATCCTCGCGGTCGATGGGTGTGATGAACGTGCGATCGAGCCGTCTGGCGACATCTTGCGTGATTTCGTCCGCCTCGTGCTCGAGGCGCTTGATGGTGTCGACGCAGTAGGCCAACCGCTCGGGGCTGGTGAACAGCTCACGGAGGTAGCCGGCGGCTTCGTGTGACCGCCGCGCGACTTCCGTGAACAAATCGAAGAACTCTTCGGTCCGTGGCAAGAGACGCATGCGCGTGTCTCCGTGTGGTCAGATCTGGATGGTTCCGGTTCCGTCCGGGACGGCATAAGTCTGCCATCGGTGTCGGCGGTGCGACAGGGGGGAGGGGGGAAGGAGGACGGAGGAGTGTCACGGAAGTCCGCGCGTGGCGGGCGCCCGGCCGGTTCCCGCTGCGCCTTGTGCAATGGGATCTCGGCCCGTTCTTTGGTAGGAGTTCCTCGTTCCTGCGAGTCACTTATGTACCGCTTCCTCGTAGGGCTCCTGCTCCTCGGACTCGCCCCCGGACCGCTCCAGGCACAGGAGCGACAGACCGTCCGCATTGGGATCGTGGTGGACGGCCCCTGGGCCCGCAATGCCGAGGGTCTCGCACTCCTCGAGCGGGAGCTGACCGATCTCTTGCGCTCGGAATTCACCGTCGAGTTCCCGGCCTCCGCCCAACTGGAAGCCGACTGGACGCTGGCTGGGGTACGGGCGGCCACCACCCGGCTCCTCCAGGATCCGGGCATCGATTTGGTGATCACGTCGGGAGTGATCGGCTCGGTCGACGCGGTGCGGCAGGGCGCCCAACCCAAGCCCGTGATCGCGCCGTACATCCCGGACGCGGCCCTCCTCGGCGTCCCCGAGGTGGATGGGGGGAGTGGCATCCCCAACCTCGTCTACATCACACACCCGACCCAGGTGCTGCGCGAGATCCAGGCCTTCCGTGAGGTAATCGAGTTCCAGCATCTCGTGGTTTTCACCAACCCGTACTACCTCGAGGCCGTCCCGGAGCTGCGCCAGCGGCTGGACGAGGCGATGCAGGCGGTCGAGATGCGCGCCACGCTCCTGCCGCTCGCGGCGGTGAACGAGACGACACTTGCTCGCCTTCCGGACGACGCGGATGCGGTGTTCCTCGCATGGCTCACGAACCTCCAGGAGGGCGAGACGGAGCGGCTCCTTGCTGCGTTGCGCGACCGAGCGCTCCCCACACTGTCGTTCTTCATCGAGGACGTTCCGCGGGGCGCGCTCATGAGCTTGAACGGGGAGTCCTACTTCCCTCGTATCGCCCGCCGTGTGGCGCTCAACGCGCAGCGCATTCTGCTGGGTGAGGAGGCCGCGACGATCCCGGTGGAGTTTGCACGGGACGAGGAACTCACGATCAACATGGAGACGGCCCGGGCGATCGGCGTGTTCCCGAGCTTCAGCGTCCTGACCGAAGCCACGCTCATCAACGAGGTGCGCCAGAGTGTCGAGCGGGAGGTGACCCTGGAAAGTGTCATGACGGAGGCCGTGGATGCCAACCTCCAACTGGTGGCGCAGCAGCGAGCCACGGCGGCGGGGGAGAAGGAAGTGACGCTTGCGCGTTCGGCCCTTCTGCCGCAGGTGGATCTTCTTGGCCGCGGACTCATCATTGACGCAGACCGCGCCGCCGCGAGCTTCGGGTCGCAACCCCAGCGATCGCTCACCGGAGGCGTCTCAGGGACACAGCTGCTGTTTTCCGAGGGAGCCTGGGCCAACCTGTCGATTCAGGGATCGTTGCAGCGGGCGCGGGAGTTCAACGTCGAGACGCTGGAGCTCGACATCGCGTCGGACGCGGCGGTTGCCTACCTCAACCTCCTGCGCGCGAGGACGTTCGAGCGGATCCAGCGCGAGAATCTCGACATGACGCGGTCGAACCTCGATCTGGCACGCGTTCGCGTGACCCTCGGAAGTGCCAGTGCCGGAGAGGTGTTCCGGTGGGAGGCGCAGCTTGCCAGGGGCCGGCAGGCCGTGATCACGGCAAACTCGCAGCGCAACGTCGCCGAGATCGACCTCAATCGCATCGTGCGACGACCACTGGAGGAACCGTTCATCCCACGCGAGGCGTCGATCGACGATCTCCCGTTGATGCGTGGCACGCCGAGCGTGCACGACTACATCGACAATCCGTACAGCTTCCGAGTGTTCCGTGCGTTCATGGTGGAGGAGGGACTGGCGGCGTCGCCCGAGCTGCGGGAGATCGATGCGGCGATCGACGCGCAGCAGCGGCTGCTCGCGTCCGCCAAGAACGCCTTCTGGGCCCCGACCGTCGCGCTGTTCAGCGACCTGGGCTACGAGCTTGCCGCCGGTGGGGCGGGGTCCGATCCCGCGGCGGGACTGCCGCCCGGTGCGGCGGTGGCGGACGATCTGGACTGGAGCGTGGGGGTGAGCGTGAGCCTACCGCTCCTGGCGGGCGGCGCGCGTTTGGCCGAGGTGAGCCGGGGGAGCCGGGAGCTCGAGAGCGTGCGGGTCCGGCGCGCCGAAACCGCGCAGCGGGTGGAGCAGCGGGTTCGATCCGCGCTCCATCGCGCCGGGGCGTCGTACGCCAACATTCAGCTTGCCAGGGATGCAGCCGCGGCAGCTCGGCGGAGTCTCGAGCTGGTGACCGACGCGTACTCGAGGGGGGCGGCCCGCCTGGTGGATCTGCTCGATGCGCAGAATGTCTCCGTCGTATCCGATCTCGGTGCCGCCAACGCCGTGTACGATTTCCTGATCGACTTCGTGCACGTCGAACGTGCCGTGGGCTGCTATCAGATCTTCGCCGGCGAGGACGAACGGCGGGCGTTCTTCGACCGGCTGGACGTGTACTTCAGGGGTGCCGACCTGGGCATGCCACGCTGATCATGTGAGGTACCGGCTATGAAACGACCATTCCGTCTCCTGATTATCGGTGTTGCGATCGGCTCGGTGAGCTGTGGCGGTGGCGACGCCGAGAACGAGCCGATCGTGCGGCCGGTGCGCTATGTCGAGGTCTTCCAGAGCGGGGGGGTTCGGGTGCGACGGTTTTCGGGCGTCGCGCAGGCGGCGGTCGAGGCGCCACTCAGCTTTCGCGTCGGCGGGACGGTGCAACAACTCTCCGTCAGTGTCGGTGACCGCGTAGGGACCGGTCAGGTGATCGCGGCGCTCGATCCGGAGGACTACCGGCTGCAGCGGCAGGATGCCCAGGCGGCGCTCCGGCGTGCCGAGGCGGAAGCGCGCAATGCCCAGGCCAGCTACGACCGCGTCCGCGGCATGTACGAGAACGACAACGCGTCGCTCACGGATCTGGAGGCGGCGCGAACGGCATCGGAATCCGCGGCCGAACAGGTGCAGTCGGCAATCAACCGGCTGGGACTCGCGCAGCGGCAGCTCGCGTTCACGCGCTTGACGGCGCCGCAGGCTGGCGCCATTGCGGCCGTGAATGTCGAAGTCAACCAGAACGTCCGCGCCGGGCAGACGGTCGTGCTGCTCACGTCCAGGTCCGATTTGGAGGTCGCGGTCGCGGTGCCGGAGATGTTGATCGCGGAGGTCCGGGAGGGCAGCGAGGTCACCGTGACGTTCGACGCGCTTCCGGACGAGACCTTCTCGGGGATCGTCACCGAGGTGGGCGTGGCGGCGACGGAAACCGGCGCCGCGTTCCCGGTCACGGTGCACCTGGGCGAGTCCCAGGAGGGTGTCCGATCCGGGATGGCCGCCGAGGTGGCGTTTCGGTTCACAGCGCCGGGCGGCAGCGACGTGATCGTCGTGCCCCCAGTAGCGGTGGGGGAGGATCAGAACGGGCGGTTCGTGTTCGTCGTCGAGCCCGCGGAGGAGGGGTACGGGGTCGCCCGTCGCCGCTCCGTGGCGGTGGGCGAGCTGACGACCGACGGGCTCGAGATCCTCGAGGGGCTCCAGGACGGTGATCGCGTCGTGACGGCGGGGATCGGCCAGATCGCTGACGGCCTCCGCGTTCGCCTCTAGCCGGGAGGCCCGATGAGCATCACCCGTCTTGCCATCGAGAAGAACCGCATCACCACCGTGGCCCTGGTGGTGATCCTATTCGGCGGCCTGTCCAGCTATTTCGGACTCCCGCGCGCCGAAGATCCGGGCTTCGTGATGCGGGTGGCGCTGGTGCAGACGTTCTTCCCGGGCGCCAGCCCGGAGCGCGTGGAGTTGCTGGTCACCGACAAGCTCGAGAAGGCCGTCCAGCAGCTCCCCGAGCTGGACTACGTTGCGAGTGAGTCCAGGACCGGCGCCTCGTTTCTCTTCGTCACCATCCTCCCACGCTACACCGACATGCGGCCGATTTGGGACGATCTCCGCCGCAAGGTCGAGGCGGCGCGTCCCGATCTTCCGGAGGGAGTCATTGGGCCGATCGTCAATGACGAGTTTGGCGACGTCTTCGGCACGATCATCACGATCAGCGGTGAGGACTACAGCTACGCCGAACTCAAGGACGTCGCGGACGACGTGCGCGACGAGTTGCTGCGGATTCCGGAGGTAGCGAAGGTCGATATCTATGGTGACCAGGAAGAGCAGATTTTCGTCGAATTCAACAACGCCCGACTGGCGGAACTGGGACTCTCACCCGGGCAACTCCAGTCGATTCTCGGATCGCGGAACATTGTCATCCCCGGGGGTGAGATCAACACGGGCGATGAGCGCATTGCGCTCGAGCCATCCGGGAACTTCGAGACGGTCGAGGATTTGCGGAGCAGCGTGATTCGCCTTCCGGGCTCGAATCAAGTCATTCAGCTCCAGGACATCGCCACCGTCGACCGCGGATACGTGGACCCACCGCAGACCTTGGCGCGCGCGTCGGGCACACGCGCCTTGGCGCTCGCGATTTCGCTGCGCGAGGGCGGGAACATCATCGAGCTGGGTGCAGACGTCCGAGCGGTCTACCACCGGGTGCAGGCCGAGTATCCGATCGGCGTTGACTTCGACTTGGTCGCGTTCCAGCCCGACGTCGTCGAGGGGAAGATCGACGACTTTGTGGGCAACATGCTGCAGGCGATCGCGGTCGTCATCTTCGTGGCCCTGGTGGCCCTGGGCCTTCGCACCGGTCTGGTCGTGTCGTCGCTGATACCCATGACCATGCTCATGTCGATGCTCATCATGGCAATCCTGGGCATCGGGCTCGATCAGATGTCGCTCGCCTCCCTCATCATCGCGCTGGGGATGCTCGTCGACAACGCCATCGTGATGTCGGAGTCGATTCAGACGCAGATGGGAGAGGGCAAGGGACGGCTCGAGGCCGCTGTGGATTCGGCGGCCGAGCTGCGGATTCCCTTGCTCACGTCCTCCCTCACGACGGCTGCCGCGTTCCTGCCCATCTTCCTCGCTGAGTCGGAAGCCGGCGAGTACACCGCCCCGCTGTTCAAGGTCGTGACGATCACGCTGTTGTCGTCCTGGGTGCTGTCGCTCACGATGATCCCCATGCTGGCGCATCGGTTCCTCGAGGTGCGCCGCCGGGGCCCGACGGGTTTCGACACGCCGTTCTACCAGCGCTACCGTCGCACGTTGTTATGGGGACTCCGGCACCGGCCCGCCGCGCTGGCCGGCATCGTCGGGATTTTCGTCGTCGCCATGATGGGGTTCCGGTTCGTCCCCAACATCTTCTTCCCGCCGTCGGACCGCGCGCTCCTGACCGGCGACCTCACGCTGCCCATCGGCACGCCCATCGAGCGCACGGAACAGGTGGTGCGGCAGTTGGACCGGTTCATCGTGGACGAGCTGCGTGGGGACGGGGGAGCGAACGGCAAGCACTCGGTGGAGAACTGGGTGAGCTTTATCGGCGAAGGCGCACCGCGGTATGTGCTGACCTATGCGCCGGAGCAGCCCAGCTCCGAGTACGCCTACGTCATGTTGAACACCAGCTCGCGTGCGGCGGTCGATGCCATGATCCCGCGGCTCGAGCGGTTCGTGCTCGACGAGATGCCAGACGTGACCGCGACGTTCAAACCGGCGATCCTCGGTCCGCCGGTCAATGCCCCGATCGAGATCCGGGTCTCCGGTCGTGAGGTGGACGTGATCTTCGATCTGGTGGATGAGCTCAGGGCACGGATCGGCACGATCGCCGGCACGCGCAACGTCACTGACAATTGGGGACGCCGGACCAAGAAGATCCTGGTCAAGGTAAACGGCGCGCGCGCGCGGCGGGCGGGTGTCTCCAACCTTGACGTCGCGGTCTCGCTCCAAACCGTGCTCTCCGGCATCGAGACGACGCAGTTCCGGGAAGACGACAAGATCATCCCGGTGACGATGCGATCGGTCTCGGCCGATCGGGAGGACCTGGGCAAGATCGAGGGGCTCAACATCTACTCCCAGGTGACCGGCCGGTCGGTGCCGCTCAGGCAGGTGGCGGATCTCGAAGTCGTGTGGCAGCCGGCCAAGCTCCTGCGCCGCGATCGGCTGCGCACCGTGAACGTCCAGGCAGAGCTCGAGCCGGGGGTCACGGCCACCGCCGTCATGGCCAAGCTGCAACCGTGGCTGGATGAGCGGGCCGAGGCGCTGCCGCTCGGGTATCGGTTCGAGGTCGGCGGCGAGGTGGCCGAGTCGGCGAAGTCCCAGGCCTCGATCAATGCCAAGATGCCCATCGCGCTCCTGATCATCGTGCTGTTGCTGGTGGGGCAGTTCAACTCGATTCGCAAGCCGGTGATCATCATGCTGACGGTGCCACTGGCTCTGATCGGTGTCGTGGTCGGTCTGCTCCTCGCCCGGTCCTACTTCGGGTTCATGACGTTCCTCGGCGTGATCGCGCTCATCGGCATCGTGATCAACAACGCCATCGTGCTGCTGGACCGGATCCGCATCGAGGAGGTGGAGCACGGGCGTGCGCCGGCCGATGCCATTCTCGAGGCGGCCCAACGCCGCCTGCGGCCCATCCTGTTGACGACCGCGACGACCGTCGGCGGTCTGTTGCCGCTGTGGCTGGGCGGGGGAGCGATGTTTGAGCCGATGGCGATCGCCATCATTTTCGGGTTGGCGTTCGCCACGGCACTCACCCTGGGGTTCGTGCCGATCCTGTATTCGTTGTTCTATCGGGTGAGCTTTGGAGATTACGGCGGGGCGCAGGTTGGTGGGGTGGTAGGGCGGTAAGCCGGTAGGGAGGAGGGAGCGAGAAGTGGCGAACCCGCACCGCCCGGCTCTCTCGCGGGGCGGGTTCGCCTCGGAGGTGCCTAGCCGCCCCGTCTGAGCGAAATGTCCCCCTGGAGTGTCGCGAGCTTCAAGGCCGGTCCTCCGCTGCCAATCGTGCCTCGCATGTCCCCCGGCGCCTCCAGCGTCAGCGGGAAGTCCGACGTGATCCGTCCGGACAGGACCGTTGCCAGGACTTCGGCATCGGTCGCGGTGGGAATCGTGACGACGACGTCACCGGTCATCGTCGAGAACTCGAGATCACGTCCCCAGTGGGGCAGTCCAATGGCGGCGACAACCGATCCCCACAGGGTCTTGGCGGTGGCAAGCCTCGTGGTCGATACACGGACGTCGCCGGACATGGTACGCACGAACGCATCGCTCTCGAGCCCCGTCGCAACCACGTTGCCCTTCAGGGTCCGCGCGACCAAGACCACGCCCGCTGGAACCTCGACCGCAAATTCCACCTTGACGCTACCGCCGGCGGTGTCCCGCACCGACATGTTGCCCGCGTCTCCCGGCTCGCACCTGTTCGCACGTTGTCCCGCGACGTCGGGGTAGACGGCGCAAATCGTGACACCGAGGCCGTGCGACACGACATCGATGGTCACTGCCGCAACGTCGTTCGGCTGACCGATCTTAGTTGCCCTGACGACCACATCGCTGCCCGACGCCGCGATGGCACGGATGTCTCCCGACACCCCTTTGATCTCGATCTGCTTGCCCGGCAGGATCTGGCCGCGCCATTCGGATGGAACGCGGACCTGACCCGCGGGGTCGTCCGGCGGCGGCCAGTCGGGCCAATCCGGTCCATTGATGTTGACGTCGCCGCACGCCATCGACCAGGCAATCACGAGGGCAGTTACGCCCGTGGCGAGTATCCGTCTCATCGTAGCCTCCGTGTTCAGTTGAGGTAGTCGTTCCAAGGCCAAAGAACTGTTTCGTACTCCGTGACACTGATTCCGCGTTTCACCTGGCCGCCGGTTTGCCCGCCGTGGCCGGCCGCTCTACCTTTGCGCCAGGATAGGTGGGCTGCGTCTCCACACCGTCTCCCCTCCGTCTCCCAAGAGGGCCACGTCGGATGCACACCGCTTCACGCGACCAATGATCGAGTTCCGAGCGCTAGGATCGGTCGAGCTGGTGGGGCCCGAGGGTGCCGACACCCGGGCGGTCTTGGCCCGACCCAAGCTGCTCGGCCTCCTCTCCTTCCTCACCGTCGGCGCGAGCCGCGGTTTCCACCGCCGCGACTCCTTGATCGGGGTCTTTTGGGCGGAGCTGGACCAAGCTCGAGCGCGCAGCGCCGTCCGGCAGTCGCTCTATCGCCTGCGCCAGTTCCTGGGCGAGGGGGTGATCGAGACGCGGGGCGACGATGAGGTGGCGGTCTCGGAACGCGTGTTCCGGTGTGACGTGCGAGCGTTTGAGGACGCGCTCCAGCGAGGGGAACGAGATACGGCGCTGGGTCTCTACCGCGGCGACCTGCTCGCGGGCTTCTATGTGCCGGATGCTCCGGAGTTCGAGCGCTGGATCGACCAGCGGCGCAAGGAGCTTCGGCAGCTGGCGTCGAACGCGGCGTGGGAGGTGGCGGATCAGGAGGCGGCGCGGAGGATGACCCAAGCTGCCGGCCAGTGGAGCCGGCGCGCCAGGGAGCTCGCCCCCTTGGATGAACGCTTGCTCCGACGGGTCATCACGCTCCTGGACCGCCTGGGTGATCGGGCGGGGGCGGTGCGCGAGTACGAGACCTTCGCGAGGCGCAT
The DNA here is from genome assembly GCA_039591075.1 of Gemmatimonadota bacterium. Classification (GTDB taxonomy): domain Bacteria; phylum Gemmatimonadota; class Gemmatimonadetes; order Gemmatimonadales; family GWC2-71-9; genus JAOTVV01. Next base: position 15,671 of record JBDHEI010000042.1, read on the forward strand.
GGCGGACGAGTTGGAGCTGGAGCCGTCACCAGAGACCAGAGCGCTGGTCGAGCGTGTCCGGGAGCGCGGCGAGGTCGTCGCGGAGGGAGCGCCGGTGTCACCGCCAGCCATCGACGGGTCGCCGGTCGGCTCCTCGATACCGGCCTTCCCCCAGAGCGCGCGCGAAGCGAGGCTCGCGCGTTCGGTGGCCGACCGCTATCGGCTAGAGCGGGAGATCGGGGTCGGTGGAATGGCAACCGTGTACCTGGCGCGCGACCTCAGGCACGAGCGGGACGTGGCCATCAAGGTGTTGCATCCCGAATTGGCCGAACACTTGGGGCCGGCGCGCTTTCTGCGCGAGATCAAGATCGCGGCGAACCTCACCCACCCCCACATCGTGCCGGTGTACGACTCCGGCTCCGCCGACGGCCAGCTCTACTACGTCATGCCACATATCGACGGCGAGTCATTGCGGGACCGGCTCGATCGTGAGGGGCAACTCGGGCTCGATGAAGCTCTCGGCATCGCCGGCGACGTGGGCGAGGCGTTGGCACACGCCCATGGCCAGGGCGTCGTGCATCGGGATATCAAGCCGGAGAACATTCTCTTGTCGGGCGGCCATGCGCTGGTGGCGGACTTCGGCATTGCCCGGTCCCCGTCGTTTGCGAGTGAGTCTCGTCTGACGACCGCGGGGATGGCCCTCGGGACGCCGCTGTACATGAGCCCGGAGCAGTGCGCCGACAGCGGCGAGATCGACGGCCGGAGCGATGTGTACAGTCTCGGGTGCGTGCTGTATGAGATGCTCGGCGGAGAGCCGCCGTTCACGGGACCGATCGCCGAGGTCATCGTGCGACAGCATGTGAACTCGGCGCCGCGTCCGATCGTCGACCTTCGGCCCTCGGTGCCGAGGAACGTGTCGGCGGTCATCGCGAAGGCGCTGGCCAAGACGCCGGCGGATCGGTTCCGCACGGCCTCCGACTTCGTCGCGGCGCTTGCGCGTAACGCCGCCGGCCCTGGTGCCCGGCTCCTCCAGGCACCACGACGGATCGCGGTGCTGGTGGCCGTTCCGGCAGCGCTCGTCCTCATCGCGGCCATCATTCTCGGATTGAGCCGAAATGGGACGAACGAGACGCCTACCCTCGACCGGAACCGGGTCGTGGTCGTGCCGCTCCATAACCGAACGGGCGACACGGACTTGGCCCTGTTGGGAAATCTGGCTGCCGACTGGATTGCGCAGGGCCTGCGGGAGATCGAGGTCATCGATGTGGTGCCCACGGCCACCGCGATCAATCCGGGTCCTGACGTTGCCAACACTGCCGAAACGTCCGAGTCGACGGCCGCACGACTGGCGGGCGAGGCAACAGGGGCTGGGACGGTTGTGGCGGGCGCCTATTATCGCAGGGGGGATTCCCTCGAGTTTCAGGTACAGGTGATCGATGCGGTGGAGGAGCGGCTGTTACGCGCGGTGGCACCCGTCACCGGGCCGCTCGCGGTGTCGGGCACCATCTTGGATTCCCTGCGCCGTCGGGTAGCGGCAACGGTCGCTGCGGCACTCGATCGCCGGCTCATGGCGTCCAGCGCTGCCAGCCCGCCGCCGTCGTTGGAGGCGTACCGCGCGTACCTCGAGGGGCATCGGGCCTTCTACCACGGCGTGCCGCTGCGCATGCGTGAGACGCTCGAGTTCATGTATCAGGCGGTGGCACTGGATTCCACGTTTGCCGATCCCCGGTTCTTCCTCGTCCTGGCCCACGCCAACCTGGGTGAGCACCGCGCCGCCGATTCCAACGCCCAGCTCCTGGTTCCGTTCCGGTCGCGATTCAGCCCGTACCAGCGCGCCTTTCTCGACTGGCTGATCGCGGGACTCCGCGGGGATCGGGTCGCGGCACTCCAGGCCGCGCGTGCGCGGGGCTCGGCAGTCGACATCGCGGTCGAGGCGCTGAAGTCAAACCGTCCGTACGAGAGCATCGAGATCCTGTCGGAAACCGACGATCTCTCGACGTTCTACTTCCAGTGGCAGACGCTCATGGAAGCGCTCCACATGGTGGGAGACTACTCGCGCGAGCTGATCCAGACGCGACACGCGCGCGACGTCTACCCCGACCGGTTGATGATGCTCGGCAACGAACTGCGCGCGCTGGCGGCGCTCGGGAGGCTCGACGAGGTCAAGCGAGGTCTCGATGAAAGCCTGCTCTTGCCGCCGGAGGGCGGTATCGTGGCCGTGGGGGTCATGGGCGACGTCGCGGCGGAGCTTCGTGCGCACGGGTTCCGCGACGCGTCGCTCACCGTGGCGGAGCGGGCGGTGCGCTGGTTCCACTCCCGTCCGTCGGAGGAGGCCGCGACCATTCGCTCAAAGGCCGGCCTGGCCATGACCCTGTACCTGGCCGAACGATGGGACGAGGCTCGTGCGCTGTTTCAGGAGGTGGCGTCGGCGGCGCCAGGTGACGTGACGATTCAAGGATATCTCGGTCTGCTGGCGGCGCGGCGCGGGGACCGAGAGGAAGCGCTCCGGATCAGCGGTCAACTCCAAGGAATGGCCGATCCCTACGACTTCGGGCGTGACATCTACCTGCAGGCGTGCATCGCCGCCCAGCTCGGCGACCTCGACCGGGCGATGGTGCTGCTCCGCGAGGCGTACGCTCGAGGCCGGCCGTTCGGGATTCTTCTTCACAGAGACCTGGACCTCGAGCCCCTGCGCGACTACCCACCGTTTCAGGAGTTCATCAAGCCGAAAGGGTGAGTTGGCAGGGCGCGCATGGAGGAGGTTACACGTCCGGCCTTTGCGCCTCACTCCACGCTTGCCGTGCCGTTCGACAGACCAGCAGCTTCACGATGCGTGTCCGAGTTCGGCGATGGTGCAACATCGGGTAGCCGTTGATGGCCAGATTGATCGCGGCGTTCTCCAACGCGAGGTCCGCGCGTCCGGTGGCGAAGCGATAGACGACCAGTGCCGCGAGCGCGAGGAAGAAGGGCAGATGCAGCGCTTCGAAGACACACGTGCGGTAGTAGAACGTGCGTGCGGCGCCAGGCGAGGTTCCCGACAGGGTGTACGGCGCCATGCGTGCACCGGTGAGGCGGCGGATCACGATTCCCCCGGTGGGGATGACCGCACCGAACAGATGCACGCCGAGCAGCCTGTAGATCTTGCCCCAGCGCCAGCGTTCGAGCGACGTGGGCCAGAAATACCGGCAGATCACCCTTCGGGGAGCCCGTTCCACCGGTGTGATCCGCTCCAGAGCGCGATACAGCCAGCCCCAGCCGTCGGTCTCCGGGAACGGTCCCGTGGCGAGGTCGTGCCGGAGCGTCTTCCCAATCATAGGCGGTGGTGCGGCCGACTATTTCCGCCAGCGGTCGTGCAGGTCGCGCAGGACGAATGCCAACGCCACCACCGAAAGGATGATGAGCCACCAGTACCCGGAGAGCACGTCACGCATCGATAACCTCCTGCCTCACACCTCGGGACGCTGCGTCTCGCTCCGCACCCCCATCTGTGGGTTCCGCGCCCACACCTCCTGCACCGTCCTGGTCGGCTCTCGGCACACCAGCACCGGCACGTCGTTCTCCTCCACGGTCCACTCGGCGGTGACGCGCGTGGCCAGCTCGAGTGAGCCGCAGGTCTCCTCGATGTCCTCGCGCTCGACGCCGACGAACAGCATCACCTCTCCCGGTAGCTCGCCCGGGCCGAAGAAGTAGAAGCTCCCCGCCATGCTCACCACGGGCGGGAGGCCGAGTGGCGGGCCGTAGAGGTCGAGCGCGCCGGCCTCGCCGTAGTTGGCGCCGTAGACCACGGTGCGCGCTTTGTCTTCTTCCGGCAGCGCGTGATACACGGCCGCCACCCCCTCCACCAGCTCGCGCCAGGCGAGCATGTCGCCGTAGTCCTGCGGCAGGCGCAACACTTCGCCCTTGTTGGTGGTGACGGCCGCCGTGATCCCGGTGGCGGCCGCGTAGCGCGCCATCGTTGGGGGCGGCAGGATTGGGAGGCCAAAGGGGATGGTGAACACGCCGTACGCGACCATGAGCGCCGCGATCCCCCACTGCGCTGCCCGGCGTACGCGGGCACGCGCGATGTGTTGCAGCGTCACGGCGCCGGCGGCGTAGAGCACGGGGTAGATCGGTCCCAGGTAGTAGGCCTTGCCCTTGAGCGCGGCCAGGAGGGCGAACGCGGCGACCGCGATCCAGGCGGCGACGCGGTGGCGGCGGAGCTCGGAATGCGCGAACAGGCCGGCCACGCCGATCAGCGCGAGCAGGAACGTCGGACCCAGCAGCACCTGCCCTCCGACGAACTCGCCGAACGTGGTACGCTGGAGCTGCACGCTGCGGAGGTCCTCCATCTGCCCTACCACGGGGAATCCCAGGTTCACCTGGCCCACGACGCTCGGCAGGCCGATCACGGCGGCCATGAGGATGGCGATCCACGGCCAGGGGCCGGCAAAGGATTTCCGGTGGTGGGTGAGCAGCAGGCCCACGAGCACCGCGAGGCCGAAGAACACGATGCTGAACTTGGTGAGGAGACCGAGTCCGCCCGCCGCGCCGAGCACGAGCCACCAGCGCGGATCCGCGGTGTTGCGCAGCTTGATGAGCGCGTAGAACCCGAGCGTCCACCACAGCTGATCCAGCGCCACCGGCTGAAACAGGTTTGCGGATCTCAGGAACAGCGGGTTGAAGAACAGCGCCGCCGCCGCGAGCAGTATCGCCCCTTTCTTGCCGCCGAGCTCCCGCACGATGAGCAGCATCAGGAGCATGATGGCCGTGCCCGCGAGCGCCGGCACCATGCGCACCGCGAGCAGTGATGTCTCGCCGAACACCCGTGACGCGTTCCCGAGCAAGGCCATCATGGGTGGGAAGTCCATGTGCAGCGGCCGGAAGTGCGTTCCCATCGCCAGGTACAGAAACTCGTCGCGGTGGAACTCGTACGGGGTGACGATGTTGGTCACGACGTGGGCGGCGAGCTTTACGCCTAAGAGCGTGGCAACGGTGCCGAGCGCGAGGCGCGGTAGGTCGGGGCGGGGGCTCGGGTCGGTCATCGTACCGTTGTGGCTCAGGGGTTTTGGCCGTGTCCCGTCTCCGGCCGCTCGATCACCGCGATCCGACCGTTCGCCTGTGCCACCAGCAGCTCTGACCCTCGCGCCGCGAGCCCCACGGGGCGCGCGATCCCGGGCACGGCGTAGGCCGCGGCGACGAGCTTCGTCTGGAGATCGATCACCAGCAGTGTCGAGTACGCGGCGCTCAGCGCGTAGAGCATGCCGTCCGTGGCGACGGCGCCCGTTACCACATGCTCCGCAGGAGACCGATCCGCACCGCTCGGCACGAGGCCCGGGGCGAGGCGTGGCTCGAACTCGGACGCCAGCAGGCGGTCCCCGCGGGTGAAGCGCGACACCACCAGGCGTCGGTGCCGCGGTGATGGGACGGTCACCGTGATTAGCTCGTCCGCTGCTCGGTCGTAGGCCAGCGACAGTACGTACATCTGCCGAGCGCGCTCGGTGGCGAAGCGCGAGCGGCGCAGCTCGGTGACGCCGCCGTCGGTCTCCCGGAAGTGGCGCCACTCGCGGTCGGGGTCGGCCGCGGGATCGGGTCGGAGCAGCACGTAGCTCTTGTTGGTCGCCAGCACGGCCAGCGTGTCGCCCACGAATGCCGCCCCCGCGAGCGGTGTGAGATCGATGCTGTACTGGTGATCGAGCACCACGCGGTGTTCGGCGCGGGAGAGCGTGCTGTCGAGCACGTACACGCCGTGGTGATCGGTCACTGCGAGAAATCGGCCCGTGGCGGGATCGTGGGCGAGACCAGTGAGCGTTCCGTCCAGGGGCGCGGTGATTGCGAGCGATCGGCGCACGTCGAGGACCGGCAGGTTCGCGAGCGGTCCGTTGGCGGGGTCGGCGTCGACCTCGACGGCTGCGGGATCGGGTCTCGGCACGGTCCACGAGCCCCGGAGCGAGATCCGTCCCCTCACCTCGTCCTGATACATCCACACCCAGTGCCGGGGATTGAGCGAGAAGCGAACTGGGTCGGCCTGGCCGATGAACGGGGGCGGGCCGGTGGTGATGAATGCCTGGAGCGCGTTCGCGCCTACCACCACCAGGAAAAGCCCGATGGCGAACCGGCCCGCGCGGCCCGGCTCGCGGGGTCCGTAGCTGGGGGGGTCCTCGCGCAGGAACAGGAGCAGCGCGCCGATCACACCCAGCACCACCCAGTGGATGAACCCGGCCCACGCGTAGGTGTGCACGCCGAAGTAGGGCGCGGCGAAGCCCTGACCCACGTCGCGCGCCAGATGCAGGGCCGAGTGGCGCAGCGCCATGAACACGCCCCACGCGCCGAGCAGCACCACCATGCCGATGTAGCGGGGGCGCGGGCCGTAGCGGAGCACGAACAGGCCGACGAGCGCCACCAGCACCATCGACGTGCGCTGCGCCCAGCACAGGATGCAGGGCGACTCCCCGTACACCACCCCGAGCCACACCGCGCCGCCCACGGGGACCGCGATCAGGACGATCACGACCCAGGCGAGCACGGTGCGCAGGCGGTCCTGGGAGAGGAGCGTCACAGGTTCAGCCCGGGGACGAGGGACGTGTGGGTGCCGATGAGGAACAGCAGGATCATCAGGATGCAGCTCACGACAAGCAGCCCGAACGCGAGCCGTTCCTTTTCCGGCCGCCGCCACAGGAGCCATGCGGCCCAGAGGATGATGAGGAAGGTGAGGAATTCCATGGTGGTAAGGATTGTGCGCCGCTACTGGTCAACGCAAGCGGCGCGTAGGGCGGGAGGACAGTAAGACGGTAGGCTCCCCGACCCACTGACCTACCGACCTACCGTCTTACCGTTCGAGTAGCTGGACGTCGTGCTCGCGGCGTATCACGCGTCCGTCGGTCAGGGTGACCGATACCGCCAGCGTGTAGCTTCCGGGCCTGACGTCGGGCATCACGATGTCGCGATGCCGTCTGGTCGCGGGACCGCGCGCCGTCTCGTCGAAGCTCACGGCGACGAGTCGGTCTCGTCCGCCAAGCAATCCGCCGATGCCGCCGGCCTTGCGCGAGAGCGAGATCCCGGCCGTGTACGCCGTCCCCGCAGCCAACCCGCACACGTCGTAGTAGACGTCGAGCCGGCGGCCGACGGGTCGGCTCCCGATCGGGTCCAGCATGACGGACGCTTGCGCCGCGCCCTCGGGGCACCGCGACCGGTGCATCACGGCGAAGTGCAGCGCCGTCCGTGTCCCCCACACCAGGCCGATGCCCGCGAGCACGACGATAATTGCCCGCCGCGGAGTCCGCGTGGCCCAGCGCACGACGCGATAACGGCGCAGCCACTCCGTGGGCTTGGAGATCACCCGGCCTGCGGCGGAGCGGAGACGCCGGATCGCGCCAACCACGCCGCCCTCGCCGGGCTCCGAGGTCGAGAGCACCTCCGTCGTCGCGGCGGACACCCGGTCCACGACCGCGTCCGTCTTGCCGGACGCCGCCCGCACCACGTCGTCGCCGGTCTGCACTCGCCCGTTCGGATCCTTGATCAGCATCTGCTCGATTATCGCGAACAGGTTGCGCTCGTCGGGCCCGGTGAGCGTCGGGCGCGGGAGCGGCTCGTGGACGTGCGCGTAGAGTGTCGCGACGCCGTCAAGTTTGTCGAACGGCGGGCGTCCGGTCAGGCAGTGATAGGCCACGGCGCCGAGACTGTAGATGTCCGACCGACCGTCGACCACCTCGCCGCGCGCCTGCTCCGGGCTCATGTAGCGCGGCGTGCCCACCGTCGTACCGGTCTCGGTGAGCCGCGCCGCTTCCGCCGATCGCGCGATTCCGAAGTCGCTTACGAGGTACCGACCGGACTCGGCTTCCTGCAGGATGTTGTCGGGCTTGATATCCCGATGCACGACGCCGCGGCGGGCGGCGTAGGCGAGCGCATCGCCGACCTCACTCAGGAGCTTCTGGATTTCGGACACCGGGAGGGTGTGTCGCTCCTGGAGGAGGTGAGACAGCGACGATCCGCGGACGAGCTTCATGGCGAAGTAGATCACCTCGCCCGCTCGTCCGACGCGATGGATCGGGATGATGTTGGGGTGCTCGAGTTGAGCGGCGATGCGCGCCTCGCCGAGGAAGCGCTCGACGGACGCCAGCTCCCGGGTCCGGGTGAACGGCAGCACCTTGATCGCCACGTCCCGCTGCAACCGCCGCTCCCGCGCGCGGTACACGACCGCCATACCGCCGCGCCCCAACTCGTCCAGCACGTCGTACTCATCCGCCAGGGCGGCGCGCACGACCTCGAGGTCGTCGGGGGGGAGCGATCCCGTCTCCGTGACCACCCCGCTCCCAATGTCCGCCCCACAGATCGGGCAGGTCGCCGCCGGCTCCGGCAGGAAGGTCTGGCAGCGGGGACAGCTCGTGTTGGGCTCGCGCATTGGTCGTACGCTAGTCGGGCGGGCGGCGGCGCTCAAGCTAGGCGGATGCCTCGACTACTCTGCGTCGACCGACCCAGGGCGCAGTCCCACCTACCCTTAGTGCGAATCCGGCATTCACCTTCCCCGAATCCGCGCGATCATCGTCTTCGCGTTCGTGTTGTCGGGGTTGAGTGCCAGCGACCGCTCGTAGGCGCGGATCGCCTCGTCGTCGTGGCCGAGCACCATGTGTGCCTCGCCCAGGCTGTCCCAGGTATTGAACGCGTCGGGGAAGACGCTGGTGTTGAGCTTGAACACGTCCAGCGCCTGTTCCGCCTTCCGGGATTGCAGCAACAGGTACCCCACGGCGTTCACTTCCAGCTCCACCCGCCTCGCCTCGGTCTGTTCCGCGAGCGCACGCACCCGCTGTTCCGCCGAATCCCGGCTCCCAGCTAAGAGATCGGCCACGGCGCCTCCCACCGCGATCGTGACACCGCCCAGTCGCTCGCCCATCGCGAGCACGCGGTTGGCGCGGTCGGCCTCGCCGTTGGCCGCGGCGATGACACCGGCGGTCACGATCGCCTCCACGTCGGCGACCCCGGCGAACGCCCCGGCCTCGTCCCGGATCGGTACGTAGCGCTCGTAGCTGTCTTCCGAGTGCAGGGTGCCGTCGTCCTGGAGATAGAGCTTGAACGTGCCGGCCACGGGCACGTCGAGCACGAGGTGACCGTCACCGGCGGTGAGGCGGCCTCTGGTGCGCGCGGGCACGCCCAGCGGTGGCGCTGGGTAGTCCCACTCACCGACGAACTCCTGGAGCCGGTCGGCCGCCACCCGGGTGATCAAGGGATCTGGGCGCCCCTCGAACGGGACGAGCGTCGGATCCGCCGCCGCCGTTCCGGTTCGTGCCTCGAGGACCTGCTCGATCAGATCGAGCAGCGCGGGCCCCGGGGTTCCCTCGCCCTGGTAGGTGTTGGCGCGGTTCACGATCACCATGTCGGACCTGGGGAGCGCGGCGATCATCTGGTTGCCCACACCGAGCGCCGCGTACATGCCGTGACGGGCGAACCGGGGCTCGCGCAGGATCCACCAGTAGAAGCCGTACCCCATGATGTCGGTGTCGATCGAGTAGAGGGCGGAGCTGCGCTGCACCCAGTGCTCGGAGAGGATGCGCTGGTCAGCCCACATCCCATTTCGGGCGAAGAGCAGCCCGAATCGTGCCGCGTCGCGGGCCGACATCCGGAACGGGTAGGCCGGGTATTTCGACTTGTCGCGCTCGTAGTGGTAGTAGCCGTCGGAGATGCGCCAGTCTTCCATTTGGAGCGGCTGGCCGAAGTACCGGTCGAACGCCTCGAAGACGTCGTCTCCGGTCTCCTGCATCAGGATGGTGGCCGCCGTGTTGAAGTCCCAGTTGTTGTAGGCGAAGTAGCGGCCCGGCCCCTCGCTGCCGCGCGGCCGGGAATCGGTACGCCCCGCGTAGGCCGCGGGATGGAACACGCCGGAGCGCGCCTTGAGCAGGTCGAGGATACGTGCCTGCGCCTCGGAGTCGAGCAGCGAGTCCGGCTCGTCGTCGATGCCGAGGTCGGCCAGGGTCTTGTTCAACTCGATCTCCCCGCGGTCCCAGTAGATCCCGTACAGTGCCGACAGGAAGCTCTTCCGCACCGAGTGGCACATGAACCGTCGCTCCACCTCGCCTCAGGCGGCGACGACCGCTCCGTCGGCGATGACGAGGAACGCGGAGGACGGGAGTCCTTCCCAGGTGAGCCGCGCCGCCTCGAGCCGCGCGGGGTCGAAGCCCGCCTGCTCGACGTTGGCGTACCGCATCCAGCGATCGCCGGGCGCCCGCTGGCCCGCGCTTTGCGCCAGGCTTCCTCCCGGCGTCGCGAGCAGGACGCCCAGTGTCAGACCAAAGAGGACCGCTCGTCGCGTTCGCTCGATCGTGCTTCGCATCACTCGCTCCTTCCGCACACGTCGTCTCTTGAGACCACCTACCGTCCGCGTATGACCTGCGGGCGCTCTACCTGAAGTACACAAACATCATGGTTTCCTCTGTTCGTCATCGGCGCCAGCTATTTCACAGGACTTGCCGTCCCCCGCGCCCGACTGCTCCAAGCGCTTGTTAGACTGCGCCTACTAGTACCGAATGGCGTAGTAGATGACGTAAATCCACGAGAGCAGGCCATGAATGATCGCCCACAGGATGGACTTGTTCGCGCTCCACGAGATGGCGATGGCGAGCGCGGTCCCGAAGCCGATGCCCGCCTTGGCCGCCGTGGCCGAATGCCTGCCCGATGATTTCGACGCGTCAGAACTCAT
>JBDHEI010000043.1:0-26102 GCA_039591075.1 Gemmatimonadota bacterium
GAGACGTGGCCATCATCGTCGTGACCGATGGGGAGCGCATTCTGGGCCTCGGCGATCTCGGAGCCGACGGCATGGGGATTCCAGTCGGCAAGCTGTCGCTCTACACGGCCTGTGCCGGTGTCGATCCCAGCCTCGCACTCCCAATCACGATCGACGTCGGCACCAACAATCAGGCGTTGCTCAAGGATCCGCTGTACAGCGGACTCAAGCAAGAGCGCCTGCGCGGGAAGCCGTACGATCAACTCATGGCGGAGTTCATTCGCGCGGCCAGAAAGGTGTTTCCGGGTACGCTGATCCAATTCGAGGACTTCGCCACCAGTAATGCGTTCGGGCTGCTGAAGAAGTACCGCGACAAGATCTGCACCTTCAACGACGACATCCAGGGCACCGCAGCCGTGACGCTCGCGGCCCTTCTGGGTGCCACTCGGATCACCGGCCAGGACATCAAACACCAACGTTTGCTGTTCCTCGGCGCGGGGGAGGCCGGCACCGGCATTGCCGACCTCGTGGTGTCCGCCATGGTTCGGGAGGGCGCCGATCCCGACGAAGCCAGGGATCGCATGTGGTTCTTCGATTCCAAGGGATTGGTGGTGAAGTCGCGGAAAGACCTCGCGTCCCACAAGAAACCGTACGCCCGCAAGGGTGATTTCCTGACCGATCTCCTGGCGGCCGTCCGAGAGAGCAGGCCGACGGCCCTCATCGGCGTCTCCGGCAAGGCACAGTCGTTCACCGAGCGGGTGGTGCGGGAGCTGGCGACGATCAACGCACGGCCGATCGTCTTCGCGCTCTCCAACCCCACATCGCAGGCGGAATGCACGGCCGAGCAGGCGTATGCCTGGACAGACGGACGGGGGATCTACGCCAGCGGCAGTCCGTTTGACCCCGTGATTACCCAGGGGAAACGGCATGTGCCGACCCAGAGCAACAACGCATACATCTTTCCGGGGCTCGGGCTCGGGGTCATTCTCTCGGGCGCGCGCCACGTCACCGACGAGATGTTCTACACGGCGGCACGCGAGGTGGCCAACATGACCACCGAGAGCATGCTGGCGCAGGGGTCGACCCTGCCGCCGTTGGACAAGATCCGCGACGTCTCAGCGACGATCGCGACCGCCGTAGCGGCGTATGCGTGGGACGAGGGCCTAGCGACGAAGGATCGTCCCGCGGACATCATGGGCTACGTTCGGGCCAACATGTACGGCGCGCAGTACGACACGTACGTCTGAGGGGCTGGATGCCGTCTCGGCGGCATCCTTCCGAACGGGAGCAGGCGTGGCGGCGGCCGTCCAAGGGCGGCCGCCGCTCGCGTCTACGGCTGCAACCCGACCTCGTAGCTGAGCAGGAACTCTAGAAACCGCGAGACCACCAGCATGTCACGACCGATGAATCGGATGCTGTGTGCGTCGGTTCGCTCGACCTGCGGCAGGTAGGCGAGGAGTTGGGACGGCCGATAGCTCTTGAAGCGCACGTCCAGCGTGACCGGGTGCTCCAGTCGCCAGGGTCGAAACTCGGCTCGGTGTCGGACGGCCGTCGCCACCCGTTCCTCGATCAGCCGAGCGGCCGCAGCTGGGGTGCGCGTGCGCGCCGAGTGAAAGCCATAGTTCCACTTGACCACGACGGTCTCTACCCTGCCCATCAGCGCTTGCGCTTCGGCCACGGCCGCGTCATCGCCGGTCACCACGAGCACCGGCACGCCAAACTCGCCGGCAATCGCGGCGCTGAGCCCGGCCTCGGGCACCGAGCGCTCGTTCAATCGCACGTCGGCGAGGTTCGCACTGGAGAGCGTGTGCGCTCGCACACCGTCGGGATTCGTGGTCCCCGCGTGGTATCCGATGAGCACGGCCCCCATGAAGGTGGAATCCAGACCCTCCATCATCATGAGGGGCCGCGGCCAGGACCGTACCACCGTCACGTCGTCGGGTAACAGGTCGAGCAACAGGTTCTGTCCGTTGCCATGGGAGTCGCTGATCACGATCTCCCCGACGCCGGCGGCGCGGGCTCCGCGAATGGCGGCGAGCACTTCCCGGGTCATGAACTCACGGAACCGCTCGTACTCGAACCCGCCCGGCCCGAGCTGCTCACCGGTGACGACGCCCGCCACACCCTCCATGTCGGCCGAGATGTAGAGTTTTGGCTGGACTCCCTGTGCCGCGAGCGTCTGCGATCCCAGGAGCAAACACCCGACGAGCGCCTGCCACCACCGAATCCGTCCGTCGAATCGCACGTCAGTCCTCCAGCGTGAATCCGACCTTCAGGATCACCTGCCAGTGCTCGACCTCCCCCTTCTCGATATGACCTCGGATCTGCTGGACCTCGAACCATCGCATGTTCCGGACGGTACGCTTCGCACGTGCGACGGCATTCTGAATGGCACGCTCGAGGCTTTCGGGAGACGTGCCCACGAGTTCAGTGAGTTTGTAGACGTGATCGGTCATGGCGAGCTCCTGCGGTGAGGGACGAGAACACCGATGCGAGCCCAACTTACGTCGCACAGTCGGCGCTGGCCAGGACGATACCGGCCGGCTTGCCACGGTCCCATCGCCGCCACTACCTTCGCCGAGCACCCATCATCGGACGGGCATGAGCCAGCGCCGATCCAGACTCGGGACCAGCAGATGAGTCGTCGCAAACGACGGATGCGTGTTCCGCAGCACCGTATGCGACGCACGCTCCTCCGCTTCGCGCTCGCCTACCTGTCGGTGATCGCGGCGGGCACCGCTGGATACGTGGTGATCGAGGGGTGGAACGTCGTCGAGTCGGCATACATGACCGTCATCACGCTCTCGACGGTCGGGTTTGGCGAAGTACGACCACTCTCGCTGTCGGGACAGATCTTCACGGCGGCACTCATCGTGGCCGGGGTGGGTGCTGTCACCTATCTCTTTGCCGCGATCAGTCAATACATCATCAGTGGCGAGCTCTCGGGCTCCCTACGGAAGGCACACATGCAGCAACGCATCGATGCCCTCTCGGGGCACTACATCATTTGCGGATACGGGCGCGTGGGCGAGCAGGTCGTCGATGACCTCGTCGAGGCCGGCTCGTCGTGCGTGGTCATCGAGGAAAGCGCGGACGCCATGCGGGAGGCACCGGATCGGTTGCCTCACATTGTGGGCGACGCGTCGGACGACGATACGCTCCACAGGGCCGCCGTCGACCGCGCCAACGGCCTCGTGGCCGCCACAGGGGACGATGCCACCAACCTCTTCATTACCCTGACGGCCCGAACGCTCAGCCCCAAGCTCTGTATCGTGGCACGCGCGAACCACCCTGCCAGCGAGCCCAAGCTCCGGCGCGCCGGGGCGACCCACGTGATCTCACCGTACAGAATCAGCGGGCGCCGGATCGCGCGGCAACTCCTGAACCCAATGGTCACCGACTTCCTCGACGTCGTAATGCATTTCGGCAATCTCGAGTTGCTGCTCGAGGAGTGCGCCGTGCAGCCGGGTAGCACCTTGTCGGGCAAGACGGTTGCGGAGGCCGAGGTGCGCAGGAACACGGGATCCAACGTGCTGGCGATCCGACAGCATGACGAAGTCGGGATCCTCACCAATCCGCCGGCCGAGATGCGGTTCGAGCCCGGGGACGTACTCATCGCGCTGGGTACCCAGGCACAGCTCTCGGCCCTGGCCACGATATCGGGTCAATGAACTGCGCGCATCCGCCGCTCCGCCAAGACAAACGGCCGGGTCCCAAAGGAACCCGGCCGTTCGCGCACGCCTGACACGATCGCTACTGGCTGAGCGACCCGGTAAACAGGTAATCGTTCGCTGCCTGTGACGCATGGCAGCCCTGACACCCCGCCACGCGGCCCGACGCTTCGACCGTACCGTTGGCGAGACGCTTGACGAAGAACCAGTTGCCGAACTGCGGATTGTACCCAGGCGACTTGTACATGATCGTGATCGCCGCCAGCGTGCTGTCAGGCATGTAGTTCTCCTTCACGACCACCGCGCCCGCCGGCATTCGTCCCGCCTTATTGGTGACGGCATCCAGGGCGACGGAATTCAGATAGGTCGTCAAGAGCATGCCATGCGGCTCGGTGCCCGTGTACAGCTTGGCCTTTCCGGGCCACAGCGGCCAGGTGGTGCGATAGCTCGCCTGGTCTACATGGGCCCACAGCGCACTCGCCGTGGTATCGGGGCTCGCCGCCTGCACCTGTGCCGGCGGTGGGGTCTCCTCCTGCGGCTCAGCCCGCTCGTCCTGGGCGCACGCGCCAACTCCGAGCAGGCCGATCACTGCCAATCCGGCGATGAATCTGGTCATGTCATTCCCTTCGCTGATGGATAAAGTGCAAGAACTCGTTCAATTCCGCGCGCGAGGCAGCGGCACCGGCAGGTCGGCGACCACGTAGGCCATGACCGCCATCGCCGCCACACACTCTGCCATCTCACGCGGATCCAACTTGTCGATCGTGTCCGCGTCGCTATGATGGTACCAGAAGTATCGAGATCCCTCCACCCTCAACCCCATGCCGGGCACACCGGCCCTCATGAGCGGCCCGATGTCGGCTCCCCCACCGGGACGCGTCACCTGCCCCGCATCAATGCGCTCCAGCAGGCCGCCGATCTCCGCCACCATCGCATAGGCCGCATCCGACCCGCCGAAGCCGAACCCCAGCGGCTTGAACACGCCCCCATCCGACTCGATCGCCAGCACGTGCCGGTCGACCTCGTCCCCATGTGTCTCCCGATAGGCCTCGCCACCGCGGAGTCCGTTCTCCTCGTTGGTCCAGAGCACGATGCGGAGGGTGCGCCGGGGACGCAGCCCGAGACGGTGGAGCAGTTGGACAGCCTCCCAGGCCGCCACACTCCCACCGGCGTCATCCATGGCACCCTGCCCCACGTCCCACGAGTCGATGTGCCCACCCAAGACAACGATCTCCTCGGGGTGTTCGGTTCCCGTCAGCTCCGCCACGACGTTACGGGAAGGGGCGTCGGGGAAGGTCTCCGCGCCCATGACCAGCCGGACCACGATCCGCTCGCCACGATTCGCCATGCGTTGCAGCAGCATCGCGTCTTCGACGGTGATGGCGGCAAAGGGGATCTGCGGGACGTCGTCGGCGTAGCTCATTGCACCGGTATGCGGCGTCTGCAGGGAGTACGGCGTGACCGACCGGAGGAGGGCCGCCACGGCGCCGGCCCTGGCGGCGGCGATGGCCCCGAGCAGTCGGTACTGCACCGTCCGCCCGTACCCCGTGAACGGCACGTTGAAGAGCACGATCTTCCCACGGGCTTCCTTGGCGCGCGCTTCAAGCTCGTCCCAGCTCCCGACGACCACCACGTCGGCTTCAATACCGCCTGCCGGCGTCCCCACGCTCCCACCGAGGCCAGACATCGGGAGGGCGCGTCGGCGGGGCTCGACCAGCTCGGCCGACTCCGCTCCCCGCACCCAGCGTGGTACCATCACGGGCTCGCCCCGCACGTTGTCGAGGCCGTCGCGTTGCATCTCAGCCACGATCCAGTCCAGCGCGCGCTCCAGATTCGCACTCCCGCTCAGCCTGTGACCAAATCGATCCACGAGTTCCGACAGGCGGGCGTACGCCGAACTATCGGCCAATGCCGCATCGATGATCTGATCGGCGACGACGCGGTACTGGGCGTCGATCGGCGACTGGGACCACGCCGTGGTCGCCGAAGCACCGCACAGAGCAACGGCGAGCCCAATTGGCCGGAGATGGTGAACGCCCCTCATTGTGTGAGCCTGCCAGTCACGGCAATTCCTTTCGCCTTCATGAGGTCCATGTGGTTTCATCGGCCCCGCCGACCGCTCAGCGTGCCGGTACTCGCAGGATCGGGTAGTGTCGTGTTCCATCGAGCGCCCCGTCCAGCACGTTCCAGTTCACCAACCCGTCATCCGACCGGGGCTCGAGGAGCGCAACGATCAACCGGCCCAGCGGCTGCGCGACCGGCACCACCACGGTTTTCGCGGGCACGGCGATCTCCACCCGCTCGTAGCGCCCGAACAGCGTCCGCTCCGCGTGGCCCTGGAACTCGCGGCCGGCCACCGATGTAGAATCGATGACGAAGCGCTCCACAGTCTGCCGCACCGGCTGGGGAAGCGGTCGTCCTGCCACGCCGTGGGCTTCGAGCAGCGCGAGGACGCCGGTGAGATCACCGGGAACGAGGTACGCGGTCGGGACCTGCACTGTCTCCGTGGCCCGGAACGAACCGAAGTCCGGCATCCGTTCCCGATGGACCACGTCGAGCCGCCGGTACATGGTGCGACCGGTGTACGGGTGGCGCTCCTCGGCCACTTCCCCTAGGAGGATCTCCACCGAGTCGCCTCGCTGAACGGTCGCCCGAAGCGCGAGTTCGCTCCCAGTGAGATCGGAGCCGTCGGCCGCAGCCACGATTGCCGCGATGATCGACGCGTGCTGGTGGGCATACTCGACCACGTCCTCCACGAACCGGAGGGTGCTCGTCACTCGTTCACGAAAGCTCGCGTAGGCGTAGGCCTCACTCAATATCGCAAAGCGGTTGCGGAGCCCCACGTAGTTGGTGGTGAACCGCGGCCGATGATCGAAGGTGTACCACCCGCGTTCGGCCGATCCGGCCCGAAAGGGTAGGTTGCCGTAGTAGTAGAAGTCCCAGCCGTTCGTCTCCTTGATTCGACGCGTGACCGCAGGCAGCCAATCGGAGCGCAGCAGTCTCACGATAGCCGAGTCGGTGTTCGGGTGAAGCGGCGGCGCGTAGAGCAGGTGATAGGATCGGCGGGTCCCGTTGGTGGTGTGGAGATCCAGAAGCACGTGCGGGTCCCACCGCTGTAGGGACGAGACGAGCGACCGCGCCTCCGGAGACTCGAGTTTCATGTTGTCGCGGTTGAGGTCGAGATCCTGCGCGTTGGCCCGTTGGCCCATCCCACCGATCGGCCCGTACTGCCCAGGTCGGTTGGTGAGCCGCACCCGCTCGTTGCCGTCCGCATTGTAGATCGGGGCAATGAGCAGCACGAGCGAGTCGAGCCACGCCTCGTGTGCCCCAGCCGCCACTGCCCGGATCAGCATCAACGCGGCCTCCTTACCACTGACCTCCCCGGCATGGATGTTCGCCAGCACGAACACCCGCGTCTTTCCGGATTCACGGACCGCCCTGGGATCGGGTCCCGCCAGATCACCGATCACCACGAGCGGAAGCGGTCGCCCCTCGAATGAGTAGCCAAGAGTGATGAGGTGAACCTTCGGGGAACGCTCCGCCGCCTGACGAACGAATGCCATGACGTCGGCGTAGCTGCTGGTTTCACGAAAGTCGGTGCGTTCGGGACGCGTCGGCGGATCGGGGGTCGGTGCCACCTGCGCGGCCACCGGCGACCAACCGGCCACCGACAAGCCCATCAACATCCATAACGCAGGCCGGTGTGGCGGCATCACGAGATTCCCGGGTCGGAGTTGAACGGTCGGAGTCGAACGAATGTAACGGGATGGTCGTGACCGCGCCGCACAGTGCCTATCGCTGACAGTACCGCGAGACGGGAGCGTAGAGAACCGCTGCCGTCGAAGCGGCTCTCTGCCCATGACCTTCGTGTCGCGGCGTCGCCTAGGCGTCGCCGGCCGCGAACTCCAGCACCGTCGGCTTCACCAACTTCGCATAGTCTTCGTACGAGAGTCGAATCAACTCGGTATGCGTACACGCGTTGAACGCGATCGACCTGTCCTTGGTGAGCTGCCGATCCACGAACACCGGCATCCCGTACAGGTTGCCGAACGGCGGCATCGCGCCAACCTCGCATCCCGGGAACGTCGACCGGAAATCGTTCTCGTCCGCGAGCTCCACCTTAGCACCGCCGAGCGCCGCGCTGAGCCGGCGCAAATCCACTTGGCAGGGTGCCGGCAAGACGGCCATCGCAAACTGGCCGGCCACCCGGATCATGACGGTCTTGGCCAACTCCTTGCCGGGAATGTGGGCAGACGCTGCCGTCTTCTGTGAGGTGTAGGTGGGCGCGTGCAGAATGGTCTCGTAGCGCACTCGCTCTCCATCCAGGAACTCCCTGAGCTTCGTATCGGGCATGAGATCCCCCTCGCGACGGTCTACCCATAATCCTGCCGCGCAAACGGGGATTGGCAAGTTGTGGACGGGATCAGGAACGGTTTGCTCGGATTCTGGAGATCGTCGCCCAGGCAGGGCGGGCGGCCGCGACCGCTTAGCCCGCGGGGAGGGACCGTCCGTCCCCGTACCGCTCGGCCAGGATGCGGAGCCCTGCCGGCGATCCAATGATCGTAAGGCGGTCGCCCTCGCGCAGGATGGTACGGCCCCGTGGCACCAGCATCTCACCGTAGCGTCGAACGAGCGCGATCAGACAGCCGGGCGGCAGCTCCACCTCGTGCAGCGGATGTCCCACGAGGACCTCCGCCTTGCTGCCGGTCACGAGCTTGAGCGAGAGGAACCGCTCGTCCCGGATCAGGGTCTCCTTCAGCTCCTGCTCGTGCCGGCCGCTGAGCCACGCCGGCATGAACGACTCCTCCTCCACGCGGCCGGCGAGTTGCGCCAGAATGCGGAGATGGCGGCCAGGATCCGCCTCTCCGCTCACGAGGAAGAACACCGCCTGAATCGGCACGAGTGCCGCCTGCCGGGCCACGTCCTCGTCTTCGACGTCTACCCGCACCCCGCCAACGCATCGGACCAGCACCATTTCCGAGGTCTCGAGATTCGGACGCCTCATGTGGAGCAGGGCCGCCCCATGCGCAACCGGCGTCCCACCCATCTGCACCCCGCGGCCGAAGCCGTCGAAGATTTCTTCTGTTCCGATCGGCAGCCGGCGTTCGAGTAGCTCCGATGCCTGCCAGATGATCGCCTTGAGGCTGGTGGGCGACTCGCAGTCGATCACCGAGGCGCGGGCCACGACTTCGTCGAACGGATCCTCCGCACGGAGCCCCTTCTCTTTCATCAGGTCCCTGAGTTCGCGGTCGAGTCCGGCGTAGCGCCGTCGTCCGAGACGCGCGAACACGTGATAGATGGCACCGTCCCGCGCAATGTGCGCCTTCGCGTAGTACGTGTACCAGCCGACGCACACCACGGTCACGCCGACGGTGAACAGGACCGGCAGCCACCCCAACTCGGCCACGAGCATGACCGGCACGAACAGGCCCACGAGCTGGATCCACGGGTAGAATGGCGAGCGAAAGCCCGGATCGTACGACTCGATGCCGCTCTCCCGCATCACGATGACCGCCACGTTCATCAGCGCAAAGAGCAGCAGCTGCACCGCGCTCGCGAGTTTGGCAACCTGTACCACGTCCAGGATCAGGAGGAAGACCGCGAGGAACACGGTCGTCAGGATGACTGCCCGCGCCGGCGCTCCGGATCGTGCCGTCGTGGCGAGCCACGCGGGGAGCATGCGGTCGCGGGCCATCGCCAGTGGATAGCGTGACGCGGCCAGGATCCCGGCGTTGGCGGCCGAGGCGAAGGCCGCGATCGCAGCCAGCACCATCAGCCACATGCCGATCCGACCGGGCAACCAGCCGCTTAGCCGCTCCGCCGTATGCGCCACCGGTGTGAGACTCTCACCGAGTCCGTCCACGCCCAGCACCGCCACCATCACGAACACCCCCGCCACGTACAGCGCGGTGACCGTGACTAGCGCCAGACCCATCCCCAAGGGGATATTCCGCTCGGGATTCTTCACCTCCTCGGCAAGGCTGGCCACCTTCGTCAGCCCGATGTATGACACGAACACGAGTCCAACGGTGCCAAGCAACCCGTCCATTCCCCGCGGCAGCAGCGGAGTGAACTGTGCACGCATGGCTCCCGCCCCGCCGCCAAGGAGGATGTCGGCCAGTCCGTGGACGATGAAGAACGTGAGCAGCGCGAGAACGCCGAAGACCAGGACCCGGAGCAGGCCGCTCGACTGCTTCGCGCCGAAGGCGTTGAGCACGCCAAGCAGCACGGTGAGCCCGATTGCGGTGGACCTGACCGGAAGTTCCATCACCAGCGCGAGGTAGGCTCCCATGCCGATCAGCGCGAAGGCGCATTTCAGCACCAGCGTCAGCCATGTGCCGATGCCGCCGATGGTTCCGACGAGGGGGCCGAGGGTTCGATCCAGGAAATAGTAGGTTCCGCCCGCCCTCGGCATGGCGGTCGCCAACTCGGCCTTGCTCAAGAGCGCCGGTATCACGAGTAAGCCCGAGATTAGGTAGGCGAGGACGACGCCCCCCCCGGCGTACAGCACGGCCACGGCCGGAAGCAGGAAGAACCCGCTGCTCACCATCGCCCCCGTCCCAATGACGTAGACGTCGAACAGGCCGAGTTCCTTCTTCAGTCGTGTGAAGCCGAGTAGTGCCATTGAGCGGAGGCTTGGGTGAGCCAACAGTGGGACGTGCCACCGAGAGGCGGCCACTGGAGTCCTGGTCTATCCAGGCAGACGGGTCCCTCAGGCGGGACTGAGTAACAGTATCCCGGAGAAGGGGCCTCGGCTAGGACGGCCTCTGGGGGTGTACCCCTATGGACGCCCGTGTATGGCGAGCGAGATCCTCAGCCGCCCACCCAGGCCATGCCATCCGGCTCGTCGCCGGCCACGATCTCCCCATCCAGCCGCCACTCGACGAGATCGATCACCGAAATCTTGTCGTCGCTCGTATTGGCGACGTACGCGGTCCGGTTGTCGGGCGTGATCAGGATGCCGACCGGGACGGCACCGACGGCCAACCGTCGCACGACCTCCCAGCGCGACAGGTCGATAGCGGCCACCTCGTTGCCCTGTGCATTAGACACGAGCGCCTCCCGACCGTCGGGTCTCACCTTCACGCGAATCGGGAACGCGCCGACGTCGAGGCTCCGCACCACGCGGGCGGTCGCCACATCGACCGCCGACAACGTGCCGGCCGACCGATTCGTCACGTAGACCGTGGAGCCGTCCGGTGACACATCGATCCCTTCGGCCCCCGCCCCGGTCTCGAGCTGGGCGATGACCGTACCCTCGGCCGCATCGATCGCGGTGGCCGTGCCGCTGCTGATGTTTGCCGTAAACACTCGGCGAGCCGCTTCAGCGATCGCCACCATGTGGGTCCCCTGCTGCCCCGTGCGGATTGCTCTGACAATCGCACGGCGAACCGGATCCAGCTGGAGCACGTGCTGCGAGCCCTCGGTCGTGACCCAGACGCTGCCGTCGGCGGCGACGGCAATGCCGTGCGGCCTGGTGTGGGTGCCCAGATCGATCGTGCCGACGACGCTGGCGGATTCCAGATCGATGACGGTAACGGTGTTCCCCGGCTGGGATCCTGTTCCGTAATCGCTGACGTAGGCAAATCGGCCATCCCGCGACACCGCCACTTCGTGGGGCGCGAACCCGGTGGGAATGGTGGCGAGTTCGGTGCGCCCCACCGGATCGACGACGGATATCGTGCTCGCGCTCTTATTCACAACGACGAGCCGCTGGGCGGACACGTCTCCCGGCGCGGCGACGCACGCCAGTGTGGCCGTGCAGGCCACAGCCAGGGTCAGTGTTCTCTTGGAAAGCGACGACACGAGCCCCCCTGCGGTTGCGGTGGAGTGCGAAAGATCGACCTGACGAGACCGCCGATGCCGCCGGCGCATGCCGGCGTGTTCAGCGACCTCGCATCCAGCAGAAAGCGTGCTTAGAGCCGAGACAGCTCGACGTCCAGACGCGCCTGCGACGCTGCGTCCAGCGTCACGTCGACAGGACCGGCGCGCCGGGCCCGCCGGCTGGAGCGGCGGAGCCACACGACGATCCCCCCAGCGCCCAACAGGATGATCGCGCCGGGGACGATCCACGCCACGAGTCCCAATCCGCGCGCCACCGGCGCGCCGAGAACCTCGTCACCGAACTCGGCGTACAGCTCGTCCAGTACCTCGGCCTTCGTTGCCCCGGCCGCGAGCCGTACACGAATCCGCTCACGGAGATCCGCCGCCTGAGACGACGGGCAATTTGCCAGCAGCAGTCCCGGGCAGAACGGGCTCATGACCGTGTTGAAGATCTCGCCGGCGGTCTTGTCTGTCGCCTGCTGCGATGCCGCGGCCGGCATCGTTGCCGACGCCACCATCACCAGCACCAGCAGTGCCCGCACCGTCACCCGAGACATCGCATTCGCGTGCATTCCACACCCCATCACCGTTGTGACCAGCCCCCGGAGAGGAACGATACCCATATGGCGGGATCGAGGCGAGCACCGACACCCTTGCGAGCGCCGCTTCGCTGCGTGACCTTGGCCACACTCGAACGATGCCGAGGCCTTCGATGCGTATCCTCGCCGGAACCAGCGGCTATGCGTACAAAGAGTGGAAGGGGAGTTTCTACCCGAGCGACCTCCCCAACGACCAGATGCTGAGCTTCTACGCTCGCCAGTTCGGGACCGTCGAGATCAACAACACGTTCTACCGACTGCCTTCGTCCAAGGTCCTGCTTCAGTGGGCGGAGCAGGTTCCACCCGACTTCACGTTCATTCTCAAAGCGTCGCAGCGTATCACCCACCGCAAGCGCCTCAAGGACGCGGAGGAGCCGCTGTCCTACCTGCTACAGAACGCCTCCCTTCTAGAAAGCCGTCTCGGGCCCATCCTGTTCCAGCTCCCACCGAACCTGAAACTGGATTTGGCGCGCCTTCGCGACTTCCTCGCCGTGCTCCCTGCCGAGACCCGGGCGGCTTTCGAATTCCGGCACCCGTCCTGGTTCGCGGACGATGTTTACGACGCGCTACGCGAGCGCGGAGCGGCGCTGTGCATCGCCGACACCGATGAAGACACACCAGCCAAGGAGGCAACAGCGGCGTTCGGTTACCTGCGGTTGCGCCGCGAACACTACGGACCGGCAGAACTCGGGGCCTGGGGGGACTGGGTGCGCGCGCAGCCCTGGGATACCGCGTTCGTCTTCTTCAAGCACGAAGACGCCGGGGCCGGCCCCGCCTTGGCGAAGCAGTTTCTGGAGGTGGTCGGCGGCTGAGTCCGCCGCGCCTGTCAGCGGCCCGCGAGTTTCCTGAGGCGCTGCCACTGGCTCTTGGTGGCTGGAACCACCGAGAGCCGTCCCATCCGGACGAGCGCCAGGTCCTTGAAGGCGGGATCCGACTTGATGGCGCTCAGCGTGACCGGACTTGGGAGCGCCCCGGCTGCCCGGAGATCGATCACCACGATACGCTCGTCATCGGCCTCGGGATCCGGATATGGATCCGTCGTGACCTCAGCCTCGCCCACGACGGCCTTGTCCTTCCCTGTGTGGTAGATGAGCACCGGGTCCTTGGAGCGCATGGCGCGGATGTGCTTGAGCGCCAGGTTATTTCGGACCCCGTCCCAGCGCGTGGATTTCTCGCGCTCGAGGTCGTCGTAGCTGTAGGTAGAGGGCTCGGTCTTGAGTATCCAGTAATTCGGCATCGCGTCCTCACAGATTCCTGATCCAATCGGCCGTCACTCGACCGATTTCCTCGAACACGCTGGCCGGATCGCGACCCAGCCGTTTGGGGAGCTTGAACGAATGGTCCCCGCCGTCGACGACGTGGAGCGTGGCGCGCGTGCCGAGCTCGCGGACCACCGTTTCGACGAGCGGCAGTTGGGCCAACGCGTCGCGGGTGCCCTGCACGAACAGCATCGGCGGCCTCACCTTGGCGAGGTGCGCGGCCCTGGACCGACCGGGCTTGCCCGGCGGGTGGAGCGGGAACCCAAAGAACACGAGTCCGCGGACATGCGGGAGCATGCCCTTGGCGGCCGCCTCGGAACTCATCCGCCCACCGAAGGACTTGCCGCCGGCCAGCACGAGCAGCGGGTCATCTGCCGCCGCGCTCTGAACGGCGGCTCGCACGGTGGCCATGGCGACGCTCGGGGTATCCGGCCGGCGGCGGCCCGCTTCCATGGAGGGGAACTGATACCGGAGAGTCGCAATGGCCTCGGCGGCGAGCGCGTCCGCCACGGCCGCCATGAACGGGTGTGTCATGCCAGCACCGGCGCCGTGCGCCAGCACCAGGAGAGCGTCGGCCTGCCCGGGGTGAGAGAACAGCGCCGAAACCTCTCCCGATGGCGTGGCGATCGTGCGAGCCGTCGGCCCGGTCATCGCGTCATCTCCCGGTCCCAGGTCATTCCGGGGCCGCCAGCCTGCCCTGCAGGCGAAGCAACGCACCGGCCAGGTCCGGCGCGAGATCGAGCACGGGTCGCAGCGGATCCTCGCCCAACCCCTTCATGCGAGCCGGAGCGGTGCGGATGGTATGCTGGTCAAGGCGCAGCGCGGCATCGACCTCGTCCCACGCGAGTGGCATCGACACGGACGCGTTGGGAATGGGACGGACGCAGAATGGCGCGACCAACAGCTTGCCGTGCCCGTTTTGCAGGAAGTCCACGTACACCTTCCCTTCCCGCTGCGCCGGCAGCCGTGCGACGGTCGCGATCTCCGGCAACTGCGCCACGACCAGACGGGCCAGCAACTCGCCCAGGGTTCGCGATTCCTCGTGCGTACACTGGCGCCCCAGCGGAACGAGCACGTGGAGTCCCGACGAGCCGCTGGTTTTCACGAATGCCGGAAGCGCAATCTCGTCGGTGAGGCGGTGCAATGCCTGGGCAACCTCGACGACATGCCCGAACGGAGCTTCCTTCGGATCGAGATCGAGGATACACCAGTCCGGTCGACCGAGATCACTCACCCGGCTCGCCCACACGTGCACCGGGATGGTTGCCAGATTCGCGATATAGAGCAGCGACGCCTCGTCGTCACAGACGAAGTACCGCAGCTCGCGTTCGGATTCGTCGCCTCGGACCCGGACCGTCCGTAGCCAGTCCGGCGCGAAATCGGGCGCGTCCTTCTGAAAGAACGACTTGCCGTCGATTCCGTCCGGGAATCGCGTCATGACCAGTGGGCGGTCGCGCAGATACGGGAGCATCCACGGAGCGATCGACCGGTAGTGCTCGATCAGGTCACCCTTGGTGTACCCCTCCTCCGGCCAGAACACCTTGTCGAGATTGGTGAATTGCAGGTCACGGACCTGGGCGCCCGCCACGATCCCCGCGTCTTCAGGAATCTCCCCCTCGTCCGACACCTCGGGCCGCTTGACGCACTCCGTGGGAGGCTTATCGTCACGGAACCGGACGAAGGCCGGGTGCCGCAGGAGACCCTCGTCGGTGAACTCCTTGTACCTGACCTCGCAGACCAACTCCGGCTCGACCCACTGGTGGTCGCGACCCGTTGGCGCGGGGCTAAACGGCGCCTCTGTCCGGCTGATGGTCTGGAGCGCTTTCTGCACGTCGTCCAGCTGTTGGGCGGCGAACCCGGTGCCGACGCGCCCCACGTAGGTGAGAGCCCCCTCGACGTAGGCCCCCAAGTGCAGCGCGCCGAACCCGCTCCGCGAACCCTTGGGGCGCGTGTACCCCACCACCACGAAGTCATCGGTCCGGTCCGCCCGGATCTTGACCCACTGCCGCGATCGTCCCGCGCGGTACGGCGAATCCGCCCGCTTCCCGACGATCCCTTCCAGTCCCAACTTGCGCACCTCATCGAAAAAGGCGTCGCCGTGCTCGGCGATATGATCGGCGAACCGCAGCGGTCCGACTGTGGGGAGCACGGCGCGGAGCCCTTCCTTCCGTGCGGCCAAGGACACGGGTCGGACGTCGAGATCGTCGAACGCCAGCAGGTCGAAGGCGTACAGCGTTGCTGGCCGCTCGGCTGCCGCGCGTTGGACGTCCAGAGGTCGACTCAGGCGCCCGCGCTGCTGCAGGCGCTGAAAGCTGGGTTTCCCCGCATCGTCATGCACCACCACCTCACCGTCCAGCAGTACGCGCGTGAAGGGAAGGTGGCGGAGGGCCCGGGCGATCTCCGGAAACGCCCGCGTGATATCCCGCCCGTTCCGTGACCGCAGGTGCGGCTCCGATCCCTCGAGGTCGGCAAGCAGTCGATAGCCGTCGTACTTCAGCTCGAATAGCCATTCCGGCTTCGAGAACGGTCGTTCACGGTTTTCGGCCAGCATCGGCTGAACCTCCTCGACCCGAACGGCTCCCGGTCGAGCACCTGCCTCGACCAGGGCCGCACGGATCGCGGCTCCGCGGTCCACCCCTTGGCCGAGCTCCTCCACCGTGAGGCCCGACAGGATCGAGTCTTCGGGGAAGTCGTCCTGCTCGGCGACCAGCTGATCCCGCTCCTTGATCAGCAGCCAGTCCTTGTCGCTCTTCTTGATCTTCACGAGCGTCCAGGTGCCCCTGAGCTTGTAGCCGCGTAACTCGAACAGCAGCTTGCCCTTTTCGAAACCCTCTTCGACGTCGGCCAGCGGAATCCACACCCCGCGGTCCCACGCGATCATTGCACCGGCCCCGTAGTTGCCCTCGGGAATCACATCCTCGAAATCGGCGTACTCGATGGGGTGATCTTCGACCTTCACCGCCAGGCGCTTTTCCTTGGGGTTGCGGGACGGGCCCTTGGGAACGGCCCATGACTCGAGCACGCCGTTCATCTCGAGCCGCAGATCGAAATGCAGCTGGCGAGCGGCGTGCTTGTGCACCACGAATACGCGGCCATCCCTGCCCGGGACCGTTCCGGTCGGCTCGGGGCTGCGCTCCGCGGAGCGCTTGGCCCGGTACCGACTCAGGCGATCAGGCGTCGACTCGTCGCGTGGCATCCAACCGCCCGGTGCGGGCCCTGGGACCCGGAGCCTGAAGTGGCTGTAGGACAATCACTTGGAGATATTTACCTCGTTCGCCCTTCTTGCCAGTTGTCCCGGGACGACGTATAGTAGCGCCCCTATGAGTGCTAGACCGATCAGCACCGCCACCGTTGCCTTCGGGCTCGTCTCCGTCCCAGTCAAATTGTACTCGGCGTCCGAGGCTACGGCGAAGGTAACCTTCAACTGGCTCCACAAGGACTGTGGATCCCGTCTCCGCCAGCAGTATGTCTGCAAGACCCACGGCGAGGTGGTGGAGCGGGACGACATGGTGAAGGGGTACGAGTTCGCCAAAGACCAATATGTGTTGTTCGCCCCGGACGAACTCAAGGCCCTCGAGGAGAAATCCACCGAGTCGATCGAGATCACGGAGTTCGTGCCCGCCGATCAGGTATCGCGTCAGTTCCTGAGCAAGGTCTACTACCTGGGTCCCGACAAGGGTGGCGAGCGCGCGTACCGCCTGCTGAGCCGTGCCTTGCAGGACACGGGCCTGTCGGCGTTGGCAAAGTACTCGGCGCGAGGCAAGCAACACCTCGTGCTGGTCCGCCCCATGGGCGAGGGGCTCGCGATGGAGCAGCTGCTCTACCCCGACGAGATCCGATCGTTCGACGAGGTCCCGCTCGGCGAAGGCGCCGTGAAGGATGAGGAACTGGCGCTCGCCAAGCAGCTCATCGAGCAGGCGGCCGCGAAGGCCTTCGAGCCCGAGAAGTACGAGGACGAAGTTCGCAAGCGGCTCCTGGAACAGATCGAGCGCAAGATCGCCGGTCAGGAAATCACTGCCGCCCCGGCCGAGGAGCCGCAAACGCAGATCATCGATCTCATGGAGGCGCTGAAGGCGAGTCTCGCCAAGTCACAGGACGACGCTGCTGCCAAGAGCACGCGGGTGCGAAAACCGTCCGACAAGTCCAAGACGGCGTCCAAGCGCAAGCGAGCCGGGGGGAAGTCCTAGCCGCCTCATCGCCGGATCGGCCTCCCGGGCCGGTGACACCTTCGCCTCACACATCACGATGGGAACCGTGCGAACCTTTCGCCCGCCGCCGCGGTTAGTGGTGTATGTTCTTCGACGAATCCACCCGTAGGACGGTCGCGACATGACTGCTGGTCAGTACGTCGCCGCAGTATCCACTCCGGCCGATCGTGACGTCGCCCCGGGGCCGATCTCCATGCCGCCGGACGTGCTCGAGCAGTCGTGCAAGCGGGTCGGCATTCTCGGGCTCGTGTTCGCCGGGTTGTGGGTATTCGGCTTGGTGATGGCCAACGTGGCCGGACGTGTCGGGCTGGACGACATGCACGTTCACGCGCACGCGTGGCCCATGCCGGGCAACCTGGTGGCCGGGATCGGGCTGGCCATGTCCTTGGGCCTCACGGCGCTCGCCGCGAAGCTGCACGATCGACCCAGTCTCCTCTTGGACTTGAGCCTCGGGTTCGAGGTGGCAACGGCGTTCCTGCTCGGGATCATGGCTCAGTGGTCGCCGGAGATCACGCCGGCCCGGCTCACGTGGATCCCCGTGGTGATTCTGGCGTTCCCCGCGATCGCGCCAAACACCCCAGCCAAGATCTTGGTCGCGGGACTGCTCGCAGCTACGATGGATCCGGTGGGCGTGCTCTTCGCCAAGCTCCGGGGCGTGACCATCGATGCCAGTCCGCTGGCGCTGGGCGTATCCTTCCTCGGCAATTACGTGTGCGCTCTTATCGCAGTGGTCCCGGCGCACATCATTCGCGGGCTCGGCCGGCAAGCGCGACGGGCACGGGACCTGGGAAGCTACAAGCTGGGCGACGAGATCGGCCGCGGCGGGATGGGCGAGGTCTACCGGGCTGAGCACAAGCTCCTGGCACGGCAGGCCGCCATCAAGCTCATCCGGCCTGAAATGCTTGGCGCCCGCGACCCCGATGCGGCCCGCGTGATGGTCACACGGTTCAAGCGGGAGGCCCAGGCGGCGGCGGCCCTCCGATCACCCCACACCATCGAGCTGTATGACTTCGGGACGGCCCAGGACGGTGCCTTTTACTACGTGATGGAGCTGCTCGACGGCGTGGATCTCGATACCCTGGTGCAGCGGTTCGGCCCGCTGTCACCGGACCGCGTGGCGTATCTCATGAGTCAGGCGTGCCTGTCTCTGGCCGAGGCGCACGGACAGGGCCTGGTCCACCGCGACATCAAGCCGTCCAACCTGTTAACGACGCGCATGGGCGTCGAGGTGGACTTCATCAAGGTGCTCGATTTCGGGCTCGTCAAGGCGCGCCACGGCCGCGCCGACACGTTGCTCACCCAGCCCCACGTGGCCACCGGTACACCGGCGTACATGGCGCCCGAAGTGGCGATGGGCGAGACGGACATCGACGAGCGTGCCGACCTGTACTCCCTCGGGTGCGTGATGTATTGGCTTCTTACGGGTCAGCTCGTGTTCGAGCGCGACAACCCGTTGGTCATGATGCACGCCCACGTGTCCGAGCCGCCGGTTCCGCCGTCACAGCGAACCGAGATCACCATCCCCGCCGAACTCGAGGCACTCGTGTTGTCGTGCCTCGCCAAGAAGCGTGACGGTCGGCCGCGCAACGCGCTCGAGCTCGGGCGTGCGCTGAGCAGGATCCCCGACGCGGGGGCGTGGAGCGCCGACCGCGCCCGGCAATGGTGGGACACCCACCTCCCCACCCGCGCGGTTGCGGAACCGTGCGACAGAGGGGAACTCGCACCCGACATCTCGTCCGCATGAGGTCGGTTCTGCGCGTGCGGAGGCGAACGGCCCGCAAATTGCCGTGGCGGCGCCGGGCCGCGATGATCGGCGTTCTCCTCGCGGCGTTCGGCTCCCCTGCCCGATCACAGCAGCTCCCTGTCGATTCGGTCGTGACCGACGGGGTGGGCATCAGCCACTGGGGCCTCATCTTGCCACCCGCCGATTCGGTCCGAGCGATCATGACCCGGCGTCCGCTGGCGGTGTGGGAGGCGGCGGTGATCTGGCCCTACCGCGTCATCGCGTTCCCGTTCCGTCTCGCGGCAGACGGAGTAGGCGAAACGATCGAATTCGTGGCCGAGACACCGTCACTTAGCCGCTTGTTAGCGTTTCGCCCTCTGACGTTCCGTGTCATGCCGGAGCTGAGCCTCGGACGCCTGTCCGGGTTCGGGACGGGGGCGACCGTGCAGCACGATTCTCTGTTTGGCGGACGCGCTCAGGCGCGAATTCGCCTCACCGCATCCACCAAGCGGGACCGGCGGGCCGATGTCGGCATTCGGGTGCCGAGCGCAACTGGCCTCGTCACGCTGGGGGCGGGGATTCGGGATCATGCCAACACGCGGTTCTTTGGGATCGGCCCCAACGCCAGCGCCGGCGACTCGTCGCTGTACCGGGAGGTGCAGCAGTGGATCGGCGCCACGTACACTCAGCACGTCAATGACGATGTCACGCTCTCGGCGAACCTCTTGTTCTCCGCCGTGCGGACGGATGAGCCGACGGTCGACGTCGCCCCGTCGCTCTCGCAACGGTTCGCCGGGAGCCTCCCTGTCGGTTTCGGATCCACGTCGGCGGGAATCTCGGCCGGCCTCACCCTGCGGCATGATGATACCGATGGCACCGGGCGGCCTCGTCGCGGGGGCGTGCGGCTGGCCCGGGCGCGGTACTTCCACGGCACGTCCGTCGACGCAACGCGCTTCTGGAGTTTTCGCCTGGAGGCACAGCAGTTCGTCCGCCTGTGGTATCGCCAGAACGTGCTCGCCCTCCGGGGCTTCCTCACGTGGATCGAGCCGGTCGGGAGCGACGTCGTTCCATTCCAGCGCCTCATCACCAACAACAATCCGGACCTGCTGCGCGGGTTCCGCAACCGGCGGTGGCGCGATCGCGGGCTCGTCGGGCTCACCGCGGAGTATCGGTGGCCGATCTGGGTGGCTACCGATCCGGCGGGGGTGGGGCTCGACTTCTATCTGCTCTCGGACGTCGGTCAGGTCTTCGCCGACGTAGCCGACATCCGCGTCGATGATCTGACGTTCTCGTATGGCGCTGGTGTCCGGTTGCTCACGGTGGGGGGACTTGTCCTTCGCATCGAGTACGCGCGCAGCGCCGAGCGCGGTGTATGGCGGGTGCAGAGCCATCAGGTCTTTCAATTCGCGAAGGGGCTTTTCCATGGCCAGGATCCCGCGCCCGAGCGGTAGCCGTCCTCTCGCGGCGCTCGCGCTCGTCCTGAGCGTCGGGGTGGCCGCCCGCGTCGCGGGGCCACCCCTCCGCGATGCGCCGGTCGTCTGGCACGAGGACGATCGGCGTGACATCTCTCAGCCGGCGACGCGAGTGGTGAATCGCACCCGAGCCGGCGTCGAGGCCGCGCTCTTCCGACCCACTGGGCGCTTCTTCGACCCGGCGCGGTTCGTTCGGTGGATCGCCGGCGGGTTCACCCGCAACGCCACACCGCTCGCGCACAACGTGAATGCGGTGGACGAGGTTCCCAACTCGTCATGGTTCACCAACCGGATCGGACTGTTTCCTCTCACCCCCGCCGACGCAGCTCGGGGGCTGGTGGCTGACGGCGCACCGGCGCCGGACGGTGTCTGGACTGTCTCGTCGAAAACGGAAGGCGTGACGCCAGGGTTCACCATTCGCGATGCGCGCGGCCACCGGTTTCTGCTCAAGTTCGACCCCCCGGGGTTTCCGGAGACGAGCACCGCCGCCGGCGTCATCACGGGCCGAATCCTCCACGCCGCAGGATACAACGTGCCGGCCGACATGATCGTCACCGTGCGACGAGAGCAATTGGTGGTCGGTGAAAGAGTCCCTTACGACCCCCCTGAGGGCGAGCGGCGGGCCATGACCGAGGCCGACCTCGACGCCATCCTCGCCGGCGTCGAGCCGACCGCCGACGGGAACTGGCGGGCCCTCGCCAGCAGATTCCTAGACGGCACTCCCGTGGGCCCATTCGACTGGCGGGGACGCCGTAAGGACGATGCGAACGACCGGATCGATCACGAGCACCGGCGGGAGCTGCGGGCTTTCCGCATGTTCGCAGCATGGCTGTGCCACTACGACACCAAACAGGGCAACTCGCTCGACATGTACGTCGAAGAAGATGGGCGCCGGTTTGTGCGGCACCACTTCATCGATTTCGCCAGTACGCTCGGCGCCGGCGCCCTGGGACCGATTCCCACCGCGTGCCACGAGTACAGCTTCGACGTTGCTCTCGTGCTCGGGCGGACGCTGGCCCTGGGACTCTGGGAGGACCCGTGGCGCCGCGTGACCCGCCCGCCCGACCTCACGGCGATTGGGTCCTTCCAGTCGGACGAGTTTCACCCCATGGCCTTCCGGCCGTTCGAGCCCAACGCAGCCTTCGCCAACTTCACGGACCGCGACGGCTATTGGGCTGCCAAGGTCATCTCGGCATTCACCGACGAGCACCTCCGCGCGGCCGTCGCCGAAGGGCGTTACACGAACCCGGCCGCGGCCGAGTGGATCGCCCAGGTCCTGGCCGAGCGGCGAGACATCATTGCCCGCTATTTCTTTGACCGGCTGCCGCCATTGGATTTCTTTGGGGTGAACGCGGGTCGGCTGCAGTTCCGCGATCTCGGTGCTGAACGCGGCCTCTACGATCCGTCGAGCACACGGTACCGCGTTCGCATCGCCACCGTTTCGGCAGGAGGAGACGAGGGACCGTGGGGAACATGGGTCGAGATCGAGATCCCGACGGTCGATCTCGAGGCGCTCCCGCACGACCGACGGTCAGACGACGCGGGTCGTGCATCCTTCGTCGCCGTGGAGTTTCAGGTGAGCCGGGCGGAGAGCGGGTGGAGCCGATCGGTGCGCGCCTACATCGCCCAAGCGAGCGAGCGCGTCGTCGCCGTGGATCGGTGAGTGTGGCCCGTTAGTCGTCTTCCCTAACCAGAGGCGGTTCGCGCCCAGGGCCCGCCAGATCAGGCAGGTGGGTGGTCCACCACGCGATTGCCGTCTCAGGCATCCACGGCTCACCCACGTCACACGCGGCGACCCGTTCGGCGAGTTCACTGGCCGTTTGCGGCCGTCGCGCCGGATCTTTCTCCAAGCACGCCAGGATCAGCTCGTCCAGCGATTGGCTGATCGGGAACTCCGAGCGTTGCGAGGGAGGGAAAGGCGTGTCGCGTATGTGGGCAATCATCATCTTCATTGGCGCATCCGCCTCGAACACCAGCCGACCCGTGAGCAACCAGTAGGCTACACACCCCAACGCGTAGATGTCCGCCCGCCCGTCCACGTCTTCGGCTCGGGCCAGCTCCGGCGACATGTAGGCCGGAGTCCCGGTGGTAATCTCCGGCGCCGTCAACTTGGTCCGGTCACGGGCATCGTCCAGCTCGCCCTTCACCAGACCGAAGTCGAGCACCTTTACGAAGTCTGCCTCGAGCCCGACCCAACACGTGTAGATGTTCGCCGGCTTCACGTCGCGGTGCACGAGTCCCACCGAGTGCGCCTCGGCGAGCGACTGACACGCCTGTCCCACCAGGTGAGCGACGCGGTTGGGCGGGACCGGTCCGAACCGGCTCACGAGCGTCTCGAAATCGATGCCCCGGAGCAGTTCCATCACGGTATAGAAGCTCCCGGACCGGGTCACGCCGAAATCATAGAGCGCCACGGTGTGGGGCGAGTGGAGTCGGGATGCCGCCTCCGCTTCGCGAATGAACCGCCGTACGATGGTCTCCGGTGGCTCCAGCACTCCCGACCCGAGCGCGTCGCGCCGGATCACCTTGATGGCCGCCGGCCGGCGCAGCATGCGATGCCGGGCGAGGTAGACCTCACCCATGCCACCCTTCCCCAACAACTTCCCCACTCGGTAGCTACCCAACTCCCGGGCTTCGCTTACCTGACGGCTGAGAAGCGTGATCACGTGGGACGGCAGGAGCGCGAGGAACGCGCAGACGTAATTGGGCAGATAGATCCACAGGATCACGGGGGCCGACGGTATCTCCACGCCCCGGGCCGCCGTGATCGCGAGGCCGACAGGATCCATGGAGGCGGCGACAAGTGCCGCGGCCAGCGTCCTCCCGCGTGTGTTCGGGACGATCATCGGATGCACCACCACGAGCACGCAGATCCACGAGAGCCCCTCCGTGTTGGGCGTCCACTGGTTCACCAGGCCGATCGCGAATGCCAGCCCGACCTCGTAGAGGAGTCCCAGGTCGAGCGACAGGCGACAGTCGCAGGCGTGCCAGCGGGTGTACGCGTAGAAGCCGAGCGACACGACGATCACGGCGATCGCCACCGGGTTGCCGGGCCATGGCCATGCGTCGTCGAGTGGGACGTCGGGGGAGAGAATGGGACTCACGACGTTGTTCATGAGTAGGGAGAATCCCCAGAGCCCGGCCCATACCAGGCAGACGATTCCCAGGCGGTGCGAGGCCGCCTCGGCCAAGTCCTGAGGAAGCCGCCGCTGCCCCTCGGGATCGGGCGTGCGCAGGAGCGCGTCGATCGGCGATGCCGTCATGGCCAGTCGTGCACGATGCGCATAGAGTATCACGCGAGGACGCCGGACGGAACACGCGCCCGCTTGCCTGGAGCACGTGAGATGATATTCTCCGGAGTCCCGTTGACCGTCTGGCGGCCGAGTGCGTGTCGTCCGGGCGGCCGATCTCGACAATCGGAGGCCTGAGACACATGCTCGCGGACCGTCCGTCCGACACGCGACAGTCCTTTCCGCCCGAATCCTGGCGGCCCGCACGCCGGGCGGCCATGACCTTCCTCCGTCCGTTCGAGGGCTTCCTCCAGATCGAGGCGGCCAGTGGCATCCTCTTGCTCATCGCGGCAGCCTTCGCGCTGGCGTGGGCCAACTCGCCCTGGGCCGCGAGCTACGACCAACTGTGGCACACGACCATCGCCATCGGGATCGGCGAGTGGACGATGGCCAAGTCGCTGCATTTCTGGATCAACGAGCTCCTGATGACGTTCTTCTTCCTCCTAGTGGGGCTCGAGATCAAACGCGAGATGGCGCACGGCGCCCTCTCCGATCTACGACGCGCCGCGCTGCCCGTCGCCGCGGCGATCGGCGGGATGATCGTGCCTGCCAGCATCTATATCGCGTTCAACCGTACCGGGCCCGGCACGGTTGGCTGGGGTGTCCCCATGGCGACCGACATCGCGTTTGCCGTCGGTGTGCTGACGCTGCTGGGTCGTCGGGTCCATCCCACGGTGCGTGTGTTGCTGCTCGCCTTCGCCATCATCGACGACATCGGGGCGATTCTCGTCATCGCGTTGTTCTACTCGTCGGGGTTTGCGGTTGACGGACTCATGATCGCAGGCGGTGGGCTGTTGATGGCCTGGCTCTTCTTGACGTTGGGGGTTCGGCCCGGGGCCGTGTTCACCTTCCCGCTGTTCATCATGTGGGCCGGTCTGTATCGCGCTGGGATTCACCCTACGATCGCCGGCGTGGTGCTCGGGTTACTGATCCCCGTGCGAGCCTGGTACGGCTCGCACGGCTTCCTCCGGGCGGCGCAAGACGCTCTCGACGATTTCCGCGCGCGGGTCGAGGCGGGCCAATCGCACCACGAGTTGCTGGAGCCGTTGGATGCGATTGCCGAAGCCCGTCGCGAGGCCGTGGCCCCGGCAGTCCGGGGGGAGGCCGTCCTCCATCCGTGGGTGGCCTATGGCATCATGCCCCTGTTCGCGCTGGCCAACGCCGGCGTGCACCTGCAAGGGCTCGACTTCCAGGTGCCCAGCGCCACACCGGTGCTCCTGGGTGTCGTCGCGGGGCTCGTGCTCGGCAAGCCAATCGGCGTGTTGTTGGTCAGTTGGCTCAGCGTGCGGTCAGGACTCTGCGCCCTACCCCGCGGCGTCACGTGGGGGGGCATGATGGTGATGGGCGCCGCTGGCGGCATCGGTTTCACCATGGCGATCTTCATCGCGGAACTCGCGTTCCCGGGCCCGGAGCTGCTGGCCGTTGCCAAGCTCGGTGTGCTGGCGGCGACCGCCACCGCCGGCGCGATCGCGCTCCTGAGCGGATGGATCCTCCCCCGCGCCATCCCGATGGACGAAGTGGAGGATCTCACCGCCGACGCCGTCGAGGAGTCGGCTCTGGCGTGACGGGCACCACGCGGAACCAGCACGCCACCCGTGTGGTTCTCGGGAGGGAGAGATGTCACGCATGAGCGCCAACCTGCATCCGACGCCGCTCGATCGGCTCCTCCGGCTCTTCACCGACGTGCGCGCCGGCGAGAGTGGGACGGCACTGCTGCTCACGTTCAACATCTTCCTGATCTTCGTTGCCTACTCGATCATGAAGGTGCTGCGGGAAGGGCTGGTACTCGTGGCGGGAGGCGTCGACGCGAAGGCGGCGTCGGCGGCGGCTCAAGCAATCGTACTGCTCGCCGTCGTGCCGCTCTACGGGGCACTCGCTTCCCGAGTGCCGCGGCGCCGACTCATCAACATCGTCACCAGTATCTTCATCGCCTGTCTAGGCGTGTTCTACGCCCTCCGCCTCCTGCAGATCTCGGTCGGGATCGTGTTCTACATCTGGCTTG
Organism: Gemmatimonadota bacterium; assembly: GCA_039591075.1. GTDB lineage: Bacteria > Gemmatimonadota > Gemmatimonadetes > Gemmatimonadales > GWC2-71-9 > JAOTVV01. Next base: position 26,028 of record JBDHEI010000043.1, read on the forward strand.
GGATCTTCAGCGTGATGGTCGTCGCCCAGTTCTGGGGATTCGCCAACGATGTGTATACCACCGACGAGGGGAAAC
>JBDHEI010000044.1:0-25353 GCA_039591075.1 Gemmatimonadota bacterium
GCGGTGGCACCAGGATCGACCCCGCCGTGGCCGGCATCGATGAGGATCACCTTCGACGGGGTCTCCTGCGCCGGGAGACCAGACGCCACCGCGAGGGCGAGCGCCGTGGCCAGAGTGGAACGGGAGAGCGTGGAGAGCATTGAGCCTCCTCGGGTAGCTTGCTGGCTAACTCATAGTAGACTGAGTCTTCACTTACCCGGCGCCGCGGGGTGCTCGGCGTAACCCTCGCGCAACCCGCCTGTGCCGAGTGCTTGAAGCTGCAGCCAATATGCAACTCGGCTGGGCTGGGAGCCAGCGCAAAGAAAGGGAAAAACGCTGGGGGCGGGCGAGCGTAACGTGCATCCTGCGTAATGACCTGTACGCAGCCGCAGGTCGACCAGCGGGCAGCGCCGCTCAGATACGGTCGATCGGACTCACCACGCCCAACCCGCCCCGATTCAACACGTGTGTGTAGATCATCGTGGTCCGCACGTCGCGATGGCCCAGCAACTCCTGCACCGTGCGAATGTCATGGCCGGATTCGAGCAGATGCGTCGCGAACGAGTGCCGAAACGTGTGACACGTGGCCCGCTTGGCAATCCCGCTCGCCGTGACCGCCTGCCGCATGGCCCGCTGGACATTCGTCGGATGCCAGTGATGCCGGCACCACAGGCCGGTGTCCCGATCGCGGTGCCGCCGCGTGGCCGGAAACACCCACTGCCACGGCCACTCCAGCGCGGCCCCCGGGAGCTTGCGCCCGAGTGCGTGGGGCAGCGCCACACCTCCGCCCCTGTTCTCACGATCGCGGGTGTGGATGCTGCGCACGCGACCGAGATGCCGGCGCAGCGCCGGCCCCAACCGGCGCGGCAACATCGTCACCCGCTGCCGTCCCCCCTTGGCAGCGCGCACCACGATCTCCCCGCGCCCGAAGTCGACGTCCTTGACCCGCAACCGCAACGCCTCGAGCAGCCGCAACCCGGCCCCGTACAACAACACTGCCACCAGACGGTTCGTCCCCTCCATCCGCCCCAGCACCCGGCGCACCTCCTCCGGCGTCAGCACCACCGGCAGCCGCACCGGCTCCCGCGCGCGCACGACGTCGCCCGCGCGGCGCATCGGCCGCAAGAGGACCTCGTTGTACAAGAACAGCAGCGCGCTCGCCGCCTGGTTCTGCGTGGACGCGCTCACTCGGCGCCGCACGGCGAGGTCCGTGAGGAACCGGGACACGTCACCCTCCCCCAGCTCCACCGGATGGCGCATGCCGTGATACCGGACGTACTCCCGGGCCCACCGGACGTACGCCTGCTCCGTCCGTCGGCTGTAATGCCGCGCCCGAATCGCCCGCCGCACCGCAGCGATGAGCCGACCACCTTTCGTGTGAGGAGAGGACTGCATGCAGACCAAGCTCAGAACCGCGGCCCGCTCGCCAACCACCAAAACCGCCCACCGCGTGCCCAAACACCCGCTACCCCCGTACCGCCCTACCGCCAGAAATGGTCTCCTTGACCCGCGAGGACATGGCACGCTTGTACGGGCTCCGCCCGCTGCGAGGAGCGCTACCTGAGCCCTCGGCGGCCCGTCCCGGCCGCGACACCACGGCCAAAGACTATCACTCCCCCGCACAACGGCTTAGGAGCATCCAGCGCAGCGTCGCTCCGCCCAAGTTGACGCGTGCATCATGCCGTTGTAAGCTCACATCAATTTGATGTAAGCTTACAAGCAACATATTAAGGCTCACATTATATTGATGTAAAGACACCTCGATATGTTAAAAGCTTACATTTCCAAGTCATCGACTTACTTCTATATATCTTAAGCTTTCAAGATATTAATGTAAGCATACATGAGAGCGTTGTAAGCTTGTTGAGACGGGATTCAAGCTCCTGACCGGCCGGCGTACGCTTCAGCCGACCGGCACGAAGCCCCGTTCGGCAGGCCGGCGGTCACGACCCGAGCGGAGGAAACGACGATGGCCCGGTTTTCCAGAACGGAAGCCGAGGTCCTGGCCCTCGCCCAACAGGTGATAGACGGGCTGCACCGCTAGCGGTACGGTGACGGCGGTGCTCTAGCCAACGCCTATCGGGCGGCCACGCCCCCGTACGCGATCCCCGCCAAGTGGACCATCTCGCGGTCCCAGGTCGTGAGATCGCTCAGCCCGAACTGGTTCAGATGGGTGTGGCCACAGGCTCGGGCGAGGACGCACATGAGGTGCACGGCCGCGTCGAGGAATCTCGCGAGTCGTTCGGCGGCCGCCTGCACCGGTAGCCGACTGCGGAGATGCGGCTTCTGCGTGGCCACTCCCACCGGGCAGTTGTTCGTGTGGCACGCGCGCATGGCAATGCAGCCGATGGCCTGCATCGCGGCGTTGGAGACGGCGATGCCATTAGCGCCCAGCGCGAGCGCCTTCGCGAAGTCGGCAGGCGTGCGCAGCCCACCAGTGATGATCAACGTGACGTCGCGAGCCTCCCGGGAGTCGAGATGCCGGCGCGCCCGTGCAAGAGCAGGGATCGTCGGGACCGAGATGTTGTCGCGAAAGATGAGCGGTGCGGCGCCGGTGCCACCACCGCGACCATCCAGGATGATATAGTCCACCCCGATGTCGAGCGCGGCGTCGATGTCCCGTTCGATGTGCTGCGCCGACAGCTTGAACCCGATCGGAATCCCCCCGGTGCGGTCTCGAACCTCCTCGGCAAAGGCGCGGAAGTGCGCCGGCGTGGTCCAGTCGGGAAATCGGGCAGGGGACACCGCAGGCTTTCCCTCCTCGAGCCCGCGCACTTGGGCGATCTTACCCTTCACCTTCTCGCCCGGGAGGTGGCCGCCGGTTCCGGTCTTGGCGGCCTGCCCTCCCTTGAAATGCATGGCCTGCACCTTGTCGAGCTTGTCCATCGAGAACCCGAACCGCGCCGACGCCACTTCATAGAGGTAACGACTGTTTTCGGCCTGTTCTTCGGGGAGCATCCCACCCTCGCCGGATGCGATCCCGGTGCCCGCCATCTCCGTGCCACGGGCGAGAGCGATCTTCGCCTCTTCGGACAGTGCCCCGAAACTCATGTCGGACACGAAAATCGGGATCGTCAGCTCGAGCGGTCGCTTCGCCGCCGGACCGATTATGAGATTGGTCCCGACGGCCACCTCGTCGAGCTGCGGAGGTGTCGCGAGCTGCGCGGTGACGAACTGGATCTGACTCCACTCGGGGAGCTGACGACCGGGGACACCCATCGCGGCCACCGGACCATGCGCACCTTCGAGGCCCTTCGCCGCGAGCTGCTGGATCGCTTTGGTGTGCGGCTCCTCGGGCGTGCCGTGAGGATCCTGATATGTGCCCTGATAGGCATCCCGATCAAACGGCTGGGGATGCTCGCGCTCCCACGTGGTGATCTCGTCGGCGTCCACCCACACGCCGCCGTCCTCGATCCACGCCGAGAACTTCCGCAACCGCTCGGCGTTGTTGTAGGAACTGATCCCAGTCCGAAACCCGAAGTCCCACTGGTGCACGCCGCAGACCAGATCCTCACCGCGGATCGAGCCGTCTGCGAGCAGGGCCCCGCGGTGCAGGCAGCGTCCGTACAGGACGGAGACCTCGTCATCGTACCGGATCAGAACGAGATCCACGTTGCGCACCAACGCGTGCGCCGGCGTGCGGTCCTCGAGGTCACTCCAATCGGCGACTTTGACCTTGTTCATTGGTGCTCCGTGTGTAGCCTGTTGTGCTCTGCCCTAGATCAGCTCGGGGTCACTGACCACTTCGACGAGCGCCGGTCCGTCGTGAGCGAGCGCGCGGGTGATCGCGGCGCGAAGATCTCGCGCGTCAGTGACCCTGATCCCGACGGCGCCACAGAGATTCGCGTACTCGGCGAAGCTGGGATTCACGAGCGAGGTCTGCCACACGTCCATCTCGTCGGCCCGCTGCTCCTTCGAGATCTTGCCCAACTCGTCGTTGTTGAGCAACACGTGCGTGATGTTCATTCCGTACTTCACGGCCGTCGTCAGCTCGGCCATGTATTGACCGAATCCGCCGTCGCCCGAAACGCAGACGATGGGCCGATTTGGCGCCGCCGCCCAGGCACCCATCGCCGCCGGATACCCAAACCCGATGGAGCCGAGATAGCCCGACATGAGAACCGACTGCTGCGTGCACTCGAAGTAGCGTCCGAACGAGTAAGTGTTGTTCCCGACGTCCACGGCGATCACGGCGTTCTCCGGCATCAGATCGGTCAGGGTGGCGAACACGACGGCGGAGTTCACGCCTCGGCCCAGGTCGTCCTCGACTCGACGGGCCTTCTCCGCACGCCAGATCTTCCAGCGGTCGGCGATCTCCCGCCGTTGGTCGGTGGCGGCCGTCTTGCCTAGCTCCTCCCGCATCCGCTGCCCCGTGACCCCGATGTCACCGAGGACCGGAACGGCCACCGAGTGGAACTTCCCGAGCGCCATCGGATCGAAGTCCACCTGAATGGTCGGGATCTTGGGCGTAATGCCGGTATGGTTGGAGAACGAGGCCCCGAACACGACCAGGAGGTCGGCCTCGTTCATGAACCAACTCGCGATGGGCGTCCCGCTCCGCCCGAGCACGCCGCCTCCCAGAGGGTGGAGATCGGAAATCAGGCCCTTGCCCTTGAACGTCGTGATCACCGGGGCGTTCAGCGACTCGGCCAGGGCGGTGACGGCCCCCATGTGGAATCGGGCACCGTGCCCCACGATGACGACGGGACGCTTGGCATTGTGCAGCAGCTGCATGGCTTCCGCGAATGCGGCATCCGGTGGAGAGATCTCGAGCGACGGCACGCGTCCCTCCGGGCCCGAGGGCTTTGTGCTCTCCGTCGCGGGGAGCGTCTGCACCTCGTTGGGGAAGATCAGGTGCGCGACGTCGCGCCGCAGTGTGGCGTGCTTGAGCGCGAGGGTCATGAGTTCGGCGTGCCGACTGTCGTGCAGTACGGTCTGGCTCCACGCGGCCACGGCGCCGAAGGCGGCTGCGAGATCCACCTCCTGAAACGCGCCCGGGCCGAGCACCTGGGTGTCGACCTGGCCGGTAAGGGCGAGGATCGGTGCCCGGTCCACCTTCGCATCCCAGAGTCCCGTGAGGAGGTTTGTCGCGCCGGGTCCGGCGATCGAGAAACAGGCTGCCGGTTTCCCGGTCAGCTTGGCGTATGCCGACGCAGCGAACGATGCCGCCCCTTGATGGCGGATGCCGATGTAGGTGAGGTTCCCCTGTTCCTCCTGCCGCCGAAACGCGTCGGCAAGCCCGAGGTTGGAGTGGCCGACCATTCCGAAGACATGGGTCACGCCCCAGTTGACCATCGTTTCGACCATGACGTCCGCGACGGTCCTCACCTGGGGACGCGACGCCGCCATTCCCACGTGGATCCCATCCTTCCGCACGTCCACCGGGAATGTGTCGACGCCATCTGAAAAGCCACCCGGCGGCTTCCCCGTGCACGGATGGTAGTCCCACCCGTGCCACGGACACCGCAGCCACCCGTTCTCGATCGACCCTTCACCGAGCGGTCCACCCTGGTGTGGGCAGCGGTTGTCCAGGGCGCAGTACCGACCTTCAAAGTGGGCCATGGCCAGTTGCCGATGCCCTGCCACGACGGACTTGACGCGGTCTTCCGGGAGTTCGTCGAGGTCCAACACCCGATGCCAGGTGAGGGAAGTGGGAGCCTTGGCTGCCATCTGATACTCCTTGGGGCGGTGCGCGGGTGGTGTGTAGTGCCCAAAACGACCGAGTGGGGCTGGATGTTCCTGTCGAGGGGCGTTCGTGCGGGCCGTAGAGTCTCGGGGACGACGGCTGTTACACTTCCCGCTTCCCGCTTTCCGCTTTGCGTCTCGCCCTGAGTTCCTCCAGCGCGCCTGTCACGTAGTTTCGGACCATCTCCTTGCGCCAGGCCAGACCGAAATCGGTGTTGTCCATCGGTTTTGCCGGCCGGTACGCCGCGGCGGCTGCCTGGCGGATGGCATCTTCCTCGAGTTCGGTCCCGACCACGACGGCGGCCGCCTCGGGGACGAGCTTCGGATAGCTGGCGACTCCCCCCAGAGCGATGCGCGCGTCCGCCACGAGGCCGTTGTCCCACCGCACCCATACGGCGACCCCCAGGACCGGAAAGTCGATGGTTCCCCTCCGCCGGAGTTTCCAGTAGGTGGCGTCCCACCCGTTGGCTGGCGGGAGCCGGACCTCGGTGAGGATCTCATCTGGGTGCTTGGTCAGATATCGGATGCCGTCATCATTGAAGAACTCCGCTGCTGGAAGTACCCGTTCCGTCTCGGGCCCGACGAGGACGAACTCTGCGCCGAGCGCGACCACGACGGGCGCGGTGTCACTCGAGCTCACTGCCCAGCACCGCGGACTGGACGGCGCGACCCAGCAGATCACCCCGTCCTTTTTCATGCAGAAGTCGATCGCCTGCCGCCATTCGTACGTCTGGTTGTAGTAGTTGCAGCGCGTGTCGAGGCACAGGTTCCCGCCGAAGGTGCCCATGTTGCGGAGCAGTGGCGAACTGACCAGCTCCGCCGCCCTGGCCAGCGCGCCGTAGCGCTTTCGCGTGCGCCGGTGGGTGTGGAGTTCGGTGAGTGTCACCCCAGCGCCCACCGAGAGGGCCGATCCACCGGTGCCGCCGGTGATCCGTCCCAAGGCGCGAATGCCGGACAGCGACACCAGAACCTTGGGCTCTTGATGCCGCCGTTTCATGTTCGGGAGGAGATCCGTCCCACCCGCGATGTACGTCCCGTCTGGTCCGGCGTCGGCCTTCATGCGCAGGGCTTGCCGCAGCGACTTGGGCTGGAGGTAGGTGAAGGGCGGCAGTCGGAGCATCAGTGCTGACGCTCCTCGGGAACAGGCAGTGGCGTGGCCGACACGGACGACGACCGCACGCCGCCGGCCCCGACGGCGTCGCTCTCCGCTGCACGACCGTCGCCCCCTTCCCACGGGGGTGGCACGCGAGTCGGCTCAGGCCATGGCACATCGGGGAAGCGCGTCGGCCCGAACCGTCCGTCGCGTCCCTTGTCGTGGTCCTTGATCGCCTTGAGGACCTTCTCCGGCGTGATCGGTACCTCGTCAATGCGCACGCCGACCGCGTCGTATACCGCGTTGGCGATGGCTGGTGGGACGGGGAGCAGAGGCCCCTGCCCGACTTCCTTTGCCCCAAACGGTCCCTCGGGATCCGGATCCTCGATCAGGTAAGTCACGACGTCGCACATGTCCAGCGTCGTCGGGCTCTTGTAGTCCAGCATGCTGGGGATCTTGTGCACCAGGTTTCGGCTCTCCCGGTACACCATCTCTTCCATGAGTGCCTCACCCAACCCCATGTACACGCTGCCCTCGACCTGACCTAGGACGTTCACCGGATTGATGCTTCTGCCGACATCGTGCGCGATCCAGATTCGCGGCACGACGACGATGCCGCTCGTCGGGTCGATCTCTACCTCGGCAATTGCGGCGCTGTACGAGTAGGCTGGCGACGGTCCAACCCCCGCGCCGCGGTACCGGCCTGGGCTTCGGGGAGGAGTGTACGACCCGACGGTGCCGATCGTCCCTTCGGCTGCCTCTGCCGCCTGGACGGCCTCGGCGAACGTCATGCCGGCATCGGGGTCCTCGACATCGAACACCCGCCCGTCCGCCAGGCCGACACGTTCGGCTGGGACGTCGAGTTTCGCCGCGGCATGGCGCACGAGGACTTCCCGAGCGCGCTCGGCAGCCTGGAGCGCGGCGTTCCCGCTCATGAGGGTCACGCGACTCGAATAGCTGCCTAGATCGACCGGCGTGAGCGCGGTATCGGCCGTCACCACGGCAATGTCTGCTACCGCCACACCCAGGACCTCGGCCACGATGTAGGCGAGAATGGAGTCGGAGCCTTGCCCGATGTCGGTCGAGCCGCAGAAGACCGTGATCCCGCCACCCCGATCGAGCTTCAGCTGCACGCCGGAGTGGGGCATGTGGTTCCAGTAGATCGGCAGACCGGCGCCACTCAAGTAGCTCGAGCACGCGATGCCGATGCCCCGACCGTAGGGAAGCTTGCGGAACCGCTCCTTCCATCCCGCGCCATCCACGACCTTGCGAATGCAGGCGCCGAGACCCATCGAGCCGATGCGCAGGTAGTTCGCGGTGAGCGACTCGGGTGGCTGAAGGTGCGCGAGCCGAAGCTCCGCAGGATCGAGGCTCAGGTCCTCGGCGATCTTGTCCAGGTGCACTTCGAGCGCACACCGTGGCTGCGGCGTGCCATGGCCGCGCTTCGGGCCGCACGGCGGCTTGTTGGTGAACACGCGCGCACCCTGAAACCGGTAACGCTCCACCTGGTAGGTCACGGTCTGAAGCGCGCCCGTGTAGTAGGCGCTGGCCACCCCGTAGGAGCCGTACGCCCCACCGTCCAGCAGCGTTCGAAAATGCATGCCTTTGATGCGGCCGGTCCGATCGACGCCCGACTTCACCCACATGAGGGTGGGGTGCCGTCCGCGGTGACAGTAGAACACCTCTTCACGCGTGAGGGTGATCTTGACCGGCCGCCCGGTGAGCATGGCGAGCTTGGCTGCGACGATCTCGTGGCTGAAGGGATCGCTCTTTCCGCCGAACCCGCCGCCGTTGGGTGTCGCGATCACGCGAATCCGTGACGGGGCAAGCTCGAGGACCCGAGCCAGGGCACGATGGACATAATGGGGTGTCTGGGTCGAGCTCCACAGCGTGAGCTTGCCGTCGGCAGACCAGTCCGCCACCGCGGCATGCTGCTCCATGGCAAGGTGCGTGTTGCCACCGTAGAAGAAGAGATCTTCGCGAACGTGGTCCGCTGTTGCCAATGCCTCATCGACATCGCCGAACTCGAGATCGATCAGTTTGTGGATGTTGCCCGAAGGCCCGTACGCATGAATGCGCGGTTCGTCGGTATCGAGGGCCTGTTCGGGGGTGCCGATCGTATCGAGGGGCTCGTATGTAACCTCGATCGAGTCCAGCGCAGTCGTGGCGACATCCTCGCTCACCGCTGCCACCGCCGCCACCGGATCCCCGATGAACCGGACGCGGTCCGGGCACAACGCGTGCTCGTCCTGACTCACCGGAAGGATGCCGAACGGCACGGGCAGGTCCGCTCCGGTGAGCACGGCGTGCACGCCGTCCAGCGCGCGGGCCTTGGACGTATCGACGCGGAGGATGCGTGCGTGAGGTACGGTGCTGCGGAGCAGTTTGCCATAGAGCATGCGCGGCAGGGCGATGTCGTCGGCGAACAGGGTACGGCCCGTGACCTTGCCGACCGCATCGACTTTGCGCAGCGGGGCCCCAACCACGCGGTGCTGCCTTTTACGGCCGCCCATACAGCGTCTCCTCGCTCGGCTCCGCGTCGTCGCCTCGCACCTTCGCCGCAGCGAGTTCCACAGCCTCGTAGATCTTCAGGTAGCCGGTGCAGCGGCACAGGTTGCCGGCCAATGCCTCCTTGATTTCGTCACGGGAGGGACGAGCGTTGGCGGCGAGCAATGCCTCGGAGGCTAAGAGGAATCCGGGGGTGCAATACCCGCACTGTGCGGCTCCGAGATCCGCAAACGTCTCCTGGAGCGGATGCAGGCGCGGTCCGTCCGCCAAGCCCTCCACGGTTCGAACCTCGGCACCGTCGCAGGCCAGTCCGAGGACGAGGCACGACAGCACCGGCTGCCCGTCGAGCAGGACGGTGCACGTGCCGCACTCGCCCAGCTCACAGCCGTGCTTGGTGCCGGTGAGCCCCAGGTCTTCGCGCAGCACCTCGAGCAGTGTCTTGTGGGGGGCGAAGGCGACGGTCGTCTGCTCGCCGTTCAGGTCGAAGCGGATCTGCGCCGTCGCGGGGTGATCAGGCCGGCGGCTCGCCAAAAAGGAACGTCTCCGTCTGCGTGGTGAGGAAGTCCCGCGCCCGTGGATCCCGAAGGTCGAGTGCGTAATGATTGATGACGGCAGTCTGATGCTGCAGCCATTCTTCCCAGCAGGTCTGGCAGATGGAGTCGTAGATCCGGTCGCCCAAAACGTTACGGAAAGGTGGCGCAGCGATCCGCTGCCGAGTCTGTCCGCAACGAACGCAGGGTACGTCACTCATGATCGGAATGTAACCTTGCATGGTGACGGGCGCGACCGCACCTTTCGCGCACTCATGCAGCGCTCCACCCGGCAGGTCGGGCTGTGTGCCACGTGCCGTCACGCCCACGTCATCACGTCCCGGCGTGGCTCCGCGTTTTGGCGGTGCCGCGCCGCGGAGTCCGATGCTCGGCTGCCCAAGTATCCTCGTCTGCCGGTCATAGCATGTCACGCGTATCAGGCTTCCTCGCAGGAGGCCGACTGCGGAGGTGAACAGTGAGCCGTTGGAACCAAGCGCTGGTCCTGGCAGTGATCGTGACGTCTTGTGCGGCGGTTGGCTGTGCCGGCGATGCGATGCCGACCGATGCGCGGGCCCGTGCACTCCGGCTCCTAAGCGAGGTTCCCCTCATCGACGGACACAACGACCTGCCATGGGAGCTGAGGACGAACTTTCACTCGTCCTTCGACTCGCTCGACATCGCCACGGCGCAGCCGGGCGTCATGACGGATATCCCGCGCCTCCGCACGGGAAGGGTGGGCGCCCAGTTCTGGTCGACCTACACTCCAAGCGACATCGAGCAGCCAGCCCGTGCGGGAATGGAACAGGTGGATATCGTTCACCGGATGGTGGAGCGGTATCCCGACGCGTTCGAATTGGCGAGCACGGCCGACGATATCGTGCGCATCCATCGTGCAGGCAAGATCGCGTCCATGGCTGGGCTCGAGGGCGGCCACATGATCGAGAATTCGCTTGCGCTCCTCCGGGCGTTCTACCGCGAGGGGGTGCGATACATGACCCTCACCCACTCGCGAAACACCGATTGGGCCGACGCGGCAACCGACACGCTGGCGCATGGGGGACTCACCCCCTTCGGTGAAGAGGTCGTCCGCGAGATGAACCGGGTCGGCATGCTGGTGGATCTGTCTCACGCATCCGACTCGACCATGTGGGACGTGCTACGCGTGACCGAGGCGCCGGTGGTGTTTTCGCACACGTCGTCGCGCCGGTTCACCCCCCACCCACGCAACATCCCCGACGATCTCGCCCAGGCGGTCGCCCAGAACGACGGCGTGATCATGGTGAACTTCGTCCTTCCCTTCATCTCACAACCAGCCTACGAATACTACGAACGGCGCGACTCGGTGGCCGAGCGGCTGCGACGCACGGGACTCCCGTCGGACGCGTTGAGGGATTCGCTGCGTTCCTGGCGCGAGGCCAATCCCATGCCGGTACCCGATGTGGGGGTGGTGGCCGACCATATGGACCATCTGCGTGCCGTGGCTGGCGCGGATCACATTGGCATCGGGTCGGATTTCGACGGTATCAGCGTGCCCCCGAACGGGCTCGAGGACGTGGAACAGTTTCCCAACCTCATCGCCGAACTGATCCGCCGTGGATGGAATGATGAGGACGTGAAGAAGGTCATTGGACTCAATGTGCTTCGGATCATGCGTGACGCGGCGCAGGTCGCAGCGCGGCTGCAGCGGACGCGTCCTCCGTCGGTCAGTCGCATCGAGGACCTGGACGGCCGCTGACTGCATGATGCGCTCCGTGGCCGCGCTCGTTCTGCTGTGCTGTCTCACATCCTGCATGGATGAGCGAGTCCAGCGGCTGCGGTCGCTCGACCTCTCCCAGGCCGACGACGCCATCGCGCTCAACATCGCCGCCATCCAGCGCCACGACGTGGAGGCCTATCTTGCCGGCTATCTCGACTCACCGGATCTGATCGTCGCGGGTGCGGACTCACTGCGCCGCGGGTATTTCCTGTTTGCCGAGGCACGGCGCGCGAGTGAGGAGTGGCCGGATGTCCTCACTGCCGGCGAACCCACGCTGGTGTGGATCGCCCCTGGCGTTGTGTGGGGAGCGTTCGAGTTTACGGCGGTCGCCGGTTCCGACACCGCTCGCGGGTGGTCTGAGCGCTTGGTAGTCAAGACATCGCAAGGGTGGAAGATCGCGGTGACAGGAACCATGCTGCGATGACTCGGGGTCGCAGGCCGCCGCCATCGGCGCTCGCCATGCGGGCCGCGCTCGTGAGCGTCATCGCGTTCGCCCTGATCGCGACCGCGTGCACACAGGAGAAACAGACTATCCAACTGCCCGGATCGCTCGAGGGCCTTCCCTTTTCGTCCGCCGTTCGTGTTGGGGACATGCTCTATCTCTCGGGGCAGATCGGCGTGTTGCCGGGCACCCGGGACCTTGCGCCGGGAGGCACTGCCGCAGAAACTCGCCAGACGATGGAGAATATCCGCGCGGTCCTGGACCACGCGGGCAGCTCTCTGGACCGTGTGGTGAAGTGTGCGGTGTTCCTGCTGGACATGGCGGACTACCAGGCGATGAACGAGGTCTACCGGGAGTTCTTCCCTCGTGATCCGCCCGCCCGGTCGGCGCTGGCCGCCACCGGGCTCGCGCTCGGCGCTCGCGTGGAGATCGAATGCATGGCCCTCATTGAATAGGGTCGCGTTCAAGATGGACGGGGTAGGCGCCGGGCCTCGGACTCTGGTTATCTTTCTCGCCACGCCATGAAAGTCGCCCATCACCTCGCTCGGCTCGAGCCGATAGTGCTGCATCCGTTGCACGGCATCGATGACGCCAGTTGGCATCGCGCGCCGAGACGCAAGTGGACTATTGCGCAGATCGTGCAGCACCTGGCCATCGGGATCGACGCTGTCGGGCGCGGGTTCGTCGACCTGGCCGATACGTCGGAGGCGTCGCGCATCTGCAAGCCGCACCAGAGCGTGCTACGGCACGTGGTGTTGGGGATCGGTCAGTACCCGGGAGCGCTCCGGGCCATGCCGGACGCGAAGCCCGATGCCCGTCCGGACGCGGACCTGATCGTCGCGCAGTTTCGAATGGGCGTGGAACAGCTGAGAGGACTGGCCCAAACGTGGACGCAGGAGCGCCAACTCACCCGCTTCGTCACCCATGCTGCGTTGGGTGATCTCAACTTGCCCGAGTGGGTTCGCTTCCACTACCTCCACTGCCAACATCACGCTCAGGAGATCGGGCGGCGTCTCCGTTGGCTGTCGCGCTAGGCGCTATTCCAACACCGTCACGCCACGCTCGCTGACGGCCGGGGTGAGCGGTTCGGCCGTGTTGCCCGCGGTCGTCAGGGCCTGTGCCATGGCCGTTGCAACTTCCGGGGCCAGATCGGGAGTGGTGACCGCCACGAGGGTTGATCCGGATCCGGAGATCGTCACGCCATAGGCACCGGCACCCTTGCCCGCCGCCACACCCTGATCGAATCCCGGAATGAGCTTCTTGCGCAGCGGCACGGCGATCTGGTCATCCATGCCGTACTCGATGAGGTCGCCTTCGGCGTTCATCAGACCCAATACCAAAGCTGCCGCGCGGGATGCCTGGCGGATCGTCGCACTGCGCGGCAGTTCCGCCGGCAGGATGGCCCGGGCGGCCTTGGTGTCGATCGGAGTGGCGGGCACCGCCAGCGCCACGGCGAGACCGCGGCTGAATGCGAGGCGTGCGGGGCGCGGTGCCGCCAGAACGAAGCCCCCGAACGTCGCGGCGCCGGCGTTGTCGGGGTGCCCTTCCAGCTCCACAGCAGACTGGTAGACCACGTCTCGGTTCACGCTGTTGTCTTTGAGGACCTGACGGAGGGCGAACCCCGCCACGGCCGCCGCTGCAGATGAGCCCAAGCCTCGAGCGAGCGGGATCTCCGACCGGACCTGGAGCCGATGGCGCTCCGGGATCGATCCCCCGACGATGGTGTTCAGAATGTCGGCCTGGACGTCGAGCTCGGCGAGCGTTCCCTCATAGAGGGGGCTGCCGTTTCCCTCGACGATTCGTACTTCCAGCCATAGCTCGAGGGCTAGGCCGAGGCAGTCGAACCCCGCGCCGAGGTTGGACGTCGAAGCAGGCACCCGCACACCGATCATGTCGATCTCTCCACAGCGTTGCTCCCAAGATATCCCGTGATCGGCGAGCTGTAAGGGGCTCGTGGGGCCATAGGCGGAGAATCAGAGTCCATCAGAGGAAAAACGAAAGTCGGCAGCCCCTCGAGGAGCTGCCGACTTTTGCTCTGAGCAGCGGGGCGCCTACTCGTATCGCAGCGCCTCGATCGGATCCAGCGAGGCAGCACGTTTTGCCGGCCACATCCCGAAGAAGATCCCCACGCCGGCACTGAAGACGAGCGCCAGCCCGACGGCGGGCAGCGACACGAACGTGTTCCAGTTGGCCAGCTTGGAAAGCGCCACCGCACCGCCGGTTCCGAAGGCGATCCCGACGACGCCGCCCATGAAGCAGAGCACCAGCGCCTCCACCAGGAATTGCAGCATGATGTTGGCCCGTGTGGCGCCGAGGGCCTTGCGAATGCCGATCTCACGAGTGCGCTCGGTGACGGACACGAGCATGATGTTCATGATCCCGATGCCGCCGACCAAAAGGCTCACGGCGGCGATCCCACCCAACAGGAAGGTGAACGTCTTCGTCGTCTCCTCGAACGTGGTGAGGAACATCGTGAAGTCACGGATCTGGAAGTCGTTGTCTCGCCCCGGCGGGATGGCGTGCTCGCGACGCAGGACCTGCTCGATCTCGATCATTGCCAGCGTCATGGAGTCGGGATGACCGAACTGGACGGTGATGGAGTTCACCCGATCGCTTCCGAAGATTCGGTATTGCGCGGTCGAGATGGGAATCAGGATCTGCTCGTCCGGGTTGTTCCAGCCGCTGCTGGCCCCCTTCTTGACCAGGATCCCGATGATCTCAAACTGGATCCCGCGGATGCGGATCTGCTGCCCCAGCATCGCTGCGCCGTTGGCACCGAGCATTTCCGGTACCGCATTCGCCAGCACCGCGACCCGTTTGCGCGAGACGTCGTCCCCCGTGGTGAACATCCGACCGTACTCGATCTGGTAATTGTTGACCGGCAAGTAATCGGGAGTGGTTCCGTTCACGTTAACGTTGATGTTCTGGTTCCCGTACTCGACCTGCTGGCCGCGCCGGATCTCGGGCACGACCGCCTTCAGCGACTTGGCGTCCCGCTTCAGCGCCTCGGCATCGTCCGTGGTCAAGCTCACACGGTCCGCGCTCGCGACACCGCGGTGCATCGACTGGCCGGCGTAGACCGTCAGCAGGTTGGTACCGAGCGCCTGGATCCGATCCTGTACCGACTTCTGCGCGCCGCTCCCGAGGGCGACCATCGTGATCACGGCGCCAACGCCGATCACGATGCCGAGGGCCGTGAGAAACGAGCGAAGCTTGTTTGCGCGAATGGCGCTGAGCGCGACCTGAATGGTTTCACCGAAGAGCATGGTGGCTCCGTTTCCTGAGTTCGAGTCGCGAGGCTAGTTGCGGGACACGCCGGGGAGACCGCCAGCCCGCTGCTGGACCCGCTCCTGGAATTCCTGTTGCTGCGCGATGAGGCTGGCACTCGGCATGATCAGCACGGTGTCGGCGGCGACGAGCCCGCGGACCACCTCCGAATAGTCGAGGTCGGTCAGACCAGTCCGAATCGGCACCGGCGTCGGCTCACCGTTGCGCATGGCAAACACGATGTAGTTCCCCCCCATGAGGGCAGAGTCGTCGGACTGCTGCCGGTGCCGTCCCTGACCACCGCCGCTGCCGCGCATTTTCTGGAGGATGGCCCGGTCGGCGCCGCTCAAGGCCTGTGGCCCGCCACCCTGCTGCATCTTCGTAAACACTGCCCGCACCTGTTCCGCCGTGTAGCCCTCCGGAACGGGAACCTCACGCCCCATGAAGCTCACGGTCTCCGGCTCGGGGCCGTTGGTGGTCGGTTGGTCGCTCGCAGGCGTGCCCTCCTGACGCGGCTGGGCGGCCAACTGTCGAGCCTCCGCGATCTGCTCTTGTACCCGTTCGGGCTCCAAGCCGAGAACCGCCGCCGCCGAGGCAACGTCTCGTTCGGTGCGAAGCGCCGCAGCGGGAACGGCGAGCACGTTCTGCCGCTCGCCGATGTGGACTTCCACCTCGGCGTTCATGCCGGGCTTCAGCATGTCGTTCAGGTTGGCGATGCGCACCAAGACCGGGAACATCGTGACGTTCTGCTGGACGAGTGCCTGGGGCTCGATCTTGAGCACCCGGCCCTCGAACGGCTGATTCGGATAGGCCTCGACCGTGATGGTGACCTCCATGCCGGGCTGGATCTTGCCGATGTCGGTTTCGTCGACGAGCGTCCGCACCTGAACGGTATCCAGGTTTGCCATCTGGAGCAGGACGGCGCCACCGCCGACGTTGGATACCGCCGATGAGATCACGGTGCCGACCTCGACGTTCTTCTGAATGATCACGCCCCGGCTCGGCGCCCGGACGTCGGTGTCCTCGAAGGAGATCTGGGCATCTTCGAGGTTGCGCTGAGCGCGAATCAACTGCGCCCGTGCGTTCGCAGCCGTCAGGTTGGCCTGCTCGTATTCGGTCTCGGTGATCGACTGGGTCTTGAACAGCTCATCCGCGCGTCGCAGCTGCGCCTCGGCGTTCGTGAGCGAGGCCTTTGCCACGTCGAGGTCGGCCTGCGCCTGCCTCAGTGCGTTGCTCGGGACCCTGGGATCGATCTTGACGAGGAGCTGCCCCGGTGCGACGACGTCACCGACGTCGACCCGCATTTCGAGCAGCTCGCCCGAGGCCTTCGATTTGATGTCGACGGTGAGGATCGGCTCGACGACCCCGGCGGCGCTGGCCGACACCACGATGTTTCGGGTGCTCACGGGGACGAGCTGATACACCGGGACCTGCTTCTCCTCGCTACAGCCGACGAAGAGCAACCCCGCGGCAAGAACCATCAGTGCATGTGGTCGCATCGTTCCGTTCTCGTTCATGCTGTCTTCTGGGTGATCTCGTCACGCTCGATCAGGCCATCGAGGAGATGGACCTGGCGGCTGGCATGTGCCGCGATGTCACGCTCGTGCGTGATGAGAAGAATGGTCTGCCCCTCATCATGCAGCTCTTCCAGCACCTGCATGATTTCCGAACTCGTATGACTGTCGAGGTTTCCCGTCGGCTCGTCGGCCAGCAGGATGCTCGGGGTGTTGACGAGCGCGCGCGCAATGGCCACCCGCTGGCGCTGCCCGCCGGACAGCTCGTTGGGCCGGTGCTCCATTCGATCGGCCAGGCCGACGCGCTCGAGAGCATATTCAGCCTGCTCGCGCCGCTTCTTCGACGACAGTCCCGCGTAGATCAGCGGAAGCTCGACGTTATGGAGTGCCGTGGCGCGCGGCAACAAGTTGAAGGTCTGGAACACGAACCCGATTTCCTTGTTGCGGATCCGCGCCAATTCGTCGTCGTCCAACTCACTCACCTGCTGGTGATTGAGCCAGTATTCGCCGGACGTGGGCGTGTCGAGACAGCCGATCAGGTTCATGAGTGTCGATTTGCCCGATCCCGACGGGCCCATGATGGCCGTGAATTCGTTGCGCTGCACCTGGAGATTCACGCCTTGGAGAGCGCGCACCACCTCCGAGCCCATCTCGTAATCCCGCTTGAGCTTGTGGGTCAAGATGATGATGTCCGGCTGTGGGATGTCGCCGGTTGCAAAATCCATGTGTCGGATACTGCCGGTCATAGCTCTCTCCCGATGAGGGCCTCGATCTGTGCCTTGGCGACGAGAAAATCGAACCGGGCGTTCACGATGTCGACGTCCGCCTGATCGAGGCTGATCTGTGAGGTCAGCACGTCCAAGATCGTGGCCATGCCAAGCCTGTACCGCTCCCGCTGCACCCGCAACCCCTCGTCAGCGGCGGCCAGGCTCGCTTGGGCGATCACCAGGCTCTGCTCCGCCGAGGCGAGCGCCGCGAGGTACTGGGTCAACTGGGCCTGGACTGCACGGCGCGCATCGTCTGACTCGGCAATCGCCGTCTCCCGGTTGACGGCATTGCGCGTGACGTTCGCCTCCCGAGTGAAGCCGTTGAACAGCTGCCAGTTCAGGCTGAGTCCCACTGACCAGGAGCCTTCAAGGGATCCCAACTCGGCTCCGGTCAGGCGGTGCGAGTACGACGCGCTCAGGGACGGGAAGTAGGCGGCGCGCGCGACGGCGACATTCGCCTCCGCCACTCGGATGGCGGCATCCGCCTGTAGCACCGACGGGGCCTGCGCCACGGCCTCGATCCTGAGCTGGGCCGTGTCGAGCACGACCGGTGCAAGCAACGCAGAGTCGGATTGTGCCCGCACGCTGCCATCGATGCCGATGAGCCTCGCCAGGGTGGCCTCTGCCGTGGCGCGCTGGGTCTCGGCCTGTAGCAGCTGCAGGCGCGCATTTCCCAGCTCGACCACGCCTTGGAGGGTGTCGGAGCGGATGGCGCTGCCCGCAGCCAGCTTGTCGCGTGAAATGCGGAGTTGCTCGCTCGCCCGCTCGATTCGCCGTTCGGAAACCCTGACCAGCTCGTCCGCCGCCAGCGCGTTGAAGAACGCCTGCTTCGTCTGCAACGCAATCTGGAATTCCTGATTCACCAACGAAGCCTCGGCGCTCGCCTTCGTGGCATTGGCCGAGCGGTTTTCCGCGAACCGGCGGAAGCCGTTGAACAATTGGAGCGAGGCGTTCACACCGCCTGAGTACGATGTGCTGGTCGGAGTGATCAGCGTATTGGTCGTCGGATCGAGGATCTCTCGCCCGGGCTGGGCACTGTACCCGGAACTCGCCGACACAGACGGCAGCCAGTTACCGAAGGCCTCGAGCTTGCCTGCATCGGCGATCGAGACCTGTCCTCGGGCCTGCACCACGTTCGGGTTGACCCGGAGCGCGAGTGCCAACGCTTCGCTCAGGGTGACGGACCGGACCTGCGCCTGGAGCGGTGCGGCCGTCCACGTCATGAGCAGTAGGGTTGCGATGGTACCCAGTGTCTTACCTACCATGGTTCCCTCGTTCTCTCCCACCCCGGTACCGTTCGCTCCGGGTGATCATGTCCTGGTATGTGGTCTGTTGTTCCTCGTCAAGCACCTGCGCGATCTCGACGCGGATCTGGGCGCGCAACGAGTCGAAACGCGGCCCGATCTCCGCCCACATGTCGGTCATGGCCTGCTGCCGCCTGGTGAGGATCACGTCGACCGACTCGCGCTGCGCAGTCGTCAAGGACAACTCACGCTCGAGGATGTCGGAGTAGCTCTGACGCTCGCGAGGACGACGCTCCGTGGCGTCACCTCGGTCGCCCCATGCGGCCAGCGCGACGCCGCCCACTACCACCCCCAAGAGGAACGTGGCGATCAGCAGGCTCGCGGCGAGGCTCTTAGAACGGTTCAGCATAGTTCGTTCGCTCGGTTCCTTCCGTGTATCGCAGTGTCGTGTCGTCCTCGGGTCATCGTCCCATCGCTGCAGCCAGCACCACGTCCACGTCGGGCGCCTGGCGCGCGGCGAGCAGCGCGGGTACTGCCAGCTGTTCGCTATCCGTCTGCAGCGGATCCAACGCAGTGGCCGCGCTCGCGGCGCCTGCGCTCTGACCTACCCAGATGCCGGCCCAGAATGCCACGGCCGCGATGATCAGCATGGCGGCCACGAGGCCCGGTCGAGCCCAAACGGTCAGCACCGTCCACCACTGGCCCGGGCTGCGCTCGCCATACACCGCCTCGGCGGCGGCCATCACGCGATGGGTAAATGCAGCGTCGTCCCCCAGCGTGAGGGCCTCGCGGAGCACACGTCCGAGATCCGTATCCGGTTCATGATCGAACGGCGATGTGCTGGGCATCAGCTCTCCTTGTTCCAATCCTTCCACGATCCAAGAAGCTCTCGAAGCGCACGCCGGCCGTGAAACACGTCCGACCGGACCGTTCCCTCCGGGACGTTGAGGACCTCGCCAATCTCGCGGTGCGAGTATCCCTCGACGTCGAACAACACCACCGCCACCCGTTGGCGCTCGGACAGCTGCGAGAGCGCCGCCCGAATGGCCTCGTTGAGCCGTCCCAGATCGGTTGCCTTGTCCGGTCCGACCGCTCCGGTCGCCAGGCTCGGCGGCAGCGGCTCAGCGGTCCGGACCCGGCGTCGCCGCCTCCGGTCACTTGCCGCGTTGGCCACGATCCGTAGCAGCCACGGCCCGAACGGTCGCGTTGGGTCGTACCGGCCCAAGTGGCGCAGCGCGGCGAGAAACCCATCCTGGGTGGCATCGTCAGCGTCGTGCGGGTCGCCCAGGATCGTCCGAGCCAGGCGTCGGGCTTGGGGCGTGTAGCGGCTCACCAGCTCCCCGAAGGCCCGTCGGTCGCCGGCGTGGGCCAGCGCCGCCAGCTCGGCATCCCTCATATGGTTCATACGCGCGGCCCAGGTCACCCGTTGAGCGTCACAGGGCGGCCGGTTCAGCCCCCGCCAAGGCCAAGCCGATCCTCGATCGGCCGCAGGGCCTCGATCACGAACTGGACGTGCTCCTCAAACGGCACTCCCAGCTCCTCGGCTCCCTGCCGCACCTCGTCGCGGTTCACCCCTCGTGCAAAGGCCTTGTCTTTGAGCTTCTTCTTCACGCTCTTCACGCCGAGGTCGCCGAGGCTCTTCGACGGCCGCACCAGCGCACACGCCGTGAGAAAGCCACACAGCTCGTCCACCGCGAACAACGTCTTGGCCATGCGGGAGGTCCGAGGCACCCCGGTATACGAGGCGTGGCCCAGGATGGCGTCGAGCATCGGCTCGGGAACCCCCCGGTCCCGCAGGAGCGCGACGCCGAACGACGGATGCTCCTCAGTCGGCGAGTGTGCATCGTTAGGGTACCGTTCGTAATCAAAGTCGTGAAGGATGCCCACGATCCCCCACGTCTCTTCGTCCTCCCCGAACTTGCGAGCGTAGGCGCGCAAGGCGGCCTCGACGGCGTACATGTGTTTCCGGAGGGCGTCCGACTCGGTGTACTCGTGCATCAGTGCCAGCGCTTCGTCGCGATTCATCATGTCTCTCCCAGCCATCGTTCTCGCCAGCGCTCGAAGACGATCAGCGGCCACAGCGCTCGCCCGTGATCGGCCCGTCCGGCGCGATGTTCGGCCAACAGGCGTGCCACCAACGATCCGTCGAACAATCCCGCGGCCTCGAGTCGATCGCGTTCGAGCACGCGATCCGTCTCGACGCGCAGCCCCCGGTTGATCCAGCCGGCGATCGGCACGCTGAGCCCCCGCTTCCGCCGTCGGACCAGGCTCGTTGGGAGAAACCGGTCGGCCACGCGCTTCAGGAGCCATTTGGTCTCGAGGCCGCGCACCTTCAACTCGGTCGACAGTCCGAGCGCAAACCGCACTAGATCACGATCCAGGTAGGGTGAGCGCGCCTCCAGCCCCCACTGCATGGTGGCCCGATCGACCTTCGTCAGCAGATTGTCCGGAAGATACGTCAGGTAGTCGCGGAGCATGACCCCTTGGAGCACGTCCGTCCCCGCTTCCCATGCGGGCGGCCTGTCGGCGGGCGGCGCCCCCGGGAAGATCGCCGATGGGAGCCCGGTGCCGAACCATGCGCTGTGTCGGTCGTGCGGTTCGGCGGCCGCATGACGGACGAACCGCTTGAGGAGGAATTCCAGCGTGACCTTGCGGGACGACGCGGGGAGAGCGTCCACCGCAAAGGTTGCGAGGCGGCGGAGTGGCCGTGGGAGCGCAACGTACCGATCAGCGAACCGGTGGCCGAGGTACGTCGGGTATCCACCGAACAACTCGTCCGCGCCTTCGCCACTGAGCACGACTCCGACATGCGGGCGGGCGGCGCGGGCCAGAAGGTAGGTCGGGAGGAATGCCGGGTCGGCGATCGGCTCCGCCAGTTGCTCGATCAGCAGGTCGAAGGCCGAGGCGAGCGTCGCCTCGTCCACGACGATGGTGTGATGCCGGCTCCGCACGATGGCGGCGACGTTTGCAGCGGGGGGGCGCTCGTCGAACGACGCGTCGGCAAAGCCGACGGTGAAAGTGTGCAATTGCCGTGTGGG
Source organism: Gemmatimonadota bacterium (assembly GCA_039591075.1). Lineage (GTDB taxonomy): Bacteria > Gemmatimonadota > Gemmatimonadetes > Gemmatimonadales > GWC2-71-9 > JAOTVV01. The sequence goes on from JBDHEI010000044.1 coordinate 21,824, forward strand.
GGTGGCGCGTGCAGCGAGGGCAGCGAGTAGCGCCGAGTCGACGCCACCGCTCGTGAAGACACCGATCGGAACATCGGCCGATACCTGGCGGCGCACGGCGGATTCGAGCATTCCTTGCAGCCGGTGTTCGGCTTCTTCCACGGGCAGCGGTACCGTGATCACCGTCTCAGGGTTCCAGTATCGACGAACCGCCAACCCCTCGCGGCGGACGGTCACGGTCGTACCCGGTTCGAGCGAGGTGATGCCCGCAATGAGTGTTCGCGGGGCGCATGTGTATCCCAGACGCACGTAGTCGTAGAGGGCCTCGTAGTCGACGGTGGGCCGTTCGGTTCGCGCCGTCAGCAGGGGCCGCAGCTCCGACGCAAACCAGAACTCGTCTTGCACCCGGGCATGGAAGAGGGGCTTCTCGCCGGACCGATCGCGGGCTAGGGTCAATTGGCTGCGGCGGGCGTCCCAGATGGCAATCGCAAACATGCCATCCAGTTCGGCAATGGCGTCGATGCCATGAGCGAGGAAGAGCGGAACCAGGGGCTCGACATCGGAGCGGGAGCGATACGGATAATCGGCGAATCGTGCGCGCAACTCGGCCGCGTTGTAGATCGCACCGTTACAGCTCACCCAAAGCCCACCTTCAGGGTCCGTGAAGGGTTGCGCGGCCTCCGGACGCAGGTCGGTGATGCGTAAGCGCTCGGTACCGAGGGCGGCTCGGTCGGAGCGTTGCAGGCCGTGGTCGTGGGGGCCGCGATGACGTAGCAGCCGTCCCATGGTCTCCATGGCCCCCGGGTCGACGAGCGGCGCGTCGCTCAACGCCACCATGCCGTAGATGCCGCACATATAAGGAAGAGCCTAGCGGGTTTCTGGCCGTACCGGAGGCTCGCGGCCCGCGGCGACGGTGTGGGGCTCACTCGCGAGGAGTGCGGCGCCACATGGTCCGTACGCCGCATACTTGCGCGTTTCGGCAATCAATGGCAGCTGCTCGGTGAGCACCGACCGGGGCGCGGCGTCCGCCTTCACCACGAAGATCCTGGAGCGAGCGCACGTGGTGAGCGCTTCTCGCCACCAGTCTACGTCTCGCAGTGTCGTGCCACGCATCCGCCGCAGCGATTCGACGTGCCTGATCACGTAGTTGCTCGTGAGCTCCGAACCATCGCGTGTGGCGAGCGTGATAGTGCGACGGAGATAGAACGACAGCGACGGTGGAAACGCCTCGACGCCGACGATTTCGGTCTCGCTGTCGGCCACGTGCGCAATCGCGTCAGCCAACGCTTGGGCGGAGCGGTCGTTCCCTATCGCCCCCATCAATGCCGTACTGGCGAACGGAATGGCAGCGACAGGCAGGCTCAGGGCCAGCAGGGCGGCACCCCGGTTTGCGGCGGCCACCCAGGCGAGCCCTGCCGCTCCACAGCACACGACGCCGAGCATGATGGCCGTGCGCGGTATCTGAGCAGCCACTTGGACCGAGGCTGCCGGTATCCAGGAGGGGATCGTGCCACTCATCGCGAGAAGCACGCCACCGATCGCGCACAGCACCGCGGCCGTGGGCCGTACGCCCGGGAGCCGGTCGGTGGCACGGTGCCATCCGGCGCTCACGAGGAGCCCGATGGCCGGGAGAAGCGGCAAGACGTACTGCGGCCGCTTCGACTGCGAGAGCGTGAAGAAGACGAGCGGTACCACGATCCAGAGGCCGAGGAACACGATGCGCGGATCGGGCGAGCCCACACCCGTGCGCAGCTTTCCTCTCAAGCCCGCAAGTGCGGTCACGATCCACGGAAGCGCTGCCGCCGGCAGGATTGCGAGGAAGTACCAGATGGGTCCGGTTCGGCCAAGCTCGGGTGTAGCCAGCCGGCCCGCCGTTTCCGTCACGAGCGCGTAGTGAAGGAACCCCGGCACTTCACGCGAGACGAGAAACACCCAGGGTAGCACCAGTGCCACACAGAGCAGCAGCGCGAGCGGCTCGACCATCGCGCGAACCGCGCGGCGCCACAAGGCGTACGGCAGGGCGATCATGAGCGGGAGGGCGAGCGCGATCGGCCCCTTGGTGAGGATACCGAGACCGATGGCCCCCCAGGCAAGCGTTGGCCACCAGGTGGATGAGGCCGGTCTTTCCGCGATCACATCGGATTCGCGAGTCGCGGTCTCGACGGCGCGGTGGAACCCGAATAGGGCCAGAACGATCCAAAACGTGAGCGCGCTGTCGAAGATGACGGTGCGAGCGTACGCGAGCGTGAGTGGCATCGCCCCTGTCGCAACGGCGGCAGTCCACGCGCTCTCACGGTCGTAGAGATGCCTCGCGAACAACGCCACGACCATCAGCGTCGCGATCGTGAAGAGCAGTGCTGGGATCCGGGCGGCGAGCGAGGTTTCTCCCAAGATCTTCATCGCTACGGCGTCCGTCACGAAGAACAGCGGTGGCTTGTCGACGTAGGGAATGCCGTTCAGTCGCGGAAGTGCCCAGTCGTGCGTGACCGTCATCTCGCGCGCGACTTCGGCATTGCGACCCTCGTCCGGGTCGAGCAGGGCATAGCCGTCGATCTGGAACACGAGGCCGGAGAGCACCACCACGCAGGAGGCGAGGATCCAGCCTCCCCACAGCCGGCGGGCCGGAGGCAGGCTCAAGGCGATGGCGGTGCTTTCGACACCTGTGCGTTGGGGCTCTGCGCCACGGTGATCGGAATCTCCGTTCGAACATCGCTGTCAACGAGGATGTCGAAGCGGTACTTCCCGGCGTGAGGAAACGGTACGTCGAACACCAGAACCGTGCCCGCGGCGATGTCGACCACGCCGGCCGGAGGTTCGTTGAAGGTCACCATGCCATCGCCGTTGAGCATTTCGTCGCCCTGCTCGTCCACCAACCGGATGCGCACGGGGTGCTCCCCAATCTCGGTGCGGCGTCCCTTCAGGTGCATCACCAAGTGCAGCCGCGGGTGGACTGCGGGAAACTGGCCCACCCAGATATGAGAGAAGATGCCCAGGATGGAGAGCTTGCCGTACTGGTCGATGATGGCGTAGTCGCACACCGTCGCGAGGTCGATCTGCATCCCGTCCTCCTCACCCGACGTTCTGACCGACGTGACCATCGTGTCGGTCGGGGATTCGTGTGCTCAGCCCACGGCGAACGTCTGGAGAGTCGTCGCCAGCTCTTCGGGCGCGGCGGCGGGCGCCGCGCACTGCACCCCCGAACAAACGTAGGCTCGGGGGAATGACCCGTCGAGCATGGCCTGGATCGGAACGGGGAGGCTGTCCGTGGTCCCGTCTGGCGTGAGCCACCGCAACACCATACGTGGGCGATAGGTGCTGCGGGCTGCGCGCAGCAACTCGCGTGTCTCTGGATTGTCGGGACCGACGATCACCACGTGTGTACTGGGCATGACAGCCCAGTCGATTGCCCTGAGCAAGGTGGCACCGAAGATCGACAGCTCGGCGGCTGCCCCCGCGAAGGTGCCGAGCAGCTCGTCGCGGCGTGCGCGCCAGGCGTCGTCGTCGGTGTGCGCGTGGAGCCGTGCGAGCACGATGCCGGCGACCCCGTTGGG
>JBDHEI010000045.1:0-24897 GCA_039591075.1 Gemmatimonadota bacterium
CCCCGGTGAATACCGTGCTGCCGGGCGGCTTCAAGCTCGAAGCCCGCAAGATCCGCGGTGTCGTCTCCAACGGTATGCTCTGCTCCCCGCGAGAGCTTGGTCTGGGGGAAGACCACGAGGGCATCATGGAGCTCGAGACCGACGCCGCACCTGGTACGCCGTTCCTCGAAGCGCTGCCCGTGGCCGACGTCCGACTGGAGGTCGAGGTGACCGCCAACCGGCCGGACCTGTTGTGTCACAAAGGCGTTGCCCGAGAGCTGGCGGCGGTTTACGCCGTGCCGGTCAAGCTTCCGCCGATCCCGAACGCGCCGAGCGATATCGCCGCTCCGCGGCGCGTCACCCAGAAGGGATCTGTTGGGGGCATCGAAGTGGTGATCGACGATGTCGACGGTTGTCCGCGGTACATGGCCGCCGCCGTCCGCGGTGTGCGCATCGGCCCCTCACCGGACTGGCTGCAGGCCCGGCTCCGCAGCGTGGGTGCTCGGCCGATCAACAACGTGGTCGACGCGACCAATTACGTGCTGCACGAGCTGAACCAGCCGATGCACGCGTTCGACTTGAAGCTGCTCGGCGGGGCGAAGATCGTCGTGCGCCGGGCCGTTGCCGGGGAGCGAGTGGTGACCTTGGACGGCGAGGCTCGAGATGTGACCGCTGACATGACCATGATCTGCGACGCCAAGCGGGTCACGGCCATCGCTGGGGTGATGGGCGGTGCGGAATCGGAGGTCACCGAACGGACTACGGACGTCCTTCTGGAGTGCGCGTACTTCGATCCGAAGCGGATCCGGACCACGCGGCAGGCGCTCAAGATGAGCACCGATGCGTCGTACCGCTTCGAGCGCGGTATCGACATTGAGGGCATGCCCGACGCGCTGCGTCGGGCGATTGCCCTGATCCGGGCCGTGGCCGGTGGGCAAGAGCCCGAGCCGGCTCTCGACGTCTATCCCAAGCCGCGGAAACAGAAGAGCGTGTTCGTTCGGCCGTCCCGCGTCGCACACCTGCTGGGCGTACCACTCTCCCGAGACGAGATCGAAGCGAGCCTGGTCCAACTGGGGTTCCCGGTCGCGCCAAAGGACGATCGGCTCCATGTGCAGATACCGGGCTGGCGTCCGGACGTCACCCGCGAGGTGGACCTGATCGAAGAGGTTGCGCGGCTCCGCGGCTACGATTCCTTCCCCTCCGAGTTGCGGCCGCTGAGGCCCAGCGTGGTCCCGACCGATCCGAAGGCGGCCCGGCATGCGCGGCTGGAGCGAGCGTTCACGGGACTCGGCCTGTACCAGGCCCGATCGCTCTCCTTGACGGGGTCGGGTGGGTCGGACGCCTTCCGAGTGCAGAATCCCCTGTCTGCCGAAGACGCCTACCTGCGTCGCGATCTGCTGAGCGGGCTCACGCGCTCGGTGGAACGCAACTGGGCGGTCAGGCAGCGCGACGTGCGCCTGTTCGAGATCGGCAGGGTGTTCCGGGATACCGGGGGGCCGTTGCCCGAAGAAACGACCCGGGTGGCGGCCGTGGTGACCGGAGCGCGGGTTCCCGCGCATTGGTCCGGGTCGGGCAAGGCGCCGGATTACGATCGGTGGGATATCAAGGCACTGTTCGAGACCGCCGTCCGCTCGATCGGTCCGGAGGGCACCATCGAGTCCACTGCCGACGGCTGGCGGTACACCGACACTGACGGGCAGCTGCGAGGCTGGGCCGGTGCGCTCGAGGCCGATCGGCCCGCTTGGGCCGGGGTCCTGTTCGGGTTCGAGCTCGAGACTGGCGATGCCGAGCGACCCGCCACGACTTTTGTGCCGCTGCCCACCACGCCCCCGGTGGACCGGGACCTGGCCCTGGTCCTCCCGCCCGGGATCGCGGCGGCCGCCGTGGAGGGCGTGATCCGCGATGCCGCAGGGGTCCTCCTCGCGGAATTGACGGTTTTTGACGAGTATAGAGGATCCGAAGTGGCCGGGCGCGGCGTGGCGTGGCGTCTTGTGTTCCGCGCGCCCGATCGGACCCTCCGGGATACAGAGGCCGACAAGGCCTTGGCCAAGGTGCTGGCTTCGCTCAAGGAGCGGTTGGGTGTCGAACGACGAGAGGCCTGAGTTTCGCGCGCTGGAGGAGCTCCGAGAGGTCCTGGCCGCGCTCGCCAACGAGTTAGCGACGTGGCGCCGCCGTGCGCTCAAGGCCGAAGCGGGGCAGGCCCAGCTTGGATTGAGTCAGGACCTTGTGGCGGACCGGGAACGCAGCAAGTCGCTGGAGGTGGAGAACGCCGAATTGGAGCAGCGGCTGGGCGCGGCGCGGACGCGCGTCGAGGAGTTACTCGGTCGCCTGCGGTTCCTTGAAGAACAGGTGGCCATAGAGGAGCAGGGGCGATGAGTACCGAAAAGACGGTCGTGAAGGTCGCCATTGGCGGCGATGAGTATACGCTCAAGTCGGATCGCCCCCCTGAGTACACCCGCGCGGTCGCGGACCATGTGGACAAGACGCTGCGGGACATCGCGAGTGCCGGGGCCATCGTCGAGACGCAGAAGGCGGCGATCTTGGCGGCGCTGGCCATTACCGACGAACTGTTCCAGGCCCGCCGGTCGCAGCGGGAGATGACCGATCGCCTGAATGCCCTCGGGACCGAGCTGTCTCGGCTGCTGCCGCCGGCGAAACGGCGATCCCGGTCGACCGGGGCGTTTGCGACGAGGTCCGAAGCCCCTTAAGTTCGTCGGGGTCACGCACACGTGACCACGCTGGAACATCTAATCGATCAAGGCGCGCTCCCCCGCGACCGGGTTGGCAGCGTCGCTGGAGATAGATATATGGGAGCCGACCAGCTTCTGCCGTATCTGTTGGCCGTTCTCGGTAGTGGTGCGATTGCCGGGGCGGTCTTTTTCGTGGTGGGGCGGTGGGTGGAGCGCCGGGATGCGGAGCGGGTGGGCCGGTCCGCCGCACAGCAGGCCGAACGCATGCTGTCGGAGGCCAGACGGGAAGCCGATCAGGACAAGACCCAGCTGCTGTTGGGAGCCAAAGAGGAGATCCTCCAGCTCCGCCAAGCGTGGGAGGTGGAGGCGAAGGATCGGCGTGAGGAACTGGAACGGCACCAGGAGCGGGTCGAGGAGCGGGAGACGCTCATCGACCGCAAGCTCAACACCCTGGACGACCGTGCCAAGGAACTCGACGGGCGCGAGCGAGTCCTTGCCAAGGGCGAGCGGGACTTGGCCACCCGCGAGGTCGAGACCGAGCGGCTCCTGGTCCAGCGGCGCGAGCGGCTCGAGGAGGTGGCCCGGCTCTCGGCGACCGAGGCAAAGAAGCAGCTGAGAGAGGAGTTGGTGGAGACGGCGCGCAGCGAGGCCGCGGCCGCCGTTCGGGACATCCGTGAGGAGGCGAAGCGGACGGCGGAGCGGGAGGCGAAGAAGATCATCGCACTTGCGGTCCAGCGCGTCGCGGCCGACCACTCCACCGAATCGACCGTGTCGGCGGTCCCGCTCCCCAGCGACGAGCTGAAAGGCCGCATCATCGGTCGCGAGGGCCGGAACATCCGCGCCTTCGAGACGGCCACCGGGGTGGACGTCATCATCGACGATACGCCGGACACGGTCGTGGTGTCCTGTTTCGACCCGATCCGCAGGGAGGTGGCCAGACGGGCCCTCGAAGCCCTGATCGCCGACGGGCGCATTCACCCAGGGCGGATCGAAGAGGTCGTCGGCAAGGTTCAGAAAGAACTCGAGCAACAGCTGGCCGAAATCGGCGAAGAGACCGTCTACGAAATGGGCATCCGGGGGATGCATCCCGAGTTGGTGAAGCTCGTGGGTCGCATGAAGTACCGCACGTCCTATGGGCAGAACATGCTTGCCCACTCCAAAGAGGTGGCTTGGCTCGCCGGCATCATGGCGGCGGAGCTCAAGCTCGACGTGCATTTGGCGAAACGTGCCGCGCTGCTGCACGACGTCGGCAAAGTGCTCACGCACCAGCACGAGGGGACCCACGTGCAACTCGGCGTCGAGGTCTCTACGCGGTACAACGAGAATCCGGTGATCGTCAGTGCGATCGCCGCGCACCACGACGACGTGCCCCACGAGACACCGATCTCCGTCATTGTGCAGGCCGCGGACTCGATCAGCGGGGCCCGGCCGGGTGCGCGTCGCGAGGCGTTCGAGACCTACGTGAAGCGATTGAGCGCGCTCGAGGAGATCGCGCAGAGTTTTCAGGGCGTGGAGAAGGCCTACGCGATTCAGGCGGGCCGGGAGGTACGGATCGTGGTCCTGCCCGACGAGGTGAACGACACGACGGCGGCGGAGCTATCGGAGAAGATCGCGCGGCGCGTCGAGGGCGAGCTGCAGTATCCGGGCCAGATCAAGATCGTTGTCATCAGAGAAACGAGAGCGGTGGATTTTGCCAGGTGACATCATTGACGGCAAAGCAATTGCCGAAGCGATGCGCGCAGAGTTGGCGCCTGAAGTGCAGAAGCTGAAACAGCAGGGCGTCACGCCCGGGCTCAGCGTCGTGCTGGTGGGGGAAAACCCCGCCAGCCAGGTGTACGTTCGCATGAAGGGCCGGGCGTGCGAGGCGGCCGGGATGCGATCGGACACGATCACGATGCCGGTGGAGACCACCGAAGCCGAACTGGCGGCGGTGATCGAGCGGCTCAACGCCGATGATGCCGTGCACGGCATCCTGGTGCAGCTCCCGCTCCCCGATCAGATCAACGATCAGGGGGTGTTGCACCGTATTCGACCCGACAAGGACGTGGACGGTTTCCATCCGGAAAACGTGGGCAAGGTCTCGCTCGGCGATCCGACCGGGTTCCGGCCCGCCACCCCGTATGGCGTGCAGCAGATGCTGATCCGCAGTGGGGTGGATCCGGCTGGCCAGCATGTGGTGATCGTGGGAAGGTCGAACATCGTGGGCCGACCGATGGCGTCGCTGCTGCTGCACAAGGGAAAGGGCGGCAACGCCACCGTAACGGTGTGCCACTCCCGCACTCGGGACCTGCCGACCATCACGCGTCAGGCAGACATACTGATCGCTGCGATCGGCCAACCGGAGTTCGTCAAGGGCGACTGGATTCGCCCGGGGGCGGTCGTGATCGACGTCGGGGTCAATCGGGTCGACGATCCCACGACTAAGAAGGGGTATCGGCTGGTGGGAGACGTGGACTTCGAGGCAGCCAAGCAGGTGGCCTCGGCGATCACGCCGGTTCCCGGTGGCGTAGGTCCGATGACCATCACCATGCTGCTCTACAACACCGTCCAGGCCGCGCGCCAGTGGGCGGGGTAGACCTCTTCGACACGAGCGGATCGGCGTCGGCCGAAGGCGCCTGGAGCGTACGCGAGGTCACCCGTCGTGCTCGTCAGCTGATCGAGTCCGGCCTGCAGCGCTGCTGGGTGCGCGGCGAAATCAGCGGACTCAAAGCGTACCAAAGCGGGCATTGGTACTTCACGCTGCGCGATGCCCAGGCGCAGGTGCGGTGCGTCATGTGGCGGACCGACAATCAGCGTCTCGGGCCGCCACCGGACGACGGCACCGAGGTCTTCGTCGAGGCGCGACCCACGGTGTGGGAGGAGCGCGGCGAGTTCCGCCTCACCATCAAAACCCTCATCCCGACCGCGGCCGGCGGCATGTGGCAGCTGCAGCTGGAGCGGGCCAAGGCGGCGCTCGCGCGTGACGGTCTCCTCGATCCCGAACGCAAACGGCCGCTGCCGGCATATCCGCGGCGCATCGCGGTGGTCACGAGTCCCGATGGGGCGGCGCTCCGGGACATCTTGTCGGTCATCGGGCGGCGCTGGCCCGCCGTGGTGGTGTGGGTCGTGCCGACCCGGGTGCAGGGCGAGGGAGCGGAAGACGATTTGTGCGCGGCGCTGGAACGGCTGCATCGGCTTCCGGATGTCGATGTGGCCATCGTGGGACGCGGAGGCGGGTCGCGAGAGGACCTCTGGGTGTTCAACAGCGAGCGGGTCGCCCGGACGCTCGCGGCCGCGCCGATCCCGACGATCTCCGCCGTAGGGCACGAGACCGACGTCACGCTCACCGACCTGGTGGCGGACCTGCGGGCGCCCACGCCGTCGGCGGCGGCCGAGGCTGCCGTCCCGGATCGCGGCGCGGTGCTCGACACCGTCGATGGGCTGGCTCGGCGGCTCGGACGCTCGCTGACCAGCCAGTTGGACATGGGTTCGCAGCGACTCGCGCGGACGGAAGACCGCCTGGCAGGGGTCATCGGCCACCTGCTGGAGCGCCGCAAGGCGCGCGTCGACGCCATCGCAGCGCGGCTCGACGCGTTGAGTCCGCTCAAGGTGCTCGCGCGGGGATACGCGGTGGCCCGGGACGGCCGTGGTCGAGTGCTCAAGACAGTGGCGGCACTCCGACCGGGTCTGGACTTCCGGCTCACAGTTGCCGACGGTGACGTCGACGCCCGGGTGACGAAAGGGGAATCGTGAAGAAAGAACGACCCACGTTTCGGGACGAACTGGAACACCTCGAGGCGACCGTGCGGGCCCTCGAGGAGCGGGATATCGATCTCGACGAGGCCCTCAAGCTCTTCGAGGAGGGCGTCGCTCGACTCAAGAGCGCTCGGTCGTTGCTCCAGGATGCGGAAGTGGAGGTGAAGCGGGTGATCGAGCAGGCCGACGGGACGATTAAGACTGCCAAGCTCGACACCTGACCCTGGCGCGTTCCTCGATCGGAGCCGAGAGGCGGTCAACCGCGTGCTCGAGGAGTGGTGCGCGCGGATCGAGCCGGCGTACCCCGGCGCATTGGGCCAGGCCATGGCGTACAGTCTCCGCACGCCCGGCAAACGGTTTCGACCCGCCCTGGTCCTCGCCACGTATGGGGAGATCGGCGGTACGGGTGATGCCGCGGAGCTGGCCACCGCCATCGAGGTCGTGCACAGCTACTCACTCGTCCACGACGATCTCCCGTGCATGGACGACGACGACCTGCGGCGCGGCCGCCCGACGACGCACAGGGTGTTCGGTGTCGACGTCGCGACGGAAGCGGGTGTTCGCCTGGTAGAAGTATCCGGGCAGGTCCTCGCCGCAGGGGCGAGTAGGCTGGGTCTGCTGTCGGAGGCGAGGCGGGCGATCGCGGCCGAAATCTACCGTTCGGCCGGAGCGGCGGGCATGGTCGGCGGGCAGGTCTTGGATCTCGAAGCCGAGGGACGCAGCATCGATCTGGCGGAACTCACTGCGATCCACCGGGCCAAGACGGGTGCACTCATCGCCGCGTCGGCGGCCGTGGGTGCGATGGCCGCTGGTGCCGGCCCCGCTACGGTGGACGCGGTGCGGGAATACGGTCACGAGGTCGGCCTCACCTTTCAGATCGTCGATGACGTGCTCGACGACACGGCCAGCACCGCTGAGCTGGGGAAGACGCCGGGGAAGGACGCCGCTCAACGCAAGGCGACGTATACCGCCCTCCTCGGTGTCGACGGGGCGCGCCGCGCCGCCCAGGAGCATGCCGACCAGGCCGTAGCCCTCCTCCGGGACCAGGGACTAGATTCAAACCTGCTCGCAGGACTGACGCGTTTCATAGTGGAGCGAGGTTCGTGACCACCAGCGGATCGAAGCGAGGGAATGCAGACCGAGGCGACGAGGGGTCCCTCCCGCCGGCTCCACTACTGCAGCACATCCAGGGCCCTGCGGATGTACGCAAGCTCCCACCGGAGGCGTTGCAACCACTGGCGGATGAGGTGCGCGCACGGCTGATCGACGTGGTGTCGAAGACCGGCGGGCACATCGGGGCCGGGCTAGGTGTGGTCGAGCTGACGGTGTCCCTCTCTCACTGCTTCGAGTCGCCCACCGACAAGATCCTGTGGGACGTGGGCCACCAGGGCTATCCGTGGAAGGTGCTCACCGGCCGCGACCGCCAGCTCCCGACGTTGCGACAGAAGAACGGCCTCTCCGGGTTTCTCCGCAGGACAGAAAGCGAGCACGACATCTTCGGCGCGGGACACGCGGGCACGGCGATCTCGGCCGCGTTCGGGGTGGCCACCGCCCGCGATTTGCGGGGCGACGACTATCACGTCATCGCCGTGGTGGGTGACGGCGCGATGACGTGCGGGCTCTCGTACGAGGCAATGAACAATGCCGGACACTCGGGTCGCGACGTGATCCTAGTGCTCAACGACAACGGCATGTCGATCGCGCCCAACGTCGGGGCCATCAACAAGTATCTTGGCTCGGCGATCGCAAGCCCGTTCACGAATCGCGTGCGAGGCCACGTCAAGCACCTGATCGAGCGGGCCTCGCACTACGTTGGCGGGAAGTCGATGGTGGATTTCGCGCGGACGGTCGAGGAGAGCATCAAGAACCTGTGGTCGCCCGGCATGCTGTTCGAGGAGCTGGGGTTTCGCTATTTCGGTCCCATCGATGGGCACAACATCGAGGCGATGAACCGCACGTTCCAGTTCGTGAAGACGCTGGCCGGCCCGCGCGTGGTGCACGTCGTGACCGAGAAGGGCCGAGGGTTTCCGCTCAAGGAGCCGCATCCGGAGAAGTTCCATGCCCGGAACCCGTACGATCCCGAGACGGGCGTGCTGCGCTCGACACCGGCCACTGCGGCTGCGTGGACGAAGATATTCGGAACCGCGATCAGCGACCTGGCGGCCGAGCATCCCAATGTGGTCGTCATCACCGCGGCCATGCCGTCGGGGACCGGCACTGATCAGTTCCAGAAGCGGTGGCCCGATCGGTTCTTCGACGTGGGGATCGCCGAGGGGCATGCCACGACCTTTGCTGCGGGAATGGCGACACAGGGGCTGCGGCCCGTGGTGGCCATCTACTCGACGTTCTTGCAGCGTGCCTACGACAACATCATCCACGATGTCGCGATCCAGAACCTCCCCGTGATCTTCTGCATGGACCGCGCGGGTATGGTGGGCGCGGACGGCCAGACCCACATGGGCCTCTACGATATTGCGTACATGCTGGCGCTGCCAAATATGACGGTGACGGCGCCCAAGGACGGGGCTGAGCTGGTGGGGCTTCTACGGTGCGCCCTGGCGCACGCCGGCCCGTTCTGCACGCGCTATCCGCGCGATGCCGTGCCGGGCGAGGTTCCGGTCACCTCGGAGGTTCCGGCCGTGCCGTACGGCTCGTGGGAAGTGCTGCGACAGGGACGGGATGCGGCGATCCTCGCGGCAGGCGTCATGTGTCAGCCGGCAGTTGAGGCGGCGGAGCTGCTCGCGGCCGACGGACTGGACGTGACGGTGGTCAACTGTCGGTTCATCAAGCCGGCGGACCGCGCGGTACTACAATCGGTCGTGGAGGAGCACCGGTTCGTACTCACCGCGGAGGACGGGACGGCCGTCAACGGATTCGGTGCGCACGTGGCGGCGTTGGTCGAAGAGATGGCGCCGGACGTTCGCGTGGTGATCGCCGGAGCGGCGGACCGTACGTACGAGCACGCGTCGCGGTCGGACCAGCTGGCCGAGGTCGGCCTCAACGCGGCAGGCCTCGCGGAACGCGTCCGCGCCTGGATGGCCAAGGAGAGCGTGGCGGCAGGATGAGGATCGGGGTCGTCGGCAACCAGCGGTATAGCGAGCTTGCGGGGGTGCTAGGCCGCCTCGGGGACTATGCCACGCGGCACGGCTATACGCTGGTCTCGGAGCCGGACCTCGAGCAGCATTGGCACAGCCCGGTGGAGCAGTGGGACACCACAGACCCAGCCCTCGACCTCGTGCTCAGTTGCGGTGGAGACGGTACCCTTCTGCGCGCGGTCCGCTGTCTTCAAGGACGCGAAGTGCCCATCCTCGGTATCAACCTCGGGCAGATCGGGTTCCTCACCTCCGTGGTGCCAGGTGATTTCGAGGAGGCAATCGACGCGTTCGGCCGCGGCGAGCACCGGATCGAGCGGCGCTTCACGATTCAAGGTGAGATCGTCTCGTCGGCCGGCATTCCCGGCCCCGGGGAGCATGCCGTCAACGACATCGTGATCCACAAGCCGGAGGCCGTCCGGATTATTCGAGTGCGCGTCTCTGTGGACGGGGAGGAGGTGGGCCAGTTCACCGCCGACGGCATGATCGTCGCGACGCCGACCGGCTCGACGGCCTACTCTCTGAGCGCCGGTGGTCCCGTACTGCTGCCGGACGTCGAGGCGATGGTTGTGACGGCCATCTCTCCCCATACGCTGCGGGTTCGCCCCATCGTCGTTCCCGGATCGGCCCACGTGACGCTGGAGGTGGGTGGGCGTGGGCGCGACGGTGCCCTCGTGTCGCTCGACGGTCAGCTCGTGGGCCCGATCGAAAAGGGGGACCGCGTCGAGGTGCGCCGTGGCGACTTCTCGGTACTTCTGGTACGGCTTGGCGAAGAAGGGTTCTTCTCGAGGATGCAGAGGAAGCTAGAATGGGGCGACCTCAGCGATCGGGAGCTCATGTTTCGTGCTGACTGAGCTTCGCGTCCGCGACCTCGCGGTCATAGCGGACGTCACGCTCCCCCTCAGATCCGGATTGAACGTCCTCACCGGCGAGACCGGGGCGGGGAAGTCCATGCTGGTCGACGCGCTCGCCCTCCTGCTGGGTGAGCGAGCCAGCGCCGATCTCGTGCGGCCCGGGGCCGACCGAGCGGTCGTCGAAGCAGCGTTTGACGTGGCGGGGCTCTCGGGCATCCGTGAGGTTGTGGACCAGCTCGGCATCGACCTCGAGGACGAGCGCGTGATCGTCCGTCGCGAGATCAACGTGGAGGGCCGAAACCGCGCGTGGGCCAACGGGAGCCCGACGACGGTGTCGGCGCTGGCCGAGCTGGGACGGTGGCTGGTGGACCTCCACGGACAGCACGAGGCCCAGTCGTTGCTCAAGGCCGCCGCACAGCGGGATATCCTGGACGCATACGGTGATGCCGAACGGGAGCGCGCACGCGTCGCGGTGGCGCACGCCGAAGCCACCCGACTCAGGAGCGACGAGGCCGAGCTGGCCGCGAAACGGGAGGACGTCGAGCGACGAGCGGACTACCTCCGCCACGTGGCCAAGGAGATCACCGACGCGAGGCTCCGGCCGGGCGAGGACGAGGAGCTGGAGACCGAGGCGCGCCGGCTGGGGAACGTGGAAGAGATCACTCGGCTGGCGGAGCGGCTCTCGGAGCTGCTCGAGACGGCCGACGAGCAGGCGGCGCTGGATACACTGGGCCAGGCGGCGAAGACCCTGGGGCACCTGGAGCGGCTCGATCCGAGCGTCGGTGGATGGCGGGATCTCATCGATGCCGCCCAAGCGAACGTCCAGGAGTTAGCGCTCGCGGTGCAGCACTACGCTTCCGATCTCGAGTCCGACCCCGGACGGCTCGCAGAGGTCGAGCGGAGGCGGGATCGGCTGTACCGGCTCACGCAAAAGTACGGGCCGGGCGTTGACGAGGTTCTGCGTGCGGGCGGCGACGCAACCGCCGAACTCGAGTTGCTCGACACGGCCGAGTTCGACCTCGAGCGGCTTCGGGAGCGTCGGTCCGAGGCCGATGGGCGTCTGGCGGCTACCGCCAAGGATCTGTCGGCCAAGCGCAAGAAGGCCGCGGGCACGCTGGCAAAGGCCGTCGAGCGGCGGCTGCCGGGCCTGGGCATGCCCGAGGGACGGTTCCGCGCGGAGCTGCGTGCTGCCGCGGCGATCACGGCTTCCGGTGCCGACGACGTCACCTTTATGGTTCAGTTGAATCCGGGGCTGGAGGCACGGCAGCTCGCCCAGGTGGCGAGCGGTGGGGAGCTGTCACGCCTCATGCTGGCGCTCAAGGTGGTGCTGGCGGGCCACGACGCCATTCCCACGCTAGTGTTTGACGAGGTGGATCAGGGCATCGGCGGTGAGGTGGCGGTGAAGGTGGCCGACGCCCTTGCCGAGGTGGGAACGTCACGACAGGTACTGGTCATCACACATCTGCCCGCCATCGCGGCTCGCGCGTCCCATCACGTGTCGATCGCAAAGCGGGCCCGGGGCGGGATCGCCACGGCCGACGTTGCGGTGCTGACCGGCGAGCGTCGCGTGGACGAAGTGGCCCGCATGCTCGGAGACGCCAACGATGACGTGGTGCGCCGGCATGCGCTGGAGTTGGTGGGGAGGGGCGGTCGGGGCCGGGTCTCGGGCGTCAGGAGATAGGGGGCTCCGCCGGTGACGGGGCCTGTGGCTCTTCCGCCGGCGCCGAATCTCCGCCGCCGAAGATTCTCCAGGACAGCCGCAAGTAGAAGTTCAGGCTCGTGCTCTTCGGCATCTGCCCGCCCGAGCCACTGAAGACTGCCCGGTAGTCGACGCCCGCCTCAACGGGCAGTCCGCTGGCCCGAACGGCGTGGTAGGCTATCCCTCCGCCGAAACTCGTCGACTCCATGGACGTCTCGAACTCGAGAGCCGCGGGATCCAGGGAACCGGGCGATGTCCCGGCCAGGGTGACCCGGTCTGCCGGCTTACGGACGTACGTGGCCGATCCGTACGCAACAAATGCCGGGGCGAGACGGAGCGACGGGTAGAGGCCAATCCGGAGCACGTCCCCGAGGTTGCGGTTCACGTCCGCCAGCGTCGACAGCGGGGCGAAGGGGCGATCGTGGGACGTGATGCGCCGCGGAAGTTGCTGCGAGAACTGGAAGTTGTAGGCCGCCGATGCTGCAAGCGCGACGAACGAGCCGGCCTGCACGAACCCCTCGAATCCCAGCTCGACGTCGGTCTGTCGATCTCCCGTGCCGATGTCGACGAAGTTGTCGGGATCGTCCAGCGTTCCGGTGGGAAGCCGGGCGGTCGCAAAGACGACCGCACGCGTGGCGCTTCGTTGCACGAGCCCGTAGCGCAGCCCGAGCTCGATGTCGCCGAGCTTCTGCCGGAACCTGGTGAACGCGAGCGGCAGGGCCTCGTAGCCGAACTCGGGGTCGCTCAGCACGGTTCCCACGTCGTCGGTGCCGAGCGTGCCGGTAGGGAGCGGGAACGAGGCGCTGAGTGCCGGTGCCCCCAACGATTGCAGCTCGGTCGAGAGCGTAGCGATCGCCTGTACGATGGCGGCACCGGCGGCCGACGATGCGAGCGGCGCAAATGGCGGCAGTTCGGTCGCGACGGTTCCGGCCGCGTCGAGCCCGGAGAGCCCGCTGAGATTGGCGGACATCGCGCGGGCCCGGGTCACGGCGTCCTGCGCGGCCGTGCAACTCGGGCTCGAGGGGCATCCATAGGCGCCGGCCGCAATTTGGGCCTCGACGAACTGGGCGGCACTTTCGAGATCGGCGAGGAGGGCCTGAATCTGCGTCGCCGCCTGAGCGTTCCCCGCAGCGCCCGCCACCTGATTCCACCCGACGTTCGCCGTTGTCGAGTCCACGGCGAAGCTCACCTGCGCCCGGGTCGTCACGACCGGAATCGATGCGGTCAGCGTGATACGGCTCGACAGCCCGAACCGGAAGTTGAACGGGAAGGTGCGTATGTCGGCGTCCAGGGTGGCCTGAAGCGCGCCGGCGGTCATCGCGTAACTGCCGTCGCCGAGGATGGCGCGCACGGCGTCTTGCGAGGTCGCGAGCGTCGGGAACAGCCGAGCGCCCGCGGCGCTGTCGGAGAAATCGGTCCCCAGCGGCTCGAGGGTGCCGCCGGCATCGAGCCGTTCGCGATAGTTCATGTACCGCGGCTCGAAGCTCACGCTCAGGGCACCACTGGGCACGAGGCGCGCGTCGGGGTATTGAGCGTGCGCCGGGGTCGCGAACGACACCGCGAATGCCACGAGGGCAGACGCAAGAAGACGGGACGAAGGTCCGGAGGACGGTAGGGCGGTAGGAGGGTAGGCTGATCCCACAACCGCCCAACCGCCCAACCGCCTAACCGCTTGGAGGAGTGGTGGTGTTGGGTGGAACATTGGCGCTCAATCTACAGCGAAGCGGGAGGGCCACCAAGGCGAGCCTCCCGCTTCACCGTTACGAGCCTGCGGTCGCGCTACGGGGTAATGCCGTATTGCGCCACGATCGCTTCCCAGAGACGCTGGGCCACCACCTGGTGCGTCAGCGAGCTTGGATGCACGCCATCCGAGCTCAGCCATTGCCCGAACGGTGCCGTAGGATCGGCGGGGTTCGGGAACAGCGGGATGTCGCCCGCGGCCTTGAGCGAGTCGAGCACCACGTTCGGATCCCAGAAGGCCCAGCCACGCGCTGTCGCGGCCGCCTGGATGGTCTGGTTGTATCCGGCGATGGCGGTCACGATGTTGGTGGCCTCCGCCCCGTTCAGCACCGGCAAATCGGTGGCGCAGTTGAGCGTGACCGACGCGCCCTGCGATGCCTGTGCCAAGAGGACGCCGAATCCGTACGCAAACGGCACGAGTGTCGACTCGCCGACACCCCCCAGGGCTGCCGGTGCGCAGCTGTTGTCCACGTCGAACGTAGGCGGAAGCGCGCCCTGGGCCTTAGCGCCGAAATAGGCCACGCCCGGCGACAGGTTGGGCGCGTTGGTCACCTTCACCACAGCGATCAGGATGCCACCCTGGAGGCCCATGTTGTCCAGCTCGGTCATCATCGCATCGTAGTTTGTCGCGAAGTCGGCATTGGCGGTCAGGCCCTGGTCGGTGCCGGCCAGCGCCGAGCCCAGCGCGTCGTTGTTTCCTATCCACACGCTGACGAACGTGGGCTTGGCGGCCGCGGCCGCCTCGAGCTGTGTGCGCCCCCCGAGCAGCAAGGTCGTGAGCGCGTTGGCGCTGCTCGAGGCATCGAGGTTGTTCGTCGGGTCGATGGACTCGGCGCCGGGGACCGCGACGTTGTTGATGAAGGTCGGGATCGGCGGTTCGCGCAGTGCGCAGAACGTCGGGCCGGTCCCGCCGATTCGCTCCCCGAGGAAGATGTTGGTGTACGGCGCAGGGCACCCCGGGAACCGCAGGAGCGGGACGTTGAACGGAGTGTCCATCATCTGGGCCAGGAGTACCGGATAGGCATCGAGCTGGAGTGCATCGTTGATGCCACCGGCCTGGAATCCGGCGGTTGCGCTGTTCCCGATGGACACGTACCGAGTGAACAGCGGGTCCACCGGCGTGGGTGGATTCACGAGCTCGTTTTCGCAGGCGCCGAAGACTGGCAGGGCCAGGGCGGCCACCACGCTCGTGAGGCGGCGCATCGTGAGTCGGCGAACCATATGGGGATCCCCCCTCTTTCCGTGGATCGTCATGGTCAGAACGTCGCTGTGAGCGTGAGGCCGAACAGGTGCGCGTTGAACTTGTACAAGCCGCTGTTCAGTGCCACCGACGGGGCCGTGCCGGGCTCCGGCTCGCGCACCCTGCCGCGGCGCTTGTTCTGGTGGATGTATTGGTAGGCGACGTCGGCGTGGAACCGGTCGTTGATCCGGATCCCGAACCCACCGGTGAACTCGTTGCGCGTGCCCTCCGGAAGAAGTGGTGTCACTGTCTCCGGCGGTGCAGCGCCCTGGTGATGGAGGTACCCGCCGCGCACGGTGAACTGCTCGTTGGCGATCCACTCCATGCCCATGCGGAAGCCATTGGTGTTCCGATAGTTCTCTTCGATGAGACTGGTACCGGCATTGTCGAACACGAGCTCGAGCTCGTCGAACAGGGACCAATGCACCCACTGCCACTCGGCCAGGAACGTGACCGCGGCGATCGGACTGACCGCGATCCCGACGGACACCTGATCCGGCATGGTGATGCTGGCGTCACCGCCCTGGTCGCTCAGAGCCGCGCCGTCGTTGAACAGACCGAGCCCCGCGATCACCAGGTCGAGCGAGGTGCCGGCCGGCACGCCGAACGGATTGCCCGCGGGGAGCACGATGCCGGTTTCTACCGGCTCGAACACTGCGTCACCCGCGTAATCGAGCGTGGCGCGAGTGAGGTAGCGGATGCCGATGCTGATTCCCTCGCCCGGCGTGATCAAGAGCCCGAAGTTCCCGCCGAACCCCTTCGCGCCGTGGGCCTTCAGATTGACGTTGGCGAAATCCGTGTGAAACGGAATGCCGAGCTCCCCGAGCGTGGTGCCTGCCGGTGCGGGCGCCGGTGCCGCTTGCTCGGAGAAGTCCAGCCGCTGGTTGAGCTCCACCGAGCCCAGGACGAAGTCGAACCCGGCGCCGACTGATACGAAGTCGTGCAGCTTGTAGGCCAGCGTGGGCTGGAAGTACATCGATCGCAGATCGTTGTCGTAGCCGTTGAAGCGTCCCTCGAACGTGACTGGCCACTTGGTTCCGAGTCCGTAGGGCACGAAGAAGCCGAAGCCCGCAGTGAGTTGCGGTGTAATGCCGTAGGTGACGTACGCGTGCGGTACGGGGACGAGTGGATTCTCGAGGTCGGTCACGTCACCGGTGTAGTCGTCGGTGAAGTTGCCGTACGCGTAGATGCCGGTCGCCCCCAGGCTCACCGTCATCCCGCGCATTCCGGCAATCCCGGCGGGGTTGTAGAAGACGGCCGAGCCGTCCCCACACGGTTTGGGGGTCGAGACGCCCGCGCGACCCATGACACACGTCCCATGCTCGTTCACCTGGAACCCTTGGGCACGGAGGGCTGCTGGCGCGGCCAGGAGTGCCGCGGTGACAGCCATACCCAGTATCGATCGTGGCATCGCATCCCCACAGTGAGGTGTGTTAAGGCCCGACGTTATTGATCCTTACGGGAATTGTCAACGAGGCGGGAATCGCCGACGGGATGGAGTCCGGCCGACCGCGTGTCAGCCCTGGCGGGCCGTGAGCAACTCGCGCTCGTAGGCCGTGAGGATTTCCTGTCGCCCAATCACCCCGACCAGGCGGTCCGGGTGCTCGGCGTCCACTACGGGCACGTAGTGGCTGCCCCGGACGCCGATCCGCTGCAGGGCCGTGGCCAGCGTGTCGTCGGGTGTCACCCGCTGAAACTGCTGACTGGCGAGATCTCCCGCCAGGATGACCTCGGCGTAGCGGTCGGTGTCGCTGAGGACGGTGCGGAGATCGTCGTACGTGATCATGCCGACGAGCCGGAGGTCGCCGTCGAGCACCGGAAACTCGACCTGCGAGCTCGCACCCAGCGCGTCGAGGATCTGCTGCACGCTCGCCTCTTCACTGATGATATGGGGATCGCGATTGAAGAACTCCCCCACGCGGAGCCGCTCCATCACGGCAGCGTCGCGACCCAGGTGGATCACCTCGCCCCGCCGCACCAGCCATTGGGAATAAATCGACTCGGGATGGAGCCGGCGCGCCGTGATGTAGGCAACCGCCCCGCACAGCATGAGGGGCAGGATGAGCGCGTAGTCGTTGGTCATCTCGAACACGATCATGATGGCCGTGAGCGGGGCGTGCGTGCTCCCGGCCACGAGCCCGGCCATCCCGACCAGGGCGAACGCCTCGGGGACGATGCCCAGGCCGGGGAGCAGCCTGGCGGTGGTGGCGGCGAGGCCGCCGCCCAGCGTCGCCCCGATCACCATGGCAGGGGTGAAGACGCCGCCGCAGCGCGCGACGGCCAGCGTGGCGGCGGTCACCAACACCTTGGCGAAGGCCAGCGCGATGAGAAACGATCCCGTGCGGGCGCTGATCATCCCGATGGTCAGCGTCTCATGTCCTCGGCCCCACAGGTCTGCCTTGAACAGCACGCCGAACGCACCCACGATCAGCGCACCGAGCGCCACTTGGACCCAACGGCTCTTCAGGCGTTCCAGGAGGTCTTGGGCCCGGTACACCGTACGCGTGTAGAACACGGCAACCGCGCCCGTGGCGATTCCCAATAGGGCGTAGAGCACAAGCTCGCTCGCCCCCCCCATGGCGTACTCCATGGGGATCTCGATCACGGGAGAATCGCCGAAGGCCGTTCGGGAGATGGCGGCAGCGATGACGCTGGCCACCAGGACCGGGGGGAACGCGCGCACGCCGAAGCTGCCGATCACCTTCTCGAGCGAGAAGAACACGCCGGCGATCGGCGCGTTGAACGCGGCGGAGATGCCGGCGGCTGCGCCGCAGGCCACCAACAGGCGCAACCTGTCGGGCCCCGATCGGAAGAACCGTCCGATCTTCGAGCCCAGCGCCGATCCGACCACGGCCACCGGACCCTCCGCACCCACGGAGCCGCCGGTCCCGATTGCGAACGCGGTCGCCGCGGTCTTCACCAGCACCGGACGGGTGTGAATGGTCCCGCCCCGTTTGGCCACGGCCAACATGACATCGGCGACATTCTCGCCGTCGGAGTCCCGCGTGCCGTAGCGGACCAGCAGCCGGGCGAGTCCCAGTCCCGCGACCACCACGACCACAATGGCCACGTTGGCGAACCCGGTGACGCGGGCCACCGCCGAGAGCGATCCGGCCTGGACCAGGTCGATCAGCCAGTAGAAGACGATGACCGCGAGCCCCACTGCCAAGCCGATGGCCAAGGCGAAGATGAGGAGGAGGGTGGTTTCGTCGATGCCCAGTCGGGGCAGTTGGGCAAGGCCCCGCCGAGCGGCGTCGGAGAGCCGGCTCGACCAGGCACGGTGCCACGCGACGGCGCGGGTGAGGGCGGACATGGCGGGCGGAAGATACCAATTGGCTCCGGAATCCGTCACCTGATGTGATCACGCGCCTTGACAGACCCCTCGGGAATTCCCAATCCTTCGCCCATGCAAATGCGCCACATGCGACCGGCGGTGGTCCTGGCCGCCGCCGGGACGCTCACGTGTGTCATGCCGACCGACAGGTCGGGTGACTTCCGGGTCGACATCGCTCCCGTTCCGACACTCCTCCTGAAGGACAGCGTCCTGTTGGACGCCGCGGTCGTGGGTGCTGACGGCGCCGCCGTGCCTGGGGCCGTCGTCGCGTTCGCGTCGAGCGACGCCACTGTGCTCGCCGTCAGTGCCGAGGGCGTGCTCAAAGCCGTCGGGGTGGGCACGGCCACGCTCACCGTCTCCGCAGTTGGGTTCGCGACGGCCACGCCGTTCACACAGGACCTGCGGGTCCGAGGGAAGCTGGAAGTGGACAGCGTGCTCCCGCTCAACCTGCGGTTTGGAGACACGTTGGAGATCTTCGGCGTCGGCCTCGATCCGGACTCGCTGTTCGCGATCTCGCTCGGTGGGGTCGAGGCGAAGGTGAAGGCCTTCATTCCGGACGACCCCCAGCAGCGGGATCGGGAAGCCCGGCTCCGCGTCTGGGCGCCGCCACCCGCCGACAAGCGGTCGGCGCTGTTCCTGCTGGGTTTTGCCGGGGGCCTGGTGTTCCCCGACACGCTCAGCGTGGCACAGCGGGACCTCTACGAACCCAACGACACGGTGCCGTGGCCGCTCGGGCCGCTGCCGCTGGGCTTCCGGAATCCGGCGCTGGCGTTCGAGCCGCGGCAGCGGAGTGCGGGCGACGCCGACGTGCAGCCAGCCGATTGGTACACGTTCCAGCGCACCCAGACGGGAGATCAGACGATCGTCTTCTTCTCCGAGAACGTGGGGGCACAGGCGTTCGGGGTGTTCCTCACCGATTTGCTCATCTGGTCGAGTGCACTCAACACGTTCATCGTCGGTCCGAATTCGTGGACGATCGGTCTGGAGACGTATCTGTGTGGGGGGCTCGAATTCACGCGCAACGGCGAGCCGGTCAAGATCGATGAGGTGCTGTTCCCGCTGTCCATCATCGCCATCAAGGATCTCCCGGCCGGGACCTATCACATCTTCGCACCCTACGTGCCGTTCGGTCAGCCGGCAGCCTACGAGCTGCTGCTGAGCCCGACCTATCTGTCTGTGTTGGGGCCGGATGTCGCAGAGGAGAACGACTACTGTGACGTGGCGGCACCGCTCCCGCTGCCCGGTTCGGCGAGTCTGACGATCGACAATCCCCATGACATCGACTGGTTCCGGTTCTCGGTGACGTTGCCGACCACCTTCACGGCCACGGCTACGGCGTCGGCGATCGAAGCCGACATCGATCTGTACGTGGCTCAGGATTTCCGTCCTGATTCTCTGGTGCTGGTGGCGCTCAAGTCCGAGCCCGGCAACGCGGAGACGCTGACCGGCGCCCTGGTGCCCGGCGACTACTTCCTGGTAGTGGTGGATTTTCCCGGCGTGCCGACCAACTACACGTTGACCGCCAGCGCAGTCCCGGCGCCGCCGGCGACGGCCGCACTGGTGGGGTGGGATCTGGAGCCGAATCTCAGGCAGCTCGAGGCCAAGCGAGCGGCGGCGGGGCCACGCCGACCAGATCGGCTACGTCCGGGGGTGTCCCAGCGACGATGAACGTCTGTCTCCAATGCGACACGCCCCTGCCGGATGGGAGCCGGTACTGTCCCTCCTGCGGGACGGACACGTCCGACCCGGGAACCAGTCCCCGGGCCCCGCAGCCCACCGCAAATCTCAGCGCACGGCTCAAGTCCGTCGTGGGCGATCGCTACGAAGTGCGTCGGCTCCTCGGGCGCGGGGGGATGGGCGCCGTGTTTCTTGCGGTCGACCGCAAGCTGGAGCGCGAGGTGGCCATCAAGGTCCTCCCTCCCGAGCTCGCGCACGACGAGCAATTCGTGCACCGGTTCGAGCACGAGGCCCGCACCGCGGCCAAGCTCGATCACCACGGCATCATCCCCATCTACGCGGTCGAGTCGGAAGACGATCTCCACTACTTCGTGATGAAGTACGTGGCGGGCCGGACGCTGGACACGGTGCTGGCCGCCGGTCCCGTGCCGGTGGATCTCGCGCAGCGCATCCTGTGGGAGTGTGCCTGTGCCCTGGGCCACGCCCACCGCCGCGAGGTGGTACACCGCGACATCAAGCCGGCAAACATCATGTTGGACGAGACCGGTCGCGCGCTGCTCGCCGACTTCGGGATATCGAAGGCGCTGCAGTCAGCCTCCGGGTTCACCGCCACCGGCCAAGTGATTGGCACGCCGCACTACATGTCGCCGGAGCAGGCCAAGGGGGAGGACGTGGGCGGCTCGAGCGATCAATACTCGCTGGCCGTCGTCGGCTACCGGCTGCTCTCGGGCCGGCTCCCCTTCGAGGACGACTCGGTCCACACCGTGATCTACAAGCAGGTGTTCGAGGTACCGCCTCCGATCCGGACCGTACGCGCGGACATTCCGGCGTTCTTGGCCTCGGGAATTCACCGGGCGCTGGAGAAGGATCCGGACGACCGGTTTCCCACGATGGAGGCCTTTGCCACGGCCGTGTGGCCCGAGAATCCGGTCACACCAACCGATCGGATCAGCGCGGCCACGACGCCGACGCGGCGGAGCACCCCGTCTACTGACGCTCCGACCGAGATCTCGCAGCCGACCGCGACCGTTGGCCGTCCACGACCGCGGCCGCGGAAGCGGCGGATCTGGCCGGGCATAGCGGCAGCCCTCGTGCTGCTGCTGGGTGGGGGGGCGGCGTTCGTCGGGCTCACGCCTACCGGACACGACCTGCTAGAGCGCGCGACGCGGCTCGCGACCCGGAGTGGCCAGCCCGCTGGGGGC
The DNA here is from genome assembly GCA_039591075.1 of Gemmatimonadota bacterium. Classification (GTDB taxonomy): domain Bacteria; phylum Gemmatimonadota; class Gemmatimonadetes; order Gemmatimonadales; family GWC2-71-9; genus JAOTVV01. Next base: position 21,243 of record JBDHEI010000045.1, read on the forward strand.
CCTGTGGGGGCACCGGCCCAGCCGGAAAGCGCCATGGTGCTCACCGCGGCCGAGTCGACCTTGGCGGCGTCGACGGTCACCGATTCCGCGGCGGCACCCGCCGACACCCAGGCGGCCCCCGTGCGGCAGTCATCGCCGGTCCAGCAGCCGGTGCGCCGGCCGTCGCGGCCCGTGGAGCGTACCCCGCCCGCGCCGCAGGTAGGGTATCTCAGTATCGATGCCACCCCGCACGGTCTGCTCGTCGTGGACGGGCGGGAGATCAGAGACACGCCGGTGATTCGCCTCGAGCTCGCGCGTGGCGAGCATGTGGTGGAGATTCGGCGGGAGGGGTTTCAGACCTTTCGCGAGCGGATGATGATTACGACTGGAAACGAGACGCGCAAACGCATCACCCTCGTCCCGGAGGGCATGTGACGCGGTGGGTGCTGGCACTGGTGTGTCTGGCGCTCGCGGCGCCGAACGCCGCCGCGCAGCGGCATCCCGAGGCGAGGCGGGCCCGGGCGGCGTACGACGATCTCGATCTCCGTCAGGCACTCGTGCTGGCGAGACGGGCTCTGCAGTTCGATCTGTCACGCGACGACCGCGTCGCGACGCTCGAGATCCTGGCGTTTTCCTACGCCGCATTGGACTCGACCAACGCTGCGGTGGAGGCATTCAAAGAGCTCATCTTCATCGATCCGAACCGCGAGCCCGACGTGGACGTCGTGTCGCCGCGGATCACCTCGCTCTACGCGTCCGCGCTCGGGCAGGTGCTGGTGGTGCGCAACGTGAGGATGGACTCGGCCTCATTCGTGGCGGGGCAGGGGTATGCCACGCTGCGGTTTGAGGTGTCCCGCGCGGCGCGGGCCATGACCAGCGTGTTCGGACCCGGTGGCGAGACGGTGATCGATACGCAGTTGGTCTCCGGACCGACGCGGGTGGACTGGACCGCGCTCGCCGCCGACGGGAGTCCGGTGCCGCCTGGCGATTACCGGGTTGTGGTGACCGCGGTCGAGGGGCGCAACCAGTTCGCGGTTCCGGTCACCGTGCAGGTGAATCATGGGCTGCTCGATACCCTGCCGCACCTGCGGAGTCTCCCCGGCTACGTGGAGCAACCCGAGGTCGTCTCGCCGCCGCGCAACTGGAAGCCGATGGGGTACGCGGTGCTGTTTGCCGGGCTCGCAGCCGGTGCCACGCTTGCGCTCGAGAACACCGATGTGGGTGGCGGGACGCACGCCGAGTTGGGCGCGGCGGGCGTCCTGACCATTGGTGTGGGGCTGGCGCTCAGCCTCAAGCGGCCCGATCCCAGGCCGGTCGAGGCGAACATTCAGTACAACAAGCTGCTCCGGGAGCAGCTCGCGGCACGGAACACCGAGATCGCCGTCGACAACGAGCGGCGCCGCCAGCAGGTGCGCCTGACGATCAGCCAGCTGGGGACACCGTGACGCGGCGCCTCGCGGCGCTCGCGTTGGCGGCGTCGGTCCTCGTCCCGGCAGTGGGCCACGCGCAGACGGTGCGCATCGGCGTGTTCGGGACCGCGCTCACGCACACCGAGCTGAACCAGGATCGCCGGTCGTTTGGTGGGGGCGGGGGCGGCACCATCGTGGTGCGGCTCGGGCGCTTCGGCCTCGACCTGTCGGGTTTCGCCGCACGGCTCGACTCGGCGGAGGGGGGCTCGCAGAAGTTCGACATGATCCAGGGTGACGCGCGGCTCAACTTCCTCATGATCTCGGGCCTTGCGCTGGAAGTGGGTGCCAGCCGCCGCCGAGTCGAGCCGGAATTCGCGGTGCAGGACGTGGGGCTCGGCCGCATCGGCCTGTTATCGGAAATCCCGGTGTCTCGCGCGGGCAGCTTCTGGGGCCGGGCGGCGTACTTGGTTGCGCCTCAGTTCAACGGGGGCGGCGACGCCGGCCTCGCGTTCGAGGTCGGATTCGGCGCCGCCTTCGGGACACGGAACGGGCGCTTCCGCGGGCGCGTGGACTACGAGTTCCAGCGCATCGACCGCACGGTGAACCAGCAGGACGTGCCGATACAGGTCTCGATGGCCAGGCTCGGCATCGAGGTCGGGTTCTAGCCGGCCCACGACACGCTACGGTCCCTGCTGCGACCGCCGACTCGCAGTCGTACAGCGTCCAGTTCCCCATACTCATTGCGACTCGCTCTCGCACCGCCGCTCGGGTACGTTGGTGGGCGGAGGGGTTTGGTCATCACCTGCGGCTGGCCCCTGAGCGGGTAGTCTGGGTTACCGCCGACTTTCCGCGTGGTGAGGAATCATGGTTACCGGTAGCACCAACGAGGAGTCGGTCAAGGAGCGCGCCTGAGATGGCTTTGATCGATTGCCCCGAATGCGGGCGGGAGGTTTCGAATAGCGCCGCCGAATGCCCGGCGTGCGCGTACCCCGTGGGTACCCTCACCCCGGCGCTCCCACCACGAGACGTGCCCGTCCCGCCCGAATACCAGTGGTGGAAGACCGCGCTCTCGATCCTCGGGAGAGTCGTCCTGGGCGCCATCCTGGCCGGCGTGGGCGGGGACGAGGAGGACTCCGTTGCCGCGATCATCGGTGGCGTGGTGATTGCCGGCTCGGCGATTCCAACCTGGTATCGGGCGAGAATCGCACGGCTGCAGGCCGGCCGCGGCGCCGCGGACATGGCGTATCGTTTCGATAGTCGGATGGCGGAGCTGGAGCAGCGGCAGCAGGAACAGATGGACCGACTCGAGCGGATGCACACCGGGCAGGTGGCCGAGCTGGAAGAGCGGATCGACTTCGCGGAACGGTTGCTCAGCAAGCAACGCGAGCAGATCGACTCCGGATAGCTCCTCGCGCCGTCCAGGCGGTCTGCAAGGACGCTCCTCGTCCAACCCTCCCTATAGGCCGCATCCGCGCGTGGTCCACGAGTTTCATCGTCGGGTTCTGGCTCCACCCCTGGGTGGCCAACTCACCAACCCTTCGCGGCCCGGGTACATTCACCAAGTGGCCCGGGTGGCGGAATGGGCAGACGCAAGGGACTTAAAATCCCTTGGGGTGCAAACCCCGTGCGGGTTCGACTCCCGCCCCGGGCACTTGTAGCACAACGAGTTACGCGACATCATCCCACCTTCTCCTCGTACCCGCGCGAATGCGTCGCGGGGTATATCGCGGGTCGCTTTCGAGATCCGAAAGCCACTTCAGCGAACCTGCGGCGCTCTCGCCTTTGTCTCGCTGCATCGTGTAGCGGCGGGTCATCGCAGGGGTTCGGTGTCTAAGCGACTGCTGAATCCGTGCCTCCGGCACTCCGGCGTTGGCCAACCACTGCGCGTGGCAGTGGCGAAGGTCGTACAGCCGAAGTCCGACGTAGCCCGCCGCTTCGCAGGCGGTCTTCCACCGACTTGCCAGGACCCCGTGCGAGATGGGACACGGGATGGCTTGCCGAACCCAGCCCCAGGACTCTTCATCGAGCCGGATCACGTCAGCGCTCGCCGCGGTCTTCGTCCCCGGTACGCGCAGCGCGAGGATGTCTGGCATCAGATCGGCTTCCTCGCATCGGAGGTACTCTCCTGGCCGCATCCCCGTGCACACGAGCGTCACGTAGCAAGGCCTCAGAGGTTCGGGAATCTGGCTTAGGATTCTCCAGAACCCCTCCGGCGTGAGGTCCGGTACCCTCCCCGGCGGCTCCTTTGCGGTTGGAAAGCTGTTCAT
>JBDHEI010000046.1:0-24606 GCA_039591075.1 Gemmatimonadota bacterium
TGCAGTTCGCGAACTTGAGTCCCGCATAGCGGACCTGTCCCTTCTTCCTGCCGATGGGCGCGTGACAGTCCCCACAATCGACGTCACGGTGTTCACCCGTGAGGCGGTAGCGCGTCGCGTCGTGGTCGAATCGGTCGACCTCCTCCCAGGTTGTCTCCGCATGACACTCGTCACAGCGGCGACCGGGGAACTGATCTTTGTGGGGATCGTCCTTGCGGTGGCACAACCCGCACGTCGTGCCGACGCCGAGCAGGGTCTTGCCGATGGCGCCGTGTTCGCTCTTGAAGCGCTTCACATCCGCCGCTGTGATGAATGCCGGTTGATGGCAGTCCCTGCAGGGGACGTCGACGTGGCCGTCTTTCAGTCGGTAGCCGGTTTTCTCATGATCGAACGCCACCGTGTCGAGACGGATGGCGTCGAATTCGAGGCCGAAGTGATCCTTGTGACACTCGCCACAGTTCTGATCACGCACTGTTGCGTGGAACCCTTGTTGCTTGGCCAGCCGATCCCGGAGGGGCGTATGGCACTCGAGACAGTTCGCGTTGGCCACGCCGCGCTCCCGCAGCTTATGGCACTTGGTGCAGTTGCGCACTCCTTCCAAGTCGCCGTGGGGACGCGAGAGTTTCCCGGGCGAGAACAGCTGTGCCGAGGCACTGCGCCACGGCATCAGGAGCATACCGGCTCCCAGGACCAGCCAGCACGCGGGGCGGAGGATGGACCTCCGCCAGGTACGGCGCCACGAGTGGCTTGGCTCTGATGGCGGAGCAGTGCTTGGTGGCGACCCATCAGTATTGATCGCGTGAGGGGTTAGAAGATCCACGTGTACCCGAGCGCCACCGCCACGCCGACGTGCAGGAGGATGACCAAGAGCACCACGATGCTTAGGGGCACGTGGAACAGGTGCCAGAACTTGAAGATCTGCAGAAACGGCTTCCGCAGGGCGATCTGCTGCTGCAGCTGGATCTCTTCGAGAAACAGCCGGGCGATGCCGGCACGGGTCTTCGGCGGGACGCCCTTCCGGGCGAGCAAGCGCTGGATCTTCCGTCGGTGGGAACCCGCGGTGACGTCGTACCAGAACGATAGCACAACGGCGATCGGAAACGCATTGACAGTGCGACGCCTCGCGACGCGTTCGATCTCAGTGACGTCGGTTTGCGCGAGGCCGGAGCGCAGCGCGATGGTCGCCAGCAACTGCCGCTGCTCCTGTTCGATGGCCTGCAGGGAGAGGAAATGTCCGTTAATGGCCTTAGGAATGCGGACGTAGACATACCGCCCGAACAAGCCGCTCAGGGCGATCGTCATCATGGCCCAGAAGCCGATCGAGACGATGCCGCCGAACTTGAAGCTGGTGTGCAGCAGCACCAAATACGGACCCAGCGTGCAGAGAAAGATGTGGAAGGTGAGCCAGTTTCTCAGCTTGCCAACGCGGGCGAGTAGACGGATGCGCTTCCTCAGGGAGTAGGTGGAGACGCCAATGAATACCATGAGCGCGCCGACGATCCCGTACCCGAGCCCGATGAGTCCGGAGGGCTTGAGCGTTTCGTGCAACGCCGAGTACGGCCGCTCGGGTAGGGGCGTCATGTAGTAATCGATGCCCCAGAGCAACGTGCCCGCGGCAACCACGAGCCACACTAAGGCGAGGAGTGCGTGTGCCGGATGCCGCCCAAAGATCGTGCGGCTCGAGGTGGGAACGGCGGCCGGGGCCGGAGCTGATCCGGTTGGGGGCGTGGTTCGGACGTGGCGGGGCTGTGCTGGTCGACGGGGCTGCTGCAGTTCGGTAGCCACGCCGACCAAGGCGCCGGGAGGAAGAACGGTCATGGTGAGCACGAAGGTACGATTTGACGGTCGGCCGCGTTGTGACGCGACTCACGCGGATTCTCCCCCCGAGAGTCGGGTCTTTCGGCTTTTCATTGGTCGGACCGGGTGAGCGGTACGGAGTGACCCGAAGCGAGGCGTTGGGCGTGTCGAAATGGTGAAGGGGACGGCTCGAAGCGAGGGGTGCGGAGACCGCCGACTTGCACCGGCGCGATGGCCGGCAATCCTGGCTCAGACGACCCGCAGCAGTCTTTCTGCAGACTCCTCTCCCAACACGGGTGTCGGATGGTGCAGGTCCCACCAGGCACCGGCGCGCTGTGGCGTCCAAGTTTCGTCGGGGTCACAGGCCGCCAGCGACGCATCGAGATGGTTGGCAGACTGCGGGCGCCGATCGGGGTCCTTTTCCAGGCAGGCCAGGATGATTTCCTCGAACTCCCTGGGCATTGGCAACTCCGTGCACTGCGACGGTGGAACGGGTGGGCTTTGCAGATGGTGCGCCATGATCTCGAGTGGCGCCCTTCCCTGGAAGACGAGGCGTCCCGTGACGAGCCAGTACGCCACGCAGCCCAGCGCGTAGATGTCGGTCCGGGCGTCGACCGCATCGCCGCCTATCTGTTCCGGAGCCATGTAGGCCGGTGTCCCGCTGGTATCGTGCTCGGAGGTGAGCTTCAGGCTGGTCTGCCCCGGACTGCGTCTCGGCTTGACCAGCCCGAAGTCGAGCACCTTCACGAAGTCCACCGCGCGCCCTTGACGGCACAGGTAAATGTTGGCCGGCTTGATGTCGCGGTGAATCAGGCGATGCTCGTGCGCTTCAGCCAGTGAATCGCATACCTGGCGCAGCAGGAACACCGCGCGCTCCGGCGGCACCGGCCCGAACCGCTCCACGAGTGTCTCGAGGTCGAAGCCGCTGAGGAGCTCCATGACGTAGAAGAACGTGCCGTCACCCGTTACCCCGAAGTCGTAAACCTCGATCGTATGCGGTGAGCGCATGAGCGCCGTTGCCTGCGCCTCCCGCTCGAATCGGTGTTGCAGGGTCGAGTGGCTCTCACGGTCATCTCCCCCGAGCCGGTCGGGTCGGATGAGCTTGATCGCGGCCGGGCGGGCGAGCATGCGGTGCTTGGCCTGCCACACCTCCCCCATCCCGCCATGGCCGAGTGGCTTCGTGAGTCGGTAGCTGCCCAACTCGCGGGCGCGGGTCACCGCTGTGCCAAGCTTGTAGACGACACGCGCACCGACGTACGCCGTCACGACGATGAGGAAATACGGGACGAGCAGCCCTCTGACGATCAGGCTCGGCGTCAGGACAATCGAGGTGCCGCCAAACTCGGTCGTCAGCACGATCGTTACCGGCACCGAACTGCCCGCAGCGATGGCGGCCACCAGCGCCTTCCGAGGCTCGTTGGGCGAGACGATCGTGAAGAACATGATCCAGGCGGCTACGAACGACAGCCCGAAGATCTCGAGGTGTTCGGGCTCGTACGCGAGGCCCCGGTACACGCCCCAATAGGTAGCGAAGGCGATGCCGTATGCGGCCACCACCTCGAACACCAGCCCGACGTTCATGAGCGTCAGCACCGGGATTCGTCTGCTGCCGGCGAGCGCAGCCACGACGAGCGCCACTGTGATCGACACGGCAGCCGGCCCCCACTGGTAGAAGTGGGAGTACTCGGCACGGATCAACGGGTCGGACAGCACCGCGCCCACCTCGGCCACCACGAATCCCGCGGCGTAGATGAGGGCGATCACGCGGAGCCGCCGCGCAGAGTCGCGCAGGAGGTCCTCGGGCAATTCCACCCCCCGTCCACGCTGACTAGTGGTCGGGGAGCGCTCGATTCTCGTCACCAGGGGAGCGTCCCCGTTCTGCTCAACGCTCGGTGAGGAGTCGACCAAGAGAGGCCTCCATCATGGTGCCGGTCGGGAGGGTCTGATCAATCATGGGTACAGATGCGGCTCGGTCAACCTCCGGCGATGCGGAGGCTCGTCTGCGGGGCAAGTGTATCGTTCAATGCCGATCTCTTTTGTCGGCTTATCGTTCCTCTGCGGGGGTGGCTCACAGAGGCACTCATCCCTATCGTGTTGGCCGTGATCGGAACTCCCCCTCACGCAACGCAGAGCCGGACGAGGTGCACTCATGACGCTCTCCGCGACCGTCGAGAAACACCATCAGGTGATCATCGCTGGGCTTGTGGTCGTCATCCTGTTCTTCGTGGCGGCCTGCACGTTCCACGACGTGCTACCGATCTGCCACTACCTGTTCGGATGTGACCACGCGATGCACTAGCGGCTGAGCTTGCGTGCGACGCCTCGGATGGTGGGCCGCACCAGCGGCCACGCCTTCCGCATGCTCTCGCGTTTGATGTCGACCATCTCGAAGCCGGTGGCCAGGATGGCGTCGGCGGTGCGGCGGGTGAGGTGGCAACCGCCGGACATGATCTTCCAGAACGGCTCCACTCGGCGCTGCCATCGCAGACGGCGCGGACGGTTCTCGGCCGCGACGTGCTCGAGGAACACGAAGTGGCCTCCCGGTTTGAGGACGCGATAGATCTCCGCGAGGGCGGTGTCGAGCCGGAGAACGGAGCAGAGTACCAGCGTCGCAACCGCCGCGTCGAAACTGTGGGTGGGGAAGGGAAGTCCATCGAGTGACGCATCGAGCACTTCGGCGCTGTCCCATTCGAGCGCGACAACGCGCTCGCCAAGTTTGCGGCGCATGTGGGGATCCGGTTCGGACAGGACAAGCCGGCCCACGGTGCGCGGGTAGAAAGGGACATTGACTCCCGTACCCGCACCGACCTCGAGCACGGCGCCCGTCAGGTCACGCAGCAGGTCGGCCCGCCACTGCCGGAGGCATGCGGCCTCGGATGGCTCGGTGAATCGATCGTAGAGTGCGGCGCCGAGTCGACCCATGGAATCGCCTCAACCCCCTCCAGCGGCGGTGTCACGGGGCGGTCGCGGCAGCCAGCGGTGCACCCGGCGGGTGTACGCCTCGTACGTGGTGTCGAACAGGCGGCGCAGCGTGGGTTCCTCATAGAACAACACGAACAGGTGCACCAGGACGCCCGCGGCCGCCGCGAGCACCAGCATCGCGGGTGACCGGAGCCAGAGGGCGGCGCCCGCGAGGAGGGCGAGACCACCCACGTACATCGGGTTCCGCACCCATCGGTACGGCCCCGTCGCCACGAACTCGCGCGGCGCGTCGAACGGGGCGGGGGTGCCGCGACCACGGGCCACGAAGTAGCCACCGCACACCACGGCGAGCGCGGCGCCACCCACTGCCATGACGGCTCCCGCAACTTGCGGCCACGCTGGGAGCGGACCACCCAGTGCTGGGTCCCAGGGGCGCAGGGTCACGGCGAGCCAGCCCCACAGAAACACGAATCCGCTCATGTAGAGGGCGGCGCGCAAAGCGAGAAGCAGAGTGGTCACGGTAGCACCATGGTTGTTCGCGGTCGTGCGATCTGCCCCAAAGTGGGTCACTCGGCGCGGGTCGGCAAGGCGAGGGCGTCTTGTTAGCGAGTGCTCCGGACGTGGACTCGATTGTCGTGATGTTTAGGGCGACGGGAGACGGATCGTGCGCACGATGGCGAGGAGCAAGGCTTGGGTCGATCGTTCGTACCCGCCGCCCGTGAGAACGACGGTCCGACCCGGCGCCATCGGCGTCAGCGCGAACACCTCAAACTTGTCCAGGCGTCGGCCACGCCGAAACACGCCGCTCTCCATCCGCCACGCCTGTACCAGCATCTGCCGCCCGGGAATCGAGTCGATACACTCGCTCATCTCGTGCATCCCCGGCGATGGCGCTCGCCGGAGCGAGATCCAATAGTCTGGCGATTCGATGACGCCGATCTCCACCGACTGCTGGAAATCTCCCGCGAGGTCCCAGCGGCGCCGCGACGGGCTGCTGGATGGTCGCTCGACGAACTCGGCAGGCAGGCGATAGCGAGCGCCCGTGGAATCGACGACGATCTGCCAGCCCCGCGTGTCGATCGATGGAGCGGGGCAGGCGGCTATCGCCTCCAGGATCTCTGGACTTGGTGCGGGTACTGAGGCCCGGTGACAGCCCGCGAACAGGACGGCGAGAACGAGTAGACGAGCCAAGTGTGGCAACGAAATCCCCCTGACGACTCTGCATCAGTCTCGACCGGGTGGCCGCGGGGTCTCTCCCTACTGCTCACCGTCCTGCCAGCGCTTCGGGCCGACCACCCACAGCGGCAGCGTGAGGGGCAACAGCAGGAACGCGGACCACCAACCGGTGATGCCCATCTGTCGAGCACTCCCGAGCGCCCAAATACCCCACGCCACCGCCCCGACGAAGAGGACGTAGATCGGTATCATGAGGAGGCGATAGCTCGCATGGGGGTATCGCCACGGCGCGAGCGCGACGATCGAGGCCACGGCGGCAGCGGCGATCGCGAGTCCCACCGCCGCATGCAGGGTCTTGCCCTGCACCCAGGCGACGATCGCGAGGATCACGACCCACACAAACCCTCCGCACCATCCCAGAGTCCAGCCGAGCTTTTCACCGCGTCGTGAGGTCATCGGTCACCTTGGGGTTGTCGAAATGCCAGTGCCGGCGTCCAAGGTGCGTGCCTTTGGTCCACCCTGCAAGCCGCATCGATGCAGATGCTGCCTCCGATGAGGCCTCGGTTCTGCCTGGGTCGTGTCGGCCCGTGGCTCCTAGGCGTGGTGGGCGCCCATGGCCCGACGGATGACTTCCACCGGAAACGGCTTGCCATGGGCAGGATAGACCGTGGTAGCGCCCTCCGCCAGCAACACCTTCCAGCTTTCGACGACGGTCGCCAAATCCTCGGCGAAAATGGGAAGGCCGGGAGACAGCCGCAGCGGGAACTTGTTCATGGCGAGATCGCCGACGAATGCCTCACCACCATCCAGCAGAACGCTGACCGAGCCCGCGGAATGACCCGGCGTGTGAAGCACTCGACCCGGAATGCCAAATGCCGTGAGCGATAGGCCGTCGTTCCCGAGAACGTGCTCGACGTTGGTGGACGGAACCCGGATCAGCGGCATGAACAACTTGTGGATGGCGATGAAGACTTGTCCCCATCGGGTGACGCCTGGTGGAAGTGGCGTGAGAGACTGCTCCACACACGGGACGTCCAGTTCATGCATTGCGAGTTCGGCACCCGTCAGGGACTTGAGGTCGCGCGCTGAGCCGATGTGATCCCAGTGGCCATGGGTGAGCACGATCAACTTCACTTCCTCGGGTTGGATCCCGGCCCGCTCGAGGCCGCGGACGAAGCTCTTTCCTTTGTGAGGCGCACCGGCATCGATGGCGATCACGCCGCCGGCTTTGAGGACGTAGCACGTGTCGAATCCGAGGGCGATGGGAATAATCTCTACTGGCGTCATATGGTTAGCCCTCCCCTGCAAGCTACGCGGGCCAGCGTTAAACGCTGCGCGGGCTTCAGTTGTGGGCGACGTGGCCCGCGACTCCATATGGGGGTCCTGGCGCCTCCCGCGCCAGCCCAGAGCCGAGAAGACCCGACCCGATCTGTCCCGGAACACGCCTCAGCCGCTGCCGTTCGCCACGGGCGTCCGGCCGAAGTATTCGCCGCCGCTTGCCGTGCCACCCCTGGCGCCGTTTCATATATTCATACAAGTAGTGCTAGGCGGATCCGACGCGAGCCTCCCCCGCTCACGAGAGGCGCCACAACATGCACAGAGCGTCCACTCACCCGCAGATCATCCAGGGTGGCATGGGTGTCGCCGTTTCCGGCTGGCGACTCGCACGTGCCGTCGCCAAGTGCGGTCAGTTGGGCGTCGTCTCCGGCACGGGCATCGAGACTCTTTTCGTGCGGCGGCTTCAGGACGGGGATCCGGGTGGCCACGTGCGGCGGGCGATGGAGCACTTCCCGCTCCGACGCACGGTGGACACCGCGCTACGACGGTTCTTCGTGCCCGGAGGTAAGGCACCGGACCAGCCGTACCGGCTGGTGCCGCTCCCCAGGCAAGTCGTGAGCGCCGTGCGGCACGAGCTCACGATGCTTGCCTCCTTCGTCGAGGTGTGGCTCGCCCGAGAGGGTCATGACGGCGCCGTCGGCATCAACCTGCTCACCAAGATCCGGATTCCCACGCTTCCCACGCTCTACGGCGCGATGCTGGCGGGCGCGAGCTGCGTGCTGATGGGTGCCGGGATCCCGCGAGAGATTCCCGGGGCGCTCGATCTCCTCGCCGACCACGAGCTGGCCAGCCTGCGCCTCGAGGTCGAGGGCGGCGCCGACGTCCCGGTCACGTTCGACCCCCGCGCGTACTGGGACGACGGGGCGGCGCCGACGCTCAACCGCCCGCAGTTCCTGCCGATCGTGTCGAGCAACTCGCTTGCAAAGCTCCTCGTGCGCAAGGCGACGGGGAGGGTAGACGGCCTCGTGATCGAGGGTCCTACCGCCGGTGGGCACAACGCGCCGCCGCGCGGTCCGCCGCAGTTCAACACCGGAGGCGAGCCGGCGTACGGCGACCGGGACAAGGTGGACCTCGCCACGATTGGCGAGCTGAACGTACCGTTCTGGATCGCCGGCGGTGCGGGACATCCCGAACGGCTGCGTGAGGCACGGGCGGCGGGCGCGGCGGGCGTGCAGGTCGGCACGCTTTTCGCCTACTGCGACGAATCCGGGTTCCCCGAGGACGTCAAGCGCTCGGTGTTGGCACACGTGGTGCGCGGCGAAGTGCAGGTGCGGACTGACCCGCGCGCATCTCCGACGGGCTATCCCTTCAAGGTGGTGGAGTGGCCAGCGCATCCTGCCCGCGGCGTGCAGCGGCACCGCGTCTGTGACATCGGGCACCTGCGCATGGCGTATCGGACGAGCGACGGGCGAATCGGTTACCGGTGCGCCGCCGAGCCGGAGGAGCTGTACGTCAAGAAGGGCGGTCAGTTGGAAGACACCGTGGGACGGCAATGCCTCTGCAACGCACTGCTCGCCGCGACCGGGCATCCGCAGGCCCGCGCCAGCGGCGCGGTCGAGCCGCTGATCCTCACGAGCGGCGACGACCTGACCCAGATCGCTGCTTTTCTCAACGGTCGCTCCCGGTACACTGCCGCGGAGGTCATCGATTACCTGCTGACCGGCACGAAGCCGGCAAGCGCGCCTGAGGATGACTCGGCATCCCTCGATCCAGGCGGTGCACCGCACACCCGGCATGTCTGAGCCGGCTTGAAGGGAACGGTTCGGAAAGCCCCGACCTCAAGTGCCTTCGCTTACAGCCGCTCTCAGTCTATCGATCAGTTCACGCTGATCCGGCCCCAGGCCCGCGTCGTCCGCAAACTGGTCGGCCCATTCAACGGCCTCTCCTGCCCTTTCTCGTTCCCCTGATTTCAGCGCCTCGGTGACGTACTGGGAGGCCGTGTATAGCACGACTTTGGCGAGACTGCGATTACCAGCGGCCGATCTGCGCACCGCGCTTCGATCCCGAGCACTCACTTCTGGCGTTGACAACTCGCTACCGGCGATCGCGTCCATTGCAGCCCGAACCGATTCGATATCGACTTCGGGCGCGCCCGCATCCGGGGTCAGCCTCCAATGAGCGCCGGCAAACTGGAGTCGCCGGTTGCCGCTGAAGCTCGTCATGTCCACGGTGGGGGCGAATACGAGGGGACGTCCGGAGAGGCTCTTCAGTTCCGCCCACCTCTTGATGATGTAGTCAGAGAGCAGCACCGGCGATCCAGCTTCGTCGCGACGCGGCTGATATTCCTCGAGTTCAGCCTGAGTTGCCGGGAGCGCGATCCCATGTCGGTCGCTCATCTGGTTTGCATACCACAACAGGTTGAGCAGCGATCGGTTGACGATGCCCACGTCGGTCCGCACGCCGTCGACGACCTGCAGGGCAAGCGCCGGGTAGGTATCCCAGTCGCCGTTGGTGATCAGGATCGCGTTCGCGGGGAGTGACTGTAACACCCAGCGATTGAATGCGAGCACCGACCGTGTGAGGAACCTGGTCTCAACCAATTGGCTCAGCGCTCGTTCTTCCATCGCGCGATCGCCGCGATGCATGGCCGCGCTCCAGATCCCGATCCAGGGGTTGCCATCGGTGGGATCGCAGTCCACGGCTCTCATGAAGTGCGCCCACGATGAGTCCGGATCGACTTGCTCCCAGTTACTCAGCTCCGGGCGGTAGGCGTCGCCGAGCACGGCGTGGGTGAAGCTGTGACACGGGTCGAGCGCGAGTGCCGCCTGAGATTCGCTCGCAACGAGGTCGAATTGCCGCAGCCGGCGGGCAGTCTCGGCGACCCAGGCGTGCGCGTCGGGGTTCTCCGGCTCGGCTTCGGCAACGCCTCGGAAGAGTGGAAGTGCCTCGTCGAGCCTCACCTGGGAGTACAACTCCAGAGCCGGCGCCAAGAGGTCGGCGTCCGCAGCATCGCGCGATTGCTCGCCAATCCCACAGCCGGCGAGTACGATCATGATGGCTAGTGCCGGTGGTCTCATCGTGCACCTTCCTTGATGTCGTGGCCCGTCATCCCTCGACTCGCGGTGGATGGCCGACGTCGATTCCTTTGGGTCGTGTGACGGTCTGCATCTAAGGTGGGTCCTCTGCCCGGCGCCAGTCGAACGTGTACGATTTGGCATCCGTCATCGCGCGTCGATCACGCGGGCCCCGGCCGCCTCGATGCCGCGCTGCAGCGCCATCCAGAATGCAGGATGCCACGAGTCGGCAATGATCGGAGGGTGCAGGACCACTCGGGGTGGACCCCGTAAGCGGTAGGTGGCGAGGTCTTCGTACGGAAGGCTGGGTACCAGGTAGACCTCCGCAAGGTAGAGGCGCGACTGCAGCTCGGCCACGACCGATAACTGCATGAAGTGGCCGTCAGCGTCGAACAGAATGCCGGTTGGCTCTGTGGCGATCGCCGGTCGTACAACGCAGTCCAGCCTGAACGCGCCCGGGCGCTCCGGATCCGGATGCGACTCGATGTGGCACGGTCGCGGGTATCCTTCCGCGGTGAGCCCGGCCTGCGCAACCGACAGGATGATACGGTCGCGAAGACGGATCAGCTCTTGCTTTGCGCGCGCCACGGTGGCCTCGGCCACGATCGCGTAGTCGTGAGGCACATCGACCGTCTGTGAGGAGAGCCGGGCCAGTGGCAACACCGTCATGGTGGCCAGCACGGGAAGCACGAGGATTCCGCTCTGTGCCCGGCCGCTACGGATCACTCGGCAGCTCCCGGCATTGCACCGTCATGCTCAGGATGTCGCTCTGTACGAACTCCCCGTCGTCGTCGATGTACGCCGGTTGCTCCCAGCGCACGACGCACTGCACCGAGTCCCGCTCGATACCGAAGATGCCCGAGCCCGGACCGTCGGCCCCGATGCCGTCGGTCATCCGCCACCCGAGCCGGTACATCTCGGAGCCTTCGAGGGCATCGAAGTCCGGAACTTGGTGTCCCGCCGTGAGGGAATCGTGCGCCACGAATCTGATCTCGCAGCCACGGTACGTCTTGCGATCCCAAAGCGACTCGAACTCGCCCGCACGAAGCACCAACGAGTCGTGTGGCACGGCCTCCAGGGCTACGTAGAAGGACTCACACGGATCCGATGCACGGCCGTCTGCGCCGGCTCGCATGCATCCAAGCAGCCCGCCGAGCAGCGTGAGCGTGAGTACTCTCATTCGTTCACCTCCCGCACCCGGCCACCGCCTGGCCAGGCGCACCACCGGATTCCGCGCCGAGCGCTAGCTCTTGTTCAGGAACCTCTGGGCACGGTCCAGCCGAGGGTGCGTCCCGGCGGGAGCCGGCGCCACGGCCACCAACTGCCGGTAATACTCGGTCGCCGTCGCCTCGTCTCCAGCGAGCTCCGTGGCATGCCCGGCCCCGTAGAGGCTGTTGAGTCGGTTGGGTGATCGCTCGAGCGCCGAGCGGTACGCGGCGAGGGCGTCGTCGTATCGCTTCAGGTCGAGCAGCATGTCGCCGAGCAGCTCGCCGGCCGGCAGCACTTCGCCCGGCGTGACCGGGTTCTTCTGGGTCGTGGCCTCGAGGGCGGCGGCTTCCTTCATCAACTTGACGGCCTCGTCGGTGCGACCCTCGCCGTACGCGATCCAGGCCCGCGCGGCCACTTCCTGGATCTTCACCTGGATACCCCAGTCGTAGGCGCCCGGCAGTGCGGCGGCCTGTGTCTGCAGCACGCCGAGCCGCGCAACGGACTTCCGGGCGGCCGCCATGTTGCCGGAGTGGGCGTGGCCGAGGGCGCGCGCGAACTCCGTAATGGCTTCGAGATGCGGGTACTTGTCCCACGAGAGTGTGGCCGGCCGGCGGGACTCGAGGCGCGCGGCGTCGGCCCAGCGCTGCCGCTCCAGCGCGATCCGTGCGGGCACGGCAGCAAAGGCGTAGGCCGTAACGGAGTTGTCGACCACTATCCCGCCCAAGGAGGTGAGGTGGTCAAGCACCCCTTGAGCCTTTCCATCCTCCGCACGCTGCAGGTGCGCATAGGCCAGGTAGTCCATCGCGTGCAGGTGGTGATGCGACGTCGCCCCGTTTATGGGATGGTGCAGGGCGGCGTCGGCGGCGCGCGCGTTGTACTCTATCGATTCCTCCCACAGGCCCACCCGCGTGAAGATGTGAGAGGTCATATGCAGGGCGTGTGAGTTGTCGGGCGCCACGTTGCCGTAGCTTCGGGCCACGGGCAGCGCCCGCTCCGCCAGCGGCGGGAAGTCGTAGGCATGGATGGTGTAGTGATGCGCTCCCGGGTGGTCCGGAATCCGCGTGAGGACCTGCTCGGCGATCGCGCCGGCTTCCCGTTGCGTCGCAAACGTCTGGTCCGATCCCGGGGCGGTGGCCATGAGCGACAGGGCCCGGAACAGGGCGGCCTCGGGGTCGTCGGGATGGTCGGCGGCAACCTGTGCCCAGGCGGCGGCGTAGCTCGCGAGCCGCGCCGGCTCGTCACGCGTCTCCCCATCCCGGTAGTAGGCCTCGAGCGCCGCGACGTACGCCTCCTCACGCGGCGTTCTGGTGCCGCGCGTCCGCGCCTGCTCGAGCAAGGCCCGGCCGCTTTCGAACTGTGCGGCGGAGGGGACGTCGGGCCAGAGCGGGTGCACGTACGTCATCGCCACGCCCCAGTACGCGAGCGCGCACTCGGGGTCTTGCTCCGACGCCGAGCGGAAAGCGGCTTCCGCCTCGGTGTACGTCATGTTGTGCAGCAGGGCCAGGCCCAGCCGCATCCGGCTGCTCGCCTCCTCGGTGCATGACACCGGGAACGCGACGCTCCCCATTGAAGCACCCTCGGCGTCGACTACTTCAGTGGCCATCGTGTCGATGGACTGCTCACCCGCGCTGCAGGCGGCCGAGAGCGCCGTCACGATGGCGATGAGCGGAATCCAGCGCTGAATACGGTCGAGAGGGAAGAACACTTGGCGCATACGCTGCTCCTTGATGGGCCTCGCCGCTCCGGCAAAGACAACGGGGAGGTGCCGGTGACGAGGTGAGGGTTAGTTGTCCGTGCTGATCAACCTGTCACAATGAGCGCCTGTGAGCAAACTCATGTTGTGATTGCTGCCCGGGCACGCCAGTCCCCGGCGTGCAGGGAACCTGCGTTCCTTCGTAGGTCACGAGAGCGCTCGCGCCTCCTGTGCCAAAGACGTGACCGCTCGCCTGGAATCGACCGTCGCGAACAACGCCGAACAGCCACGTATGCCACCGCCCCTGTCCCCAATCAACCTGGACGGAATCCGCGCTCAGTGCGTCCCAACGGCCACGCATGGATGTGCCCGGGACCACGACGATACCGGCGGTCGTGACACCTAGGGCGAAGCTGGATGGCACAACGGCCGTGTCCGCGGGCAGGTTGGCCGAGTCGCGGAAGGTGCGCCGCAACGACCAACATGTAGTCGGCGCATCGCCGGTCGGCGAGAGCTGCGCAGCACGTGGGCTACACGCCCATCCGTACAGCGATGTCAGCACGGCAACGAAGATCCCCACACGAGATGAAAGCAGGGCAGTGGCCGGTGGCCCACCAACGCGCCGTTTCGCCATCGCTAACGGTCCGGGACTGGTGGCAGCACGATCGCGGAGGCCCACGTCACAATTGCGAGGGCAATGAGGATGACCGTCGGTGGGATGAAGCCCAGGTAGGCGATCTGAAGGCCCGCCGCGATGGCCGGTATGAATCCCGCAATTGTCAGAACGAGCCTCGACGCCCTACTTCGGCGCCACACGACAACCAGCACGATCAGGCCCGTCACCACGAGATCCGTTGAGAACGCCACCCACAGCACCGGAACCAATGCGCGCAGATCCTCGGGTCCCTGACGAGCCAGGTCCGTTACGGCCGGATATCCGGTCGCATGCAGCCCGGCAGTGAGGACAAAGCCAAGGGCACTGCAGGCGCCGAGGATAGATCCAAGCCGTTTACGATTTGCCACGACGGGAACCTCCGTTGCGACGGCCTGACGACATCCCAGGGGTCACGGCGTACGCGCCCTCGCCCAGTACTCCGGCCCGGCGTCCGCTCCCTTGGCCACGCCTTCCACGATCCTGCGCGTGCTCTTCTCGACCCAGTAGGTGATGCGATAGCCCGGGAACAACTCCCCGCCATCGACCCGCCAGCAGTCACGCAATCGCCCGCCGTGCTCCACGAGGTCCGAGCCCACCACGGCGATAGTCTTCCACTGTTCTCCCCTCTGCCACATGGAGAAATGGGGGATGGCGGCGGAATATCCTTGGGCGAGCGGCAGGAGCGGAAACAGCCACGGCATCTGCCCTTCGATCGGGAAGACCGGGTGAGCTAGGGGTTGGTCGATCAGTTGGATGGGCTCGTTCGGCAGGGCTACCCACCCCGTGAGATGTCCGGCGTTGGCCGTCACGGCGGCCGAATCATTGGCCGCTTTCACGCGGTGGTGGAGCAGGGCGTAGTCGGTGGCGCGCATGACGATGGACCCCACCGTCGTGTCTCCGTCGGCCGGCATGTGGGTTGTCTGGATGACGTAAACCTCTCGGCCGTCCTGACGGGCGCGCGTGATCTGCTGAGTCGTGGTGCTGATCGGCGTGTCGACGCCGTCGGTTCGCTGAAAGCTCTCGATCGCGAACGTCCCGATCTCGAGCCGAGCGCCCGGTAGGGCGACGCTGCCGACCCGGATGGTATCGACGCGCTGGGCGTCGAGGGTCGTCACGAGGGTGATCGCGCAGAGCATGCCGAAGGCCGCGCACCGGGCCGACGTTTTGACGATCGTCATGACAGGTCCTTGCGAAAGCAGCGGATGAGACCCATGTCGGTGAAACCTGCAGCCCGATGGGCAGCCGCACTCACCTCGTTGTCCTGCTCCGCGTCAGACGCAAACTCCGTACACCCCTGTGCCCGGCCCCACCCCTCGGCCGCCCCGATCAAGGCTTGGCCGACTCTACGGCGACGAGCCTCCGGTTCGACGTACCATCCCTCGAGGTAGGCCACCTGGGTGCTGCGACAGCCCGCTGCATACGCACGAATGGAAAGCTCCGCGAAGCCGACCAGTCGTCCCTCTTTGTCCTCGGCAACGAGAACGGCGAGCGGTTCGGGCGCGCTGCCCGCAAGGAATCGCGCGATATCCTCGCGATGCTCCGCGTCCGACCCGCTCGGCCAGAGCGCAAGGCGCATGCGCAGCCAGGCACCGGTATCGCCCAACGTCACTGCTCGTATCCTCGTGATGGACGCGTTCTCCTCGCATGAACCCTGGGGCGAGACGCGGGTCAGGCGCCATTTCGCCGCTGGGGCGTGCGTCAATGCCGTCCGGCCATGCGGCGGATCGTCTCCTCGTCCGCGTTGGGGCCGAGTATGTGCCGCAGTGCCTCTTCTAGGACCTCGTCCCGGCCCTCCCGGATGCCCTCGATCGTTGGCGTCACCACGATGTCCGGGATGATGCCGACGCGCTGGGTCGGCGTCTTGTCGGGATAGAACACGCCAATGCCGCTGATTATGGTTCGAAGGCCGCCCGGCAGCGGGATTGGTGAGACATTGCCGTCAGCGCCGGCAGTGGTGCTGCCGATCACGACCGCTTGCGGTCCCGCACGAAGCGCCATGGCCGTGTACTCGGACTGACTGATTGAGACCTCGTCGACCAGGATTGCAACCTTCCCCGGGTACCCGGGGAGTGCTGGCTGCAGCTCGAGGGGTGGAGTCCACGAGAAGGCTCCCGGACTGTCAAGGTCGGCGACGGTGAACCGGGCGAAGGACGTCGGCTCCTGTACCAGGCGCGCGCCAAGAGCGAAAACCACGAACTCGGACGGGTAGTTGCGGATGTCGATCACCAGACCGCGAGTGCCGGAGGCCCGTTCGAGGTACTCGGCAATGTCCTGAACGCGAATGCTCGACAACTTGAGATATGCCACTTCTGCAGACAAGAGCTGAAAGGTCTCGCCCGGCCGATCGCGGAGCAGCGGTTTCGGCTCGCCCTCACGACGGGCAATGATGACCGTCTGCGACTCGCCGAGCCGTTCGATGGTGAGCGTGCTCTCGCCGCAGTCACCGCGCGGAAGGGAGCGCGCAATGGCGTTCAGCCGAGTCGGCTGGTTCGAAGCGCTGTAGTACGGTGACCATGCGTCGATCAGCGAGTCGACTGGCCGGCCATCGACCGTCTCGATGACGTCGCCAATCTCGAGTCCCGAGGCTTGTCCCCGCACCTCATCGGTGAAGCCGGCCACGGTGGCTCGACCTTCGATAAAGCGGATCGCGACCGGCCAGTGGCAGCTTCCACGAGGGGGCCGGACGTCGAGTTCCGACCACAGGTTGGCGTGGGTATCTCCTATGCGAGCGACGAGCGCGAGAAGCCCGAGCCGAAAGAGATCCCAGTCGTCCGCTTCGACAACGCGCGGCAAAAACTCACGGAGGACGGACTGCCAGTCGTCGTCAAGTTGATTACGGTAGGGAAACCAGTATTCCACGATATTCCACAGTCGCAGGAGCGACAGGATACGAAGACCGGCATCTGGTGGTTGGTGGTTGGGGTAAGCGAGTTCTCGGTTGAACACGGGATTCCCGACGCCCGGTACCTGTGACACGTAGAACTGTTCGGTGCCGACAAAACGCCGAGTGTGGATGTCAGTCAATCGACGCGAGAGCGCAGGACCGAGCAACTCGGTGTCGCGTATCCAGTCGACTCGCGGCACAAGATGGGTGTCGTCCGGCGTGGTCGCACAAGGGTCGCAGCTCTCGGGCACGCCAAGCCTGTCCACCCATTGCGTGAGGATGCGGTTGCGTGCGTCGCGGTCGGCAACGTCCAGCACTTCCGGCAGCACGCGGAACAGCTCGAAGTCCCAGTGGAACTCACCGGCGGCGACGCGGGGATGGTGATACTTCAGAAAGCCCCACACCATTCCCAGCACGGCGACGTGTTCGGTCTGGTCTTCCGTCAACGACGACACCGTGATGCGGGATCCGGCAGCGAACTCGTCATCCGTGTCGAGGATCGTTTCTTCGACGATCCGCTCGGGTGCCTCGGCAATCGGCCTGCCGTCGACCAGGAGCTGTAAGTCGTCGGCCCACACCGTGCCCTCGCCCTGGATCAGCACGCCGAAGAAGAGATCGCGGGCATTCTCCTCCAGAGGCAGGCGGATAGTGTACTCGGTCCAGTCAGTCGTTTCGCGGACGCCTCGGCCCTGCATGTTGTCGAACTGGAGGACGCCGCCCGGACCGTCCTCCCGGAGCCACAGACCGGCGTGCCCGCGTACGCCTTTGGTCCGCAAAAACCCGCGCAGTTCGATCCACTGACCGCCGAAATCGATCGGCAATCGCTTCGTGATCGTGCTGAAGTTGCTGGGGCTACGCGGGCCGCGTTCCAGCCGAGCGGCGCCACTGCCGCTGTGTACCACGATGCTGTCGAAGTGGTTGGTTTCGGCCGGCCCGCCGCCCCAGCCGGGAAGCGCCTCGCCTTCCCGCGCGCCTTCGAACCGCAGGATGGACTCGAAATCCGGCTCCTGAGCACGCGCTGTGGAGCCAGCGAGGAGTAACAGTGCCAGAACAACGGGAGGTATTGATCGGCTCATGTGGCCTCTTCGTGGAACAGTCGAGACTGCGCGCAACGGCTGTGCGCGTAGGCACCGGTTTCACCGGGCGTCACGACCCGTACACTCTCCGCCGACATGCCGCTCGAGAAACTCCTGCGACGCCTACGGCTCGCACTCAGATCCTGGGCCCGACACGCGATTGCAGTGGCACAGGTAGCTCAGACGCGAGAACTGGAACACGTCCCAGGCATCGCGGTGGTCGCCCCGCTGATTCACGAACGCGAACGCGATGGGACATTCGGCGTCGGCGATGGCCGCATAGACCGCGCTCACCGCGCTCAGGTTGCCGGGGTCGGGGATCCGAAACAGCATCAGTTCCAGGTTCCCCGCCTTCCCGTGCCAGCGAATCGCATCCCCGCTGACCTCTTGCCTGCATTCGTACTCCTGGGCCTTGTCCGCCAAGCATGCCACATAGTCCACCTGGGGGAGCTGGACGATCTCTGCCCATTCGTTCTGCTCGGGCCGGTCCAAGGGGTAGAACATCCGATATAGATCCGGTCTCATCGGTCTCTATCCTCCTCCATCCCTCAGCCAAGGAACCTGCATGGTGGCGTACCATGCCACCAACAATCATTTCATCTGTTCGCCGCCGGCGCCAGCCTGCGTTAAGATGCCGAGCCGAACCGGGGGTGGAACTCAAACGGTACTGGAGGTGTTTTTCCTTCCAGCATCCATTTCTCGTCCGCTGGAGCAGGCATGTCGATACGACCAGTCAAGCGCATCATCGAGGCGACGCCGACCATCGAGGGCGCCGGCGTCAAGCTGCGGCGCGCATTCGGATTCGGCGACACCGGAGAGTACGATCCGTTTCTGTTGTTCGACGACTTCCGCAACGATCGGCCGGACGACTATCGCGCCGGCTTCCCGTGGCATCCCCACCGCGGTATCGAGACCATCACCTACGTGCTCGCTGGCACGGTGGCACACGGTGACAGCCTCGGCAACAGTGGCGCGCTGGGAGCCGGCGACGTGCAGTGGATGACGGCGGGGAGCGGGATCCTGCATCAGGAAATGCCGCAAGGCGATTCGCTGGGAAAGATGCACGGGTTCCAGCTGTGGGCGAACCTGCCGTCCGCGCTCAAAATGACCACGCCGCGGTATCAGGACGTGTCGTCGCAGGAAATCCCGGAAGTGATGGATGACGACGGTACCCGGGTCCGGGTGGTGTGCGGCACGTTCTGGGGAAAGACCGGGCCGGTGGACGGCATCGCCGCGGACCCGCGCTACCTGGACGTCTGGGTGCCGCCAGGGCAGCGCAAGACGCTCCCGGTCGAGACGTCACGCCACGCGTTTGCCTACGTGTTCGAGGGATCCGGGAGCTTCCGCGACGCATCGGCACCGTTCGGGGTGCTGACGGAGCAGGGCGGACCCGACGAGGTGCTGGTGCGCGAGCAGACCGGGAACCGCTCGCTCGTGCTGTTCGACCGAGGCGACGAGGTCACAGTGCAGGCCAGCGAGGAGGGCATCCGGTTCCTGCTGGTCTCCGGTAAGCCGATTGAAGAGCCGGTTGCCTGGTACGGGCCGATCGTGATGAACACGAAGGACGAGCTGCGGACGGCCTGGGCCGAACTGCAGGACGGCACGTTCATCAAGCATCGGTGAACGCGTCCGCGGCGGCCCACCGACGCAGGGCGCGCTGATGCTCGGTGCCCATGCGATGGCAGGCTTCGCCGTGGACCCTCAGCTCGACGTCGCGATTCTTCCGCTACTCCAGTGGGATCTGGCTCTTGTTCTTGGCGAGCCACTGGTCGAAGGTCTGCAGCGCCGGGTTGAGCGATCGCGCAAAGTCGAGGTTGCGCGCGCCACAGTAGTAGTCCTCGAAGTCACGCTTGAACTGGAACATGTTGCCGAGATCGTCGGCCCCCGGGAAGCCGAAGCTGCGGTACACGTCGGGTTCCACGGCGTTGTAGCGCACATCTTGGCCAAGGGCCTTGCCGAGCGCCGCGGCCATCTGCCCACCCGTCAGGTGCTGGCCGGCGATACCGACGGTCTTGCCGACGAACTCCTGACCCTTCTTGAAGATGCCGTGTGCACACTTGCCGATGTCCTCGGCGGCCATGCCCGAGAGTTTCTTGTCGCCCATCGGCAGCGTGATGGCGAGTTTGCCGTCCGGTCCCTTCTTGGGCCCCATGCCGAAGTGGATCAGGTTGTCCCAGTAGAACGAGGTCAGCAGGAACGTGGTGGGCACGCCAACGTCGGTGAAGATCTTGTTGGCCTCGCCTTTGCCGTCGAAGTGGGGAACCTTGTACTTCTCCTGCAACGTCGGCATGCGCTTGTCTGTGAGCGGCACCCATTCCCGCGTGTCTTCCAGGGTCGACCAGATCACGTGCTGGACGCCAGCAGCTTTGGCCGCCTGGGCCATGTTGCGGGCGTGGACCTGTTCCGTGTCCGGCGAGTAGTGCGCCCAGAAGAACGTGACGCAAAAGGCACCGTGGGCACCTGCGAATGCCTTCTTCAGGCTCGCCACGTCGTCGACGTCGGCCTTCACGACCTCCGCGCCCAACTTCGCGAGGGCCTTGGCGCTGTCGGACGTGGGGTCTCGCGTCAGCGCCCGAGCCGTGAAATCACTGCCCTTGTCGCTCATGATGGCGCGGACCAGTCCGCCGCCCTGAGCGCCGGTTGCACCCACCACTGCGATGATCTTCTTGCCTGCCATATGCATCCTCCTTCAGTGTGTATCCGGCGCTGCTGCGCCGCCTTGGATGTCCTTTGCCGACCCCACCCCTCCGATCATATCGTCGACGTCCAGGGTGTGTCTTCGCCCCGGACCATGGCTTCGAGCGCGTATTTGGGACAGATGTAGTTCTCGATGAATTCGAGCAGCGATCCCGCGATCCCTCGAAGTGCGTCCTCCACGCCCGTGTCGGTGCAGTGTCCCGTCTCGTCGAACGCCGCACGAACGCCGGCAATCGAGACGGCTCCCGGTAGCACGATGGCGCCCACGTGAGAACATACACCGCGCAGCTGTTCGAGCGACTTGATCGCCCCGATCCGCCCCGCCGCCACCCCGACCAAGGCCACCGGCTTGCCGGCGAGCGCCGAGGGAAACCCCAGGTTTTCGATGATCAGCTTGGTCATGGCGGAGAACCCTCCATGATACTCCGGGGTTCCGATCACGACGCCTGCCGCCCCTTCGATCGCCGATTGTAACCGCTTGGCGTCCGCGGTGGGCGGGTGTCCCGGGAAGGAAAGGGACAGCTCACGGGCATCGAGCACCGTAGGTGAGACTCCGCGCCGCTCCAACTCGTCGTTCACCACCGCCAGGGCTTTGGCGGTGTAGTTGTCGGGGCGACTGGTGGCGGAGATGCTGACGATGGCTCGCATGTGGGGCTCAACGGATTCGGGAAATCATGGGGGCACGGCCCGACGGTGTCGCCGTTGCCCGAGGGAAGTCGAAAATCGGGCTTGCGGTCGGGCACTCTACTGTAATGAAAAGCCTTGACCCCGCAACTGGTTCCCGGTTGCGGACGTGCCTACGGCTCCGACAGGAAGCGGATGAGCTGGCGCATCAGTCGCTCCCCCTGCTCCGTCTGGAAGATGAACTGGGCGTGGGCGGCGCCATCCAAGACCACCAGCTCTTTGGGACGTGGAGCCTGGTCGTAATGCTGGCGGATTCGGACCAGCCGTGGCACCCCGTGTGCTGTGGTGTCGTCGCGGGCCGTGATGAACAGCTTGCGGCCCACCAGGTTCTCCGGAGCGTTGCCGGCGTCGCTTCCGAGCAGCACCAGGCGGTCGATCTGGTTCGGGAGCGCCGCCGCAACGGCCTCGGCCGCGGCGCTACCGCCCATGCTGGCGCCGACCACCGAAACGGTGTTCGCCCCGGTCTGCCGCAGGTAGGTGACCGCCGCCAGCACGTCGAGGTAGAGTGGAGCAGTGAAAGGGTCGTCTTGGCCCGGGCCCCGCGACTCGCCGTAGCCCCGGAAGTCGATGGCCAGGACGCGAAATCCGGCTGCCTCGAGGGCGCGCGCCTGCTCCACCCAGCTCTCCTTATTGAACCGGCCCCCGTGCGCCAGCACCACGCCGCGCTGGCCGCTCCCGTACTGGTCGGCGAAGATGAGCCCACCATCCCGAGTCGGGAACGACACCAGCTCCTGTGCCTGCAGCCGTGAGGTCAGCGCCAGCATCGCGCCGCACAGAACGGCTGCGAGCAGATCCCACCGCATGTGCCAAGATCCCACGGTCGCGCTCGGTGCCCGTGTCACTGCGACCGTTCAGGCACGCCTATACTCGGCATCAAAGAGCTTGTTCCACGTGACGCCATCGTCAGACATCTCCATTTTCGACGCGATCCGCCCAGGCTTCGTCAGGTCCCACGTGAGGCAGACGTGCATAGGAGGGCCGCCGTGACTCAGCGTCAGCACGTCATCAGTGAATCCCCCCCCAAACACCTCCGGAGGTGAGCCGGTCGAATCAAGCCAGAACAGCGAATACAACTCCGTCTTCGGGTCATAGGTGTAGATCCCATGGCCTGAGAAGGTGATCGCACCGTCTCGTTCCTGCTCGTAATCGGAAATCAGGGCGAAGCCGCCGAGAGCCAATCGGCTCTTTGTCCTCCCGACCGCGATGCCACCCTTCGGATCCCACTGCGAAGGGTACATTCTCTCCTTCCCCTCCCAGCTCCCCGCGAGCATTTCCAGCCTCCGGTGTCCGGCGGACGGCTTTGGCATGTCCATGTTGTTCCCTCCGGTCCTGAGAGCGCGCGAGGCTGGCGGAGCCACACCGATCAGGATCCTTCTTCGAGAAACTCCACCGGCGCACCGTTTTCCACAATGAACGCCACTCGAATGCCTGGGGACGGCGAATTGGGCGCGATCAACACTTCCTTTCCTTGTAGAGCCGCCTCGAGATCGTCCACTCGGAAGGCCACGTGCGGCACCGTCTGGACGAGCGGCGGGAGCGGACAATCGGGTTCGAAACGCATCCATTCGATTCCGAACTCGCTCGTCTGGTAGCCAGACACGTACATCTTGAATTCTGCAAGATACCTCTCACCATCCCGCGGTATCCGAGTTGGTATGCCGATGTGGTGGTATTCGAGCACTACTGCTCCGGAGGTGAGCCCGTTATCGAACGACTTCGCGCATGACGCGCGAGCGGACTCCTCGCCACGCGCGCTGCATCACGACGTTTCATCGATCCTAATTCGCCATCTTGGCTGCCGCCAACTCCTCCACGACGGCGACATCTTTCTTCCTCCGCACTTCGAGGCGGACCGCCCGACCCTCGGCATACTTCTTGGCCCCGTCGATGGCAGTCAGAACCGAGGGAGGGAGACTGCCTCGCTGTGCGGCTTTCACCGCCTTCTCCCCAAGCGCAAACCCGGCAATGAAGTGACTACGGCACGGAGTCAGGTACAGCACTGTCCTCTTCCGCTGCTTCAGCTGGAGCACCCACCCCCACTGCTGACCACCAAACTTCCATGTCTCACTCAGCGGTGCGTACTGAGAGGCCAACGTTTTCACAAGAGCCTCCCACAGGTGACTTGCGCGGCCTAGCGTGGTCGCGAGTTGATCGGCCTGTGGTGGAGAGGACTTGTCGTTGAAAGCGCTCGTTGCCATTCCAACACTTCCATTGCGTGATCGTTACATGAGTGGCGAGGGGTGACGCGGTTCGTAAAGCCCCAGCTCCGTACCGTCCGGCAAGCGAATGGAGGTGACGAGCCCCCATGACTGCTCAGTGACCGGCCGAGAGAACGCCACTCCCCGCTGCTGTAGATCTGCCATCGTGGCTTGCAAGTCGTCACACATGAGATACAACTCGTGGCCTCCCTTGTTCGCGGGATGGACCGCGAGCTCGGCTGGCGGCAGCGCGAAGATCAGCCAGCCCTGGCCGGCATCGACTGATGGCAGGCTGAGCGTGTCGCGAAAAAAGGCGCGGACCTCTTCAGCCTGCTTGGCATAGATGAGCGCGTGAATTCCGGTAATCACAGGTGCTCCCCTCAGCTGCACGTGTGTTAGGTGGCATGCCCGGTCGACTGGGGCACCAACTTCATCGTCCACGACCGCCATGCAAAGAACCCGAAGTAGACCACCGCGAAATAGCTGTATTCGTATGGGAACGCGGTGAAGAACTCATGATTCCCCACGAGTAGTGCTCTCACATGCACCAATATCGACATGAAGAGATGCGCCACAATCAGTCCGTGGACTACCTTCTCCCACGCGCCTCGCCACGCGACCCTTCGCACAAAGATCAGTAGGCCCAGTCCACCGTAGGTTCCCACTAGGATCAACGCCCAGTCTACCCAAAACGGCATGAGCTCCCAGCCGAACTTCAGCAGGATGTGCAGAACCTGCGCGACCGTCCCGCCCGTGTAGACGATCGCGACGGCGCGCCCAAAGGTCCGTCGGTAATGCGTCGCTGCGAGAGTGCTCGCGCTCACAGACTCAACACTGGTCAGCCACGGTCGGTGTCAGGCGCGTGTCAGGCCACACATGGCTACCGGGCAGGCCGGTGCCACATGTCGTAGAGCATGCGCCATGCCCCGTCACTCTCACGAACCCAGACAACGAGGTAGCGCTCGGAGGCGGTCGTCGAATCGGAGTCTCCGCGTTGGCCGGAACTTGTCCAGGTCCCCACGTCGATGGCGAGGTCACCTGCAATTGTCAGCCGAGTCGGCTCCATTGCGTGCGCGAGTTGCCGGTAGTTCGCGCCCCACGCAAAGTAGCGCTGAATCGCCGCGCGGCCTCGAATCTCGCGGTTTGGTGGGAGCAGCACCGCCGAATCCGAATAGATCTGGCCCAATGCGGCCGTGTCATTGCGAACATAGGCGGCCGAGAACGCGCGACTAGCCTCAGCGATAGCGACACTGTCGCGGGCCA
>JBDHEI010000047.1:0-24073 GCA_039591075.1 Gemmatimonadota bacterium
GGTCGCGGGTGGGGACGTACACGATGGCCGTGCCTTTTACGTGGACGAGAAGGGAACACGCCGCCCGTAATCGGTCCTGCTCGCGCCGGAACCTGCGCACCGCCAGGAACAGGTTCGGCCGATCGTGGGAGCGGATCACACGCACCGGCGTGCGTAGTCCGAGCACCTGGAGGATGTCTTGCCGGGTCGCGGGCGTCGCGGTTCCCGTCACGGCGATGGTGCGCGGATACCCGAGGAGACGACGATACCGCCCGATGGCCCGGTAGTGCGGCCTGAAGTCGTGGCCCCACTCGCTGATGCAGTGCGCCTCGTCCACCGCAAGGAGCGCGATTCGGAGCTGCAGAAAGTCGGCGGACAGGGACGGCAGGCGCTCCGGCGCCACGTACAGGAGCCGCACCCTTCCCTCGATGACGGCGTCCCTCACCGCGTGCCGGCGTCGCGGCGTTTGTGTGCTGCTCAGGTAGGCAGCGGGCACGCCTCGCTGCCGCAAGGCGCGAACCTGATCCTGCATGAGGGAGATGAGTGGGGACACCACCAGGGTGAGCCCCGGCAACAGCAATCCAGGCACTTGGTAGCAGATCGACTTCCCGCCCCCGGTGGGAAGCACGGCGAGGCAATCACGACCCTGGAGTGCGGCGAGCACCGCCTTCCGCTGGTAGTAACGGAAGTCGCCGTAGCCCCAATAACGGCGGAGCACCTCGTGGGCGTCGGCGAGGGTCGGCGCGCGCGACTCGGCGTGGCCCGGTAGGTAGGTGGACGGCACGATGGGTTGGGATCGTTAAGGACGCCAGCCAAAGGTGCAATCGGAGCCGAGTCGCGGAATCCAGAATCACGGCAGCACTGGGCGAAAACCTGCGCTAACCGCGGAGTGGAGAATCCCGGGTGCGGGTAATGGCGTAGAGGAACACGTCCTGCGCCTCCTCCCCTATGTTGGGAAACCGCATGTAGCGCCTAAGCCGGCCCTCGCGCGCCATGCCGGCCTTTTCCATGACTCGCCCAGACGCCGCGTTGTCCACGTGACACACCGCCTGCACCCGCTCGACCTCGGGAAGGGTAAACGCGAACGCGATCACACCCCGGACCGACTCGGTCCCGTAGCCTTGGTTCCAGTACGGCCTGGCGATGTTGAAGCCGAACTCGGTACGCGGCGGCTCGACCCGGAGATGCATGGCGCCTATCAAGACCCCGTCCGCGGCACGAATCATCACCCAGGGGTACGACCGCTCGTCTTCCTCATCACACATGAAATGGTCCAGGAACGCGTGCGTGTCCGAGATGGAGCGGTGCGGCGTCCAGAGAACGTAGCGCGCCACGTCGGGGTCACGCGCATAGCCGTCGTAGATCGCCTGGGCGTCTTGGTTGGTGGGCGGACGGAGGATGAGCCGCGCCGTGGTGATGGTGCCAGCGGTCATGCTCGCTCGGGACTCAGCCGCCAACGGTGGGGATCTGCCCGGGGACCGCCCTGAACTGTGCGGCAATGGTCAGGTTGGTGGCACCGGAGCTGCCCGATCCCGCGAGCACGACGGCTGTAAACGAGACGGATCCGAGCACCTCGTCTTCGCTCGATGCCGTGACCTGCATGGTGCCGGACTCGGAGATGAAGAAGCCTGACTCCCCGCTGGCCCGCTGGAACACGTAGCCACCGTCGAAATCGTCCGGGCTGCACGTGGTGCACGCACCCGGAATAACGGCGTACGTACCCACCTCCGGACGCTGCGTGTTGAACCGACCCAGCACGATCACGTCCCGGTCGACCTGGGTCGCCCCTTTCTGGTCCAGGGCGATCACGAACCCCTGACTCCCACCTTGCGACGCGACCCCGAACACGGACGTCCCGCTGAGCGTGAGGGAGAGATCACCCGTAATGGTACCGGTGAACGATCCCTCGTCCGCCGGCCCGGTGCCCTCACCGCACGCCACCCCCACCGCGAGGGCGAGTCCAGCGAGCGACAACCGTATTCTCTGCTGCATCCTGGGTCCTTCCGCCTAACGCGCGAGGAGCCTGTGCCTACTTGTCCAAAAACCGCGCGACAGCTTCTTTGAAGTCCGGCGTAGCCCGTGCGACCGCGTTCGTGGCGGCGCCGAGGTCGATCGCGTCTTCGAAGCTCCGACCGTCGATCGCATAGAGCTGCTGCTTGATGAGTGCCAGGGCCGTCCCGCTGCTCGCTGCCAGTCCGTCCAGCCCCTCTCGAACGAGACCATCGAACCCGTCGGCCGGAACGACGCGTGACACCAATCCCACGACCTGCGCCTCGACCGCACTCAACATGCGTCCCGTTGCCACGAGATCGAAGGCAACCTTCTCGCCCACTGCACGATACAGCATCGCCATGACCATTGCCGGAACGAAGCCGCGACGCACTTCCGGATACCCGAACGTGGCCTGCTCGTGTGCCAGCACCACATCGCATGCCGACGCCAAACCGCATCCACCGGCGAGTGCCCTCCCCTGGACGACTGCCGCCACCGGCTTCGGGAGCCGACGCATGCGTAGGAACACCTCGCCGAGACGCCGCGCATGTGCCTCGTTCTCACCGGGCGACTGGCCCACCGAGGCGAGAAGCTCCCCGAGATCGGCACCAGCACAGAAGTCCGGGCCCGCCCCGAACACCGCCACCACTCGGACGTCCGGATCGAGGTTGGCCCGCTCGAGCCCCTCGAGCAGCGCCTCCACCATCGCCGAATCGATGGCGTTTCGTTTGTCAGGACGGTTGAGCGTGAGCGCGAGCACGCCATTGGCGAGCGCGGCAAGCACCCGATCACCCGACACGGAGACCCTCCGGGACGTCCACCTCCATCCGCAGCATCGCGGTGGATAGCACCTTGCCTTGCGCGTCGGTCTTGAGCGAAAGCGTTCCCCCTCCCCCCAGCGCACCGTGCAGCAGGAAGTTGAGCGCGTGGAGATTGGGCAGCTCGAAGCGCTCGACCTTGCCCTCGATCAGGCCGCGGAAGTGCGCCGCCACCCGGCGAACCGTCAACTGCTTGAGGAGAATCGGGTAATATTCGAGTCTGAGCGCGATCACACCCACGTTGGCCGTATCGCCCTTGTCGCCGCTGCGGGCGTGCGCCAAGTGCAGTAGAGGCACACGTCGCGTCACTGTGTCGCGCCGATCCGGTTTGCGTCGCTGCTTCACACCCATGGGCTCTCCGCGCTCGCTACGGCTCGAGGATCTCGATCTCGGGCCGAATCTCGGACTTCGGGATAAGCGCCGGCCAGTACGCCACGATGGCTTCCACTTTCGGACGCCCGCCGGCAAACCCCGTGGCACTCGGCGGCCCGTTCAGGATGAGCGGCGCGATCTCGCGCGAGAACCGTTCCACCGGCCCGCGCTCACGAGATCGGACACCGATCCGGAGCTGCACCTCGGCAATGTTCGGATCGGGCGGGCCGGCGAGGGGCCCGTGGGTGGCGTTCACCCCGACGAATTCCGTGAGGATCTGCTCGTAATCGAGCCCCAGCCGACGGAGCCGTTCGCGCACCACCTGGTCGGCTTTCTGGGCCTTGGCAAGCGCATCGGGCCACGCGTACACCAACGTCCCGACCGCCTTGTACCCATACAGGTAGGAGATCGACACCTTGAGCGAATCCGTGGCCGGCCGACCGCGCACTCCCGTCACCGCGACGCGATCGGGACCAGCCTGATCGAGTCGAACGCTGGTGAAGTCGACCACACAGTCGGGCGTGATGTAGTCGGCCGGATCCCCCATCTCGTACAGCAGCTGTTCAGTCACGCCCGCCACCGACACCCGTCCGCCGGTATCGGGGTGCTTGGTGACGACGAAAGAACCGTCTTCGGCGAACTCGACGATCGGATACCCCGGATTGGCCAGGTCGGGAATCGTCTCCCAATCGACGAGGCAGTTGCCCCCCGTCGACTGCGCACCGCATTCGTTGATGTGACCCGCCACGGTCCCGGCCGCGAGGCGATCCCATGCATCCCGCGCCCAGCCGAACTCGTGGGCCAACGGCGCGAGCGTGAGCCCCGTATCGGTGACCCGACCCGTCACGATCACGTTGGCGCCACGTCGGAGTGCGTCCACCACCGGCCACGCGCCAAGGTACACGTTGGCGCTTTGCACCCCGTCCCGGACCGCGACAAGGCTCTCGCCCGTGTCCAGGTTCGCCAACGGATGCCCCGCAGCAAGCAACTCGTCGATGCGGTCCAGGATGTCGTCGCCCATGACGATCCCCACACGCACTCCGTCTTCACACCCCGCCCGTTCGGCCGCTTCGAGCACGCCCTCGGCACACGCCCTCGGGTTCACCCCGCCGGCATTCGACACGATGCGCACGTTGCCCGCCACGGCGTCCGGCAGCACCCGCTCCATCAGAGGTACAAAATCACGCGCGTAGCCGAGCGCGGGATCACGCGCGCGCTGCTTTTGCATGATGGACATCGTGACTTCCGCCAAGTAGTCCATCATCAGGTAGTCGATCGGCCCGCCCTCGATCTGTCGGATGGGTGCCTCGAGCCAGTCACCCCAGAACCCTTGCCCCGACGCAACACGGACGACGCGGCTCACGGGACCGGCCTTACACCACTCTGCCGACGGACCAGCGAGCTCTTGATCGGCGCGCCGCGCTCCGGCACCACGTGGATCTCGACGAGCGGGGTGAACCCGGCGAGGGAATCGAGCCCAGTCTCTGGCCAGGCAAACCGGACCGTCCCGGTGCCGACCGGCGAGAGCGTGAGCGCGCTTGTGCCGGACACGCTGTCTGCGGCGAGTGCACGGGGCTCTTCGGCGAGGAAGCTGAGCGCAACCGAGGCGCTCCATCGCATGGGAGGGCTCACGAGGGCAAAGGCCGGCAACAGCTCGACCGTGAGCCGGGTGCCGCGGACCGCCGGTGACAGCTCCACTTGCTGCCGCCCCACAGCATAGTTGAGCGGTCCGTCGCTCAGCTTGCGTCCTGCGGCATCGAAGACCGTGACACCGAAATCCGTCAGCTCGCGCCACTTGTCGCGCGCCACCTTCACCTCGACCACCAGCTTCGACGCCCACGACGGCACGTCGGTCTCGACCAGAGATGCGAGATCGCCGGCACCCTCCACCTGAAGGGCCCGGCGCTGCCCCACGATCGCGGCGTCCACCCGGACCGCGAGCGACTCGGCGGTGCTGTTCTCGAGCGTGACAGCGAGGTCGTCTGATACAGTGATGAGTCGTGCTGCCGCAATGGTGGCGCCGAACCTGTATGTCACGGCTCGCGCGGGCGCTGCCACGACCACGGCCTCGTACACCCCAGGCACCACGTCTTCAGCCGTCACGAGGATCTCCGCGGCAGACCCGTTCGGGCCCCCTGCCGTGACACTGCTCCCACCGCGGTAGGGCTGTCCCGTCGGTTCGAACAGATAGAGCGTGGCCTCGTTGGATGGCTCGGCGAGATCGACCTGAACCAGGAGACCGTTCGTTCCCTCCGGGACGGTGAGGAAGTACCGGGCGATGGCGCCGGGCGTCAGCATGCCGCTCAGCCGGAGCGGCTCGTCGAGCGCGTGCGGCACAACCACGATGTTGCGCAGGCCAAACGAAGCACCGGCCAGTGTATCCGTGGCCGGGAGCGCCCAGACCGTTCCCACGTAGAGCCCCGGCTCAACGAGCGCGCTCGCGTCATAGGTGACGTCGACCGAGACCGGACTGCCGCCGGGCTCGATCATGCGGGGGGCGCGGACCCAGGGGGCGTCAGGGACGAGCAGCAATCGTGCGGCCGGTTGCCGTCCCACCGCGGCGACCTGGAAAGTCTGGATCGTGTCCGAGAGCGACCGCAGTCCCGCTCGGCGATACGCGGCCGACGCCTTTGCGCCCCCGTCGGCGGCCGATGGAGCAACGACTTCGTAGATCGCCGTCTGATGCGTCCCGACGAGCCACTGAAACGCCGCAGGGACGTCGGCCACTCCCGTGCCCTCGTCGAGCACGGTGGTGCCGGCGAGCGGTCGGGCTGTGTTGACCAGCGCGCGCTTGAGATCGATGGCGCCCACCGGATGTCCCCGCTGCACCATCCCCGACTGGAGCAGCGCCGCGGCACCGGCAATCTGGGGGGCTGCCATGCTCGTGCCCCCGGAAATCTCCTCTCCAGTCCGCCACGGCGGCACATTCGAATACGCCACCCCGGGTGCGCACACATCGGGTTTCGCCACTTCCCCGCCACGCGCGCTCCACCACCCGAGCACGTCGGGCGCAGGAGGCTTTCCGGGCTGCGGCGCTTTGGCGTAGACGCCCGGGAAGACGGCACACGCCGTCAGGGCGTGGGCGGCCGACCCGGGAAACCCGACAGTGGAGAGTCCCGGCCCGTCGTTGCCCGCGCTGATCACGATCAGCACCTCGGGGTACTCAAGGGCGAACGCGTCGACCAGCGAGTCGATGACCGCCGTGCCCTCGATCTCGTTTCCAACCCCGTAGCTGAGGTTCACAACGAGCGGCAGGCGTCGGCGCTGCGCAAAAGCGACGGCGTACTCCAAGGCGCGCAGCATGCTCCCCGAGACGGAGATCCCGCCTCGCGTGTTGTTGGCGATCTTGAGGGCCAGGAGCTGTGCTCCTGGGGCCACGCCGTCGAACCCGTCCACGCCGAACAGATCGCGGCCCGCCGCGATGCCCGCCACGTGACTGCCATGGCTGGAGTTGTCCATGACGAGATCGAGCACGGGCCGGCCATCGCGCTCGACGAGATTCACCGCGACATTCATCGGCCCGTCGATGCCCGCACGGTCGCGGAACGAGAAGGTCCCGTAGGAGACTCCGTAGTCCCGTTGCGCCCGGTCGTTCTGGAAGCTGCCGTCGGCGTCGGCATCCACCACGACCACCCACCCGTCACTGGCCCTCCCCACCACCAGCGCGTACTCGTCGGTGATGGCATCGTTGCCGTTTAGATCGGCTGCAGGCGGGGCGCCAAGCGTGATTTCGCGGAACACCCCCCCGTAGTAGGGCCCCGTCGCGAGGGCCGCGACGCGCCCAAAACCACCGAT
The DNA here is from genome assembly GCA_039591075.1 of Gemmatimonadota bacterium. Classification (GTDB taxonomy): domain Bacteria; phylum Gemmatimonadota; class Gemmatimonadetes; order Gemmatimonadales; family GWC2-71-9; genus JAOTVV01. The sequence continues at coordinate 6,957 of JBDHEI010000047.1, forward strand.
GACCCGACCGTCGATCGCGACGGTGCCGTCACTCTGGGGCTCGATCGCCCGGAGCACGACCCGTCCCTCTCTCGAGAAGTCGCGAACGTCGAGGACCTTCCGCTCGCCTGTGGACGTGGTCCGCAAGCCGGGGAGTGCCGGATCAGTTCCGCTGTCCAGAATCGCGATCAGGACGCCGCGCCCGTCGTACGAGGGCTGGGCCACCCGGAACGCATCGGCCCCGATGCTTCGCAGGGGCAACAAGCCGGCGAGAAATGCAATGCGGGGCGGGAGCGCCGGCTCCCGCCCGTTTGCCGCCGAGCGATCGGCGAATGCCGTCGCGGCACGGATGTCGCCGGCATCCGCGGGCCGGACCGGCGGGTCGAGAGCCGGGTTGCCGGCACACCCCACCGCCGCAACCAGGGTCAGGCATGGGAGCCACCGTCTGAGTTCGGTCACGCTCGAGCGGGGTGGTAGTCCAACGGCGGCATCACAAAGGCTCCGAGGTGGGGACCGTCATAGTACTGCGTCGCTCGGAGTGCAAAGGACAGCATGGTCCGGGTTTCTTCGGGAACGAGGAGGGCATCGACGAAGCCCCTGGCTCCCGCGTACTTCGCGTCGAGCTGGTGCTCGTAGTCGTCCCGCATGCGCTCCACCGCCTCAGCAGCATCCGAATCCTTTGCGCGGTCACCGAAGACCGCCGTTACGGCCGACTCGCCCTCCATCACCCCCATCCGCCCGGTCGGCCATGAGAAGATGAAATCCGGATCGAATCCCTGCCCCGCCATGGCGTAGTAGCCGGCGCCGGAGGCATGGTTCACCGTGAGCACGATCTTGGGCACGACGGCCGTCGCCATCGCCTCGACGAACCGCGCCCCCGCCCGAATGATGCCCGAGTGCTCTGCCTCCGGACCCACCATGAACCCGCTCACGTCCTGTACGAAGAGCAGCGGGATCCGCTCCCGACTCGCCGTCTCGATGAAATACGCGACCTTTTCGGCGCTCTCCGTGTAGACGATCCCGCCGATCCTGGGCACGTCGCCTGCCCTGCCTTTGATGAGCCCGCGTTGATTTGCGATCACCGCCACCGGCAGTCCATCGATGGCGCCGTGCCCGCAGATCATCTCCCGCGCTGTATCCTGCTGGAACTCGTCGAGCGCCCCGCCGTCCAGGATGCAGGCGAGCACCTCGTGCATGTCGTACGCCATGCGGTGATCCGGCGGGAGAACCTCGTAGAGGGCTGCCGGGGGTCGCGGCGGCGGCGCCGCTTGGGTCGGCGTGGCGCTGGCCGCCAGTTCGCGCACACCTGGAAGTCGCGCCACATACTCCCGAATCTGCCGAATGCAATCGGCGTCGTCGCTCGCTCGGTAATGTGCCACGGCACTGATGGCCGTATGCGTTACCGCACCCCCGAGCATCTCGGAGTCCACCACCTGTCCCGTCGCCCCCTTCACCAGGTTGGATCCGCCAAGACCCATGAACGAGGTGCCTTCTACCATGTAGATCACGTCGGACAGTGCGGGCAGATACGCTCCGCCTGCCACGCACGGTCCCATGACGGCACTGATCTGCGGAACGTGTAGGTAGCGGCGCATTATCGAGTTGTAGTAGAAGATCCGGGCGGCGCCGTACTGCCCGGGAAACACGCCGCCCTGATACGGCAGGTTCACCCCGGCCGAGTCCACCAGGTAGATGATCGGGATGCGTTGCCGCATCGCGATCTCCTGCGCGCGCAGCATCTTCTTTATGGTCTCGGGCCACCACGATCCGGCCTTCACCGTGGCATCGTTGGCGATGACCACGGCGTGGTGACCGGCCACCTGACCCAGGCCCGTGACCACGCCCGCCGCCGGGGCCTGCCCATCGTATCGGTCGTGAGCGACCAGTAGACCGACTTCCAGCCATGGGGTGTCGGGATCCAGGAGCAGCTGCACCCGCTCGCGCGCGGTGAGTTTGCCCTGCTCGTGCTGCCGACGGATCCGGTCCGCCCCTCCACCCTGTTGCAGGCGGACGGCGAGTTCCCGGTATTCGTCCGTGAGGTCGCGCAAACGGTGGTGGTGCGTCACCGAATCACTGGCGGTCACGCGGCGCGTTTCTCCGCCCACGACCGGATGAACTCCACGATCTCCTGCGTTCGCGATCCGGGGCCGAAGAGCTTCGCGACGCCCTCGTGCTGGAGGTGCTCGATGTCTTCTTGCGGGATGATTCCGCCGCCGATGACGAGGATGTCGTCACGTCCCGCTTCGACGAGCAGCGCGCGCACCCGGGGAAACAGCGTCATGTGCGCGCCCGACAGGATGGACAGACCCACGACGTCGACGTCTTCCTGCACGGCAGCCGTGGCGATCATCTCCGGCGTCTGATGCAGACCCGTGTAGACCACTTCCATCCCCGCATCGCGCAGGGCGGCGGCGACGACCTTCGCGCCGCGATCGTGGCCGTCCAGCCCGGGTTTGGCAACCAGGACACGGATGGGCCGTTGTGACGGCAATTTTGGCGTACTCACCTCCCGTTCCTCTCCCGAGGGTGCGGTGAACGTAGACGGATCCCGCGACCCCGACAAGCGGTCATGGTCACGCTGAGCTAGCGCTTGAAGCGGAGCAGCGCCGCGAGCCCGGCCACCTCTGCCCGCGCGTCCCCGTCTTCCACTAGTTCGACGTTGCTCCCCTGCCGGAGTGCCTCCTCGATCGCTTCATCGATGACGTCGGGCACCGGAACCGCGGTCCCGTGCCCGTCACAACCCTCCTCGGCGAGGCTCAGCCGGCCACTTTGGGAACACCGGTAGCCCGGCGCCTCCGCCGACGGCTCGACCAGGAGCGTGCGAACCTGGCCGTGTTGGAGCGCCGTGAGCACGTCTCCGATCCCATTCACAGCCCATCGCGTTCCGAGGCCCTCGCGCAGCGCTTCTACCGACCGGGTCTCCACCGCACGTTCCGAATGGAAGCGCACGTCGAGGACGGCTTCCATGACGTCCGTCGCCGTGGCCGACTTCGGGTTGAGCCGGGCGGTCCCGAGCACCTTCGTGGCGAGGTACGGGTGTAAATGCGGCTGCACCGCGTCCGAATCGGCACCCACGCCGGCGAGGATCACGCCGCGGATCGCTCGATCCCGGGTGATATCGAAGAGCCGCTGCGCGATCGACGCGTAGTGCCGGTGCTTCTCCTCCCGGATGCGCTGGTGGAAGTTGTGCTCCCCAGCCGATCCCGCGCCGGCACCGGTCCCAGTGGCCGCGCGCGGGCCGCGGAATCGTCCCGGCCGGGTCGTGTCGCTCGCAGCGAGCCCGGCCAGCTCTTCGATCCCGAAGGCGGTAACCTCGAAGAACCGCGCGCTCGTGCGATCGTAGGCCGCGCACAGGACCCGTCCGAACTCGTCGTCGACCGCAGCCAGTTCCCGGACCAGCGGCGAGCGGTCGATCTGGAGTCGCGAGCGAAATACCCGAGGAAGCGATATGACTTCGAACAAGTTCAGCGGTTCGCACGCGAAGATCGCTATACCCTGACCGGGCCCGAGACTGCCGGGGTTCTCGAGATGTTCACGCACCCGGTTTAGGTCCCTCGCCACCGTGTCACGCTCCTGCCGGCTGGCCCCCCGTAGTCCGAACCCGGCCACCTCGTCACGCATTCGGTTCTTGAGCTTGATGAGGTACTTGCCACGACTCCGGTCACGCGGCTCCAGCTTCAGATAGCACGACACCACCCAGTGCTCCGTGACGCCCAGGTTGGCGAGCCACTCCACGATGGGGCCGAGCGATTGCACGCCGTCCCCGCCCACCTGCGGAGGACGCAGCACCGCGCCCTTGTCAGTCACCATGTTAGAAGAAGACGGGTTCGCGGTAGGCACCATAGACCTCCTCGAGAACATGTCGGATCTCGAACAGCGTGCAATAAGTTCGGGCGCATTCGAGCATCGGAGGGATGACGTTTTCATCGCGTTCCGCCGCGGCCTTGAGCTCGCGGAGCGCCCGGTCCACCCTCTCCTGGTCCCGCCGCGCCCGCAGTTCAGCCAGACTCCGGCTCTGATGCCGCTCCGCCTCGTCGCTCACCTTCAAGATCTCGAGCACGCTCTCGTCGCTATCGGTGAATTCGTTCACGCCCACGATGATGCGGCGTTTCTGCTCAACCTCGTGTTGAAACAACATGGAACTCTGATGAATCTGTCGCTGGAACCAGCCCTGTTCGATGCCCTTCACGACGCCGCCAATGCGCTCGATCTCTTCGAAGATCGCCTCAGCCTCGGACTCCATGCGGTTGGTCAGCGCCTCAACGTAGTACGACCCTCCCAGCGGATCGATCACGTTGGCGATCCCGGTCTCATACGCCAACACCTGTTGCGTGCGCAGCGCCAGCTTGACGGAGTCCTCAGTGGGAAGCGCAAGCGTCTCGTCCAGTGAATTGGTGTGTAGCGACTGCGCTCCCGCTAGCGCCGCCGCCAGCGCCTGATACGCCACACGTACGACGTTGTTCATGGGCTGCTGCCCGGTGAGCGACACCCCGGCTGTTTGACAGTGGAATCGCATCATCCACGAACGCGGATCGGTCGCACCGTAGCGCTCCCGCATGTGACGTGCCCAGATGCGCCTCGCGGCTCGCATCTTGGCAATTTCCTCAAAGAAATCGTTGTGCACGTCCCAGAAGAACGAGAGCCGATGCGAGAACCGGTCGATGTCGAGGCCGCGTGCCACACCGTGCTCCACGTACTCGAACCCGTTGGCCAGGGTGAAGGCCAGTTCCTGGACCGCGCTCGATCCTGCCTCCCGGATGTGGTAGCCGCTGATCGAGATGCTGTTCCACAGCGGGGTGTGTTCCGTGGCCCACTCGAACAGGTCGACGATGATCTTGAGCGCGGGTTCGACCGGGAAGACCCAGGCGTGCTGGGCCATGTACTCCTTGAGGATGTCATTCTGCACGGTCCCGCGGAGCTTGGAGATATCGGCGCCCTGCCGTTCCGCCGCTGCGACGTAGAAGCAAAACAACATCGCCGCTGGCCCGTTGATGGTCATTGAGGTGGACACCTGATCCATGGGAATCCCCTCGAACAGCGTCTCCATGTCGGCCAACGACGAGATCGCCACACCGCACTTGCCCACTTCGCCCTCCGATCGCGGGTGATCGGAGTCGTAGCCCATCAGCGTCGGGAAGTCGAAGGCGACCGACAGCCCCGTCTGTCCCCGCTCCAGCAAGAACTTGTAGCGCCGGTTGGTGTCTTCCGCGGTGCCGAAGCCCGAGAACTGCCGCATCGTCCACAGTCGTCCCCGATACATCGTGGAATGGATGCCGCGCGTAAACGGGTATGCCCCGGGATAGCCCAATTGCGTTTCGGGATCGAGATCCGCGATGTCGGACGCCGCGTACAGCGGCGCCACCTCGGCGGAGCTTTGCGAAACGAAATCCACCTCGGTGCGTTTCGCGCCTCGCTCGTGCCGCTGTCGCCACTCGTCGTACGCCCGCTTATCCGCCATGACCGGGTTCCTCCTGCAGATCCGCCACGATGTTCCGCGCCAGCCGATAGGGGCTCAGTCGACCGTTGACCACGTCGTCGAGCCCGGCTGCCAGCACGGCCTCGCCATCCCACCGTTCCCATACCAGGGTGGACAGCGCGCGGTTCACCACCTCGCGGGTGTGTTGGGCGAGGCGTGCTCGCCGCCGCTCCCGAAGCAGGCCGGTGCTCTCCAGAAACGCCCGATGTCGATCCACGGCATCAATGGCCGCCTCGATTCCCTCCCCTTTGGCCGCCGCCGTCGTGAGCACGGGCGGCGACCATGCGGCGGTGCCTGCCGCATCGTCGGGTTCCGTCCGAGCCGTGCGGCCCGCGAGACCGTTATGATGCGGGCCCACGTGCCGGTAGGCGTTTCCCCGTCGAATCCCCAGCATGACTTCCACTTCCTGCACCAGCCGGTCGGCACCTGGCCGATCGCTCTTGTTGATCACGTACAGGTCAGCGATCTCCATGACCCCCGCCTTGAGCACCTGGACGCCGTCGCCGGATTCGGGGACGAGCACCAACGCGGTCGTATCGGCACTCCCGGCAATGGCCAGCTCCGACTGGCCAACACCTACCGTCTCGATGATGACGCGCTCGAAGCCAAAGGCATCGAGGACATCACACACCTCGCGAGTCGTCGTCGCGAGACCACCTGTGGCCCCACGCGAGGCCATCGATCGAATGTATACACCCGGATCGAGCGTAAGGGACTCCATTCGGATCCGGTCGCCGAGGAGCGCCCCACCCGTGAATGGGCTCGTCGGGTCCACGGCCACGACGCCAACGGTGATGTCGCGGTCGCGGTAGATGCGCACGACTTGCTCGATCAGGGTGGACTTGCCCGACCCTGGCGGACCCGTGATTCCAATGCGGTGGGCGTTCCCCACCGACGGGTGCAGCGCCGACAGGATCTCCTCGTACCCGTCCCGCCCGTTCTCGACCAGCGAGATCGCCCGGGCCAGCGCCGGCACGCTCCGCTCGCCGACCCCACGAACGAGCCGATCGGCCTGCGCGGCCTCCACGCTCATAGAGCGCCCCTGCTCGCCACTCCGGCTATTAGAGTAACAGCCACGCCGCGAGCCCAAGCAGCACGAAGAATCCTCCAATGTCGGTGAACGCAGTAACGAACACCGAGCTTGCGACTGCCGGGTCCGCCCCGATGCGCTCGAGCATCAGGGGAACCGCCGCCCCGAGCACCACGGCCAGTATCTGGCTCGCCCACATGGCCAACAGGACCACGAGGCCCAAACCCCATCCGTATCCGAGTGCCGCCGTCACGGCGGCCACCACGATCGCGACAGCGAGACCGTTGACGAGGCCGATGAGCATCTCCTTGCCGACGTGTGCCAGACGCGTGCCGGGAGGATTCAGCCCCAGGGCCAATCGCCGCACCGTGACCGCCAAGGCCTGCGTGCCTGCGTTGCCTCCCAGTCCCGCCACGACGGGCATCACGGCAGCCAGGACGACAAGCTGGGCAATGGTGCGCTCGAAGAGGACTACCACGGCCCCGGCCAGCAGCGCAGTCACGAGATTGAGGTAGAGCCATGGGAGCCGGCGGCGCACCGCGTCCCGCCAGTCCGCTCCCAGTGCATCCTCGCCTTCCCCTCCGAGACCCCCGAACTTGAGCAGATCCTCCGTGCTCTCGGCCTCGACCACGTCGATCACGTCGTCGAACGTGATCCTGCCCAGCAGCTTCCCGGTTTCGTTCACCACCGCGATAGCGGGAACGTTGTACCGCGCCATGAGACGCGCCACCTCTTCCTGGTCCATTTCGGGCAGCGCTATTACCGGTGGCGGGTCCATGATCTCGCGCACCGGCCTCTCGGGCCGTGCCACGACCAGCCGCTGGAGCGGCAGGATGCCAACGAGGTGGTGCCTGGCATCGACGCAGTAGACCTGATAGAAATCCTCCACCTCTTCGGCCTGTCTCCGGATCTCGTCGAGGGCGCGAGCCGCTGTCACGTCTTGGTCGACCGCGACCACCGACGCGGTCATCAGCCCACCGGCCGACTCCTCGTCGTACGTCAACAACCGCTCGATCTCGTCGCGGTCTTCGACCTCCGAGAGGATCCGCTCGGCCGTCTCGGCGGTCAGATCCGCGACCGGGTCCGCGGCGTCGTCGTCGTCCAACTCGTCGAGGATGTCCGCTGCGTGCTCCGGCACGAGCGCTGCGAGCACCGCTTCGGGATGCTCTTCCTCTTCCATCTCGGCGAGGGCTTCCGACGCGATCTCCGGAGGGAGGGCTTGGACGAGCTGCAGCCGAGTCTCCCGATCGAGGCCGGCCAGCACGTCCGAGACGTCCGACGGGTGAAGCTCGCGCGCCCGTTCGACGAACGCCGCGACGTCGCCCGACTCGGCGAGCGCCGCGAGGTCGGTCAGGTAGCCGTCCGGCTCCGTCACGCCTGCGAGTCCTTGAGCAGCGACTCGAGATCGAGCCCGCGCCGCACCATGTGAGGACGCTCGGTAACGGGGCTGACCGCGCCCGCCGAGATGATGAGCTTCATGGCATCCTCGACCGTGACGTCGACCTCCTTTACCCGCGCGACCGGCACCACCAACATGAATCCTGACGTTGGGTTGGGAGTCGTCGGTACAAACACGTTCACGCACGGCTCGCCGACCAGGCGGGACAGGGCCGGAGTCTCGTCGTTTGTCACGAACGCGACCACCCAGATGCCGTCGGTCGGGTACGGGATGAGGACGGTGCGACGGAATAACCGTGTTCGCTCACCGATCACCGATTGCACGATTTGGCTCATCGCGTTGTAGATCCGGCCCGTCAAGGGGAATCGCGCCATTGCCGTGTTCCACCAGTGCAGCAGCTGGCGGCCGGCCGCCCGGTGGACCGCCCACCCCACGATGGTGACCACCAGCAACAGCAGGACGAACCCAAGCCCAGGGATGCGAAATCCCAGGTAGGCGCGAATCGGCTCGCCCAGGATGTTGTCGATGGTGCGGAACATCCACGTGAGCACGACCACCGTCGCGCCCACTGGGGCGATCACCACCAGCCCGGTGAAGAAGTAGCGTCGCAGCCTCCGTCCGCTGATCTTCACCCGGTCGGTTCCCCCAACGAGAACATGGGAACCGGCCCGCGCCGGATCAGGACGCGCTCCAACCGGTTGGGGGTAGCATCCAGCACGTCGAACTCCAGCCCCGCGACGAGGTACCGCTCACCCGATCTCGGGATCCGCCCGGCGAGCCGCGCGAGGAGCCCGCTCACGGTTTCGGCGGTGTCGGGCAACGTGACATCGAACGCGGCGACGATCTCTTCGACCGGCGTGCCGCCGCTCACTTCCATGAGTTGCACGGGTGCCGCAGCCGCCCCGGCGACGCCATCGTGCTCGTCGAAGATCTCTCCGATCAACTCCTCGAGCAGATCTTCGAAGGTCACGATCCCGGCCGTGCCCCCGTACTCGTCCAGCACCACCGCGATCTGCCGCCGATCCCGTTGCATCTCGAACAGAAGGTGAGACGCCCGTTTCGACGCCGGCGCGGTGGCAATGGGCCGGAGGGGGAGCTCCGCACCTGGCGTGATCTTCAACAGGTCGAAAGCGTAGATCATGCCGATGAGGTGATCCAGCGACTCGCGGTACACGGGGAGACGCGAGTACCCCGACTCCACGAACAACCGCCCGATGTCTTCGAGCGAGGCGCCCTCCGGCACCGCCACGATGTCGGTTCGTGGGGTCATCACCTCCCGAACGGGGCGCTCGGTGAAGGCGAGGACACCGGAAAGCACCGTCAACTCGGCGCGGCCGTCTTCGCCCTGCACGCCCGCTGGCTCGACGTCGGCCTCTGCCGCCCCAGGTGCGGGAGTCCCACCGAGCGGTGAGAGCAGTGGCACCAGACGCGCCAGCACCGGCACCACCCGACCCACGATGCGCTCGGGCCAGTATCGACCCAGGGTGCGGGGGAAGGCATACACCACCGTCAAAGCCAACGGCACGGCCACGAGGAACAGTACAGCCGACGCGAGCGGGATCGGTAGCCCATCTATGAGCGTCGCGGTCCCCAGACCAACCACCAGCATACCGAGCGTCGCGAGCCCCTTCGAGGCCCTGACGATCCTGTCCGGCGCGGCGAGCAACCGCTCGGCGGCGCTCGCATTGGGCACCCCGCGCGTCGACCACCGGTAGAGCTCCACTCGATGGACCGCCGACGATGCGACCGCCGAGAGAACACCCAAGCCTGCCACGAGCAGGCCCCCAGCGACCAGCAGCCACCCCATCATGCCGGCTCCTCGGCGGCCGTCTCCGCCCCTGCGCCCTGACGCTCGAAGTACACGCGCTGGATGCGACGACGCTCGACTCGCTCGACCACTACCCGGAAGTCCCCGATCCGCAGCTCCTCGCCGGGCCGCGGCACGCGCCCAAGCTCCGAGTACACGAGCCCACCCACGGTGCTCACCTCCTCCTGCTCGAGCTCGGTGTGCAACAACTCGCTCAGTGTGTCCAGCGTGACGGTTCCCTCTACCCAGAACCGGTCGTCGCCCTCCCGGACCACCGGAGGTATCTCCTCACGGTCGTATTCACCGTAGATCTCGCCCACGACTTCCTCGAGCACGTCCTCGAGTGTCACGAGACCCGAGGTCCCGCCGAACTCGTCCACCACGATGGCGAGGTGAGCGGAGCTCCGTTGGAACTCGCGTAGCTGCGCTGTGAGCGACTTCGATTCGGGAACGAACTGCGCAGGCCGCACGAGACTTTGCCATTGCACGGGACGCTCGGCAATGCCGGCGATGGCAGCCGTGAGGTCCTTGGCATACAGAATGCCGTGAATGTCGTCGAGGTCGGCACCGCACACGGGAATGCGGTGATGCTCGCTCCGGCGAAGATGCTCGACCACTTCGTGCCACTCGGCATCGGCGGCGACGGCGAGGATGTCCAGGCGCGGCGTCATCACTTCCGCCACCGTCGTGTCGCGGAGTGAGATCACCCCGGCCAGCATGTCTCGCTCCTCGTCGCCCACGACCGGTCGTGCAGGTCCCGAGCGGGGAAGCAGAAACGCGCCACCGCGCTCGACAGCCGCGACGAGGCCGAGCAGGGGTCGAAACGGTAGCAGGCTCTTTCTGGCCAGTGGGGCCGCCACGGCCGAGAGGCGCGGCACCAGCACCCCTGCCGCGCGAGGCAGTCCGTCAGACACCACGAAAAGAAACGCGACCGTGACCATCACCGTGAATAGCGCCTCCGGCAGCGGACGCGTCCACCAAGCCACCGCCAGCGACGCCGCCGTCGCCGCGATGAGAACGAGCCCGAGCCGGCTCGTCTGCAGCGCGCGCTCGAGGGGAACCGGATCGCGTGACGTAGTCGGCGCCTGGCCCAGCGATCGAGACACCGTGTGTGCTTCCTGGGCGACCGCCAAGAGCGCCGCCCAGAGCGCGGCACCGATGGCCACGGCGGCGCTCACGATCCCAACGGTGTCAGCGATCACGATCACCGCCAGCGGCCAGCCGTGCGACGTAGTGTTCCTGCCGTATCCACATTGGCGATCTCGTGCGATCCTCTCCCTCGGGGTGGTCATGCCCCACCACGTGCAGCACACCGTGCACGACGAGCCGGAGGAGCTCCTCACGAGCCGGCACCCGTTCCGCTGCTGCTGCCCGTCGCGCCACGGCCGGGCAGACGTAGATATCGCCGGCCAGCCGATCCACGTGCGTGAGGCGGAACGCGATCACATCAGTTGGGTGGTCCCGGCCGAGTGCGCTGGCGTTCAGGTGACGCATCTCCGTCTCGGGCAGGAAGGTGACACTCAGCGACACCACATCCTGTCCCTCGGCGTCGAGGACCTGACGCGCCCAGGAGTCCACCGTCGCCGGATCGGCCTCCGTAGCGAGCTCGGGGTTCGCCACTCGAATGTCACGCTTCCGATCGGGCTTCCCAGTCCGCGTAGATCCCCCCGCTCGAGGCCGGATAGTCGATTCGATTGTGGAACGCGCCGCCGAGCACCCGAATGAACTCGTTCCGTGCACGGGAAAGCTGCGCCATCGTCAAGGGCGCCTCCTCCAGCTGCCCGACGGAAATGCGGTGCTCGATGATGTGCTCGATGACGTCGTTCAGCTTCTCAGGCGTCGGATCGTCGAGGACGCGCACCGCGGCCTCGACGCCGTCAGCCAGCATGGCCACGGCGGTCTCGACCGAGTGCGGCTTCGGTCCGGGATACCGGAACTCCTCGACGTTGACCTTCTCACCGCCGTTGCGGCCACGGGCCCGGTCGAGAAAATAGGAGATCTCCATCGTCCCATGGTGCTCGGAGATGAATTGCTTCACCACCGCGGGGAGCTTGTGCTCCTCGGCCAACTGCAGCCCGTCCCGCACGTGGTTCCGCACGATCCCGGCCGATACCTCCGGCTTGAGCTTGTCGTGCGGGTTTGCACCCGGCGACTGATTCTCAACGAAGAACTGCGGCTTCTTCACTTTCCCGACGTCGTGGTAATAACATCCCACTCTGGCCAGCAGGCCATGGGCGCCGATCGCATTGCACGCGGCTTCGCAGAGGTTCGCCATGGACACGCTGTGGGCGTACGTGCCGGGCGCCTCCGTGGCCAGTCGTCGCAGCAGTGGGCGATCTGGATCCGACAACTCCAGCAAGGTGAGATCGGTGGTCAGCCTGCCAATCGATTCGAACGCGGGCAGGAGCGTCGATACCAGAGCCGCCGACGCCACCGCATTCAGGCCTCCGCGGAGTCCGGTGATACCGATCTCTGTGAGCGACCAGTCCATCCGGAGACCGACGGCCAGCCCCGCCAGCAAATACCCCACGGCCACCAGCGCCCCCGCCAGAAGGAACTGGTCTCGCCGCCGCACGTTCCGAACGCTCACCGCGGCTACCACGCCTCCCACCAGCGCGACGAACTGCGCGTCGGTGCTGTAGACCGCCTGTGACGCGATCAGCACGGCGAGCACCATGGCACCCACCATGGCGACCCGCCCACGAAACAGTGCCGTGAGCAGCATCGCCGCGAACGGCACCGGGATCAGCTCCGGTGCATCCGCGATGAGACGTTGTAGGATCGCTGCTCCCACGATCACGATGCCGAAGAAGAGGCTCAGCACCACCATCTGCCTCCAGCTCTCGTAGATCGCGGGACGGTAGAACATCAGGAGCAGCCAGAACATGGCGAGCAGCAGCGCATTGGTCAGGATCTGCCCCACGGTGCCGCCGAATCGGCCATCCCCGCTGCCACCCCGTTGCAGCATTTCGTTCCGCAGCGCGAATAACCGCTCCTCGACGGCCGGCGTCACCACCTCGTTCGCGTCCACGATTCGCTCGTTCGCGCGCACGCTGTCTTTGACGGGATCGACGGCGGCCCGAGCCAGCTCACGCTCGCGCTCCGATGCGGCCACGTTCTTAACCAGGGTCGGTTCGGCAAGCTGCGTCACGAGCTTGAGAAACAAGAGATCCCCGATCGACGAATTCGGATCGGGGTGGTACGCGTTGCGGCGGTTCCCGAGTTGCTCTAGGACGCGGATCGTGTCCCGCCGCACCGTGCTCTCGGAGCCGTTCCGCCGCACCATGAGGAACTGCGCCGTCTCGTTCTCCACCTCGGCCGACGCAGCTACTCCCTGTCGCAACTCCCGTCTGAACAGCTGCTTCGTCGCGTCCCGGAACGCGGCGGGTCGCCGGCCCGTCCCCACGTACTCGGCTTCCTCCGGCGTGAGACGAACATTGAACGCCTGGCCCACCTCGAGCATCTGTGCGGGCGTCTCCGAGCGGCCGAGCCTGGCGAACAGGGAATCGACCTTCGCGACCACGGAGTCCGCCCGGCGCGGCCGGAAGTCGTAGATGGGGAGCACCGACGCCTCGTAGGCGCGCTGCTCAGCTTCCATCTCCGCCGGCGACTTGAGCACCGGGAACGCGAACGGAGCGATCACCTCGTTCTTCGCCACGTCGCCGGCCTGCAGCGCCGGGCTCTCAAACCCGCTCGCAAATGGGTAGGCCGCGTAGGTCAACAGCGCCAATGCCGCCAGCAGTCCCCAGCGCAGGCCGTGAAACGCAACTCGCTTGGGGAGCTGACTCGGCATCAGCTCCAGGTTCAGCGAGGGTCGCCGGCGCTCGCTCATGCGCTCTGGTCCTCCGCATAGGCCCGGATGATCTCCCGCACCAAACGATGCCGCACCACGTCGCGGTCATCCAGATAGCAGAACGCGACGCCATCGATCCCAGGCAGGATCCGTTCGACCTGAATCAGGCCCGATTCGTCGCGTTGCGGCAGGTCAATCTGCGTCTTGTCCCCTACGATCACCGCGCGCGAGTTCAGTCCCAACCGCGTGAGGAACATCTTCATCTGCATGGCCGTCACGTTCTGGGCCTCATCGAGAATCACGAACGCATCCTGCAAGGTGCGGCCGCGCATGTAGCCGAGCGGGGCGATCTCGATCGTGCGCGTCTCCAGCGCCCGCTGGATTCGATCGAACGGCATCATGTCCTCGAGGGCGTCGTACAGCGGTCGGAGATACGGATCGACCTTCGCCTGGAGGTCACCAGGGAGGAACCCCAATCGCTCACCGGCCTCGACCGCCGGGCGCGCCAGCACCAGTCGCCGCACTCGCTTTCGGGTCAGCGACTCCACACCCATCGCCACCGCGAGATACGTCTTCCCGGTCCCGGCTGGGCCGATCCCGATCACGATCTCGTTCTCGCGCATGGCGGCCACATAGTCCCGTTGGCCCGGCGACTTGGGCTGTACGGCTTTGCGCATGCCCGGCAGGGCGATCCTGAAATCCCCGTTGCTGAGCGCCTGCGAGGTATCGACGCCGTCCGCGATCAGTCGCCGCACATCCTCCTGGCTGAGCAGCTCGCCGAGGCGTGCGAGCTCCACCATGGCCGTCGCGATCTGGGAGGCATGCTCCACCGCCTCGAGCTCGCCCGAAAGGGTGAGCTGTTCCCCGCGAAGCGTGACCCGGGCCCCACTTCCCTCCTCGAGCGCGACGAGATTGCCGTCATTCACCCCGGCCAGGGCAAGAGGGTCCGCCCCCTCGATGGAGATCCGATGGGTGATCTTGTCGCTCATGGACGCTCGACCTTGATGCCGAGGTCCCGCAGCTCGGTGGCATCGACGGCAGTCGGCGCTTCCTCGAACAGCGCGCGTGCCGCCGTGGTCTTGGGAAATGCGATGACGTCGCGCAAGCTCTCGGCTCCGGCCAAGAGCATGACCACGCGATCGAAACCGACCGCGAAGCCCCCGTGCGGAGGGGCCCCCGCGCGCAGGGCACGGAGCAGGAACCCAAATCGCCGCCGTGCTTCCGCCTCGCTCATGCCCAAGAGATCGAAGACTGCAAGCTGGACTTGCGGATCCGTGATTCGGATCGAACCGCTGCCCAATTCGTTTCCGTTGTACACCAAGTCGTAGTGCAGCGCGCGTACGCCTTCCCGTTCCCCGGCCAGCATGCGCTCGAGATCGGCTGGATCGGGCGACGTGAATGGGTGGTGGGCCACGGTCCACGCATCGGTGTCCGGATCGCGCTCGAACAAGGGAAACTGGTGAATCCACAGAAACGCATGGTCGCCTTCGCGGACGAGGCCGAGCGCGCGGGCGACCTGTCGACGAACCAGGTCGAGCGCGGGCCCGCTCACGTCGTCTAGTCCGGCCGTGGCGAGCAAGAGGTCCCCATCGTTGAGGTGTGCCGAGTCGGCAGTCATGCCGTCCAGCTTGGCGAGAGGTCCCGTGAGGCTCCCGCCCTGATGCTTCAGGGTTGCCAGTCCTCCGGCGCCGGCCTGCTTCGCCGCTGCGATCAGGCCGTCGACCTGCTTGCGGCTGAGGGCCGCCCCGCCGGGGACGCGAATGCCTCGCACACGGCCGCCGCGGGCCCGCGCATCGTCGAACGCGGCGAACCCTCGTCCCGCAAAGTCCTCCGACAGGTCGGCGAGCTCCAGGTCGAACCGCCGGTCGGGCTTGTCTGTCCCATAGCGATCGAGCGCCTCGGCGTGGGCGAGCCGGGGGAACGGGCCCGCGAGCGTGTGGCCCGCCTCATACCACAGCGCTCCGAACAGCCGCTCCAACACGTCGTAGACATCTTCGGCCGTCACGAAGGACGCCTCGATGTCGATCTGTGTGAACTCCGGCTGCCGATCCGCCCGCAGATCCTCGTCGCGGAAGCAGCGGGCGAGCTGGAAGTAGCGGTCGAACCCCGACACCATGAGTAGCTGCTTGTAGAGCTGGGGCGATTGCGGCAGGGCGTAGAACTGCCCGCGATGTACGCGGGACGGCACGAGATAGTCTCTCGCGCCCTCGGGTGTCGGCTTGGTGAGGATCGGTGTCTCGACTTCGTAGAACCCCAGCGACGAGAGCGTGGATCGCGCCCGCTGCAGCAGCCGATGCCGCAACGCGATGTTCCGCTGGAGCTCCACGCGCCGCAGGTCCAGGTGCCGATGCAGGAGCCGGAGCTCTTCCGCCGGGAGATCCTCACCCTTCGTCCGCCACACCGGGATCGGCAGGGCCTCCAGATTGGCGGGGCCCACCACCTCGATGTGCCGTCCCAACACCTCGATTTCTCCCGTCACCATGTCGGGATTGCGGGCCGTGTCGGGGCGCAGACGAACGTCGCCCTCGACCATCACCACCGACTCGGTGGTGACCTCCGTCGCCGCGCGCAGCGACTCCGGTGGCGACCAGTCGGGCCCAAACGATACCTGCACGAGACCGTCACGATCTCGGAGATCGAGAAAGATCAGCCCTCCCAGGTTGCGTCGTCGATGAACCCAGCCACCCAACCGAACCCGGCTCTCCGCATGCTCGGCACGAAGTGCCCCGCAGCGGTGCGTGCGTAGGGTTGTCGCGCTCATTCGCCTCCCGTCAGGCTCCGAGCTCCGTGACGCGGACCCGAGCGCACCCACCACCCGCCCGTGTCCAAGGGGTACCGGCCCGAAAGGAAGCTTGGAAGGGGAAGCGGAGACGCACCCGGCGAATCGCGCCCAGTGGTTGGGATGATCCCGTTCTTCAAGAGGAGCGTGCGCTCCTGATGGGGCCGTTGTGTCGAATGCTCAATGGCTCGCGGACCACCCAAGTCTCGTCGCTGGTTGAACATAATGGTCGTGAAGGGGGGCAGCAAGCCGCGCCTTGACACTCCCTTCGGGCCCGGCAAACCTTCGACCGTGCACCGCATCCTGAGCCTGCTCGTGCCAGTGACCCTCCTGGCACCGCTTCCCGTCACCGCCCAGGCGCCACCATCGGCCGGTCTCTGGCGGGTGGCCGCCGGCGCCCTGGCGCGTCCGGCGCCCCTCCAGACCGGGGCGACCGGGAGTTTCTGGAATCCGGGTGCGACGGGAAGAACGGGCTCAACCCGAGGGCTCCGGATCGGCGGCCACGTCGTACAGACCTCGAATATCCTCGGCGTCTCGGGTCTTCTCCTAGGCGGAAGCGCTCCCATAAGCTCACTTGTCCGCGCCGGCGCCGTGCTCGGTCGGATGCAGGTTCGGGACCTGGTTCGGACGACGACCTCGCCCGACGGCGAGGATGGGACGATCCCGGTCTACGAGCAGTTCGCCGGTGTGGGGGTCAGCGCCGGCACGCCTCGGGTGGAGATCGGAGCGACACTGCTGCTCCACGACTCTCGGTTCGACGTGCTCGACGACGGGGGGGTCACATTCGACCTGGGGATCAGATTCGCGCCGTGGTCCCGCCTCCGGATTGCCGCCGCCACCCACCTGCTCCCGAT
>JBDHEI010000048.1:0-5971 GCA_039591075.1 Gemmatimonadota bacterium
GAGATCGTGGACGATTCGAAGTCCTGATCGCGCAGAGCGGTTCCGGTGGGGGCGGGCGAAACACCCGCCCCCATTCGGGGTCTCATGAGAAGCACAACACAACGAAGACCGAGCTACAACAATCAGACCCAAGAGAGCTGACGGTATGTCCCGCACGAGAGAATGGATCAAGTTCGGAACCCTGATCGGGGTCACGCTTGCGCTGGCCGTGGTCTTCATGTCGCTCATCGACGTACCGACCAGATCGCTGGCGCAGCAACCGGCAGTCCAGCCGACCGCGAACCGACCGGCGCCCGTCCAGGCGCCCCAACCCGTGATCGATCTCGGGAACGCGTTCGCCAGCGTTGCGGAGGTGGTGCGGCCAGCCGTCGTCTATATCCAGTCCCAGCAGCGGGTGGAGGCACGGGCGCCACAGCAGCACCCCGAGCTGCCGGCCCCGTTCGACCGGTTCTTCATCGACCCGCGTGAGGACTCGCCGCAGCGACCACAGCGAGGCAGTGGAAGCGGATTCATCATCTCTCCCGACGGATACATCATGACGAACAACCACGTCGTGGACGGATTCGATTTCCTCGATGTCCGGTTGTTCGACGGCCGGAAGTTCAGCGCCAAAGTGGTGGGGCGCGACTCGGACACCGATATCGCGGTCATCAAGATCGACGCCCGCGACTTGCAGAGCGTCTCGCTGGGCAACTCCGACTCGCTCAGAGTGGGCGAGTGGGTGCTGGCAATCGGCAATCCGTTCGGTCAGCAGTTCTCGTTCACCGTAACGGCCGGCATCGTGAGTGGCCGGGGGCGACTCCTGAACTTGGCGGGGCGCAGTGACTGGAGCATTTCGGACTTCATCCAGACCGATGCCGCGATCAATCCGGGCAATTCCGGCGGGCCGCTCGTCAATATCCGCGGACAGGTCGTCGGCGTGAACTCGGCCATTGCGAGCCAGACGGGTTTCTACTCCGGATACAGCTTTGCCATCCCGATCAACCTTGCGCGTACGGTGGGCGATCAGCTCATCGCCAACGGGAAAGTCACGCGTGCGGCACTTGGCGTCCGTGTCCAGGCAGCGACAGACGCCGACGCGGAGTATGTCGGACTCGAGGACGTCCGTGGAGTGGTGATTCACGATTTCGCGAGCGACAACAGCCCAGCCAAGCGGGCCGGCCTGGACGTGGGCGACGTCATCATCGCCGTCGACGGCAAGGAAGTGGACTACGTCGCCCAGCTACAGCAGATCGTCGGCTTCAAGCGCCCCGGCGAGCGCGTGACGGTCACGGTCATGCGACCGGGTGGTAAGCGTCAGGACTTCACGGTGCGCCTCATCGAGGCCGGTGCCGAGCCGCCGGCTCGGGTGGCCAGTGTGGAGGAGCCCCGGACCCCGGCGAGCGGTACCTTCGAGCGCAAGCTCGGCATCGCCGTGGAAGACGCGAGCAGCAACGACGCCGCACGGAATCTGCGGCTCGCAGACGAGCAGCGTGGACTGATCATCACTGCAGTCGATCCCAACGGCCCGGCACGTGATGTTCTCGCGGCGGCCGATGCCCAGCAGCGCTACCTGCCAATCATCACCCACGTGAACGGGCAGCGCATCCGCACCCCCGCCGACCTGCAGCGGGCGCTGGCGACGGTGCGTTCTGGCGAAGTGGTGTCGCTGAGGCTCTTCGAGACGATTGCGGATACCCCCCGCTCTCGGGTGGTGCGGTTCCGTGCCGGAGGCGAACAGTAAGCCGCCTCCCACGTTAGTCGTCGGACCTCGGTCCGAAGTGTGTTCATAGATCGAGCGGGCGTGGTGGCATGAGCCGCCGCGCCCGCTCAGCGTTGTCGCCGGAAGGTCGAGCGGGGCCTCTGCGCGACCGAGGGTCGCCGTCCGCTCAGGCCGCCTTGTCGACGATCATGAGCACGAGCATGACCGGCAAATAGATGACGGTAACGAGAAACAGCCGGCGTGCCCTTCGCGGCGAGTGATCGAAGGTCACGGCCAGGGTCTCGGCGATCAGCCACACCGCGAGGACGAGCGCCCCTCCGAAGTACACCATCCCCGTGGTTCCGAGCAGGGTCGGTACGAGACTCACGGGCAGCAGGGCGACGGCGTATGCCAACGCCTGCCGGAACGTGGCCCCCGCCCCGCTCGTGACACTCAGCATGCGCAGGCCTGCCCTGGCGTAGTCGTCTCGATAGAGCCAGGCCAGAGCGAGGAAATGCGGCAGCTGCCACAGGAAGAGAATGCCGAACAGCACCCACGCCTCGAGATTCACGCTACCGCGTCCCGCCGCCCACCCCCCCACAACGGGCAAGGCGCCCGGGACCGCCCCGACCACTGTGCTGAACGAGGTGTACCGTTTGAGTGGGGTGTAGACGAACACGTACGAGCCGAGCGTGATAGTGGCGAGCACCGCCACCAACGCGTTCGTCAGCAGCGCAAGGTACACCACGCCGGCCACCCCCATCGACCAGGCCACGACCGTCGACTCAGCCGCCCGGAGACGTCCGGACGGAAGCGGCCGGCCGCGCGTGCGGCGCATCTCCGCATCCACCTGCCGCTCGAGGATCTGGTTGAGCGCGTTGGACCCGGCGGCCACGAGAGCCGAACCCACGACGACGTGGATCAGGCCCAGGAGATCGACGGGACCCGGCGAGCCGAGGTAGTAGCCTGCCGCAACCGTGCACAGGATGAGCCCCACGATATTGGGCTTCGTGAGCTCCAGGTAATCGCTGGCCCTGCCGTGGTGGAGCGTCGCCCTCATTGTGGGTTCTCGTCTCTGGCTTGAGCCATGGCGCCGAATGATGCGCCAGCGGCGCAGGACGTCGCAACCGGGGACGCTCTTAGGACCATCGATGGAACACGACCGCGCCCATGTTCTTTGAGAGAGGCGGTCGCCGCTCGGGGCCCCGGAGCATCGTGTGGCACGACTTGGGGATAGCGGTCGCCACCGGGGTCACATCGATCGCGCGGCGTCCCGTTCTTCTCCTTACCCGCTCAGGATGGCGAGCCGGAGAACCCCCCGAACAGCAGGAGTAGCGCGACGGTGACCACGACCGCGATCGCCAGGGGGAGTGTGAAGAACAGTTTGAAGAACCGATGGTCGCCCTTGAGATGCATGTAGAACATGACCACGAGGACGAACTTGGCAGCAGACAGCGTGAGCAGGATCGGCGCCAGCACCCGCGCGAACGCGGGCACGTAGAACACGCCCACCTCGACGAGCGTGATCACCGTCAGCACGCCGGCCACTGTGACGTAGGTCCCGACGCTCGGGTGCTTGTGATCGGAATGTGCGGGTTGATCGCTCATCGCGCCGTCCGTCAGGAGAGGAGGTAGACGACCGTGAAGATCACGATCCAGACAACGTCCACGAAGTGCCAGTACAATCCGGCGATCTCCACGTTCATCGCCTTGTCGGACCCGAGCTTCCCTTGCAGGGAACGAACCAACAGCGTGAGCAGCCACACGACGCCGATGAACACATGGGCACCGTGCGTTCCCGTGAGGACGAAGAACGTCGATCCGAACAGGTTGGTCTGCAGTGTCAGCCCCTCGTGGACGAAGCTCGTGAACTCGTACGCCTGAAATCCGAGAAAGCCCACGCCGAGTAGGGCGGTGGCGAGCAACCAGACACGCGACCACGTCCGGTCGCCGCGAATGACGGCCGCCAGCGCAAGCACCATCGCGAGGCTCGACATGAGCAGCACGAAGGTGCTGACGGAGGTCAGCGGGATGTTGAGGATCTCTTCGGGCGTGGGTCCCTGGACGCTTCGTCCCTGATAGACCAGATACGTCGAGATCAGCGAGCCGAACAACAAGCACTCCGACCCGATGAACATCCAGAAAGCCAGCTTCCTGCTGTCGAGTCCCGTGCTCGTGTGGTGGGCGGTTGCCGGATGCGACATGACGACTAGACCTCGAACGGCTCGAACGACCATGCGTAGATGCTCACCACGAGCACCGCCACACCGCCCAGCGTGATCAGCAGGGTCTTGAGGATGGCGCCGATGGCCATCACGATGATGCCCGTAGCTGCCAGTGCGGGCCAGTACGACCCGGCGGGAACGTGGACGGGTGCCGGCGGCGTCTCCGGCACCGGAGTCATCCCGTCTTCCACCCACATCGGAAGGCGGCTGCGCACTTCGGGAACCACCGAGAAGTTGTAGACGGGCGGTGGTGAGGATATCGCCCACTCGAGGGTCGCCCCTCTCCACGGATCGTTCCCGGCCGGTGTCCCCCGCGTGCGCGACCACACGACGTTCACCACGAACACCAAGGCACCCAACCCCATGGTGAATGCACCGATCGTCGCGACGAGGTTCATCGTGTCCAACCCGAGCGCGGGATCGTAGGTGTAGATCCGGCGCGGCATGCCGAGCAGCCCAACGAAGTGCATTGGGAAGAACGACAGGTTCGCGCCGATGACGGTCAGCCAGAAATGCACCTTCCCGATTCGCTCGCTCAGTAACCGTCCGGTCACCTTGGGCCACCAGAAGTAGATCCCGGCAAAGATGCCGAGCATCGCTCCGCCGAACAGCACGTAGTGGAAGTGCGCGACAACGAAATACGTGTCCGTCTGCTGCAGGTCGGCCGGCGGCGACGAGTGCATGACACCGGAGAGCCCACCGACGATGAACATGGCGATGAAGCCCACGGCGAAGAGCATCGACGTCGTAAACTTGATCTTGCCGCCCCACATGGTGGCGATCCAGTTGAAGATCTTCACCCCGGTGGGGATCGCGATCAGCATGGTGGTGGCAGAAAACACCGAATCGGCGATCGGCCCGAGCCCGACCTGAAACATGTGGTGCGCCCACACGCCCCAGCCCAGGATCCCGATCAGGAGTCCCGAATATACGACGATCGCGTAGCCGAACAGCGGCTTGCGCGAGAACGTCGGAATCACGTCCGAGATGATGCCCATCGCCGGCAGGATCAGGATGTACACCTCGGGGTGTCCGAACAACCAGAACAGGTGCTGCCACAGCAGCACGTCACCTCCCGCCGCCACGGAGTAGAACGTCGTCCCGAAGAACCGGTCGAACATCAGGAAGACGAGTGCCACGGTGATCACGGGAAACGCGGTGACGATGATGAACTGGGTCACCAAGCTCATCCACGTGAACACTGGCATGCGCATCAGCGTCATGCCCGGCGCGCGCAAATTGACGATCGTGACGATGAAGTTGATGCCCGCCGCGATCGAGGCGACCCCGAGCACCTGCAGTCCGAGGATCCAGAAATCGATGTTGAGTCCGGGAGAGTACTGGGTCGACGTCAGGTTGGCGTAGCCGAACCAGCCACCGTTGGGCGCCGCGCCCACCAGGAAGCTCGCATTCAAGAATAGCCCGCCCAGAAGGAACACCCAGTAGCTGAAGGCGTTGAGCCGTGGGAACGCGACGTCGCGGGCACCGATCTGTAGCGGGATGATGAAGTTGAAGAACGCGGCAGACAATGGCATGATCGCAAGGAACACCATCGTCGTGCCATGCATCGTGAACAACTGGTTGTACGCCTCGGCGCTCACCACGGTGTTGCCGGACGACGCGAGCTGGAGACGGATAATCAGCGCCTCGAGGCCTCCGAGCAGGAAGAACGCAAACGCCGTGACCCCATACAGGATCCCGATTCGCTTGTGGTCCGTCGTGGTCACCCAGCTCCAGATTCGTGACCCCAGCGTGGCGGGGTTCCCCGGAGCCTGATGCGCAACCGATGTAGCCATGCCGGCTGTGTCTCCTAGTTCAGGCTCTGAAGGTACGCGACGAGCGATGCCATCTCGTCATCCGTCAGCGGAACCTGTGGCATGAGGCTCCCGGGCTTCTCCCCCAGCGGGTTCCGCAACCAGCGCGTGAGCCCCTCGGCGGTATTCGGGAGGATCCCCGATGCGATGGTGGTCCTGCTGGCCAGGTGTGTCAGGTTGGGACCGAGCACACCGGCCGATACGCCGGTGATCGCGTGACAGGCGAGACAACCCTTGGCCAGGTACACCTG
>JBDHEI010000048.1:5997-29108 GCA_039591075.1 Gemmatimonadota bacterium
GAATCGACCGGGACCGCGGGCTGCAGCTGCCGATCGGCCCACAGGGCGAACGCCTCGGGCGCATCCACCATGACGCGGAACCGCATATTGGCATGTGACTCGCCGCAGAACTCGGCGCACTGCCCGTACACCTCGCCGATTGAATCGGGCGTGAACACGATGCGGGTCGTGCGGCCGGGCAGGACGTCGCGCTTGCCGCCGAGTTTGGGTGCCCAGAAAGAGTGGATCACGTCCTCAGACGTCATCGACAGCACGACCGCCCGCCCCTGGGGCACGTGCATCTCGTTGGCGGTGACCACGCCCAGATCGGGATAGCGAAACTCCCACCACCACTGGTGTCCGATCACCTCAACTGCGAGCGCGTCCGCCGGGGGAGCCGCCTCGGTCCGGAAGATGGTCCGGATCGTCGGTACCGCGATGAATACCAGGACGACCGCCGGTGCGAGGGTCCAGGCCACCTCGAGGAGCGTGTGGCCGTGCACATGCTTGGGATCCGCAGCGCCCGGGCGGTCCCGGTAGCGAAACAGCACGAAGAACAGCGCCGCCTCGACGATCACGAAGACGCCCACCGCCCACCAGAAAATGGTGCGGAACAGGACGTCGATCTGGTCGCCAAAATCGGCCGTGGGATGGAGAGCGGACTGCGGATACTCGCCGGAGCACGCCGCGAGCGCTATCGCAAGGACCGCGACGATGACCGCTGCCGACCGGCTACTGCGCAAATCCCTTGTCCGAGGAAACGATTGTGCCAAGAAGCTTTCCTTGTCTTGATGGCCTCGCGTCCTGACGAGGCGGCGGAATTCTAGCTGGCGACTCCCGTTAGGTCAACGCGCAGCCTCTCGCCGAAACATCGCCCGGTCCAGCTATCTTTCACGCGGGCCATGACCACGGCCACCACACGCCGCACGGCCCCACCGCACGATCGAGAGGAGCAACGTCATGCCATTGCACGACATAGGTTACGGATTCAGTGTGGAGATGCCCGTGGCATTCGACCAGGCCGTGGCGCGCACGCGCGAGGAGTTGGCGAAGGAGGGTTTCGGGATCCTCACGGAGATAGACGTGAAGGAAACCCTCAAGCAGAAGCTGGACGTCGCGTTCCGGCCCTACGTCATCCTCGGCGCCTGCAATCCTCCGCTGGCTCACCAGGCCCTGACGGCGGAGCGGGACATCGGACTGCTCCTGCCCTGCAACTTTGTGGTCTACGCCTCGGATCAGCCGGGAAGAAGCGTCGTTGCCGCCCTCGACCCGGTCCGGCAATTGGCGATAACTGGCAAGACGAGCGTCAAACCGCTGTCCGAAGCCGTTCGATCCAAGATTGAGAAAGTGCTGGCGGGTCTGATGTCGTGAGCCTGCCGACCGTACGCGAGCGGGGCGACGGCTCTCGACCTGGCGCCCGCGTCGCGGCATCGTAGCTTTCGTGCACGACCCGTTCGGGCGCCCGGCGGGGCGCGTCTCTTGCCGACGGAGTGGCACCATGCGCGTCTGCATCGCTTTGGCCATTGGGCTCGTCTTCTCCCTGCATCCTGCGGCGGCGTCTGCACAGGTGGACCCCGACACGCTCGACCTCAAGCAGATCTTCAACGCCATGGACAGCGTAGCCGGAATCCCTGTGATCGACAGCCTGCCGAGCGAGATCAACTGCCCCCGCTTCGATCCGGACCGGATCCGTGGGGACGAGAGCACATTTTCATTCGAGCGTCGTCCGCAGCTCGAGCGGCACATGGGACCCGTCGAGTTCACGCTCGAGTTCGTGGTCGGCAAGAACGGGAAAGTCGAGCGGCGATTCACCCGCATCATTCGAACCAACAACAGCGCCCTCAACCGGACCTTCGAATACTGGGTCCAGAGCTGCATGTTCAGGCCCGGGAAGATCGGTGAGCACGCGGTTCGGGTTCGGATGGAGAAGAGCTGGACCTATACGCTGAACCGCTGACGGCCTTGGCCGTCCCGCCCCGCGGAATCGGGGACGGCGGGCGCTGCCCGGTCGACCCCGCGTCCTCGTATCCCTCTGCACCCCGATCATCGGTCTGATAATGGAACAGCCAACGGCTCGATCGAGCGGCAGAACGGCACCCGCACGCATCGCCCGCCGCCGCTTCATGGCGTATTTTTCCAGCATCGGTCTGGGCGCCACAGCCTTCCCGGCCGCCCTCCTGGCGCTCGCCCAAGGCGGCAAGATCACCAAAGACATGCTTGCCAACGCCGAAGCCGTGGCCGGGCTCGAGTTCACCGATGCCGAGCGCGAGCTCATGCTGGACGGCATCAACTCCAACCTCGAGGCCTACGAGAAACTCCGGGCCGTGAGCATCCCCAACGAGGTGCCGCCCGCAGTACGATTCGATCCGGTCCTCCCGGGACGACCGGCCACAGCCGTATCGCGCGAGCGGCGGCGTACGCGGCGGTCCGTCACGCGACCCGCCAACCTGGAGACCGTCGCGTTCTGGTCGATCACCGACATGGGAGAGCTGCTGCGGACGCGCCAGGTAACCTCGGTCGAGCTCACCACCATGTATCTCGATCGGCTGAGACGGTTCGGACCGCGACTCGAGTGCTTCATCACATTGACCGAGGATCTGGCGCTGCGGCAGGCCAGGCGTGCGGACGCGGAACTGTCGCGGGGCCTGGTCCGGGGCCCGCTGCACGGCATTCCATGGGGTGCCAAGGACTTGCTGGCCGAAGACGAGTACCGGACGACCTGGGGTGCCAAGCCCTACGACGAGCAGACGATTCCCTATGACGCGACAGTCGTGCGGCGCATCGAAGAGGCGGGTGCCGTGCTGACGGCGAAGCTCACGCTGGGGGCGCTCGCGTGGGGAGACGTGTGGTTCGGGGGCAAGACCCGCAATCCGTGGAACCCCGAGCAGGGGTCCTCCGGATCCTCCGCCGGGTCGGCCTCGGCCACCGTCGCCGGGCTCGTGGGCTTCAGCATTGGGAGCGAGACCCTAGGCTCGATCGTGTCACCCTCAACCCGCTGCGGCGCGACCGGCTTGCGACCCACCTTCGGGCGTGTGAGCCGGCACGGCGCCATGGCCCTCTCGTGGACCATGGACAAGCTCGGACCGATTTGCCGGTCCGTGGAAGACTGTGCCCTGGTGTTCGAGGCCATCCAGGGTGCAGACGCCAAGGATCCCACCGTCCGGGACCTCCCGTTCGACTGGGATGCGCGACTCCCGGTCACGTCCCTGCGCATCGGATACTACAAGAGCGCCTTCGACGCCGAGCGTGAAGGGCCCGACTTTGACACGCCGGCCCTCGGCGTGCTCCGGAAACTGGGCGTGGAGTTGCTTCCCGTGGAGCTCCCGACCGACGTTCCGGTGGATGCCCTCCGGTTCATCCTCAGCGCCGAAGCGGCGGCCGCGTTCGACGACCTCACGCGCAGCAACCGGGACGACCTGATGGTCCGCCAAGTAGAACAGGCGTGGCCCAACGTCTTCCGGCAGTCACGCCTCATTCCGGCGGTCGAGTACATCCAGGCCAATCGCGTCCGGACCATGCTCATGGGGAGCATGGACGCGGTCATGGACGGCATCGACGTCTTCATCACCCCGTCCTACGGCGGGACCGTACTGCTCACGACGAATCTCACCGGTCACCCAGCCGTGACCGTCCCCAACGGGTTCCGGGACGACGGCACGCCGGTCAGCATCTCGTTCATCGGCAAGCTGTTCGGGGAAGCCGAGTTGTTGGCGGTGGCGAAGGCGTATCAGGACGCCACCGGCTTTCACCGGCGGCAGCCGCCCACCTTCACCTAGCGCTCTATGCGACGCATCCGCTCGGTCCTCATCGCGTTATGCCTCGGCCTCGCGGCCGTCACGGTACGCACCACCGCTGCGGCAGCCCAGCAGACACCTGCCGACACGGCCGCGATCCTCGTGCAGACGGCGCGCGAGCTCGACGCCAGCGGCCGCTATGAATTGGCCGAGGAGCTGCTCCGCTACGTCGTGGACCGGTACCCCGGAACCCCGGCGGCCGCTCGCGCCGCCGATCTGCTTGCGGGACTCCGCAGGGCGATGACGCTCGGCGGAGGACGGTCGGAGTTCGTGGCGTGGAATACGCTCTTCGTGAGCTGGCTCGGGATCGCCACGCCGGCTGCGTTCGGGGCGGAAACTGCGGCGCCATACGGTGCCGGCCTCCTCGTCGGTGCGCCGTTGGGCTTCTTCGCCTCCAAGGCGTACGCGAGCGCGACCCCGATGACGGCGGGCCAGGCCGGCCTCTACTCGCTCAGCACCGTCTGGCTCAGCTGGCAGGCCGCCGGATGGCGCGAAATCTTGGGCATCGGGGATGACGAGTTCTGCTTTCAGACCCCGACCGGTGAAGTGTGCGATTCGTCCACCCCCGACGAAGCCGTGTTTGGGGCGCTCCTCGCCGGCGGCGCGGCCGGCATCGGGGCGGGGTTAGCGCTCACGCGGGTCAACGTGGACAACGGCACGGCCGCGCTGATCCGGCACGCGAGCCTCTGGGGCACGTGGTACGGCTTTGCCGCCGGCGTGTTGGCCGGTGCCGAGAACGACGCGCTGCTCACGACGACCTTGCTCGGCGGAAACGCGTTCATGGCTGCCGCGTTGCCGATTGCCAGCGCCTGGCGGCCAACACCGGGCCAGGTCAGGATCACGTCGGCAGCGGGACTGGCGGGTGGCATCGCGGGCCTCGGACTGGATCTCCTGTTCGAAGTGGATGACGACCAGGCGGCGGTCCTGATTCCCATGGCAGGAGCGACAGTCGGGTTGGGACTCGGGGCCACCCTGTTGAGCCGACGGCGCTCCATCGAGCGCCGCGAGGCGTCGGCTACACCGCGCCTTGCCCTGGTCACGCTCGATCGCGGTGTGGTAATCGATCTCCCTCTCCCGCTACCGGCCGTGATCCCGCGGCTGTCACGCCACGGGCGCATCCGACCGGACCCGGCCGTGCAGGTTCGCCTGTTTGAAGCGCACTTCTGAGCTGCGATGATGCCACGATGAAGCGACGGGAGTTCGTCCAGGCATCCGCTGCTGTTGCCAGCGGGATCGCGATGCTACCGCGACGAGCGGGTGGCACGGCAGGTCACCTCGCTGAAGTGCTGCTTCGTGGCGGCCTCGTGTTCGACGGTTCCGGCGCCTCCCCGATCGAAGCGGACGTGCTGGTGGTGGGCGACCAGATTGCCGACGTGGCGGAACGGATCCGTCGCACTACATCGGTCGAGATCTCGGTCGAGGGGCTGGCAGTCGCACCCGGCTTTGTCGACATCCATTCGCATACCGACCTCGACCTCTTCGTGAACCCGCTGGCCGAAAGCAAGATCCGTCAGGGGGTCACCACGGAGGTCACCGGCCAGGACGGCAGCTCGATAGGTCCGTGGAGCCCCGAGACCGCCACCCGGGTGCGGGAGCGCTATCGCGAGCGGTACGGCATCGACCTGACGTTCAGCGATCTGGCGGGCTTCTTTGCGCAGCTCGAGCAACGGGGCACCGCTGTGAACCTGGCGAGCATGGTCGGGCACGGCACCATTCGCGCGTTCGTGATCGGCGACGAGAACCGGTCGGCCACCCCCGACGAGATGTTACGGATGCGCCATCTCGCCGAGGAGGCGCTTGCGTCCGGCGCGTGCGGCATCTCGACCGGGCTCGAGTACGTTCCAGGCGGATTTGCCGACCTGGAGGAGCTGGTTGCCGTGGCGGGAGTGCTCCAGGGCACCGGCCTGCCTTACGCGTCGCACATGCGGAATGAGGACGACCAGCTCTCGGGCGCCGTCGAGGAGGCACTCAACGTGGGGCGTCTTGCCGGCGTTCCGGTGCAGATCTCGCATCTGAAGGCTCAGGGCCAGCGCAACTGGTGGAAGGCGACCCCGATCCTCGACACGTTGATGGCGGCACGCCGAGACGGGATCGACGTTGCCTACGACCGCTATCCCTACGTGGCCTACAGCACCGGGCTCACTTCGCTGTTTCCGGTCTGGGCGCGCGACGGTGGAATCGACGGCCTCCTTCGTCGGCTCGCCTCCGCAGACTCGGCCGCCACCATCGAGCGGGCCGTTCGGAACAAGATCGCCCAGCTCGGAAGCTGGGACGCTGTGCAGATCACCTCGACGGCAGATGCGTCCCTCGGCTGGGCCGTGGGCCGCCGGCTCGGTGCGCTCGCCACCGGCCGGAACGAGGAACCCTACGATCTCCTCCTCCGCATCATTCGGGACGACCGCGGACGGACCGGCATGGTGGGATTCGGGATGAGCGAGGACAACACGCAGGCGTTCCTCGTGCACCCACTCGGCATGGTCTGCTCCGACGGCTCGGCGCTGGCCGCATCCGGACCGCTTGCCTCGGGGACCCCGCACCCGCGGAGCTTCGGCACGTTCCCTCGCGTGCTGGGTCACTACTGCCGTGAGCGCCAGGCGATGCCGCTCGAAACCGCCATTCACAAGATGACCGCGATGCCGGCCCGCCGGATCGGGTTGGACGGTCGCGGCCTCGTTGCGCCCGGTGCGTTCGCCGACATCGTGGTGTTCGACCCCACTACGGTGGCCGACACGGCGACGTTCGAGAATCCACATCGGTATCCCACAGGCGTGGTGCACGTGATGGTGAACGGCGAGTTCGCGCTCCGAGACGGCGGTCGCACCACCGAGCTTCCGGGCCGGGCGCTGCGATCGGCGAGGGCGTGAGTATCCTGCGCAACGTCAGCAGCCTGGCCTCCGGAGTCCTGGCCGGGGCAGTCGTGGCATGCGGCTCGGACGCCCCGACACCGCAGCCGCTCCGCGTGATGAGCTTCAATATCCGGTACGGCACGGCCGATGACGGGGTGAACAGCTGGCCCAACCGATCTGACCTCGTGGTCGACGTGATCGACGAGCATGCACCCGACGTGCTCGCGCTTCAAGAGGCATTGCGGTTTCAACTCGACGTGCTGGCCGCTGCGTTCCCCGGCTATGGTCAGGTCGGCGTTGGTCGCGACGACGGCGCAACACGTGGGGAATACGCGGCGATCCTGTACGACCGCAGTCGGCTGCGGGCGACCGAACAGGGCACGTTTTGGCTCTCCGATACCCCGGAACACCCGGGCTCGATGAGCTGGGGGAATCGCGTCACCAGGATCTGCACGTGGGCGCGATTCGAACACCTGGCCACGGGTGCCGGGTTCTATGTCTTCAACGTGCATCTCGATCATGAATCCCAGCCGTCTCGGGCCCGCAGCGTCGAGCTGATCGCGGAGCGGCTGTCGGCTCGATCGACAGCCGATCCGCTCGTCGTCCTTGGCGATTTCAACGCCGGCGAGGACAACCCGGCGTTCCGATACCTCACGGGCAACGCGTCGGCATCCGCCGAGTCTCGCGCCGCGCCGCCATCGCCGGGGTTGATCGACACGTTTCGCCGGGTTCGGCCGGAGGCGACCAGCGTCGGGACGTTCAACGCTTTCACCGGGGATTCCTCGGGGGCGAAGATCGACGCGATCCTCGTCTCGCCCGACTGGACGATCCTCGAGGCCGACATCATCCGGGCGCGGTGGGATGGCCGGTATCCGTCCGATCACTTCCCGGTGTCGGCCACCCTCACCTTGTGGGACCGGGCACCCGCACCCTGACCGCGCCGCCCGGACCCTCGCCGTCAGTCGAGGGCGGCGGTAAGTTCGCCACATGCAGGAACACCATCTCACGGTGCCCTGCGCCGCCCGGTTCTTCACGCTCGGTCATCCGAGTCCCTCCGTGAAACAGGTGTGGTTCCTGTGTCACGGATACGGGCAGCTCGCGGCCTCGTTTCTCGAGGAGTTCCGCGTCCTCGATGACGGCCATCGCTATCTCGTCGCCCCCGAGGGACTCTCCCGCTACTACACCAACCACGCGAGTAAGACCGTAGGGGCCAGTTGGATGACGCGCGAGGACCGCCTATCCGAGATCGCGGACTATGTGCGGTATCTGGACCGCTTGTACGATTACGTCTTCTCGAGCATTCGGCGTTACGATGTCGCTGTGTACGTGCTCGGCTTCTCACAGGGAGCAGCCACGGCCGCACGTTGGATCAGCCTTGGCCGAGCCGTCACCGAACGGCTCATCCTCTGGGGTGAGTTGCTGCCGCCAGATGTCGATCTGGAGGCCGCATGGGGGAAGCTCGAGGATGCCCGGCTCACTCTGGTGGTGGGATCGGAAGACCGCTACCTCGACCGCGCCGCACTGCTGACCATGGAGGAGCGGCTGTTCGACCACGAGATACCGTACGAGACGGTCGCATACGATGGCGGTCATTGGATTGATCGTGATATCCTGCACTCGCTCGCCACGCGCTGACGGGCTGCCCGTGCGCGCCATGACACACCAAGGGGGGCGGCGGCAGCCCGGCATCGGGAGATGCGTTCCCCCCCTGGGCGTGCTGGTCGCAGCCAGCCTGATCCTGCTGGTCCCCACTCCGGCCGTCACGCAGGAGCGCGGGCAACGCGGCGCCGACCGCACCCAGGCCGCTCGACAGGCCATGGTTGAACTGATCGCCGCTCGCGGCGTCGCCGATTCTGCGACGTTGCGAGCCATGGTTCGCGTTCCCCGCCACGAGTTCGTTCCCGCCAGCGGTCGTTCGCGGGCCTACGGCGACCATCCCCTGCCGATCGGGTACGGCCAGACCATTTCGCAGCCGTACATCGTGGCGTACATGACCGAGGTGATCGGTGTGCGTCCGGGCATGAAGGTGCTCGAGGTCGGCACCGGCTCTGGGTATCAGGCGGCGGTGCTTGCGGACATAGAGGCACGCGTGTTCACCATGGAGCTCGTTGGAGCCCTCGCCACGTCGGCGGCCGAGCGTCTGGAACGCCTCGGCTACGCCAACGTGACCGTCCGTCATGCCGACGGGCATTTTGGCTGGGAGGAGGAAGCACCCTTCGATGCCGTCATCGTGACCGCGGCGGCGGGATACATCCCGCCCGCGCTCACGGCCCAGCTGCGACCGGGCGGCCGCATGGTGATTCCGGTCGGGAGCGTCTACGGCATTCAGAATCTCGTGCTGGTGCAAAAAGACCAGGAGGGGAGACTGCGAACCTCCAACCTCCTCCCAGTGCGCTTCGTGCCGATGCTCGAGGGACTGCGCTGACGACAAGCTCGGTCGGCCGACTCGCGGCCGTTGCGCTCGCGGCGGCGGCGATCCTCGCGTATCAGGTCCTTCTGGTTCGAGTCCTCGCCATCGTGCAGTTCTACCACTTCGCGTACATGGCGATCGGGGTCGCGATGCTCGGGTTCGGGGCGAGCGGCACGCTGCTCACGCTGGTCGGCCCGCTGGGCGCGGACCGTGCCGACCGCTGGTTCCACCGATCGACCGTGCTCACCGCTCTAGCGTTCCTCGTCGCACCGGTGCTCGCGGAGCGGCTCCCGATCGACGCCACCCAGTTGCTGTGGCACGGCGGATCGTGGCTCCGCCTCGTGTTGATCGAGCTGGTCTTGGCTGCCCCGCTCTTGGCCGGCGCCACGGTCGTGCTTCTCGGAATCCGGCTCGCAGTCCGGCAGTCGGGCCTCGTGTACGGCATCAGCTTTTTCGGCTCCGGACTCGGGGCGGTCGTGGCGCTCACCGTCCTGTGGATCGTCGAGCCGCAGCGTGCGATCGGGCTGCCGGCCGTGATTGCCGCGTTCGGAGCCCTGGCCGCGGTGTGGAACAGGGGTCGGAAGCTTCGCCTTGCATCGCTCGCCTGCGCCGTGTTCGCGATCGGAATGCTCGTCAGTCCGGTGTGGCGCCTGGACATCACCCCCTACAAGGCGCTTCCGCAGATCGAGGCGTACCCTGGGGCCACCCGGGTGGCCGAGCGGTTCGGACCCACCGGGTGGGTCGTGGCCGTCGAAGCCCCCGCGTTCCGGCATGCCCCGGGGCTCTCGCTCGGATTCGGTGGCACGGTCCCCGCCGAACTCGCCCTTTTTGTGGATGGCGAACTGGTGGGCGCTACGCCGATATCCCAGCCGACGGCGGATGACCTGGCAATGCTCGACTGGCTGCCATCGGCGGCACCCTACGCCGCGGCGCGTCCCGAGCGAGTGCTCGTGTTGGGGGCCGGCTCCGGAACGGAGGTCCGCAACGCCGCGGCGCATGGGGCGCGGGCGATCACCGCCGTCGAGCTCGTCCCCGACCTCGTCGCGCTGAACGCGAGGGCTCCCCACGCGGCGTCCGACTCGGCTGCGGTACGCTGGGTGGTTGCTGATGCCCGATCGTTCGTAGCGCGCGCCAGACCTCAATACGATCTCGTGGTACTCGGTCCGGCGGGTGGACCGGGCGCGACTGCCGCCGGGGTGCACGCGCTCGGCGAAGACTTTCTGCACACCGTCGAAGCCTACGTCCAGTACCTCCGAATCCTCGACGCAGACGGCATACTCGCGGTGACCGGGTGGCTCACCGTGCCGCCCCGTGGAAGCCTGCGCTCGGTGTTGACGGCCGCGGAGGCGCTGGGTCGGGTGGCCCCGTCACGGCTGCGGGACGGGCTGGTGGTGCTCCGCAGCTGGGGAACGGTCACCGTGCTGACGAAACCGGCGGGCTTCACTCCTGCCGAGGTGCAACGGCTCGAGCACTGGGCAACCGAACGGCAGTTCGAGATCGATTGGCGGCCCGGCCTCGAGCAGCCCCCCACGGCTCGGTTCCATGCGCTCGCCGAGCCGACCGTGTTCGCAGCCGCTCGCGCGGCGACCAGCGGGGTGGAGGCCACCGGTCGTTTTGCCGACGAGTACCCCTTCGACGTTGGTCCAGCCACCGACGCTCGCCCGTACCCACATCACTTCCTCCGTCCCGAGTCCGTGCCGCGCTTGCTCGTCGCGGCGCGCGGTGAGTGGTGGCCGTTTGCCGAATGGGGACACGTCACGCTGCTGGCGACGCTCGGCCAGGGTGTGGTGGTCGCGCTCCTCTTGCTCCTCGCGCCGCTCGCCGCCCGGGTGCCGCGGTCGGCGGCAGCACCTGTGCTCCCGGTCGTCGGATACTTCGCGGCGATCGGCCTGGCCTACCTAGCGACGGAAATCGCGACGATCCAGGTCGCGACCCTGCTGCTGGGCCATCCCGTGTTCGCCGTCGTGGCCGTGCTCACGCTCGTTTTGACGTGCTCGGGATTCGGCAGTCTGTGGAGCGATCGGATGGGCGAGCGCCGGGTGCGCTATGCCCTGGCGGCGTTGGTCGTCATGGTGACGATGGCGTCGCTGGGATTTCTGCCCACAGTGCACGCTCTTCAGCCGCTGCCGTTGGGACTGCGGGTGGTGGCCACGGTCGCGCTCGTCGCACCGGTGGCGATCATGATGGGGATCCCGTTTCCCGCCGGCGTGCGGCTCGTCGCACGTGAGGATCAGGTAGGTCTTGCGTGGGCGTGGGCGGCCAACGGCTTTGCCTCCGTGGTCGCAGCCCCGCTTGCGGCGCTGGTCGCCCTGGAGTGGGGATCGTCGAGCCTACTGGCCGGAGCGGGGTTCATCTATGCGATCGCCGCGGCCGTCCTGTACTCCCGCTCCACCACCACTCCGCTCAGTAGCGCAGCAGGCTTGCCCCCCACGTAAACCCGGATCCGAAGGCGGCGAGACACACCAGGTTTCCGCGTTGTACCTTGCCGTCGCTCACCGCCTCGCTCAGCGCAATCGGGATGCTCGCCGCCGTCGTGTTGCCGTACTTTGCGATGTTGCTGTAGACCTTGGATTCGTCGACGCCCAATCGCTTCCTGACCGCCTCGGTGATCCGCTCATTGGCCTGATGTGGGATCACCAGGTCCAGGTCATCCCGTGAGAGCTTCTGCGATGCCAGCACGGATTCGATCACTTCGGGGAAGCGCGTCACCGCGTGCTTGAACACCTCGCGACCGTTCATATGGGGAAACGCCGAGCCATCGTCGACCATGTCCTTCGTGATCCACGGCGATTTGGCCGATCCGGGACTCAAAATGGACAGTTCCCTGGCAAAGCGCCCGTCAGCGTGGAGGTGGTGCCACAGGAGCCGGCTACCATCCTCGCCAGTGGTCACCTCGAGACAGACGGCTCCCGCACCGTCCCCGAAGAGGACCGCGGTGTCACGCCCCGCCGTGTTCATTTGCAGACCGGCCGAATGCACTTCGGAGCCCACGAGGAGCACTCGGTCGTACATCCCCATGCGAATGAAGGCGTCGACCACTGACAGCCCGTAGACGAATCCCGTGCACTGGTTCCGCACGTCGAGCGCCCCAATCTCCCGGATACCGAGTGCGGCCTGCAGCAGCACGCCGCATCCCGGGAAATAGAGATCCGGCGACACCGTAGCGAAAACGATGAACTGCACGTCGGTCGGCGTCCAGCCGGCATCCTTCAGCGCCGCCCGGGCGGCCTCCGCACCGAGGACCGAGCTACCCGTGCCCGGCTCGACAAACCTCCGTTCCTGGATCCCAGTTCGCTCCCGAATCCACTCGTCCGACGTGTCCATCAGCTGTTCGAGGTCGTGGTTCGTCACCACCCGTGGGGGCAAATGGTGCCCGGTCCCGGCGATCCGTGAGAAGCGCATACCCCTTCCTTTCCCCGGTTCCTCGCGCCATTCCTACGTAACGGGACGGCTGCGGTCAACGCCCCGGGTGGCGCGGACTACGATGTGTTGGCGGCACGTTGGCAGTCTCAGAGCACGAGGTGTGCCGATGCTGATGTTTGAAGGTGTCGCAGTCGACGTACACGGCGCAACCGACGTCGGCAAGGTCCGCCAGGAGAACCAGGACCAGTTCCTCATCGCGGCCCTCCACAAAGTGGTCGAGATCCACGGGACGAGCATTCCGGCATCGTACCGCCGACAGTTCGACAGCCGTGCCAAGGCCCTCCTGCTGTTGGTGGCAGACGGCGTGGGCGGCCGGCCGGGAGGCGACGAGGCCAGCTCCCGAACGCTCGATGCGATCATGAGCTACGTGACGACCTCCATGCGCTGCTTCTACAAACTGGACGAGCAAATCCCGCAGGACCTGTTGAGCGAGTTGGCCAACGTGGTGCAGCAGAGCCACGAGACCCTCCGCTCCATGGCACAGGCAGAGCCCGGCCGAGCCGGCGGGGCCACCACCCTCACCATGGTCCATGTCCTGTGGCCGAGGGCCTACGTCGTTCAGATCGGCGACAGCCGTTGCTATCATCTGCGGGGTCACCAGCTGCTGCAGGTCACCCGCGATCAGACGTTGGGTCAGGCCTTGGTGGACCACGGTGCCCTGGAGCCCGACGAGGCCACCCAGTCACCGTTTTCCGACCTGCTGGTCCAGGCGATCGGGGGAGAGACCGACATCCAACCCGTGATCTCGAAGGTCAACCTCGAGCCTCGGGACACGCTACTGCTGTGTACCGATGGCCTGACAGCACACGTCCGCGACGAGGAGATCGCCGAATCGTTGCACAGTGCCTCCAGTGCGAGAGAGGCGAGCGAGCGGCTCATCGGCTCCGCCATCGAGGGCGGCGGCACCGACAACGTCACGGTTGTCGTGACGCGGTTCGCGTAGCCCTGCGCTAGTTCGGCGGGGTGCCGCTCTGCTGCTGCAGCTGGCGCAGCAACTCTCCCACCCGCCGCATCTCGTCGCCGTATCGAGCCCAATCGCCCGATCGCTGGGCCGCGAGCGCTTGGTCATAGTGATCCGCTGCCTCGGCGATCAACTCGTTGAGAGTGGTGACCGCCACCGCGGGCCGGGCTTCGGCGACGTCGGGTCGTCGCTCGGTCGCGGCGTCGAACGACCCACCGAACAGGCGCCCCAGCCCTTCCTCGAGCGTTTCCTCCATCACAACCTGATTCTCATAGGCGACGATCACGCGCTTCAACTCGGGAATGCGACCGCCTTCGGCTCGGAGGTAGAGGGCCTGGACGAAGATCAACGACTCCTCGATCGGGATCACCAACAGGTTGCCCCGAATCACCTGCGAGCCCCGCTGGTCCCACAGCGAAATCTGGCGAGAGACCTCGGTATCCTGATCGATGCGGTTCGCGACCTGCGTGGGGCCGAACACCAACCGCTGCCTCGGGAACCGGTACACGACGAGCTCGCCGAGGTGCTCACCGTCGTTCCGTGCCACCATCCAGGCCGAGAGGTTGTCCTTCTGACGCGGCGTGAACGGCGTCATGATGATGAACTCCTCCCGCGCTTCGGTAGGAAGCTTCATCACCATGTGTCGGAGAAACGGGTCGCGAGATATCTCGCCCCGGCCCACCGTCGGAATCTGCCACTCGTCTTCTCGGTGATAGAAGATTTCCGGCTCTCCCATGTGATAGGTCGTGTACAGCATGGTCTGAATCCGGAACAGATCTTCCGGGTACCGCAGGTGGGCCCGAAGATCGGCGGGCAGCGCGTCCAGCGGTTTGAAGATGCCCGGGAACACGCGGTCGTAGGTTTGAATGATCGGATCCTCCGGATCGGCGATGTAGGCGTCGATCGCCC
Organism: Gemmatimonadota bacterium; assembly: GCA_039591075.1. Classification (GTDB taxonomy): domain Bacteria; phylum Gemmatimonadota; class Gemmatimonadetes; order Gemmatimonadales; family GWC2-71-9; genus JAOTVV01. Next base: position 20,320 of record JBDHEI010000048.1, read on the forward strand.
CGTGATAGGCATCGATGACCACCTTGACGCTGTTCCGCAAATAGTTGGTACCGTCCCGGATCCGCTGTGCGTAGGGGTACCGGTCGCTCGCGGTGTATGCGTCGAGAATCCACTTCAGTTGGCCGTCGTCCGTGATCACGACATACGGATCACCGTCCCAGATCAGGAACGGCAGCGCCTTCCGGGCACGCTCCCGGACGCGGCGGTGGTACATGGCTCTGCTCTCGCTCGTGATGCGGTTGGACATGAGAATCTTGAGCGACCTGAAGCGGATGGAGAGCACCGCCCGTCGGAGCACGGACGAGACGAGGACGCCCCCGGTGCCCTCGTAGTTCGCGAACACGTTTCCCTCGCCGGAGGGGTAATCGAACTCCTGCTGCCGGGTGTTCACGAAGACCCAATCGTTCGAAAGCTCCCCGTAGTAGATACCGGGTCGCGTCACGCTGAGCGAGACGTTCGACACAGGTGGAAGGTCCTGGATGAACAGGACCGGCAGCCCCTCCTCGGTCACCAGGTTGACCGGGCCAAGCGTGAGACCCATCCCGTGGGTAAAGACAAAGCGCTCGTTGATGAACGTCCGAGTGGGAAGCGACGCGGAGTTCAGCTCGCGCGGTGACAGCAACACCTGGCGATACTCACCGTCGATCCAGTAGCGGTCGTCGTCGACCGACACGAAATCGTAGTACGTGCGGATTTCCTGGAGCTGCCCGAACGTCTGGAGCAGCGGATCCCGGTCCCACAGACGTACGTTGCGGATCGTCGCGGCGTTGGCCTCGATGTCCTCGCGCGTGAGATGCGACTCGCCACTCAGTTCGCGCACCGTCACGCGATCGAGCCCCCAGGCCTTTCGAGTGGCGTCGATGTGCCGCTTGAGCTGCGGAGTCTCCTTGACGAGCTCGTTCGGAATGACGATGAGTCGCTGGATCGATGCCGCCGTCACGGACCCCAGAATTCCGACGCCGATGTACGCCCCGAGCGCCACCACGGCGTGGCGCACGAGCCGCTGCCGCACGGCGCCCCACAGCACGAACCCCGCACCCACCAGAGCCACCACGCCGGTAACCCGCAACGCGGGCAGCTTGGTACTGAGGTCGGCGTAGCTCGCCCCGACAAACGGCCCCGTGGTCGCGTAGAGCACTGACGGGAGGTCCACGAAGAACACCCGCAGGGCGAGCGACACGAGCAGGAGGGCCAGCAGGCTGCCGAGATGGATCTGGGCGCCGGGCTCGATCGTCACCCGGCGATGGAAGACTACAACGTCGCGGCGCAGCAGATACAACGGGGTCGCGAACGCCAAGGCGAGGACCGTGAGACCCGTCAACAGCCCGATGCCGCCCGAGAGCACCGGCAACGTGAAGACGTAGTACCCGATGTCCCGGCCGAACACGGGATCCAGCACGCCGAAGTCCGTTCCGTGAATGAACTTCAGCACGGGGAGCCATGCCCCCGACACGGTCGCCCCCACCAGCAGACCCAGGATGAGGGCAATCGGCAACATCGCGATCCGCATGACCCTGTTCATGTCGACGGAGGGCTGCCGGCCCCGCAGGGGAACGATGAGGGGATCCGGCGCCACGCCGCGGAGGGGAAGACGCAGATTGACGTACAGGAATACGGACACCACGACCGCGACAGCCGCGCCAAGCGCGATCTTGGTCACGAGCTGGGTCGCGAAGATCCGCTCCAGTCCGAGGGCCGAGAACCAATACCAATCGGCGAGAAAACCGGCGGCCGCAGGCGTCCCGGCGAACACCAGGAACGCCACGATCGCCAGGCCGATCAGAACGAATGCTCTACGCATCATGATCCATCTCCCCGTCTTCTATCCCATCAACTGCCACCTAGAAGGCAAACCCCGCTGTCGCATACACGCCAACACGGTCCTCACTCTTCGCAATCGCCACGCTCAGGGTGTTGGCCGACTGCAGAAAGGCAATCCACAACCCGCCGCCGGCGGCCCAGTGCCACGTGGACGAATCCTCGCCATCGAGAAACACCCTCCCCAGGTCGCCTAGTCCGAAGATGCCGAAACGCGCCGGGAGCACCAGGAAGACACTCCCCACGTCGAGCCGAAGCTCAGCATTGCCGTAGGCCGCCGCCTCCCCCGCGAAGCGGTTCTGGCGACCCAGGCGCGTGGTGCGCTGATCACCGATGAATGCCGCCTCCTGGAACGGGAACCGACCCCACACCTTCTTGCCCCCAGCGCGGAGTGCGAGTGTTGGGCGGAGTGGGAACCCGGAAGGCGAAAGATAGGTGCTAGCCTCGCCATGCGCCTCGCCGAACGACTCCTCGACGTCCCAAATCGACGGGTAAAAACTGCCCCCCGCGGTCACCCGCACCCCGCGCGTCGCCGCCGCCGTGACATCTCGCGTGTCCAGGTCCACCTGGCCGCGAACGCCGACCTGGCCAAACCCGTCCTCGCCGTACAGGTCGACATCGGTGAGGATACGACCCTGCTGCTCACTGGTGCGCGAAAACGTGAGCGTCGGCCCTATAGTGAGCGTCGTCTTGGCGCCGAGGGGCAGCACCGCAGCGGGCTCAACCGAAACGAGCTGCTGCCGAACCCGATAGTAGTCCTCGGGCTGCGTCAGTTGCAGCTCGTTTCCGACTCCATTGTAACGGAGCACTTCGATCCCGGAGAGCGCCACCTCCACACGTCCGCGCACCCTCGAATTCGGGCGATACACTTCGCCGGAGAACTCCGCTCGGCCCGTCCGGGCTCCCGTCGAGAACCCGCCCCGGAATTCCACCCGCGAGGCGTAGGGAGTCTTCCGGAACCCGTAGTCGATGACAGTCGCCCCGCCACCCACGAATAGCCCCACGTCGGGTCCGAACCCGGCCCACACCAGCGATCGCCACCGATGGCCCCAATCCCGCGGCGGAAGCTCCGTGGGGAATCGTTTGGGCGGAGGCGTGTACGGTCGACGGTCGACGTGGACCCGACCGGTGGTTTGGGCAGGTCCCGTGGCGTACAGCCGCACGCCTCCGCCAGTCGACCGATTCGCCACCTCGGCCTCCCCACCGGCGACGATATGCAGCGGGATCCCCCCAGTTCCCGTCACGGTCACCCGATCCCGGCCCCCGTACAGGTAGATCCGAAGCTCGTTGGTCTCCGAATTGTGGAATTGGCGGCGATAGTACGGTGTGCTGCTCGGGGTCTCACCCACATCACCAGCGTAGATGGCCACGTCGCTTTGGCCATCGGCGTGGCGGTCCACCACAACGGTCTCGGCGACATCGGTGCCGTGGATGTCGACCTCACCGGCCAGCAGGCGATAGTAATTCCCCGCACCCTCAGGCAACCGGTCACGTCTGCGCTTGAGCGCCCGGGCCAACCGTGGACCGTCGATGGCGTAGTACTCGGCCGGAAGCGCCCGCACTGACGCATCGATCACCGAGTCAGTCATGCGTCGCGCCAAGTCGGCAGCCGTCGACTCATACGCCGACCGCTCCACGCCCACCAGGAAGCGACGATCCACCTCACGCCCGTTCCATCCCCACCCAAGTACGCTGGGCAGGTCATCGCCAAAGTTGATGAGCTGAGGCGCATACTGACGGGCGATGCCCAGTAGCACCCCATCGAACCGCACGAACGCCTGGTCGCGATCCTCCGGCAGAGGTACCCACAGCGTGTCCGTGGCGTCCTCGCGCAGCACGAAGTTCCACTGTCCGCGATGGCGGTCCCAATCCCCAATCAGGAGATCGAACAGTCGGGCTCTGAGGAGCGTCTGCACGTCCACACGCTGCCCGGGGCTCACCCGAGCGCGGTCGATCATCTCGTAGCCGTCGATGATCTCGTCCGCGCCGGCAAAGGGCCGCGCACCCGTCACCGTGGCCCGGCGCTCGAAGAAGCCAAGGGTGCGGGCGAACCGCTCGCGGAACTCGCCGAGACGGGGGTCGTCCGGGAGCACCACCAACCGAGGATTCGTATGCAGCAGGCCCGCCGCCTCGAGCAGCGGTGCCACCACCGCCGGTCCCGCCGGGTGTTGCGAGCTCATCTGGTCCTGGACGATGTCCTCGACGACGGTTCCCGCGAATTCTGGCGGCAGCACGGCCGGATCCTTGTCCACCGAGCGGAACCCGTAGTCAAAGCCGTCCGCGCCGCGAAACCGGAGCGACTTGGTCTGGAACCCACCGCCCGCCGTCGTGGGCGTGAGGCCACCACCCTCGCTCCCGAGATCGAGCACCTCGACCATGAGTGGAGCGGTCCACAGATCCCGGTAGAGTTTCCCGAAGAAGAACCGACGCATCCCTCCGGCATCGTAATGCACCCCGGCGACGATCCGTGCCGAGTCGGGTGACGGCGGAGTCAATGGCCGATCTTGGGCTCCCACCGGGGTCGCCGGCGCGAACGCCACACAGAGGGCCACTCCCGTCCCCAGAGTGCGCCACCTACCGCCGAGTCGGTACATCAGGCCTCCTCTATTTCGGTGCCGACACCAGCCACATCGAAAACGCCTCGGTGGCGATGCCGTCCGCTGTCACCGTGATGATACCGAGCCGCACCCGCCCGTCACGCAGCACGTCGACGCGTATGAAACCGCTTTCCGCCCCGGCGTACCGCGACTCGTCTAAATGGACCACGCGGGTGGTGTGTCCGTAGTATCCCCCACCGCTCACCAGGAAATAAGCCACCCGCTCGCCGTCGAGCACTTGGAGGTTGTGCTCGTGACCGGCGGCATAGAACAGCGGCCGACGCGCCCGAAATGCCGACGCGAGCGAATCCCGCATCACACCGAACGCACTGCTGGTCAGGTCCTGCGACGAGATCCCTGACATGCGCGCGATCGGATAGGCGGAGCCGATGACCGGGAGGGGAACCCACAACCAGGATTTCCACGCCCTGAGCGGGAACAGGTGGTCCAGGATCCCGAAGTGACCGCCGTGTACCCCGCCGCTCGCCAGGGGATGGTGTGACACCACGCCGACGTGTCGGTCGCCAGCCTCTCTGAGCGTTGCGCGCAGCGAATCCACCACACCGCCAATGGTGTTGGGCGAGCATCCGGATCCCGGTCCAACGGGCTTCGGCCCGGACCGTAACCACCACTCCGTGTCCAGCACGACGAGGCGAAGCCTGGTCCCGATATCCACCACCACGGGCCCGGGACAGCCACCACCGGGGAGCATCACGACTGATGGCCGGCCCCGCTGCACGATGACGCGCTCCTGTCGCCGAACGGCCTCCCAGCCATCTTCCCCAGACGCCGCCCAGTCGTGATTGCCCGGCACAAAGATCCCGTGGGCCACCGTCGTGTCCACGACATCGATCTGCGCCCCGAGCCGCTGCTCAGCAGCGTGGCGTCCCGGATCGGCCTCCGACGGAAGGCCGGACGGATAGACGTTGTCACCCAAGAAGACCACGGTGGCCCGCCCCGGATCCTGACGCACCATCCTCCCGAGCGTGCTCAGCACGGGATCGCCGGGCGCCGATTTCCCTGCGTCACCGATGAGGAACACGGTGGCTTCGACCGCACTGCCCTCCGGCACCGGCGCCGGTGGCGTCACCAGAGCGGGTGAGGACTGACAGCCGAGGAGTACCAGCGCCAAGCCGCACATCCACCGTGGTTGCAAGGATCTACTGTACCTCATAGTGCGACATCCCCCTCACCCGTCGACTTACCAACCACAATCCTCCGGATTGCGTTCCCGCTCTCCGGGATACCAGATCAGCCACCTGACTTCCGAAGTACACTTCGAAGTAGGCCAGAAGCGCGGACGCCAGCGAGTCAGCGAAGACCCGGACACCGACCTGGGTATCCCGCACGCCCTCCCAATTGGCCTCCACCTGGATCGCACTCACCGAGCCGCCGTCCCGTGAGCCGTGGCGTGCCGTGCTGTACCCCCCACTGTAGTACGGGGCCCCACCCGGATCCGGCTCGGCCGGACTGGGGACCGTCCGATAGCCGCGTGCGGCGAGGAGGCCACCCAGGCTCGCCGTGCCACGCACGATGCTCGCGAAGCTCGAGTCGGACCGGGTGACTAGTGCGCGCACACTGCTGTTTGCATCGTAGGCTCCCACCTCGAGCGCAGCATCCGACAGCGCCAACTCCGCTCCAGTCAGCAGGTAACCTAGCTCGAGGCGCTGGACCTCGTGCCCGTGCCCATGCACGTCGACATACAGCCCGTCACCGAACGCGCTCGTGCTGTGCGCCGTCGCGGTATCGATGAACGCGTGGTACTCCGCCCACGCCCAATCGGCAAACGGGTTGCCCTGGGCCGCCTCATTCACCTCTCGGTTCGCGTCGAGCTTGCTGCGATGCAGATGGCAGAGGACGAGATACGGGCGCTTTCCCGTCAGCACTTCCAGGGCTTCAGCAACCCGTCTGGCCACATCCATGGTGTTGCGATCCTGACCCGTGACACCCCACGTACGGTCCGCAATCTCGTCGGGGCGCTCGGCGCCTCCATGTGGCGCGGCAATGATGAGCGGGAGATCGCCAACCTCGAATTCCACATACCCATTACGTCCCAGGTGCGTGGTGCCCACCGCGAAGTCACGTGGGGGCGGCACGTACACCTCCAACGCGGCGAGCCCACTCACGTCACCGGCCAGGGCCGTGACGACCGTTGCGCCTTGGGCGTGGGCTGTTACCTCACCCCGAATGTCCACGGTGGCCACCGAAGGGTCGCCGGTAGACCACGCGACCTGCGCGCCAGGGATCACAGACCCCTGCTCGTCCTCGACACTCGCCACGAAGTGCACGACGGCCCCGATCTCCGTCACGAGGTTTGCGTTGGGAGACACGAGCACCCTCGCCGGGACCGGGGGACCGCCTCCCTCGCAGGCCGCCAGCGCCACGAGGAGGACGCAGACCGAGGCCTGCCGCTGAGCGGGTACTCGAGACGACGTCTGGGCGTGATGTCGGGCCATCGCTCCAATCCGTGAAACTCCCCGAATTCTGCCCCGTCCGGCCCTCGCTGGCCACCCCCTGGGATGGCTCGCTCCACGGGGCGGCACCAACGGTCTTGTCCGTACCGCGAATAACCCTGATTCTTCGGGGTACCTCTCTAGGAATGACCCGAGCAGGAGAGGGTGCGGTTGGAGATCTCGGTGCAGGATGCCGGTGGGGACGGCGTGCTGGTCGCCAAGGTGCGGGCAGGAGATCGCGACGCCTTTGGCGAGCTGGTGCAGAAGTACATGCGGCGGGCGTACTTCGCCGCGCTCGGCCTCGTCGCCAACCATGACGACGCGCTGGACTTGTCACAAGAAGCGTTCGCCCGAGCCTTCCGGGCCCGGGGGAAGCTGGACCCGAGCCGACCGTTTTACCCCTGGCTGTACCAGATCATCCGTCGGCTCTGCTTCAATTTCCTGCGCGATACGAAGACGCGACGAACGCGGCTCGCCGAAGCGGGACCGTGGCTCGCCGAGCAGGCCGACGCGCGTGCGGCTCAATCCGCGCCCGATCGCAAAACCGAGCGCGCGGACCTGCGGGCACGGATCGAGACGGCCATTCAGGCGCTGCCTCCGCACGAACGCGAGGTCATCGTCATGCGGGAATTCGAGGGACTCAAGTACCGTGAGATCGCCGATCTACTCGGGATTCCGATCGGCACCGTGATGTCGCGCCTCTATGCGGCGCGCAGGGCCCTGGCAGTCATCCTCGGGGAGGCACTATGAGGAGCCCCGATCGAACCGACGAGCGTGCGCGCCAGTTGCTGATGGGAGCGCTGGACGGCGAGCTCTCGCGAAGCGACCGTGACGAGCTTGCTCGCCTGCTCCGGCACGATCCGGCTCTCGAGCAGGAATGGCGGCAGCTCCAACGTGTAAAGGAGGTCACCCAGACCATGTCGTTGCGCCAACCCCCGGAAGAAACGTGGGATCACTATTGGACCGGCGTGTACCGACGGTTCGAGCGCGGTGTTGCCTGGATTCTGGTGTCGGTCGGTGCCATCGTCCTGCTATCGTGGGGACTGTGGCAGGCGGTCCAGGACATCCTCGGCGATACCGAGCTCCCGACCTTCATCAAGGCCGGAATCCTCGCCCTCACCGCGGGCGGCGTGATTCTCCTGGTGTCGGTCATCCGAGAGAAGCTGATCCTCAGACGGAGTGATCCCTACAAGGACGTGATCCGATGATCGTGACACCTGCATCGTCTATCGCCGGCCACCGCGTCGTGAAGACGCTGGGCCTCGTACGCGGCAACACCATTCGGGCCCGCAACGTGGGCCGCGACATCCTGGCCGGCTTGAAGAACCTCGTGGGCGGCGAAATCGAGGAGTACACCAAGATGATGGGCGAGGCGCGGGAACAGGCCCTTGACCGGATGGTGGCCAACGCAAGGTCACTCGGGGCCAATGCCGTGACCGACCTCCGGTTCAGCACCTCGTTCATCATGGGCGCAGCGTCGGAGATCCTGGCGTTCGGCAACGGCGTCGTCACCGAGCCCGAGTAACGCTGGGAGACTGGGATGAAAGCGAGACACCTGATGGCCGCCACCGTCGCCGGATTGCTATCGCTGCCGCTCGCCGGACCCGGATACGCCCAGGAGTCGGTCGAGGGCAGCTGGACCGGGGCGATTCTCGTCCTCGGCGGCGAGCTGGGGATGAGCGTCCATTTCACTCGGAGCGATAGCGCACTCACCGCGACAATGGACATTCCCCAACAGGGGGCGGCCAAGCTGCCCCTGCGCAATGTGCGCGTTGAGTTGCCGAAGGTCCATTTTGAGTTGCTTGGCGGGCCCGGCCTGGCCGTGTTTGACGGCGAGCTCCGGGGAGACAGCATCAGCGGGTCGTTCGAACAATCGGGAGTGAACGGCACGTTCTGGCTTCGACCTGCGGCGACAGCCGCG
>JBDHEI010000049.1:0-23077 GCA_039591075.1 Gemmatimonadota bacterium
AAGATGACGATCGAGTTGATCACGCCGATTGCGATGGAGGAGGGGCTGCGGTTTGCGATCCGCGAAGGCGGCCGCACCGTCGGCGCCGGCGTGGTTGCCAAGATCCTGAAATAGCAGATCGCGAAACCGGTGGTGAGACGAAAGGCTCCGGCCATGGCAGGACAGATTCGAATCCGACTGAAGGCATTTGACCACGTGGTGCTGGATCAGGCTGCGGCGGACATCGTGCGTACCGTCGAGAAGACCGGCGCCACGGTCTCCGGCCCGATTCCCCTGCCCACCAAGACGCAGCGGTGGACGGTATTGCGGAGCCCGCACGTGGACAAGAAGAGCCGCGAGCAGTTCGAATTGAAGACCCACAAGCGCCTCATCGAGATTCTCGACTCGCGGGCGCAGACAGTGGATTCACTGACGAAGCTCGATCTGCCCGCAGGCGTCGACGTCGAGATCAAGGTCGAATAGCGATGAATGGACTGATCGGTCGAAAGCTAGGCATGACCCGGATCTACAGTGACGAGGGTGGGGCCATTCCCGTCACGGTGATCGAGGCGGGACCGTGTCCGGTGCTGCAGGTGGCGGTGCCGGAAGGCGCAACCGCCCGGGTGCAGCTGGGGTTCGGAACGCGGAAGCCGAAGCGCGCGACGAAGGCCGCTGCCGGCCATGCTGCGAAAGCTGGGGTGGAGACCACGCCGCAGGTGCTGCGGAGCTTCCACCTGTCGGCCGGCGCCGGCGAGGCGCCCAAGCCGGGCGACGTCGTGACGGTTGCGATCTTCGAGGCAGGTGAGCGGGTCAAGGTGACGGGCACGACTCGAGGCCGGGGGTTCCAGGGGGTCGTCAAGCGGCACGGCTTCCATGGTGGCCCGTCCTCGCATGGAAACACCCGGCACCGGAAGCCGGGCAGCATGGGACCGGGCACCGATCCGTCGCGGGTAATCAAGGGTAAGAAGCTCCCGGGTCAGCACGGCAACGTGCGCTTCACGGAGTTGGGGCTCTCGGTGGTCCGGGTCGATCCCGAGCGCAACCTGCTGTTCGTGCGGGGGGCGATCCCGGGTCCACGCCGCGGCATCGTCGTGGTACGCAAACAGGGAGGTCGCAGCCGGTATGCGTGAGGCACGGCTTTATACGGCGACCGCGCAGGCGAAGGGGAGCTATGCCCTTCCCGGCGAGTTCGACGGCACGGTGAACGAGGCGGCGCTGTACCACGCGGTGCGCGCGTATCGGAATCACCAACGGCAGGGGACGCACTCGACCAAGACTCGGGCCGAGGTCTCGGGCGGCAATCGCAAGCCGTACCGACAGAAGGGCACCGGGCGCGCGCGGCAAGGAACGATCAGGGCGCCGCAGTACCCAGGTGGGGGCATTGTGTTCGGCCCGAAGCCGAGGCGGTATCGGACGGGCTTGCCACGCAAGGTCAAGCGCTTGGCGCGGCAGTCCGCCTTGAACTCGCGGGCGAATGAGGGAGCGTTCGTCGTCATCGAGGACCTCGTGTTCGAGGAACCGAAAACGCGACGGCTCGTGGAGTTGATCGACAAGTTGGGGCTGGACAATCACAAGGTCCTGCTCCTCATGGCCGATCATCGCGAGGCGGTGTATCGCTCCGGGCGCAACGTGCCCGAGGTGCACGTCATGCGCTACCAGGATGTGTCGGCGTACGAGGTGCTCTGGGCCGACACCGTGGTCGTTGAGGAGAGCGCCATCGGTGGTCATGTCGTGGCGGGCTCGGCGCCCAAGCGCGCGAAGCGGGCGGCGGCAGGGGCGAGCAAGAAGAAAACGGGCGGCCGGGCCATGAGTCGCAAGCGGGCCACCGCCAAGCAGACCGGTCGCAAGAAGGCAACAAAGTCGACCAAGAAGAAGAAGTCGACGCGAAAGGGTGGCAAGGATGCTTGATCGCTTTCGGGCCGTGGTGCGGCCAGTGGTGACCGAGAAATCCTCGGCACAGTACGCCGCACTGCGCGAGTACACCTTCGAGGCCGATCCACGGGCAACCAAGCCGCAGATTCGGGAAGCGATCGAGTCGATGTTTGGTGTCAAGGTGACCAGCGTCCGCACCATGCAGCAGCGGTCGAAGCGCCGGACGCGAGGGCGATCGGTTGGCCGGCGGCCGCGGTGGAAGAAGGCGCTCGTTCGGCTCGCCGAAGGTGACACGATCGAGATTTTCGAGGGATAGGCCGATGGGTATTCGTAAATTCCGTCCGACCAGCGCAGGCACCCGGTTTCGCTCGGTGAGCGGTTTCGATGAAATCACCCGATCGACGCCGGAGAAGTCGCTCGTGGGACCGATCAAGAAGTCAGGCGGACGCAACAACCGCGGCCACCTGACGTCTCGGCACCGGGGCGGCGGGCACAAGCGGCGCTATCGGATGATCGATTTCAAACGCGGCAAGCACGGGGTTCCGGCCACGGTCACCGAGATCGAGTACGATCCCAACCGAACGGCCAGGATCGCATTGCTCACCTATGCCGACGGCGAGAAGCGTTACATCCTGCATCCCCGGGGGCTAGCCGTCGGGGATCGGGTCGAAGCGGGGCCGGGCAGCGACATCCGTACGGGGAATGCCCTCCCGCTCAGGGAGATTCCCCTGGGCACGACGGTACACTGCATCGAGCTCAAGATCGGCAAGGGGGGTCAGCTGTGCCGCTCCGCCGGCACGAGTGCGCAGGTGGTGGCCCGGGAGGGAGTCCACGTGGCTCTGAAGCTCAGGAGCGGCGAGGTGCGGATGGTCCGGCAGGAGTGCATGGCTACGATCGGTGGAGTGGGCAACGCCGAGCACGAGCTGGCGAGCTACGGCAAGGCAGGGAAGACGCGCTGGCTTGGGCGACGGCCGATCGTACGAGGTGTGGCCATGAACCCCGTGGACCACCCCCTCGGTGGTGGCGAAGGCAAGACGTCGGGCGGGCGGCCGCCGGTGACCCCGTGGGGCAAGCCGGAGGGTCGCAAGACGCGGCATCGCAAGAAGGCGAGCACGAAACTCATCGTCCGCGGGCGCAAGCGCGGCAAGGCGACGAAGTAGCCGGAACGGACTCTAGGTATGGCGAGAAGCATCAAGAAAGGTCCCTACGTCGAGGCCTCGCTCCTGAAGAGGATCGAGGCGCTCAATGCGTCCAGCGAGAAGCGGGTGTTCAAGACGTGGTCCCGCAGCTCGACGATTACGCCGGACTTCGTGGGACACACGATCGCGGTGCACAACGGGAACAAGTTCATCCCGGTGTACATCAGCGAAAACATGGTCGGGCACAAGCTGGGCGAATTCGCACCGACGCGCCTGTTCCGCGGTCATTCCGGCAGAGTGGCGGCGGATAAGAAGGTCAGCACGGGGGCGTGAGATGATGACGGCTCGAGCGATTCAGAAATGGGTGCGGCAGTCGCCACGGAAGATGCGGCTGGTGGTCGACCTGATCCGGGGCAAGGACGTCAACGACGCGTACGCACTCCTGAAGTTCTCGAAGAAGCACGCGGCACAGCAGATCGAGAAGGTGCTGCGGTCGGCGGTGGCGAACGCCGAGCAGGCGGCGCTCCGCAGCAACGAGGCGTTCGACGTCGATCGTCTGTACGTCGCGTACGCCGTCGTGAACGAGGGGCCGACGCTGTGGCGCTACCGGCCAGCGGCGATGGGGCGCGCGGCGCCGATTCGGAAGCGGACAAGCCACGTGGAGATTCGCGTTCGATCTAAAGAAGAGAGGGCATAAGTGGGCCAGAAAACGCATCCGTACGGTTTCCGGCTCGGCATCGTCAAGCCGTGGCGCTCCCGGTGGTTCGCCGGGGCGGAGTTCCCGGCCTTCCTCAAGGAAGACGAGCTGATTCGGAAGTATCTGAAGACCCGTCTGTCCCACGCGGCCGTGTCGGACGTGCACGTGGAGCGCAAGCCGGGCAAGGTGACGGTGACCGTCTACACGGGGCGCCCCGGCGTCGTGATCGGCAAGCGGGGCGCCGAAGTGGACAAGCTCCGGGACGAGTTGGCTCAGCTCACGGGCAACGAGGTCGGGATCAACGTCGAGGAGATCAAGCGTCCTGAGCTCGACGCGCAGTTGGTGGCCGACAACGTGGTCCACCAGCTGGTGCAGCGGATTTCGTTCCGGCGCGCGATGAAGCGGGCTGTTCAGAACGCCATTCGCATGGGCGCGCAAGGGATCAAGATCCGGTGTGGTGGTCGGCTCGGGGGGGCGGAGATCGCCCGGTCGGAAGGGTATCACGAGGGACGGGTGCCGCTGCACACGCTCAGGGCCGACGTCGACTACGGCGTCTCGACGGCCAAGGCGCCGTACGGCACCATCGGCGTCAAGGTGTGGATCTTCAAGGGCGAGGTCGTCGACGATCGGCGCGGCAAGACCTACAGCACGGGGGCGTGAGCGATGCTAGCGCCGAAGCGAGTCAAGTACCGGAAACAGATGAAGGGCCGGACCAAGGGTCATGCGACGCGCGGCAACTCGGTCGCGTTTGGCCACGTCGGGTTGATGACGTTGGATCCGGGGTGGATCACCAGTCGCCAGATCGAGGCGGCCCGGGTGGCGATGACCCGCGTGATGAAGCGCGGTGGGCGCATCTGGATTCGGATCTTCCCGGACAAGCCGATTACGAAGAAGCCGGCCGAGACGCGAATGGGGAAGGGCAAGGGCAACCCGGAGGGATGGGTCGCGGTCGTCAAACCAGGGCGCGTCATGTTCGAGTTGGAGGGTGTGTCGGAAGACGTCGCCCGCTCGGCGCTGGCGCACGCGGCGACGAAGCTGCCGGTCAAGACCCGGATCATCACGCGCGAGGACGGCTAGCGGTATGGCGCTGAAAGACACGGAACGCAAGCGACTCGACTCCGGAAAGCTCCGGGAGCTAACGGACCGCGAGCTGGAGGACGAGTTGGCGCTGCTCAAGGAAGCGCGGTTCCGACTGAGATTCCGGTCGGCCACCGAGGCCATCGACAACCCGAGCCAGTTCCGGATGCTCCGTCGGAACATTGCGCGGATCGAGACGGTCCTGCGCGAGAGGAAGTAAGTATGAGTCAAGATGCACGGGCCCGACGGCGGCGAAAGGTGCGCACCGGCGTCGTGGTGGGCGACAAGATGTCGAAGACGGTGACCGTCGAGCTGACCCGCCAGTTCGCGCACGGACTGTATGGGAAGCAGCTGACGCGAACGAAGCGGGTTTATGCCCACGACGACCAAGGCGCGAAGGCGGGAGACACAGTCCGCATCGCCGAGACCCGCCCGTTGTCGAAGTCGAAGCGTTGGCGGGTGGTCGAGATCGTCACTCGTGCGGAGTAAGTGAGGCCGACGTGGTACAACAGGAATCGATCGTCAGGATTGCGGACAACTCCGGTGCCCGGAAGGCGCTGGTGATCCGCGTGCTTGGCGGTAGCAAGCGCCGTTACGCCGGCATGGGCGATATCGTCGTCGTGACGATCAAGGACGCGCTGCCTGCCGGCCAGGTCAAGAAGGGTGACGTCGCCAAGGCGGTGATCGTCCGAACGGCGAAGGAGACGCGCCGGCGGGACGGCAGCTACATCCGCTTCGATGATAATGCGGCGGTCCTCATCACCGACGCTGGCGAGCCCCGGGCGACGCGCATTTTTGGGCCCGTGGGTCGCGAGCTCCGTGAGAAACGCTTCATGAAGATCGTTTCGCTCGCACCGGAGGTGCTCTAGATGAAACCGCTCGTATACAAGAAGAGCCGGCGCGAGAAGAAGCCCCAGGCCGCGACGCCCCAGAAGATGCGGATCACGAAGGGCGACAAGGTGCGCGTGCTCCGAGGGGAAGACCGGGGCGCGGAAGGCACTGTGATCCGTGTGTTGCCGCGCAAGGGACGCGTGGTGGTCGACGGCGTCAACGTGGTCACGAAGCATCGCCGAGCGACGAGCGCCACTGAGGAGGGTGGCATCATCACGTTCCCCGCTCCGATCGACGTCTCGAACGTGATGCTGCTCGATCCCAAGAGTGGTGACCCGTCGCGCGTGCGGCGCAAGAAAGACAAGGACGGAACTGTGGAGCGGCTCAGCGTCAAATCGGGTCAGCCGATCCCGAGGAACCGGTAGGTCAGGACATGGCGGAGAAGAAGAAGAAAGACGAAGCTCGGACCGAGCAGGTCGCGGCGCCGCCGGCGCCGCCGCCGCGGCTCAGGGACCACTATCGGGCGACTGTCTGTCCCAAGCTCGCTCAGGAGTTCGGGTTCACGAATCCGAACGCGTTGCCACGACTCGAGAAGATCGTGCTGAACGTGGGACTGGGCGAGGCACCGAAGAATCCGAAGCTGCTCGACACGGCCGTTGAGGAGCTGGCGGCGATCACGGGCCAGCGACCCGTCGTGACCCGCGCCAAGAAGGCCATCTCCAACTTTTCGCTGCGGGCCGGCATGCCCGTCGGTGTCCGGGTCACTCTGCGCGGCGCACAGATGTGGGAGTTCTTGGACCGGTTCATCAACGTTGCCGTGCCGCGTATCCGCGACTTCCGTGGGTTTCCGACACGGTCGTTCGACGGGCGCGGCAGCTACACCGTCGGGATCCGGGAGCAGATGATCTTCCCGGAAATCGATTACGACAAGGTCGAGAAGATTCACGGCATGGACATCACGTTCGTCACGACCGCGGGTCGGGACGACGTCGGTATGGCACTGCTGCGGGAGATGGGTATGCCGTTCCGCGGACAGATACCGGTGACGATCGGATAGGGGGAGCCAACCGGATGGCAAAGAAGTGTCTCGTTGAGAAGGCGAAGCGGAAGCCGAAATACGGCGTGCGGGCGTACAAACGGTGTGCGCGTTGCGGCCGTGCTCGAGCCTACCTCCGCAGATTCGGAATCTGTCGGATCTGCTTCCGCGAACAGGCGCTCCGGGGCGAGATCCCCGGCGTGCGGAAGGCGAGTTGGTGAGATGAACGATCCGGTCGCCGATATGCTGACCCGAATTCGGAACGCGTGCCAGGCTGGACACCGGCGGGTCGACGTTCCGGTATCGAAACTCAAGGTGGAGATCGCGCGAATCCTGCGCGAGAACCGGTACGTCCACGATTTCGCCGTCTTAGACGACGGACGTCACGGCGTATTGCGTGTGTATCTCAAGTATGACGGTGATCTCCCCGTCATCCATGAAATGCAGCGCGTCTCCAAGCCGGGGCTCCGACGGTACGTGAAGGCACGCGAGATCCCGCGGGTGAAGAACGGCCTCGGTATGGCCATCCTGTCCACCCCGCGGGGACTAATGAGCGATCGCGATGCACGCCAGGCCCGTGTGGGCGGCGAGCTCGTCGCGGTGCTCTGGTAGGAGAGGATCATGTCACGAATCGGCAGAAAGCCGGTGACGGTTCCCAGCGGGGTGACGGTGGCGCTCGACGGTCACCACATCGAGGTGAAGGGACCGAAGGGCGAGTTGACGCGGACCCTCCCAGCCGAGATGCGCGTTACGCAGCGTGAAGGGATCGTGACGGTCGAGCGGCCAAGCGACAGCGGACGGCACCGCGCGCTGCATGGCCTCACGCGCTCCCTCGTCCAGAACATGGTTGATGGCGTGACCGAGGGCTTCTCCAAGCAGCTGGAGATCCAGGGCGTGGGCTACAAGGCCGAGGCCATGGGGAAGGGTGTGCGACTCGTGGTTGGGTTCTCCCATCCTGTGGAGTACCCCGCGCCGGCCGGCATCGCGATCAAGGTGGAGAACCCGACACTGCTGACGGTAGAAGGCATCAACAAGGAACTCGTCGGTCAGGTTGCGGCCGATCTCCGACGCGTGCGGCCCCCCGAGCCGTACAAGGGCAAGGGCATCCGCTACGTCGGCGAATACGTGCGGCGCAAAGCCGGGAAGACGGGAGGCTAGCTCCATGAGATTGTTTCGGAGCCCGAAGACACGGCAAGAGCGGCGCGCCCGTCGCCACCTGCGGATTCGCCAAACCGTGCAGGGAACCGGCGTACGGCCGCGGTTGGTCGTGTACCGTTCGCTCAAGCACATCTACGCCCAGCTCGTGGACGACGAGCGGGGCGTGACGCTCGTCGCGACGAGCGACCTCGTGAAGGGAGTCGAGCCCCAGGGCAAGGGGAAGACCGGGGTGGCGCTCGCTGTCGGGAAGCTCCTGGCCACCCGGGCCAAAGAGCAGGGAATCACACGCGTCGTGTTCGATCGCGGCGGATACCCGTACCACGGGCGGGTCCGGGCCGTTGCCGAAGGCGCGCGGGACGGCGGACTGGAGTTCTAGCACCATGGCACAAGAGAGAGATCGCGGACGCAAGGACCGCGAGTCAGATCAGATCGAGAACGTGATCAACATCAGCCGCGTCGCCAAGGTGGTGAAGGGCGGCCGTCGGTTCTCGTTCAACGCTCTCGCCGCCGTCGGCGACGGGGCGGGCCAGGTCGGCGTCGGGACGGGCAAGGCCAACGAGGTCTCTGAGGCCGTACGGAAGGCCGTGGAGGCCGCTCGGCGGTCCATGAGGCCGGTGCCGCGGGAGGGAACCACGATCCCGCACGAGATCGTCGGGCGCCACGGGGCGGGCCGAGTGCTCCTCAAGCCGGCGACCTCCGGTACGGGCGTCATCGCCGGCGGACCGGTGCGGGCCGTGCTCGAGTGCGCCGGGATCACCGACATCCTCACCAAGTCGCTGGGATCGGCCAACCCCTTGAACATGGTCTGGGCTACGATGGACGGCCTCACCCGGCTGGTGACGCTGGAGCAAGTGGCGCGGCAGCGCGGGATGGAGCCGACGGAGCTGGATTACCGTCCGCGCCAGGGAGTGTCAAATGCCTGAGAAAAAGGCCAAGACCGCTAAGCGCGCGACGAAGACAAAGACGAAGGCGACCAAAAAGAAGACGACGAAGACGAAGACGAAGACGAAGGCCACCAAGCGGTCGACCACGAAGAAGGCAACCAAGCGGGCCGCTCCGAAGTCACCGGAACCGGCCGCCACGGGCCGAGTGCGTGTGAAGCAGGTCCGCTCGGGAATCGGTCACGCGGACACCTTTCGACGTACCCTGCGCGCCATCGGTCTCAAGCACCATCAGGACGAGGTCGTGGTGCCCAACAATCCCTCGGTGCAGGGGATGCTGTTCAAAGTGCGGCACCTGGTCCAGGTGACCCCTGAGGAGGCGTGATGGCGAAGAAGGAGCAACTAGGGCTGCACAACCTCCCCGCGCCCGACGGCTCGCGCACCGACCCGAAGCGCAAGGGTCGCGGACCCGGTTCGGGTCTGGGCAAGACCGCCGGTCGTGGCCACAAGGGGCAGCGCGCTCGGGCCAGCGGCAACGTCCGGCCGGGGTTCGAAGGCGGTCAGATGCCGCTCGTACGGCGCGTGCCCAAACGGGGGTTCACGAATCCCTTCAGGGTCCCAGCGCAGGTGGTGAACCTGCGGGATCTCGCCAAGGCACCCAGTGAAGCGATCGATCCGGCCGTCTTGCTCGAGCTCGGACTGATCCGCCGCACGGATGTGCCGGTCAAGATCCTGGGAACCGGAGAGGCGACGCGTCCGTACGTGATCCGCGGCTGCGGCATTTCAAAGGGCGCGCAAGAGAAGATCGAACAGGCGGGCGGGCGGATAGAGGCGTAGAAGGATGGCCGTACCCAAATTTCCAAACCTCTTCGCTGTCCCGGAGCTCAAGGAGAAGCTCCTGTTCACGCTGCTGTGCCTGGCCGTGTACCGGGGCGGGGCACACATCGCCACACCGGGCGTGAACGTCCAGGTCCTCGCCGAATTCATTCGGAACCAGGGTGCAGGGACCTTCTTCGGGATGTACGACATGTTCGTCGGCGGCGGGCTCTCCAGGGCCACGGTGCTGGCACTGGGCATCATGCCCTACATCTCCGCCTCGATCATGTTCCAGCTGGGCGGTGCGGTCTTCCCGTACATCGAAAAGGCGCAGAAGGAGGAAGAGGGACGAAAGAAGATCACGCAGTGGACCCGATATGCCACGGTCGTGCTTTCATTGTTCCAGGCCTACGGATTCGCCATCTTCGCGGAACAGCAGGGGGCGGTTGCGAGCCCGGGCTACGGGTTCCGGACCGTGACTATGATCACCCTCACGTCCGGCGCGATTTTCGTCATGTGGCTGGGCGAGCGCATCACCGAGCACGGGGTCGGGAACGGCATGAGCCTCATGATCTTCTTCTCGATCATGGAGGGGTTCCTGCCGGGCACAGCACTCACGCTCCAGTTCTTGGGCACCGGGGTGATCACGGTGCAGCGGCTGATCATCCTGCTGATCGTGATGCTGGCCGTGATCGCGGGCGTCATTGCCATCACCGTCGCGGCGCGCCGGATTCCGATTCAGATCCCGCGGAAGGTCATGGGACGCGGACGCATCCGGGAAGGACAGAAGACCTTCGTCCCGATCCGCCTCAACTCTGCGGGCGTGATGCCCATCATCTTCGCGCAGGCCATCATCGTAGTGCCCGGCACCATCGCGACCTTCAGCAACGTCCCGAGCCTGCGGGCCATCTCCGAGGTGTTCCAGCCCGGCACGACCGTGTACTACGTGAGCTATGCGCTGCTCATCATGTTCTTCACGTACTTCTACACGTCGATCATCTTCAACCCGCTGGACATCGCGGAGAACCTGAAGAAGCAAGGTGGGTTTATTCCGGGCGTGAAGCCCGGCGGTGCGACGGCGGACTACATCGACCAGGTCCTGACCCGGGTGACGCTGCCAGGGGCCGTGTTCCTCACGCTCATCGCGTTGCTCCCCTTCTTCATCTTCGACGCCTTCAACGTCCCGTTCGGATTCGGCGGCACGGCCCTCCTCATCGTCGTCGGTGTCGCGCTGGATACGTGGATCCAGGTGCAGCAACATCTCCACCTCCGGCACTACGACGACTTCATGAAGCAGGGACGGGTCAAGTTCCGCGGCCGACGCGGCCGCTACATGTGAGCCCGCGGCCGGGTGCGGCACGGCGACGCCCGCCTCCCACCCGGTCCCGAACCCGACGGCGGTCACTGTGGACATCATTCTCCTCGGCCCTCCGGGATCCGGCAAAGGCACACAAGGGGCACTCCTCGCCGAACGAACTGGGATCCCACGGGTGTCGACCGGCGATCTTCTGCGCAGCGCCGTGTCGCGTGGGACGGCGCTCGGTCGCCGCGCGCAGTGGTCCATGGACCAGGGGCTGCTCGTGCCAGACGACGTGATCATCGGCCTCATCGAGGAGGTGCTGGGCTTGGCAGAGGCGGCGAACGGGGTCATGATGGATGGCTTTCCGCGCACGCTGGCTCAGGCCGAAGCGGTCGATCGAGCGCTCGAGGCTCGGGGCCGCCGCGTGGACCACGCGCTCAACATCGATGTGCCTGATCGGGAACTGATTCGGCGGCTCTCCGGGCGAGCCCGCGAGCAGGGCCGCAGCGACGACACTCCGGAGGCCATTCGGAAGCGCCTGGACGTTTACGCGGAACAGACGGCACCACTCGTGCAGTATTATAGGGAACGAGGGGTCCTCCGTGAGGTCCGGGGGACGGGGAGTATCGACACGATTGCGGCGCGCATCGCCGCGGTGCTGGGATTATGATATCCATCAAATCGGCCCGTGAAATAGAGATCATGGCTCAGGCAGGCCGGATCCTCGCCGACACGCTGGCGCTGGTGGCGAGCCAAACGGAGCCGGGGGTCAGCACGGCCGAGCTCGACGCCGCGGCGGAAACGTTCATCCGCCGCCACCCCGGAGCGACCCCGTCATTCAAGGGGCTGTACGACTTTCCCGCCACGCTCTGCACCTCGATCAACAACGAGATCGTTCACGGCATCCCGTCGCCGGAGCGCCTCCTCAGGAACGGCGACGTGATCAGCGTCGACTGCGGGGTCTGTCTCGAGGGTCTGCACGCCGATTCGGCTGTCACGCTCCCCGTTGGCACCGTGAGCGCGGAAGCCCGACGCCTGCTTCAGGTCACGCAGGATGCCCTGGACGCGGGCATCGCCGCCGCCACCTCGGGTAATCACGTGGGGGACGTCGGGCATGCCATCCAGCGCGTCGTCGAGCGCGCTGGGTACAGCGTGGTGCGGGAACTCGTTGGGCACGGGATCGGTACGAGCTTTCACGAGGAGCCGCAGATCCCCAACTACGGCAAGCCGCGGCGTGGCCCGCGCCTCATGCCGGGCATGACCCTGGCCATTGAACCGATGGTCAACCTGGGCCTTCCCCAGATCAGGACGCTGGACGACAAGTGGACTGTTGTGACGGCGGACGGCTCTCTTTCGGCGCACTTCGAGCACACGGTCGTCGTGCAACCCGACGAACCTCGGGTGCTCACGCCGGCGCCGGTTTCGGCGGAGGCGTAGGAACGCTCGCCTAGGGGGCGAGCCCCGTCCCCGATCCCCGTAGCACGTCGAGCAACCAGGCATGGATGGTAGGGTTGCCCGCCACATACGGGCCGTGGCGTAGGACACCCCTGTTTCCCTCCATATCGGTCACCACGCCACCCGCCTCGCGCACGAGCACCGTGCCCGCCGCGACATCCCACGGGGCGAGGTGCAACTCCCAGAATCCGTCAAACCGTCCCTGAGCGATGTCGGCGAAGTCGAGGGATGCGGCCCCCGCTCGGCGAACGCCGGCCGTTCTCTGGAGAATGGTGCTGAACTGCTGCAGATAGGTGGGGAGCAGATGGGCGACCTTGAAAGGAAACCCCGTTCCGATGAGCGCGCTCGCGGGTTCCGACGTCGCGGAGACCGTGAGCTGCCGCCCTTCACACCACGCCCCACCGCCGCGGATCGCGTGATACGTGATCGATCTCGCGACGTCGACGACCACGCCAACGGTTGGCTCGTCCTCGACGACCGCCCCGATGCTCACGCCATAGGCCGGGTAGCCGTGGAGGAAGTTGGTCGTGCCGTCGAGCGGATCGACGACCCACACGAGATCGGCGCCAATCGCATGCGGCGTGAGTTCCTCGCCGAGGATGACGGAACCGGGGACCGCCTGGCGAAGTTGATCGGCGATGAGCGCCTCCGTTTCGAGGTCGACCTGCGTCACGAAATCGCTCTGGCCCTTGAGGTGCCAGGCGTCAGGGAGGGGGCGGGCGCGCGAGCGAATGTGGTCGGCCGCCGCCGCCGCGGCGCCGAGGGCGACAGCCAGTAAGTCGTGGTGTTCACTCACCTTGCGGTCCCTCTATCCCTTCCATACCTTCCGGCCAATGCGGGTTTTTTCCGGCATCCAACCCTCTGGCGAACTGCACGTCGGCAACTATCTCGGGGCGGTCAGGAATTGGGTGGCCCTCCAGGATCAATACGAGTGCATCTTCTGCATCGTCGACTACCATGCCATCACGCAGGAGTACGAGGCCACGGCACTCGCCGACCGGACCTTCGGCATGGCCGTGAGCCTGCTCGCGGCCGGCATCGATCCGCAGCGCTCGGTGCTGTTCGTCCAGTCGCACGTCGCGGAGCACACCGAGTTGGCCTGGGTGTTCACGACGGTGACACCGCTGGGCGAGCTCGAGCGGATGACCCAATTTAAGGACAAGACGCAGCGGCAGGTAAGCGTGCTCGCTGGACTGTTGAACTACCCGGTGCTCCAGGCGGCCGACGTCCTTCTGTATCGAGCGCAGCGAGTGCCGGTCGGCGAAGATCAGGTCCAACACATCGAGCTAATGCGGGAAGTGGCTCGGAAGTGGAATGCGCGGTACGGCAACGAATTCTTTCCGGAACCAGAGCCCATGCTCACTCCCGCGGGCCGCATCGTGGGGCTCGATGGACAGGCCAAGATGTCCAAGAGCCTCGGCAATACGATCGGCATCCTGGAGGGGCCCGAGCAGATCTGGGAGCGACTGCGACCCGCGGTTACCGATCCGGCCCGCGTGACGAGGAAGGATCCCGGCAATCCCGAGGTGTGCAACATCTACGCTCTCCACCAGCATTTCTCGCCGAGCGCCACGGTCGAGGAGGTGGCCGCCAAATGTCGTGCCGCGGCGTGGGGCTGTCTCGACTGCAAACGGGTGCTCGCCGAGAACATCGCGCGCGAGTTCGCCCCGATCCGCGAGCGGGCAGCGGCGTTGCAGGCGGCTCCCGAGCAAGTAGGGGAGATCCTCCATGATGGGGCGCAGCGAGCGCGGGCGATCGCCGCGGACACGATGAGCAACGTGCGCGAGCGCATGGGCCTTCTCGCGGCCGAAGGAGCCGCACGACCACGATGATTGCTACCACCTGGACGGAGCTGGTGCAGATCCTCCGACTGGATCTGCTCGGGTACCTCGTGATCGCCGTCGTCTTGGGCGGTGCCATCGGTCTGGAACGGGAACTCAGGGGGAAGGCTGCGGGGCTGCGGACCAACATCCTGATCTGCGTGGGTGCCGCGCTCTTCACGCGACTTTCCATATCCGTGGCCGTCGATGGGGGCGGCGATCCCGCGCGGATCGCCGCCCAGATCGTCACCGGTGTCGGCTTCATCGGTGCCGGCACCATTCTCCATAGCCGCGGTCATGTGAGCGGCCTCACGAGCGCGGCGACGATCTGGCTCGTCGCGGCCATCGGGGTGGCTGTCGGGGCAGGGGCGTTGGTCGAGGCCACAGGGGCGACCTTGCTGGTCGTGCTGGTGCTCGGCGCACTCGGACGACTCGAGCGGTCGCTGCGGAAGTACGGTGGCATCACGCACCTGGCCCTCGAGGTGGACGCCGATCCCAAGCGCGTAGCCGATATCGAGCGGATCGTGCAGAATGCGGGACTCCAGATCGAGGAGCTTCGCTCCGAAACGCACGGTGATCGGATCACGGTGCACGTGGCCATGAGCGGGCCGCAACGCCTGCACGACAAAGCGAAGCTGCGGCTCCTGCAGGTCTCCGGCGCGTACAAGCTCAGCGTCGAAGAGTGAGACGAGCAGTCGTCGATCTCACGTCGACGCGGGCGAGCTGGTCCATCCCCCGGTGGAGCGTCGCAGCGATTCGCGCGGCGTTCGGTCGCGGCTGGGACGTCGTGGAGGTCACCGAGCCCTCGGCGAGCGACGGCGACGGGTCGGGCGGCTCGCGCGCCGCCCGGGAGGCGATTCCGGGCGCGGAGGTCTACTTTGGGTGGGGGATCTCCCCCGCGTTGGTCCGGGTAGCGGACGGCACACTCCGCTGGGCACACAGTGCTGCCGCGGGAGTGGGATCGTCGGTGAGCGACGAGTTCGCGGCCAGCGGGGCCGTGTTGACCAACTCGCGGGCCGTCCAGGCCGAGCCGATGGCCGACTGGGTCGTGGCCGCGATGGGATACTGCCTACGTGGATTTCACGCGCTCGTTGAGGCGCAGCGGGACCGCCGGTGGATCAAGGGTGAGGTGTTCGACGGAGAGATCCCGGTGCAGGAGTTTGCCGGGAGCCGGGTCGGGATCGTCGGTCTCGGTGGTATCGGGAAAGCCGTCGCCAAGCGCTGCCGCGCCCTCGGCATGGAGGTGCGCGCCATTCGGCGACGGCCTGCGCGGCGACGAATGGCCGGTCTCCGGTGGGTGGGAGGGGCCGGGGACGCGGTCCGGCTGGCCTCGACCAGTCACGTACTCGTCGTTGCGGCCCCGCAGACGGGCGCGACCCGTCACTTGGTCGACGACGCCGTGCTCGCTGCCCTGCCTCGTGGCGCGTACGTGATCAACGTGTCTCGGGGTGCCCTCGTGGACGAGGACGCGCTGCTCTGCCACCTCGATCGGGGACACCTCGGCGGCTGTGTGCTGGACGTGTTTCGGCAGGAGCCACTCCCGGCGCGGCATCCCTTCTGGGGACATCCGCGGGTCCTCGTCTCACCGCACGTGAGCTGCGTGTCGGACCGGTTCTGGGAGCGGGAAATGGCAGTCATCGAGGAAAACATCCGGCGCTACCGCGACGGAAGGCGGCTCAAGAACGTGGTCGACTTGGAAGCGGGTTACTAGAATATGGAAACCATCATCAAAGCGGCGGTCGAGCGCGGCGCATCGGATATCCACATCAAGGCCGGTGACGTGTTCCGTGCCAGAATCGACGGACAGCTGGTACCGCTGACCAAACAGCGGCTCACTCCGGACCAGACGAAATCGATCGCGATGAAACTCATTCCGGTCGAGGTCGACCGGAAGCGCATCGCCGAGATCCGGGACTATGACTGTTCTTGGGGCGCGCCCGGGATCGGCCGGTTTCGCGTGAGCATTCTGCGGCAACGTTCCTCATTCATGATCGTGATGCGGGTCATTCCCTTCGAGGTGCCGAGTTTCGAGCGGCTCGGACTCCCGGCGGTGCTCGGCACCATTGCCGAGCGCGAGCGCGGCCTGATCCTTGTGACGGGCACGACGGGCAGCGGGAACAGCTCCACCATGGCCGCGATCGTCAATCACATCAACTCCCGGTTCAGTCGGCACATCGTGACGTTGGAGAACCCGATCGAGTTTCTCCATCGGGACGTCAATGGCTCGGTCACACAACGGGAGGTTGGCCCCGACACCGAGAGCTTCGCGATGGGGCTGCGAGCCGTGCTCCGCCAGGACCCGGACGTCATTTTGCTTGGCGAAATGCCTGACACCCGGATCCTGGACGCCGCATTGACTGCGGCAGAGACCGGACATCTCTTGATCACCACGTTCCACACGCCCGATGCGATGGCGACGATTGCCCGAGTCGTTGCGATGTTCCCACCGGAGGAACAGGAGGTGACGCGTGTGCGGTTGGCCGAGGCGCTGCAAGCCATCGTGTCGCAGCGTCTCCTGCCCAGGGCGGACGGAAACGGGCGTTGCGTCGCCGCCGAGATCATGCTTTGCACGCCTGAGATACGGGAGCGGATCCGCGACCGCACGCGCGTCGCCGAGATCGGCGACGCCATCGAGGCCAGCCGTGACGAGCACGGCATGCAGAGTCTCGATCAGCATCTCTTGGAGCTGGTGAGCGCGGGGACGATCACGGCCGACACGGCCCAGGCCGCGTCGAGCAACCCCGGCGAGTTTGAGCGCAAACTGAAGAAGCTGAAATAGGTCTGGGCGGGAGCGGACAGGGGACCCAAGTGATGACAGAGAGACCTCGAGGGCTGTTGGTGCCCGTGACAACGCCCTTCGATCCTACCACTGGTGATGTTGCCCCGGTGCATCTCCGTGACAACGCGCGGGCCGTCCTGGCCGCTGGAGCCGCCGGTATCGTCGCCGCCGGTTCAACCGGTGAGGCCTCGCTCCTGTCGGAGGCGGAATTCCGGCAGGTCGTGGCGTGGATGCGGGATGTCGTTCCCGACGGCCGATGGCTCGTGGCAGGGAGTGGGCGCGAGTCGACGAGGGCGACGATTGAAGCGTGCAGGGTCGCTGCCGAGGCAGGCGCCGACGCGGCACTCGTGCGGGCCCCGAGCTATTACGGCCCCGTGTTCACCAGCGCGTCGCTGATCGATCACTTCCGGATGATCGCTGATGCGTCTCCGATCCCGATCATCCTGTACAACTTCCCGCGGTACACCCACGTAGCGCTCACCGAGCAGCTCGTCGCCGCCTTGGCGAAACACGAGAACATCTGGGGCGCCAAGGACTCGTCGGGCGACCTGAAAGTGTTTGCGGCCTTCCGAGACGCCGCTCCGGAGTGGTCGCTGTTCGTCGGTCCCGGCGCCCTGTTCTACCCGGCGCTGGAACTCGGGGCTGCCGGAGCGATCGCCGCCGTCGCCTGTTTTGCAGCGGTGCCGACCGTTGCCGTCTACCAAGCCTTCGATCGCGGGGACCGAGCGGCGTCCGGTGCGGCACAGGAGCGAGTCGCGCCGCTCCACCGCATGATCGTCGGAGAACTTGGTGTCCCCGGCATCAAGCTGGCGATGGATGTTGTTGGGTTGTTCGGCGGCTCGCCGCGCCCGCCGATCCCTCCTATCGGGAACAAAGACCGCCGCAGGGTCGCGGATCTTCTGCGCGAGGCGGAGCTGCTCCATTCCTGATCCGGTTCCCGACTGGGCGCGCGACCTGTATCGGGAGATCGCGGTGCCTCGGCTGCCCGGCTCACCCGCCCTCCCGCAGGTCGAGGCACGCCTGGCGGAGCGGCTCGCCGGGTGGGGGTTCGAGGTGTCGCTCGACCCGTTTCAGGTGACCGGCGCTTCTCTCGAGGCCGTGAGCGTCTTTGGCGCGGGAATTGGTGTTATCGGGTTCGGTGCCTTCCCCTTGCTCGTCCTGCCTCTGGCAGGGTGGAGCGTAGCCCTGCTCATCCTGTCGGCCGTCGCCACGGTGGTCGTGTTGGCGGTGGGGATCGGCTCGGGCCGCCTGCCGAGCCGAGTGGAGCCGGTGGAAGCGCGGAATCTCGAAGCGCGGCGCGGGCAGCCAGCGCTCTGGCTGGTGGCCCACAGTGATAGCAAAGGGCAGGGGGTGTCGCTTTTGGGACGTGTGGTGGCGGTGGTCGCACTAGCCGTTGGCGTGCTTGGGCTCGTGGCGGTGCTGCTGCTCCGCCTCGACGGACCCGTGAGCTCGCTAGCGGCGACACTGGTGTGCGTGCCCGTCGTCGTGGGTGGCGGACTCCTGTCGCGCAGCGGTGCCCGCGACACGAGCCCCGGTGCGGTGGACAACGCCACGGGTATGGTGGCCGTCCTTGTGGCGGCGGAAGCGCTTCGCGACCGCCTAGACATCGGTGTGCTGATCACGGGCGCCGAGGAATACGCCATGGCGGGGGCTCGGGTGTGGGCCGCGAGTACCGGAACCACGGTGCCGTTCGTCAACGTCGACGGTATCGATCGGCGCGGACGGTATCACCTTGCACCGCATCGGGCCGCCGGGTGGGGCCACACGGACCGGGTGGAGCGGCACGTCGCCCACGCGATATGTGCGGAGCTCCAGCGGCGGGGCGGGAGCGTTAGGGTGGCGCCGTTCCCCCCGGGCGTGTTGGTGGACGGGCGAGTGCTGGCCCGGTTCGGACAGCCGGGTGTGACACTGAGCAGGGGCGACGCCGCGACGCTTCATGTCGTGCACACGCGGCGGGACGACCCCCACCGCGCGCCGATCGATGGGGCAGTCGAGGCCGGGCGCGCGGTGGCGGCTGCCGTGCGGCACATGCTTGTTGACGGTCTCGGGGGAACGCCGTAGCTTGAATGGAAGGATGCCCCGAGGGACCCCTCGGGGCGTTTTTGTTGTCACCAACGGAGGGGTGAGTCGGCATGTTCGGTCGCGATCGCCGGTGCGTGGTGGTGGTGGGGGCCCAGTGGGGGGACGAAGGGAAAGGGAAGATCGTCGACGTCCTCTCCGAGCAGGCCGACTACGTCGTGCGGTACCAAGGTGGCGCGAACGCGGGGCACACGGTGGTCCGCGGGTCCGACCAATTCATTCTCCATCAAATTCCGTCCGGCATCCTGCATCCGCGCACGACCTGCGTGATCGGCAACGGGGTTGTGCTGGACCCGCTCACCTTTGTCGAGGAAGTCCGCGAGCTCGAGGGGCGCGGTATCGAGGCGCGCGGCCGGCTGCTGGTTTCCGACCGCGCCCATTTGGTGTTGCCGTATCACAAGCAACTGGAGCAGGCTGCCGAGCGGCGTCAGCAAATCGGCACGACGGGGCGGGGCATCGGACCGGCGTACGAGGACAAGTTCGGGCGCCGTGGTGTCCGGGCCGGACAGCTGCGCGACCTCGCCCGGCTCCGGGACCAGCTCGAGCAGCGGGTGGAGCGGGTCAATGCGCTGCTCGGTGTCTGGGGATCGGCGGACCGGGCGGATGTCGCGGAACACATGGCCCTGCTCGAACGTATGGCGCCGACAGTCGTCCCGATGCTCGCCGACACGGGGCGCGCCGTGCATCAGGCACTGAAGAGTGATCGGCGCGTGCTGTTGGAGGGAGCCCAAGGCGCGCTGCTCGACGTGGACCACGGCACCTATCCGTTCGTCACCTCTTCCAATACGACGGCAGGAGGCGCGGCGGTGGGAGCCGGGATCGGACCCACGGCCATCGATGCGGTCATCGGTGTCCTCAAGGCCTACGCCACTCGCGTCGGCAACGGTCCCCTTCCTAGTGAGGCGCAGGACGGGATGGATGCACGGTTGCGGGAGTTGGGCGGCGAGTACGGCGCCACCACGGGTCGCCCGCGTCGGTGCGGGTGGTTCGACGTGCCGGTGGCTCGGTACGCGGGTCGCGTCAACGGTGTGACCGGCCTTGCGATCACCAAGCTGGACGTTCTCGACTCGATCTCCGAGATTCCGCTGTGCGTGGGGTATCGGATCGAGGGTGAGGATTTCGACGAGATCCCGGCGGAGGCCGAGCGCCTGGCTCGCGTCGAGCCAGTGTACGATGTGCTTCAAGGGTGGCAGCGGCCCACTACCGAGGCTCGGCGGATCGAGGATCTGCCCGGACCCGCGCGCGCCTATCTCGAGCGTATCGAGCGCGAGCTGGAGACAGCCATCGTCTACGTGAGCGTCGGGATCAGACGAGATCAGATCATTCAGGTGTAAGGGGCCACGTTCCGTGGGCCGGTCAAGAGTCGTCGTCGTCGCCCAAGCCTTCAAGGAGTCGTTCGCCGCGCCCGAAGTGGCGGCGGCCTGGGAACGTGGGGTACGCGCGGCCGGAGCCGACCCGATCGTCGTTCTCGGGAGTGACGGAGGCGACGGACTACTCGATGCGCTTCAGACGCAGCTCTCCAGCACGACGTCAATTTCCGGCGAAGATCCACTCGGGCGCCCCATCCGTGTGCCGGTGGGTTGGCTCGATGCCTCCACGGCCGTGGTGGAGTCCAGGTTCGCGTGCGGCCTCACGTTGCTCGAACCGGGAGAACGACAACCGCTGCTGACCAGCACCCGAGGGCTGGGCACGACCGTCCAGCGGGTGGCCCAATGCGGCGCGACGCGCGTGTACCTTGGCCTTGGCGGGAGCGCCACGGTCGACGGAGGGTTGGGGATGGCACGTGCCTGGGGCTGGCGGGCGCTGGACGGGTCAGGTAAGCCGCTAGCGGAGGGTGGGGGCGGCCTGGTTGGGTTGGCCAGTCTCCGCCCCGGACGCCGCCCCTCGGTGGCCATCACTGGCCTGGTGGACGTCGCTAACCCCCTGACCGGCGAGCGCGGTGCCCGGGTCTATGCCGCACAGAAAGGGGCCACTCCCCGAGACGTGGACCGACTCGCGGCTGGCCTGGAACGTCTGGCCGTCGTGGCCGGTGCTGCCGGTCGGGGTGGGGCGGCATCGCGGCGCGGCGCCGGCGCGGCCGGCGGCCTCGGCTTTGGTGTCCTGCAGTTTGCCGAGGGGGAACTCGTCTCGGGGGCCGAGTGGGTGCTCGGCCGGGTGGGGCTGGCACAGGCGCTGCGCAGAGCCCAGCTGGTTCTCGTTGGTGAAGGCGGCTTCGACCGCACCTCGTTGGAAGGCAAGCTTACCGGTGTGGTCATCGCGCAGGCCCGGGAGATGGGGGTGACTGCCGTCCTGGTGACGCCGAGCGCCGAGGCCGTGCCGGCCGATGTCGTGCTCGAATCGGGTGGGGCACCCTGGGATCTGGCGGAACTCGAGCACCGAGCGAACGTGGCGATTCGTCGCGCACTTCGCTTGCTGGCCCCCTGATGCCCCTCTATACTTGGTCGATCTCACTCCAATGAACACACGGAAACGTGATATCGCGATGCCCGACGCCGCGTTGATGGACAAGCTCGTTTCCCTCGCCAAGCGGCGCGGGTACGTGTTCCAGTCGTCAGAGATCTATGGTGGGTTGGGGTCCGTTTGGGACTACGGTCCGCTCGGCGTCGAGCTGAAACGCAACCTGAAAGATCGCTGGTGGCGCTCGATGGTCCACGAGCGGCCGGACATCGAGGGGATCGACGCCGCCATCCTCATGCACCCCAAGGTCTGGGAGGCGTCGGGACACCTCGCGGGGTTCACCGACCCACTCGTGGACTGCAAGGTCTGCAAGAACCGGTTCCGGGCCGACGACGGGCGCATCAAAGGGGAGCCGGGGACGCCCGACGCCAAATGTCCAGTGTGTGGCAATTCAGGCACCCTGACCGCTCCGCGGATGTTCAACCTCATGTTCAAGACGTTCATGGGGCCCGTCGAAGAGGCGGCGGCCGTGGTCTATCTCCGTCCGGAGACGGCGCAGGGCATTTACGTCAACTACCTGAACGTGATGCAGGCGAGCCGTCAGAAGATCCCCTTCGGCATCGCCCAGATCGGCAAGGCGTTTCGCAACGAGATCACTCCGGGGAACTTCATCTTCCGCACTCGGGAGTTCGAGCAAATGGAGATGCAGTTCTTCGTCAAGCCCGGGGAGGACGAGCGGTGGTTCGAGGAGTGGAAGGAAGCGCGGATGGTGTGGCACCGTTCCCTAGGCATCGATCCCGCGCGGCTGCGATTTCACCAGCACGGCGCGGACGAACTCGCGCACTACGCGAAGACGGCGTTCGACATCGAGTACCAGTTCCCCTTCGGCTGGCAGGAGTTCGAGGGGATTCACAACCGTACGGATTTCGACTTGTCGCGTCACCAGGAATCGTCAGGCAAGAAGCTCGAGCAGATCGATGCGGCCACCAACGAGCGATTCATCCCGTACATCATCGAGACGTCCTTGGGTGCCGATCGCCTGGCGCTGGTGGTGCTGGCCGATGCGTATCGAGAGGAAGAAGTGGCGGGTGAGCAGCGCGTGGTCCTCGCGTTGGCGCCGGCCATCGCTCCCATCAAGGCCGGGGTGTTTCCCCTGGTGAAGAAGGACGGGATGCCGGAGTTCGCGCATCGCGTGTGTGACGATCTCCGGCGGCTGTTCCCGGTCTTCTACGACGACGGGGGCTCGATCGGGCGTCGATATCGCCGACAGGACGAGGCCGGCACGCCGTTTGGGATCACGGTGGACGGGCAGACGATGGACGACCAGACGGTGACGGTGCGCGATCGCGATACGCTCGTGCAGGAGCGCGTGCCCTCCGATCGTCTCGTCAGCCACCTGGCGGAGCGTCTGGGCTCGTGAAGCTCGAGACGCTCCTCGCGCGTGGTGAGGCGATGCACCAGGAGCTCGGCCTCGAATACTACCTTACCGGGGCCGGCCTCAAGCAGGATCCCGCGTTCCACGCCATCTACGATCGCTACGCGGACGTCGCGAGCGACGATGCGCTCGAGACGGCGCGGGCATCCGGTTCACGGCCGCTGCTCGAGTGGGTAGTCGACGTTCGGGTGGGACGAGCGGTGGCCACCTACCAGGAACGGCAACTGGTGTGGGAGCAGGGCGCCGAGCTCGAAGTTGCCGGGCGTCGGATTCCGTTTCTCCGCGCGCCGATCGAGATCGCGAACATGCCGGAGCGTGATCTGCGG
>JBDHEI010000050.1:0-28250 GCA_039591075.1 Gemmatimonadota bacterium
GGAGACCCGTAGCTGGCGGTTGACGGTGGGCCAGATGTTCGCGGAGCCGGCACGTGCGATCGCACGAAACGCGATCGTGATCGCGATCGGTTTTCTGCCATTGTTGGCTTCACCATTGGTCCCTTACAATACCGTTGGCTTCTTCTTGGCCGCCATCATGGCAGTGTCGTCCGCCGTGACGGTGCTGCTGCTGCCGGGCAGTATGCATCTATTGAAGCAAAGACTGTTCGGCGAGGGCGCCTAATATGGGGAGGAGTTGATGGAATACTATCGAGCCTGGTTGATCGCGGTGTTCTCTGCGTCGTGTCTGCTAACTGGGCATCTAGCCGCACAAGATCTCACGGACGCTCATGAGATCGTGGAGCGCGCCAACCTGGCGGCGTACTACGCCGGTGCAGACGGCCGCGCGCGCGTTCGCATGACGATCGCCGATGCCCAGGGGCGGGAACGGATTCGGCAGTTCGTAATCTTGCGACGCGACATCAGTGACGGCGGCGACCAGGATTACGCTCTCCTGTTCGACCGCCCGGCTGACGTGCGCAACACGGTCTTCCTCGTGAAGAAGCATGTCGGGGCGGACGACGACCGCTGGCTGTATCTGCCCAGCCTCGATCTGGTCAAGCGTATCGCGGCGGGCGACAAGCGCACCAGCTTCGTGGGGTCGCACTTCGTATACGAGGATGTGTCGGGTCGCGGGGTGGAAGAGGACACCCACGAGCTGGTCGAAACCACCGACCGATTCTATATCGTGAAGAACACTCCCGCCGATGCAGGATCGGTGGAGTTCAGCTCGTGGACCGTGTGGATCGACACGGAAACCTTCCTCCCGATGAAGATGGAATACGTGGACGAGGGCGGAGAGGTCTACCGCAGAATCGAAGCGCTGGCAGTGGCCGAGTTCGGCGGACACCCAACGGTGACCGAGATGCAGGTATCGGACCTTCGCTCCGGGGGCAGCACCGTCTCCGAGTTCCGCAACGTTGAGTACGATCTCGGTATTCCCGAGAGCGTCTTCACTGAGCGAACGTTGCGGAGTCCTTCGCGGCGCTGGTTCTCAATCAGATAGCGTGATGCGTTTCCGGACGCAATGGCAGTGGGTCGCGTCGATCCTGATGGTGTTCCCTGTCGTCGCGGTAGGACAGGAACCCGTCGAGATTCACGGCTTCGGCGAGGTGGCGGTGGCGAGCAGGTTGCTCGGCGACCCGGTCATGTCGGACGACTTCGTCCTCGCGGAAGCGCGGTTCCGACTCGATCTCTCCCACTTCACCGACGTCGCGGAGCTCTCCTTCAAAGGCGATCTGGTCGCGGACGAGGTGATCGGCGACGTGGAGATCGACATTCGCCAGGCCGTGATCACGATGGGCGCGAGCGAATGGCTGAACGTGCGCGCCGGGAGGCAGGTGCTCACCTGGGGCACGGGTGATTTGCTCTTCCTGAACGATCTCTTTCCGAAAGATTTCGTATCGTTTTTCGCAGGCCGCAACGACGAGTTTCTCAAGGCGCCCTCGAACTCGGTGAAGTTCAGTATCTATCCGAGGCTGGTGAACGTGGACGTGGTGTGGACGCCGGTGTTCACCCCCGACCGGTACATCACGGGGGCGCGCCTGTCGTACTTCGATCCGTCGGCGCCGGGACTCGTGAGTGCGGAGAGCATGGGGCAGCCACTGACCGCTGATCGTCCGCCGCAGACGCTCGCGAACGGGGAGTTCGCTGGCCGTCTCTATCGCACCGTCGGCGGCTACGAGCTCGCCCTCTACGGGTACGTTGGCTTCACCAAGCAGCCGCTCGCGTTCGACTCCACCGTCGACATGCCGACCTTCTCGCGACTGGGCGCGTACGGCGCCAGCATCCGAGGCACCGTGGCCGGCGGCATCGGCTATGCGGAGGGGTCGTACCACGACTCCTGGGACGACCGCGCCGGGACAGACCCCAATGTGCCCAACTCCGAGGTGCGTGGCCTCCTGGGGTACGAGCGCGAGTTCCTGGCCAACTTCACGCTCGGACTCCAGTATTACCTGCAGCGGACGCTCGCCTACGACCAGTTGATCGCCAACTCCGACGCCCCGCAGTCCGAGCCGGACGAGCTGCGACACACGTTCACGCTGCGGACCACGTATCGGTTCCGCCGGGAGACGATGATCCTGTCGTTGTTCGCGTTCGTCTCACCGAGCGATGAGGACACCCACCTGCGACCGTCGTTCACCTACGCCTGGAGCGACGCGGTGAGGCTCGACCTGGGAGCCAGTATCATGGCAGGGAGTGAGAGCGGCTTCTTGGGTCAGCTGGAGGAGAACTCGAATATCTACGGCCGGCTACGCTACAGCTTCTAGAAGGGAGCCCGACATGACGTTGGACCGAAAGATTCGCATGATCGCCGGGACATTCGTGCTGGCGAGCCTGGCGCTGGGCTGGTGGGTGAGCCCGTACTGGTTTCTGTTCACGGCGTTCGTGGGAGCGAATCTGTTTCAGTCTTCGCTGACGAAGTGGTGCCTCATGGAGGACATCCTCCGCTGGACAGGGATTCACACAGAGGGCGGCACCGGACCCGCCTGACTCCGGTGCCTCGAGTCACCCGATAGTGCATGGGCACACAAACGCTCATGTTGTGAGTTTTGTTGTGAGTTTCGTACGACATTCGGCCCACCGAACGGCTCCGAGATACGACACCGATGCCCAGAACACCGCGTTAATGCGACATTTTGTCGTATCTGACCTGGTTTCTGACCTGCATGGGGTTCAGGGGGTCGCCCGCCCCAGCTTGACCGCTTGCCTATCACTCATTTGATCCATCCCACGTGACCCACACCATCCAAACCCTCAACACCCTCCCCCCCAACAACTAACGCCACTTTTCCCACCTCCCCGCCCCATCCCCCTGTTGAGACCTGTTGAGCCACCGTTGACACCCTGATCACACCCTCCCGGCCAACACCGCCGAGAGCGCCACGCGACGCTCTCAACGAGGCCTCAACCGACCCCGCCGGGAGGACCCATGACCCTACACATCGACCGCACGCTGCGACTCCCCAAGACCGAGTACTTCCCCGCCGTGGAGAAGAAGAACGGGATCGCGCTGCACCACACCGTGGGCGGCACCGCCCGCTCCACCTTCGACTGGTGGCTGAAGAACCGCGCCAACGGCGGCCGGCCGCAGGTGGTGGGGACGGCGTATCTGATCGATCGGGACGGGACCGTCTACGAGGTGTTCGAGCCGGGCGGCTGGGCGTTCCAGTTCGGCCTCGATTGGCCGTTGACCGCGCGGATCGCGTTCGAGAAGCGGTTCATCGGGATCGAGCTGGCGAGCGAGGGTGGGCTGATCGAGGCGAACGGCGACCTGTACGCGTTCGATCGCGTCTCGCCCAAGACGCGGAAGCCCAAGAGTGAGGCGTTCGACTACGGCAAGCTGTATCGCGGCTACCGCTACTTCGACCGCTACGAAGACCGGCAAGTGGCAGCACTCGCGGGCCTGATCGACCACCTGTGTGACCGGTTCGCGATCCGGCGTGAGGTCCCCGATCCGTTCCACGCCTACTACGGTGACGCCTTGCTCGCGTTCGAGGGCGTTATCGGCCACGCCATGGTGCGCCGCGACAAGAGCGATCCCGCCCCGTACCTCCCACTCTGGAACCGCCTCATGGAACAGTGCCGCGTCATGCCGGTCACGGTCACCGCGCCACGCCGCCCCGGCACCCCGCTGCTGACCGACCCCGAGCTGGACGAGCTGTTCGTGCACAACATGCTCCAGCTCGACCGGCTGAACGTCGCGGCCGGGAGCCTGGTGAAGGCGCTCGTGATGGAGCTGGAGCGGCACGGCACCCACATCCGCCTGCACCATCCCGCCCGCGGCGGCCACCGCGTCGACTACGCGGTGGTGCAGGGGGTGAAACGGCTGGTGGCGCAAATGGGCCGCGCGCTGGGATTGAAACAGGTCACGGACACAACACTGGAGGTGCACCGTGGCTAGGGCGCGCTGGCTCCGCGTCGCCACGCAGCTCCTAGTGGCACTCGCGATCCTGAGCGTCGTGTACGGCGCGATCGGGAACCGCGAGCGGGAAATCGCCCGAGTCACGGCCCAGGCCACACAGCTCGAGGCGGAGCGGGACTCCATCACGGCCGTCGTGGACTCGAGCACCCGGGTGCAGGAAGCGTTGCGCTCCGAGCGCGATGCCCGCGCGGCCGAGGCGGCCGTGCTCCGGGACTCCGTCGCCACGCTCGAGCGCGTGCGCGAGGCCGGGCAGCTCACGGTGCGTCAGATCAGACGCACCGCCGCACTCGAAGCGCGGCTCGAGGAGGCGTTTCCCGAAATGGTCGCGTCGCAATGGGGACTCACCACGATCCCGCTCGACGACCGCGATACGCTCGGGATCGAGTACGTCGTCATCCCGGCGTGGTTCACCGAGACGTTCCTCATCGACCACCAGAACGCGGCGTCCTGGCGCGCGCAGCGCGACCGCCTGCTCCTGGTCGATTCGCTCGGCCTCGCGGTCACCGCCCTCCAGGACTCGATCACTCGGCTCGAGGAAGCGAACCGCCAGGCCTATGAGGCCGGGTATCAACACGCCTTCACCAGTCATCAAGACCTCACCGCGCGCTACGTGGCCGAGCTCAAGAAGCCGCGGTTCACGCTCCGCTCGACGCTTGGGATCGCGGCCGGCTCAGCCGCCCTTGGGCTCCTGATCGGCGCGATGATCGGCCAGTGAGCGCGGCCAGGCTTGAGGGTCCGAATCGGGATATCCCGTTGACGCACGGGCGGTTACGCCCGTCGGGCGTCGTTTCAGACGCCCCGACTCAAGCTTCAGGCACCGGGATTCAAGCGTCAGTCGGCCCGACTCACGCTTCAGTCAGGGCATTTCAAGCTTCGGTCAGCGCGTCTCACGCTTCGGCGGCGCGTTCGGAAGCGTCATCCGCGCCGACTCGAGCTTCAGATGCCCCGACTCACGCTTCAGGCAAGCCAACTCAAGCTTCAGTCGCCCCGACTCGAGCTTCGGGCGAGGCGTCTGAACTGACCTCCGGCGCGTCCGCGCCCCCAGTCACGGGACCCGCGGCTGCGTCCCGAACCCCCGTAGAGAAGGCCGTCTCGCGCCGTCCGGCCGGGACACATCATCCCCACCCCACCACCAAGGAGGAGCACCATGGCTCGATTCCCGTACCGGGAAGCCGACGTCGCGCGGCTGGCGCAGGATCTCATCGCCGGTCTCACCGCGCACACGGAGGACTTCCCCGCACCCCCGGTCCCGACCGACGAATTGCAGACGGCGCTCTCGCAGTACAGTGCGTCCCGCGAAGCAGCGATGGTCGGGGCCGCGGCTGCCGCGCAGGGCACGGCCGCCAAGGACGACGCCCTGCAGACCCTGGTCGACCTGATGAAGGCCGACCTGCGCTACGCGGAGAACACGGCCCGTGCCGACGACGGCAAGCTCCAGCTCCTGGGTTGGGGCGGTCGGCGGTCCCGCACCGCCAGCGAGATCCCCGGCCAGGCGCGGACGCTCGAAGTGCGCCGCGAGGGCGACGGCTGGGTCTTCCTCGACTGGAAGGAGCCGGTGGACGGCGGCCCGGTCGCCGCCTACAAGGTCCAGCGGCGGCGGCGGCAGGACGGCGCGTGGGCCGACGTGGGCATGGCCATCGAGAGCGAGATCACGCTCACCAACCAGGACCCCGGCGTCGAGTTCGAGTACCGCATCATTGCGGCGAACAAGACTAACCACGAGGGGCAGGGATCCGCAGAACCACCGCAAGCGGCCGCACGGGCTCCGGCTCGTGCGGCCCGCGCCTCACGCACAAGGAGGAATCATGACTCTCGAGCCGGTCGCCGTCGTGAACGCGAGCGTCGCCATCATCGAAGCCGCCATCGCCATCGCCGTGGGCTTTGGCCTCGATTGGACCGCCGAACAGGTGGGGTTGCTCATGGTGGGCGTGGTCGCGGTGGGCAATCTCATCAAAACCATTTGGGCCAGAGGGCAGGTGACGCCGGTGGCGTTGCCGAGGGATAACGAGGGGAGGGCGTTGGTGGTGAGGGGGTCGTAGGACGGTTCCGTAGGGTCTGCACGTCCACGGCTCCGGGCATTTCCGGCGCGAAGGCCTGAATCTCGACCGCTCTCTCAGCGTCGCAGCCAGAATCCGGACGGTCGAAGGGAGCCTCCGGGGGTCACGCAACTCCATCTACCGCTATGGGTCCGCCCGCGCGGCACGCGGCTCCAACCAGAATACCCACACGAGCGCGACGGCGAGAGCCTCATTGAGGAACAGTTGCGCCTCTTTCAACTCCTCAGGCAGCACAACCCGCCCCCCAACGACGCCTTCGCCGTACTCGGACAGCGCGATCGAAGCCACAGCAGCGAGGCGCCGGGCCACGGCGACGTCGTCTTGCTGCGCTGATGCCACCCGTGCTGTGGGGACCGTGAGAATAGCAGTGATGGTCGGAAGAATGCAGCAAGTGCGAAGGACGTTGAGGATTGTCTTCAACTAGGCGCCTCCCAATCTAGACGTCAGCCGTGTTGGAAGCCCGTCGGACTGTCCCGCCCACGACAGCTACTGCACCACCCAATTCGACAACACCTGGAGGGTGCTGTCACCCCACGCCGTGTCGTTCGTGGGCAGGATGACGCGGAAGTCGTGAAACCCGCCCATGCCGACGGTCATCATGAACCGCATGGCGAGCGTCGTCTCCTCGCCCGGCTGCAACACCATCGCACCGATGGTCGGGATGGGGGGTCAGCAGCCGGCGACGGCCTTCACCCAGGGCGCGTCGGTGAAGCGGAGCGGGGCATCGCCGAGATTCCGCAGGGTGAACGTTGCGCTGGCCCACGTCCCTACGGGTACGTCGCCGAGATCGATGGTCCCCCGGTCCACCACGAGGCGCGGAGCGCCTGCGGCGTCCGCAACGGTTCCCCGAGGGGGTGCCGGCTCGCAACCGCTCACGACGAGGGCCGCCGATAGCAGGACGACGACCCCGCCGAGCACGCGGCGTCGCGCGGTCATCGCCGACGCCCGGACGTATGCAGGTGCACGATCACCCAGTGTCCGTCCCGCTGTTCCAACACCGCCGTGCCGCGGCCCTCCACCTCGACGTGCCCGCGTGGCGTGTCAGCACTCAACTCATATCGGAACGGTGTCCAGGCCACGGCGCCACGGACCTGCGGCTCGATGGCGAAGTACCGATAGCTGAAGTTCTCGAACTCGGCCAACTCGGGCGCGAGATGGTGATCGCGGTAGTCGGTCCAGCCATGATTCACGCCGGCGCCCTCGATGATGTAGACCCAGGAGTCATGGGCCACGAGCGTGTCGAGACCGGGCAATGCCTTGGCCTGGGCGTGTTCGGCGAATGCTTCGACGACACCGCGCACGGCACTCGTGTCGTCCGACTGCGCGAGCACGGGGGATGCGAGCCCGAGGGCGAATGTGACGAATCCGGTGACGCGCAGGGGGAGGGGCGACATGTTGGCTCCGGATGAAGGTGAGACGAGCGCTAGACCTTGTCGGGCTGCCGTCGGAGCAGTACCGCCGCAAGCACTAGGGCTATTCCGATCGCCGCGGCGGTGCCACCGGTCACGGGCCCCGAGCGGGCGCGCTGGAGTGAGAGCGGCTCCCCGCTCGGTGTCCCGTCATGCTCACCGTGCTCCTCCATCGGCTCGGTCGTGGCGAGAGGGGCGATGACCGCAATCTCGAGGGTTGCGACCTCGTCGCCGTCCGCTGCGATCGCCAACAAGCGATAGGCTCCCTGGGGGGCATTTGCCGGTACATCGACTTCAGCCGTGAATCCCCCGGCGGAGTCGGTGCGCACCTGCGTCAATCGGAACCGACCGTCCGTTCCCGCGATGATGAGGTCGAGGGTGGACCGCTGCGTGAATTTCTCACCGGCTATTCGGACGGTGCCGCCGACGGGGAACTCCCGCGTTGCGGGTCGAAGAATTCCCTTTTCGTGAGCGGCCGCAGTCCCGACCGCGGTGATGAGCAGGGCGGTCGTGAGGCCGGACGGCACGGATTGTCGAAACCATCTGAACATCGGCATTTCTCCGGTTCACATTCCCATGTCGAGGTGGGTCTGTGCTGGGGCAAGGGCCGCATACGCAATAGCGGCGACCATGAGGACGAAGAGCACCACGCCCAAGACGCGTGTCAGCGTCGCCCCCGTCCCCGGTCGACGGTCGGCAATCGGCACGACGGCGAGAAACCCGAACAGCACAGTCGGCGCCAGGAGCATTCCCGTCAGCCCAAACAGGTTCTCGGCGGCATAGATCCAGAGGAATGGCCAGGACGGCTTCGTGATCTCGAACCCGTCCACGCCCGCCGCGAGAAGACCTACCGGTGAGGCCAAGGCCAGCGCAGCCACGCCGGCGACGAGGAGGAAAGCCAAGCCTCCAAGGGGTCTCAGGTGGCTGTGGAACGCCACGCGCGCCTCTCCGGCTGCGCTCACACCGAGGTGGCGGATCAACCACAGGTGAAGCGCCACCAGGCCGACGAGCGCGAGAGGCAGCACCGAGACGTGCAGCGCGTACATGCGGGTCAGAAGCGGACTGGAAAGCGTAAAGTCCGGTCTGAACGGAGCGCCGACCGGTCCCGCAAGCCCGGCGCCCGCAACGGCGTGCGCCAGCGCCTCGATCGCCTCCTGG
The DNA here is from genome assembly GCA_039591075.1 of Gemmatimonadota bacterium. Classification (GTDB taxonomy): domain Bacteria; phylum Gemmatimonadota; class Gemmatimonadetes; order Gemmatimonadales; family GWC2-71-9; genus JAOTVV01. The sequence goes on from JBDHEI010000050.1 coordinate 8,610, forward strand.
TCGGCGCGCAGCACGGTACCGCTGAACGCGAGGCCGAAGAGGAGCGCGAGCAGGAGCACGCCGCTCCACCACAGCCCCTCCCTCGGATTACGGAAGCCGCGCCGCCAGAAGACCACAGCGAGATGCGAGAGGACCAGCACGAATGCGGCACTGGCGCTCCAGACGTGTACGTCCCGGAGCAGGCTGACAAGGGGTTGCTCGGTGATCATGTACCGCACCGAGTCGTGTGCGGCGAGGGGCGTTGGGTTGTAGAACTGTGTGAGAACGAGCCCCGTGAGTGCGAGGAGCACGAGCGCCGCCAGGGTGAGGGCTCCGAGCATGAAGTCCAGTCGGTTGGCCCGCGCGGGAACCAGGTACTCCAAGGCGTGGAGCGCGAATCGACTCCGGAACCAACCGGAAGACTCCCCGCCGGTTGTTGACTCGTGCTGTGAGTTCACCGCGCCGTCCTCGTTGTTCGGGTGTGCAGGAGTGGGGACGCGGTACCTGGCACCGCCTCCCCACGTTTTATTCACTTCCCGTCGAGCGTGTTGAGATACGCCACGATCGCTTCGACTTCTTCGGGTGTGAGCGCGAAGTTCGGCATCATCGATGTGGCATTGTCGAACGTGGGCTCGACGATCTTACGACGCACGAATCCGGGCCCGCGCCGTCCAACGGTGCGATTGAGCGTCGGGCCGACTTGCCCGCCGGCGGTGCCTATCACGTGGCACCCGACGCACGCCCGCTCGGCGACTAAGGTCTCACCACGGGCGATGAGGGCCGGGTCTGTCGAAGCCGGTCCCTCGTGGAGGCCTTCCGGTGCTTGCGCTCCAGCGGGCGCCACGCCCAAGGGACTGCGGGCTTGTGGATCCGTGTTGGTGGCCTGAAGAAAGGCAACGACGTTCCTCACCTGGTCGCCGGTCAGATTGCCGCGAACGCGCATGTGGTTGGCGATGGTGACCCAGTCCCGATCCGTGTTCTCCAGCGGCGACCGGGGGTTGTGGCAGCGCCCGCACATTGCACCGTATACGCGCGCACCATCTGCCACCGGGTCGGACGCTGGTTGCTGGGCCGCCACCGGGGCAGCGAGGCCGAAGGCAGTCACGATGGCGATCGCTCCCAAGAGCCCGGTGACGTGCCAGTTTCTCATGTCTTTCATGGCTCCTCCTAGAACCCGAAGGCGAGGTGTGCGACGAGCCGATCGTTGTCCACCTCCGGTCCCTTCTCACGGTTGATCTCGTAACCGGCCATGACGGCGATGGACGGACTGATCCAATAGTCGATCCCGAACGCGGCCTGACGTGCTCCCTCGTCCTGCACGACGCCGTCGAGTTTCGTGTCGAAGAGCTGTGTCCATCGCACGACGGGCTCCCATGCGTGCCAGCGGTACGCCGCCTGCGCATAGAACCCATGCCGCACGATGGTCGGGAATCCGGTCAGCGTCTCGATCTCGGTGCGCGTCTGCACGTACTCGCCCCGCACTTCGACGTTGGCGGCGCGGAATTCGGCCGCCACGTTCCATCCGGTGAGGTCGAGCACGTTCGCCTCGTCGTAGTCCCCGTTCAGAAATGAGGCATTGACCTCGAACCACGGCGGCAGCGCGACATCCAGACGGGTGCCCACCATCTTGTTGGTGTTGTTGTCTCCGGATGATGCCGGGAATTCGAGTTCCGGATCGGGCCCGGCCGCCTCAGCGGCGGGCCCCTGGGTGATGTAGGCTGTCAGCCCGATGTTGCTTCGGCCGGGCGTCACGGCCCCCCGGACCATGAAGCCGACGTCAGAGAGGATCGGCAGGATTGGCTCCGCCCCGAACGCGGACACATGGTGGCCGTAGATCGGGGGTGCCGTGGGGAACTTGTTGATCCACGTCGGGTGCAGGCGCTCCCCGAACACGCCGAACGGTAGCAGGAACTTCCCGCCGACCAACGTGACGTTATTGTGCAGTAGCACGTCGACCTGCGCGTACTCCAAGCCGGTCTCCGTCACGCCATCCGTCAGCTCGAACTCGAACTCTGCCTCGAACAGAACACGATCCTGGAACTGGAACAGGAAGATCGGTGCTATGCTGCTCGTGAACGCGTTTTCGTTGGTTCCCTGCGTCCCGAACAGGTAGCCGACCGTCCCGTATCCGGTGAGCACCACATGGTTGGTCGGCACGATCCGCTGCCTGCCTGGAGGCTCCTGCGCCTGCGCCCCGGCGGCGAGCACCAGGAGCGCTCCGCAGACCGCCACGGGCGTGAGGATACGCTTAGTGGCCATGGCCGCCTCCCGTGTCATGTCCACCAGTGTCGTCGCCGCTCGCCGAGCGCACTGGTATATGGAATTCCCCCTCCTCCGGCACACCCTGCACGTCGATCTCAAGGTGGAGCTCGTACAGACCGGCAGGACCGAACGCGTATGAGCCCTCGTACTCGCCGGCTGACTCTTCGCTCACCGCCAGCACGGTTTCGCTGAGGTCCGGAGCGTGGACAGCCATTTGGACGTTGAGCCCTCCAACCGGGGCACCCGGCGTGCCGTCCGTCTGCAGTGCGAAGACCAATGCGTGGAGGTGGGCCGTCGAGTCCTCGAACACCGGTGCTGGCGTGACCTCCAACTCGACCCAATAGGGGCCGATCAGCCGGTGCTGCCGGTAGACGTGGATCTCGTGATCGCCGAGCTCCACCATCAATGTGTGGCCCTCGATCTGGCCCATGAAGTGGAGGTGGTGCTCGCCTTCTTCATAGAAGATCACGTGCGCGGCGAAGCCCCCTCCCTCTGGCTCCAGGGTTACGGTGCGGGACGTCCCGCTCAGCGGATGCTCGATCTCGAGTTGGCTTTGATGCATGCTCATGGGCATGCCACTCTCGTTGGCGTGCACCGTGATCTCGATCTCTTCCAGAGTCTCGACTCGGGCCGCGGCAACCTCGAATTCGAGCTGCGGGTCGAGGTCGGCGATGGCGGTGGGGTTGTCCCACCCGGCGCAGCCTGAGATCGGGATGGCCGCGGTGAGTGCGGCGCTCGTGAGCAGTCCCAGTCGAAGCATGGTCGCCTTCTCCTGGTTGACGTGGATCTCATGCCTGGGAAAGCCCAGGTGTAATCGCACCCTTTTGCGCAACTCTGAGGCCGCGGGCGGTGCGCCGACAAGCGTCCAGTAGGCTGGAGGTTGGCGGGGGCGGAGAAGTGTCGGGCCGCCACGTGGTGGTGGATATCACCCGTGCCACGGGGGAATTGCCCCGGGCGGCAACCCCCCATGCCACGTCAGGCGTCGGATGTCGGTTCCTGGATTGCTGGGACTGGAAGAGTCAATTGACTTCACCCGTCCCTGGCGTTGGAGGGGGGCGTTGCCGTAGAATGGAGGGAGCCACTCCATCGAGGAGGCCTCCCATGGCAACCGTCAAGGACATCCTGGGCCAGAAGGGCCGCGACGTGGTCACCATCGTTGCGGACGATGCCGTGCTCAGTGCCGCTCGCCTCATGAACAAACGCGGCATCGGTGGCATCGTCGTAATCGAGGACGACGAGGTCATCGGCATCTTCACCGAGCGGGACATCTTGCGCCGCGTGGTTGCCGAGCGCCGCGATCCCACGACCACCCTGATCCGGGACGTGATGACCACGCCGGTGATGACCTGCAAGCCCGAGGCGAAGCTCGAGGAATGCATGGGGCTGATGAGCGACAAGCGTATTCGCCACATTCCGGCGGTCGACGCCGACGGTCTCTGCGGGATGGTCACGAGTGGCGACATTCTGGCCTACCAGGTCTCGGAGCAGGCAGATACGATCCAGTATCTGAACAGCTACGTGTTCGACCTCCGAACCTGAGTCGCACCACGGGTCGGCGCCATTGCTGAGCCCGGTCGGTGTGCTCGCGAGTTGAGTGAGCCATCGATCCGCCACACGCCGTAGCCAAACAGGCGCACGAAAGGAGCGCGACATGCTCAGGAACGTGAGCGACCGTCGCGCAGCAGTGGCCGGGTTCTTCTACCCGTCGGATCGGGAGGCGCTCCACTCCCTCGTGGCGCGGTTCCTAGACCAGGTGGATGCGTCACCCGCGCCAGCGACGGCCGCCATCGCGCCCCATGCAGGACTCGTGTATTCCGGCCAGTGCGCGGCACACGTCTGGGCGCGCATCGCCCTTCCCTCGACGGTCGTGATCCTTGCCCCGAACCACACCGGGCGTCTCGACAACCCGGGCGGCGCGGGCGCGTGGGATCGCGGGGCGTTCCACACCCCCCTTGGCAGCGTCACGGTGGCGGAGGAGTTCATGAGCCGTCTCGAGGCGGCGTGCGACCGGGTGCGGCACGACGCGTCGGCTCATAACCGTGAGCACGCCATCGAGGTCCAGCTTCCCTTTCTTCAGCTCCTGTCCCCGGAGACGGTGCTCGCCCCGCTCGTGATTGCGTGGGACCGCTGGGAGCCGTCGCGCGAGCTCGGGGCCGCGCTTGCCGAGGTGGTGCGCCAGTGGCCGGATGACGTGTTGCTCGTTGCGTCGTCGGACATGACCCACTACGAGTCGGCTGCGAGTGCCGAGCGCAAGGATCGCATGGCCTTGGAGGCGGTGGCGCAACTCGACGGGGAAGCGCTGCTCGATACGTGCCACCGGGAAGGGGTGACGATGTGCGGTCGTGGCCCGGCGGCGGTGGTGCTCGAGGCCGCCCGGCAGCTTGGCGCCACCAAGGCCGAGGTTGTTGACTACCGCCACAGCGGCATGGTGACTGGCGACGATTCCGAGGTGGTGGCCTACGCTGGTGTGGTGATTCGCTGACGCTACGGGCGTGACGCCAGGATCAGCTCGGCGTACGTTGCCGGATTGGCCGGAAAGTTCCGTCGCGACAGTGAACTGAAATCTCGGCCATCCGTCCCGCGGCGCGCCACCGTGAGGCTGAGTCGCACCGCCGGCACATCGGTGACGGGGATCGCGATCTCCACGACATACCCACCACGAGTCTTGGCCACCGCTCGCCGAATGCTGACTGCATATCCAACATCCGTGGTGTCGGCCCGGCCCAGCGACGTGAGCAAGAACTCCGACCAGGTGAGATTCCGGTTGTCGGCCAAGAACTTGGCCATGAAGCCGTGCACGCCGAGGCCGCCGATCCACTCGGTGTGGCCGGTACCGGTCGTCGGCGCGAGAAGGAGCAGCAGGTCGTCTGGCTCGAGGGAGTTTCGCCGCCGGCCGGGCTCGTGTTGGAGGATGAGCGCCACGTGGTCGCGCTCTCCGATGCGGTTTCCCGCCTCCGTGTCCGACCTACCCGGGACGTCCACCGCGATGTACAACATGTCGCCGTGGGTCCCGAGGGCGACACGAGGCGGCCGCCCATCGCCTGCCTGGCCATGGGTCGGGCGCCACGCGCTGCGCGGCCAGTCCGCCGTCTGCCCGTCGACCGTCGGTGGCGATCCCATCGATGGGACCGCCACCCGATCGCGCTCGGTCCGATAGCGCAACATTCCGTCGCGAATCTCATAGGCCGGGTCGCGCTCGATCTCGGCCAGGCGCTCGGCCGTGCGGGTGACGAAGGGCGAGAGCTCCGCCACCAGCGGTGCCATCCCCGGCGTGGCGCCCGCCCCGGCGTCGAGGCGCGCGAGCGCCTGCCGCAGCTCCGTCAGTCCGGTCTCGACCGCGGCGCGATCGATGGGTGTGCCCGGGATGAACAGGGGCTCGAACAGGTTCGTGTCCCACGGGTAGTCACCGTAGATCCGTACAAAGGGCTCCAACAGGTCAGCCGACGGACCGTACAAGTCCGCCAGCGCTCGTCGCAGCGCGCGATCGGGATCGTACCCGCGAGGGTCGCGAACGTACTCGGCGAGCGTGGCAAGCGGGATCATGGAGGCGTGTGCCTCGGTCATGGGATTCGATAGAATGCCCATCGTCTCGAATGGCAGATCAGACGTGCGTCCGCGCACGGGACCCAGAAACGGACGCCAGCGGGCGAAGTCGTTGACGGGATAGTTGTCCCACACGAGCGGCGGCCGAGCCATCAGCCGGCGCCACGATGCCGCCTGCTCGGCGGTGATCGTCGGCGATGCCACGTCGACACCGGTCCAGAAGAACGGCACGTCGGCGGGTACCAGTCCGCCGAGCCGCTCGAGATACGTCCGATCGCCCCAGGCTCCGGTGTAGGTCGTGGGCGTGACGCTGAGTGTCGCGCCGGATGCGTCCAGATAATCGCGCACCGCCACGATCAGCGATGCATGTGCTTCGGCGAGATCTGCGTACTGCCGCCGGTCCCGGTCATGGGCCAGCCGGTACAGCACGTCGTCCACGAAGAGGGCGAAGTGCCGCACGCCGACCGTGGACAGCTGATCCAGCTTGCGGTACAGCATCCGTCGATCGGCCGAATCGCTGTAAACCATGCTGCCACCCGGGCTGATGGCGAAGACGAATTCCACCCCATGGTCGGTTGCCGTTGCCACCAGGGCGCTGAGACGCTCGAGACGATCGGGTGGGTACGGCTCACGCCACCGCGTGCGGTGGTACGGATCGTCTTTGGGGGCGTAGTAGTATGAGCCGAGCCCCACCGATCCCATGAACCGCAGCATGTCCAGGCGGTCGTCGTGGGACCACGGGGGTCCGTAGAACCCCTCGATGACACCCGAATACTGGAACACCGCGTCGGATTGCGCATGTCCGCAGCTCGTGAGCGCCATGACGAGGACTATCGAGAAGAGCCAGCGCATGGTGGGAATATCGGACTGCACCGCGCGACGCGATAGCCCGGGCACGACGGCGAACATGGCTTTCGACCGGTTCTCATGCCGAGGCTCGATTTTTTTGGGGAGGTGGTGTGTGGCTGCAGAGAGCCCAACGTCGATGACACCGCTGATGCCCCCGCAACGTCTGCTCATGGGGCCGGGACCGTCCAATCCCGATCCACGAGTGCTCGAGGCAATGGCGCGTCCCATGGTCGGTCACCTCGACCCGTACTTCCTCGAGGTGATGGACGAGACGATGCGGATGCTGCGCGGCCTGTATCGGACCGAGAACCACCACACGATCCCCATGTCGGGCACCGGGACGTCAGGCCTCGAGACCATCATGCTGAATCTGCTCGAGCCCGGCGACGAGGCCATCGTGGGGGTGATCGGGCACTTCGGACAACGGTTGCACGAGATGGCACAGCGGGCCGGGGCGACGGTCCGGACCATCGAGGTGCCCTACGGCGAGATCATCTCGCCCGAGCGGTTCGAGGACGAGCTGCAACGGAAGCCTGCCAAACTGGTTGCGCTCGTCCACGCCGAGACCTCGACCGGTGCCGCCCAACCCATCGCGCCGGTGGCCGAGATCGCGCGACGCCACGGCGCGCTCGTCGCGATCGATTGCGTGACGTCACTCGGCGGGATGCCCGTTGAGGTCGATGCGTGGGGTGTCGACGCCGCCGGTTCCTGCTCGCAGAAATGCATCGGCGCGCCTCCGGGACTGGGTCCGGTCACCTTTGGGCCGCGCGCAATGGCGGCGGTCCGATCGCGGAAGACGAAGCCGCCGACTTGGTATCTGGACCTGAGCCTGCTGTTTCAGTACTGGGGCGAACAGGGAAAAGCCAAGCAGCGCGCCTTCCATCACACGGCACCGGTGTCGAGCATCTATGCCTTCCGCGAGGCGCTGCGGCTCATCCTTGAGGAAGGACTGGAGGCGCGATGGATCCGCCATCGCGACGCCCACGAGCGGTTTGCGGCCGGCCTGAAGCGATTGGGTCTCACGCAGTTCACCCCCGCCAAGCACCGCCTGCCGATGCTCAACGTCATCACCATCCCCGACGGCGTGGATGACGCAGCGGTGCGCCGCAGGATGCTCGAACGCGGCATCGAGATGGCGGGGGGTTCGGACCGCTCAACGGCAAGACCTGGCGAGTCGGGCTCATGGGCACCAACGCCGACGCGGTCCGCATCGACCGGTTTCTCAATGCGCTCGAGGAGGTGCTGCGGGCGGAAGGCTGGCGTGTCTAGCGCTCAGCCTCCGCTCGGGCGGTAACGACGGCGACCCAGCGGCCATCGCCGCTGACGGCCACTCGACTGATCTCCGTGACCCCAAAGTGTCCGAGATCGGCCATCCTCACCCATCCCTGGCCGCCATCCCGCCAGCGGAACAGGACCGATCCCTCTCCCATGAGGATCGAGCCGTCCGGTGTCCAGGCAAAGAACTCGTTCTGACCCGCCGGGCGTATGAGCACGCGCACGACTCCGGATTCCAGGTCGCGCTCGACGATCCACGGACCGTCGGCAAATCGCTGGAGGAAGCTCACCGCCGACCGGTTCGGCACCTTGTGCAGCGACCGGCCGACATCCCGCGAGAGCAGAGCCGTCTGGCCGGTGCGCACGTCGGCCATCTGAAGCGTGGGCGGCGCGCCGAGCACGAAGAGCGCTACGCGGTTGCGGTCCATCCACGCGTGGTAGCCGACGGGTGCGACGCGCTCCAGGATGAGCGTCGGATTGCCCCCGTCAAGGTCAAACCGCCAGAGCCGTTGTGTGGAGTCCATCTCGACACGGACCGCCGAGAAGCTCACGCCGCCCGGCATCGCGGTCGGGGAGTACTCGCTCTCGGCAGTGCTGGTGACGCGTGAGACACTCCCGGTCGCGATGTCGTATCGATAGGTGTCCGCCTGGCCGTCGTCGCGAATCGACGTGTACAAGAGGCCCGCATGATCGGGTGTGAACGACGGTTGGTTGTCGTATCCAGATCGATCGGTCACGCGCCGTGGCGTGCTGAGACGAGGCGCCGACTCGCTTCCCGATACGGCGAAGAGGAAGATGTCGGTGCCCGGTGGTGCTTGGCCGCGGGCAGGGGCGGCAGCGCTTAGCAGAAGAACGGCCGACGTGGCGATTCGGCAAGCGTTGCCGAGGTGGTGGCTCTTCATATTCACACTCCGAACTGCGTCAGATGGTGATCGACGTGCGCGAACGCCAGCACGGCCCACTCTCGCCCCGAGACGCTCCCCGCGACCGGGTTTGGTGGCCACGTCTCACGATCGGCCCGGGCGGCGAACTCCGCGATGGCCGTGAGCAACCGTGCCAGATCGTCGGCAAACGCCGTGGGTCTCGTGCGCCGGAGCTCCGGCAGCGTCCGCACCCCTCGTGGGTACCGGAACGGCCAGTGGACGAGCACGGGTCGCATGATGGTCTGGACCCATCTCGGGAACGCCGGGCGGGCCTCCACCCGGCCCAGCGCAACGTCGAAGTAATCCGCGAGGTGACACACCATCTGGCCGGCGGACATCCCGCCCCACTGGGGACGGAGATCGGGGCGCAGGCGATCGAGGCGCGTCACGATGTCCTGGTGGTCGGGCGGGTCGAACAGCGAACGGGGCATGTGGTCTCCACGGCGCTTGCCGGTGGCGCGTGTTTGACATATTGGTGTCGGCAGTCGTTAGCCACCCACGACCCGGGGGTTCCATGATCGCTCCTGCCCGACCAGCCGTGCTCCTGCGCCTCGATGGCTTCGCCGTGGCCCTGCTCGCGGTGTTCCTGTATCGTGAGCTGGGAGCGAGCTGGTGGCTGTTTGCCGGTCTCTTCCTCGCACCGGATATCGCGTTTCTCGCGTACCTCGTCAACCGCACTGCCGCTCCGGTCGTGTACAACGTGCTCCACACCTACGTGGTCCCGGCCGTGTGTTTCTTGGCAGGGTTGCGAATGCAGCACGCGCCGCTCATGGGTGTCGGGCTCATCTGGATTGCCCACATCGGCGTGGACCGGATGCTGGGCTTCGGGCTGAAGTATGCCGAGGGGTTTCGCGTCACCCACCTGCAGAAGTGCTGACTCGGAATTCGGAGGAGCACCGACTCCCGAGTCGCACGTCGTGCGGCGCCGCTACTTGCGCTCCCACACGTTGTTGTCCCGATTCGCGTCCGGGAACCACTGATCGGCGTCGATCTCGACCTTGGTCACAGCGGACGGCGTCTTGACCACGATGTCCGCCGTCCGTGCGCCTTCGAGCCACCGGTCCACCGGGATCTCGGCCTGCATCGTGTTCCCGTCGGTGAGCGTGAGCGTGAGACGCACGGGCATTGGGGCGAGCCCGAGGTCGGCGATCACGATGCGGGTGCCGCCCCGCTCCAGTTTCACGTCGGCGATGGACTGATCGAGCGTCCAGGTCTCGTAGTACCATGTGCGCCAGAACCAGTCCAGGTTCTGCCCGCTCACGTCGTTGAACGTGTTGAAGAGGTCCCACGGCTTGGGGTGCTTGTACGCCCAGCGCTGAATGAACGTGCGGTACGCCTTGAGGAAGACCTCCTCACCCAGCAGCCCCCGCAAGGTCCAGAGGAGCGTGGCCGGCTTGCTGTATGAGGCCGTGCCGTACGCGGCACCGTTGTACTGGTAGTCGGAAAGCCGCATGATCTCGCCCTCGAGATCGGTGCGCGTGATCTGGATGTACCCGCTGTAGTTCCCGAGTTCCCACCGCTGCCCCGCATAGAACTCGTTCATGGCGGCACTCGTATTGAACGAGGTCGTGCCCTCGTCCATCCAGGCGTACCGTCGCTCGTCGTTTCCGACGATCATCGGAACCCACATGTGCGCCAGCTCGTGCGCGTGCACCCCGTACAGCCCGGTATCGCTGGCCTGGTTGTAGTCGCCGATCAGCGTCATCATGGGGTACTCCATCCCGCCGCCCATGATCCCGCCACCCTCGACCGATGTCATGTGCGGGTACGGATACGGGAACCCCGTCCACCGGGACAGGAAGTCGATGGAGTGCTGTGCGTAGCGCCAGGCATGCTGCCACCGGGGCGCGGATTCGCGCCAGATGCTGTTCACCATCGCATAGTCGGCCGTGCCGTCGCCGTTGCGGTCGCCGACGGGCGTCCGGGCAGCGTCCCAGCGCGATTCGCGCGACACGCTGTAGGCTACGTCGCGCACCGAGTCCGCCACGAAGCGCCAAGACAGCCTACCGGTTGAGGTCGGTGCAGTCGCCTTGCCCGGGCCAAAATCGGCGGGTGTCATGAGGTGGACCACGGTATCGCTTCGCTCGGCACGCTGCATCCGCTCCACAATCGGTGCCGCGAGCACCGCACTCGGGTTCGGGAGCGTGCCGGTGCCCCACGCTACCCAACCCTCGGGGAGGTCGAGCGTGACGTCATAGCTCCCATAGCCCATATAAAACTCGGCTTGGCCCAGGAACTGGTCGGTCTGCCATCCGACGACGTCGTCGAACACCGCCATCTGCGGGTACCAGTACGCCAGGTAGAAGAAATTGTCATCGTTCCACCCCATCCGGCCCCCGATGCCATGCTCCGGGATATTGAAACCGAAATCGATCTCGAGGACGGCCGAATCCCCGGACTGAAGGCCCTGGGGGAGGCGGACCTGTGCCACGGTCCCGAAGGACCGATAGCCATCCCCGATCGCCCCTCGGCGGGCCTCGGTGAGCTCCGTTCCGTTCGCCACCACCCGCTTGAGCTCCATCCCACCCGTGACCTCGGTGGGTCGGTTTCTCACGGCACCTTCAGCGTGGACGTTCTGCAGGAGTTGGATGACCAGGAAGGGCAGCGCGCGGGGCGACCGGTTGTGATACACCATGCGCACAGTGCCGTCGATCCGCTTCGCCTCGGGATCGAGGCTCGCCGTGATCGTGTAGGCCGTCCACTGCTGCCAGTACTTGGGGCCGGGGGCCCCCGTGGTGCTCCGCGTCCCGCTTTCCAGCGCCCGCTCGAACGACCGGTCCACGGTGACGGGGTAGGGGACGGGCCGTCGGGGGGCGGTTTGGCCGGCAAGCGGAGTGGTGGTGGAGAGGGCCGTGAGCAGGGCGGCAGCGGCGGTCAACAAACGTGGCATCAGACAGCTCTCCCGTTCGCAAATGATCGGATGGCAAATCGAACGCATGTCCTACCCCGGCGCCGACGTCTCGATCCGGCGCCCTCGGGACGGTGCAGGCTAACCTCCGTGCCGGATATGTGGCAAGGCACCGACCCGTGTATCTTGACGGCGAATCCCCTGTCGGAGTTTCAAGCATGAGGGTCGTGGTACTAGGTGCGGGGCGGGTGGGGCGGGCGATCGCGCTCGATCTGGCGGCGTCGGGGTTCGCGGTCGCGGCGGTGGATGGCGATCCGATGGCGCTCGCACCGCTCGCCGCTCGGGGTCTCGAAACCGTGAGAGCCGAGCTTGCCCATCGGGATGCAGTAGGACAACTGGTTGCTGAGTTCGATCTGGTCGTCGGCGCGTTGCCGGCCACTCTGGGCTACCGGACGGTCGAAACCGTCATCGACGCAGGTCGGCCGATCGTCGACATCTCGTTCCTCGAGGAAGATCCCTTCGGGTTGGACACGCTCGCCCGGGAGCGGGGTGTCGTGGCCGTGGTCGATGCCGGCGTGGCGCCCGGCCTCAGCAACATCATCTACGGTCACTTCGCAGCCCGGGCCGATCGCGTGCACCGGCTCGCCTGCTACGTGGGTGGGCTCCCGGCCAAACCCTCCGGGCTGATGCGATACAAGGCGCCGTTCTCGCCGGCCGATGTTATCGAGCTCTATACGCGCCCCGCTCGATACCGAACGGGGGGGACGCTCACCACCGTACCGGCCCTCTCCGAGATTACACCGCTCGACGTTCCGGGCGTCGGCCCCCTCGAGGCATTCCTTACCGATGGCCTTCGTTCGCTGTTACGGGAAGATCACGTTCCCGAAATGCGGGAAATGACCCTCCGGTATCCGGGACACATCCAGCAGATGCTCCTGCTCCGGGAGATCGGGCTCCTGTCAACGGCACCACTGGCGGTGGGGTCGACTCGGATCTCGCCGCGGGCCGTGGTGGCCACGCTGCTGTTCCCGCTCTGGGAATTCGCTCCGGGCGAGCCCGACCTCACGGTGCTCCGCGTCGAGATCGATGTGGAGCAGGCCGGGTCGGTGGAGCGGCACACGTTCGACCTGCTCGACCGCTACGACACCGAGTCTGGCATCAGTTCGATGGCCCGCACCACGGGGTACACGTGTACGGCGATCGTCCAGCTGGTGGCAGACGGGACCTACGGGCGCACGGGTGTGTCGGCGCCCGAAGACGTGGGACGGGTGGAGGGGTGCTTCGATCGCGTACGGAGCTACCTCGAAGCGCGGGGGGTGCAGCTCACCGAGACCCGGTCACCGCTCCCCCCGGCCTGAGACCCGCGGCGTCAGCCGCGGGGCGGACGGCGGCCCCTCCGCATCGCCACTGAGGGATTGGGGAGCGCGTCAAACGTGGCTCGCTGCTGCTCGGTGAGGAGCTTCTGGATGGCCGCATACTGCTCGTCGATCGTCTGCTGCGTTGCGGTGAACTGCTCGCGCATAGCCATGAACTGCTCTCGTGCCTCGGGCGACGGTGGACCTCCACCCATGCCCTGACGTATGGCGGCTCGCCTCTCGGCGGCCTCCTTCATCACGGCGTTGATCTTCTCGTAGGGTCCGGCAACCGTCTTCTGCTGCTCGGGTGTGAGCGCGAGCTGCTGGACCAACGAGTCCATCGTGAGCCAGTGATCGGCAGGTGGTGCGGGCTGCTGGGCGTGCGCAGCCGCGACGGACGCCGCCGTCAGAAGTGCCAAGGACAGGGCCAGCTTGTGCATCGGGGAACCTCCGGTTCAGAGCCTGGGTACGGCGAGATATATTGGTAGACGCCGGACGCAGGCCAGTTGTTGAGGCTCCCAAGGTGGCCCACACGGCGGTCCGGGAATGGCGTGCGGCGGGTGTGATTACTGGGAGGTCGATGTGTATCCCATCGCCGTTCGCGTGTCACGAGTGTCCTGGCTCCGGCGACTGGCGCCGTACGCGCTCCTCGTACTGGTCCTTCCCCTGCTTCCTTCCCAACTCAGCCCCCAAACCGACGCGCGCGAGATCGTCGATCGGGTGGACCGTCTGCTGCGTGGTCGGTCCAGTCGCGGGACCATGCGGATGGATGTGGTCACCGCGCACTGGAGCCGCAGCATGCAGATGCGAATCTGGTCGCTCGGCACCGAGTATGCGCTCATCCGTCTCCTCGCTCCACCGAAGGACGCTGGAACCGCGACGCTCAAGTCCGGCGAGGACATGTGGAACTATCTGCCGCGGGTCGACCGCACCATCAAGCTGCCGGCATCCCTCATGGGTGCATCCTGGATGGGATCACACTTCACGAACGATGACCTCGTGAAAGAAAGCCGCATCATCGAGGATTACGACATCGAGATCGGGTACGAGGGCGCGCGTGATGGTGTCGAGGTCTGGGAGTTCGTGCTGACGCCCAAGCCCGAGGCGGCGGTCGTCTGGGGTCGCATCGAGGAGCAAGTCCGGCAGGGTGACCTCATGCCCGTGTGGGCGCGGTACTACGACGATCGTGGCGAGCTGGCCCGGAGCATCACGTTCGAAGACTTCCGGTCCATGGGGGGACGCCTCGTGCCCGCGCGCATGGTGATTCGTCCGGCCGACAAGCCGACCGAGAGCACGACCATCACGTATCTCGATCTTGAGTTCGACATCGCACTCGACGCATCGTTCTTCTCACTCCGTCGACTCCAGAGCGATCGCGGCTCCGACTGATGGCGGCACGGCCGTGGTGGCGGATTGGGTGGCGGAATCTGGGGCGGAACCGGCGGCGGAGTCTCATCACGATTGCGGCCCTGGCGGTCGGCTACTTCTCCGTCGTGCTGTTGGTGGGATGGTGGGATGGTGTGGTCGTGGAGATGATCAACAACGGGACGGGGATCCTCTCCGGACAACTCCAGGTTCATAGCGCCGCGTACTTGCCTGATCGCAACGTCTACGAGACGATTGGCGGACCCGACGGTGCCGACGTGACCGCCATCATCGCGGGAGTGACAGCCGATCCCGCCGTGGAGGCTGCGGCCCCACGGGTGTATGGGGGCGGTCTCGTGAGCTCCGGGGGTGCGACCACCGCCGCCGCGTTTCTCGGTATCGACCCCGAACTCGAACCGCGCGTGTCGCGCCTGATGGGTGCGCTCAGCAGCGGACGCCCGCCGGCGCGCGGCACCAACGAAATACTGGTTGGCCTCGAGATGGCCCGGACTCTGGGCGTCGAGCCCGGGGCAGAAGTCGTCGTAGTGGCTCCAGCGGTGGACGGGTCATTGGGAAACGACCTGTTCGTCGTGAGCGGTGTGTTCACCTCGGGACTGGCCGATCTGGATCGTACGTTGGCGTTGCTCCCTATCGACGCGCTTCAGGCGCTGATGGTGCTCGATCCCGGTCGAGTGCACGAGATCGCGGCGGCAGTCCCCGATCCGTGGGATGCACCGGCAGCGGCTACGCGACTACACTCGGCACTGGGGGCCACCGACGGGGCGCTCGCTGTGGAGCCGTGGACCGACCTCCGGCCGGAGTTGGTCGAATACGCCCAGCTCAGTCAGTCATTCCAATGGGTGCTGCTCGTCATCGTGTTCGGCATGGCGATTTTCGGCGTCGCCAATACGATGCTCATGGCCACGTTCGAGCGACGCCACGAGTTCGCTCTCCTCCTTGCGCTGGGGACCGCCCCGCGGGGGATCGTGTTGTCGGTCGTCTTTGAGGCGATCGCGCTCGGCGCGATTGGTCTCCTGGCCGGTGCGGCTATCACGGGGCCCGTCCTGGTGTGGTGGCACAATGCGCCCCCAGATCTGAGTTGGCTCGTCGGCGACTTCACGATGGCCGGCGCGCTCGTGCGACCCGTCCTCCGGGTCGAATACCCCTGGGGTATGGCACGGCAGGCGGCCATAGCGCTGTTCGCCACCGCCGCGCTCGCCGCGCTCTATCCGGCAATGCGGGCCGCGCGGGTGCCTCCGGCCGACACGTTGTCGGGTCGCTGATGCGCCGCGCCAAGCTCCTCGCCCGTCTCGCGCTCCGCAACGTGCGTCGGCAGACGCGCCGGAGCATCCTCACCGCCTCGGCCATGGTCCTGGGCGTTGCGGTGCTCGTCTTCTCGCGGGCGTTGGGAGACGGGGCGCACGAGGACTGGATCGACCAGGGTGTTCGCCTCGGGAAGGGTCACATCGCCATTCAGCACCCTCGGTTCCAGCGGAGCCGTCATCTGGATGACCGGCTCACGCCAAGAGCACTGACACTGGCCGAGCGCGCGCTTGCCGAGCCGGACATCGCCGCGCGCGTGACGGCGGTGGCCCCGCGGCTCGAGATCCAGGGGCTCGCCAACTCCGCCACGGGGGCCATCCCGGTATTCGTGACCGGAGTAGATCCTGAGATCGAGGCGGGGTTCTCCAAGCTGGGCGATAGGGCCGTCGAGGGTCGCTACCTCGAGGACGGCGATCGCCTGCACGCGTTCGTGGGTCAGCGGCTCGCCGAGCGGTTGGATCTGGAGCTGGGCTCCCGCCTGGTGCTCACGGGGCAGGACGCGACCGGCCAGATCGCCGGGCAGTTCGTCCGGGTCGTGGGCATCTTTCGAACCGGCCTTCCCGAGGCCGATGAGGGCATCGTCCACATTCCCCTCAGCACCGCGCAGGAGTGGCTGCAGGTGGGCGGGGCCGTCACCACCCTCGCCGTGCTCGTGGCGTCGGGCTGGGACATGCCCGCGGTGCTCGACGACCTCGATGCCGCCTTGGCCGAGGATGCCTCCGAGGTCGCGGCACTGGGGTGGCGCGAGGCCATGCCCGAGCTGGATGCCGCCATCCGCATCGACGATTACGGCGACTATTTGTTCCACCTGATCCTGTTCGTGATCGTAGGGCTTGCCATCGTGAACACCGTGCTCATGTCGGTGCTGTACCGCACTCGGGAGTTCGGCGTGCTCCGTGCCCTGGGTCTCACCAAGGGGGAGACCGCCAGCGTGGTGTTCGGCGAGGGTGTGCTGCTCACTCTCGTGAGTGGGCTTATTGGCATGGTGATCGGCTTCGCGTTCACATGGGTCTTCTTTCGCAACGGGCTCGACTACTCGGGGATGCTCGACAACGAGTTCACCATCTCCGGCATCCTTCTCGAGCCCGTGATCGTCCCGATCTTTCGTATGGTCCAGGTGTTCCAGAGCCTGGGCTCGATTTTCGTGATCGGGGTGTTGGCGTCCCTCTATCCTGCCTACCGCGCGACGCGGATCGACGTCGCCGAGGCGATGAAGTTCGAGGCATGAGCGAACAGCGAGTTGTGGCGGTCCGGACCGATGCGGTCTGGAAGGTGTTCGAGCACGACGGCATTGCCGTCGAAGCGGTGCGCGACGTCACGCTGGAAATCCAGCGCGGCGAATTCGTGGTGTTAGCCGGTCCCTCCGGGTCGGGCAAGACCACCCTGCTGAATCTGCTCGGCGGCCTCACGGCGCCCACCAGCGGGGCGGTATGGATCGACGGTCAGGAGCTGACCGCCATGAAGGAGCGGCACCGCGCTCGCCTTCGGCTGGAGCGGGTGGGGTTCGTGTTCCAGGCGTACAACCTGCTGCCCGTGTTGACGGCACTCGAGAATGCCGAGTTCACCCTCCTCCTACGCGGGGTCCCAACGGAGGAGCGAAAACGCAAAGTGCAGGAGTTGTTCCAGCGCATTGGCATCGGCGGTCTCGAAGATCGACGGCCGTCCAAGCTCTCGGGCGGGCAGCAGCAACGAGTGGCGGTCGCCCGCGCCGTGGTTGGTGAACCCGCGCTCGTGCTGGCCGATGAGCCGACGGCCAACCTCGACAGCGCCTCGAGTATCGCGCTTCTCGACGTGATGTCCACGCTGAACGAAGACCTTGGCACGACCTTCGTTTTCGCCACCCACGACCAACGGCTCATGGAACGGGCTCGGCGCCTGATTCGACTGGTGGACGGTGCCGTGGAGTCGGATACACGAAGGCCGACCACGAAGGGGGCATGAGGCGGGTCGCGATCGCCCTGGCCGTGCTCGTCCCGACGGTGCGGGGGAGCGCGGCTGCCCAACAGCCGCTGCTCCGAGCGTACGGGCTCAACGTCGCCTTTGCCGCCGACGCAACGCCACTGACCGATGCACTGCTCAGCGACGTCCAGCGCTTCAGGGTCATGTCGCGCCCGTCGTTCGGTCCGTGGCGTCTCGACCTCGCCTACGAGCACGTCCTGAGCGCGAGCACGACGACCGGCGGCACACTGGTGGCTGGCTTGGTTCCGGCCGTGGCCGGCAATGACTGGCTTCCCCTCCAGGGCACCCTGTGGGAAACCGATCACCTGGCGTGGCGGCATCGTGTCGACCGTCTGGGCGTCGTCTTTCGGCACGACGCCGTCGAGGTGACGATTGGTCGGCAGCCGATCTCGTGGGCCACAACGCTCTTCCTCACTCCGGCCGATCCGTTCGCACCGTTCGATCCTTCCGACCCGTTCCGGGAATATCGGGCCGGGATCGACGCCGCTCGGATTCGCGTCTTCCCGGGTCCATTCAGCGAGATCGAAGCGGTCGCCCGAGTCGTGGACGTCGACAACGACCGTGCCGTTACGGCCTTGGCTCGCGGCCGGACCACCACGGGCCGCTGGGAGGTGAGTGGGTGGGCGGGCGTGCTGCACGAGGAGGCCGCCGGGGCGGTCGGCGTGACCGTCACCGTCGCCGGAGCCGCGATCCGTGGTGAAGGGGTGCTGCGACGGACCGGCGACGAGACGGTGTTCCGGGGTACAGTCGGCGTGGACAGGAGCTTCAATGTCGGATCGCGCACACTCTATGTGGTCGTCGAGTACCAACGTGACGGCTTTGGTGCCGCCAACGCCGCCGAGCTTCCGACCACCTTGCTCTCGGCAGCGGCTCGCCGCGGCGAGCTCCAGGTATTCGGGCGGGATGAGGTCGTGCTACAGGGGAGTCTGGAGGTGCACCCACTGGTTTCGGCCGACGCACTCGTGATCTGGAACCTGAACGATGCGAGCGCCCTGCTCGCCCCGGGCGTCAGCTATTCGGTGACCGGCTCCCTGAGCGCGCGAGCAGGTGTGTTCATCGGCACCGGGCGGGGCGCCCAACCGACGGGCATCCTCGGCTCGGAGTACGGGTTGGTGCCGACATCCGGCTACGTTTCGCTCGCCCTGTTCTTGTAATACTGATCCGAATCCACTCGGGAGGATCGCAGGCAATGGCGCGTCGCAGAATAGCCAGGACGCTTTGGTGGGTGTTGGCAGAGCTGCCGGTGGTGCTCGTGGCGACCCTGCACGGCTGTGCCACTCCGGGATCGAATCCTATCGTGGCTCCGGCGCCGGTCGTGCTGGTGAGTCTGGACGCGTTCAGGTGGGACTTCATGGAGAAGACCGAGACGCCGAACCTGGATGCGCTGGCGGCCCGGGGCGTGCGGGCTGAGCACCTCATCCCGGTATTCCCGACCAAGACGTTCCCGAACCACTACAGCATTGCCACGGGCTTGTATGCCGAGCATCACGGGATCGTGGCGAACAACATGTACGATCCCGTCTTCGACGCCCGCTTCAGCCTGAGTGATCGGTCGGCGGTGACGGACGGCCGCTGGTGGGGTGGAGAGCCCATCTGGGTAACAGCCGAGAGACAGGGGCTGCTGGCCGCCGCCTTCTTCTTTCCCGGGACCGAAGCGGCCATACAGGGCATTCGGCCCACATACTGGCGGGGCTACGACGGCGCCATTTCCAACGAGGACCGCGTGGCGCAGGTGCTCGCGTGGCTCGACCTTCCGCCGGACGAGCGGCCCTCGCTCATCACGTTGTATTTCAGCGACGTCGACGACGCGACGCACCGGTACGGGACCGACGCACCGGAAACGCTCGCCGCCATCCGGACCGTCGATCGCATGATCGGTCTCCTCGTGGCAGGACTCGAGCAGCGCGGCATCGCTACTGCGACCAACCTCGTGGTGGTGTCGGATCACGGCATGGCGAAT
>JBDHEI010000051.1:0-50908 GCA_039591075.1 Gemmatimonadota bacterium
GACCAGCGACGTGGCATCCCAGGTGCCGACGAGGCCCGGTGGTGGCTCCACCCCGTCGCCACAGCCAATGGCCAGAGGAATGAGTGCGGTGAGCACGACATACGCGGAACGTCGAATGGATTGGAGCGCGATCATGTAAACCTCTCCCTTGAACGTTTGGTGACCGCAACGTGACGGCACAGCACCACGGTGCGGAGCGAGATCGGTGCCTGTACGTGTTGATAGGCGGTATTTACCCTGACGGAGCCACAAACGGAAGTGGATTGCTCAACCTTCGAGAACGCCGTGATGGTTGTGGTGGTGCGCGCGCCGAGGAGGCACCGTAGAACACACGAGGGGGACGCCCCCTCGGGGGATCCCCCTCGTATCGCATTCAGGTTCTGCGCTGCCGCCGCACGCCCATCGCCGGCAACGCGGACTGCGCTACTCCTTCTTGAGCTTCTTGGCCGTGAACGGGGTCGTCATTCCGCCTTCGCGACTGACCGATCCGCTCATCGTGTCGCCGTCGACAGTCGCCGTGTAGGTCGAGACCACGACCCGGTCGGCCCGCTCGATGCGTACCGTGAAGGTCACGGTCTTCCCCTTGACCGATCCGTCCTCGATGGCGGTCGTGCCCATCCGGCCCTCGAGGGTGCCGGTGAGCTTCGCACCGTCCTGCTCGAACGTGATCTTCGACTGTGCCGCCGGTCCGCCCTGCCGCATTGCCATGCTGATTTCCCATGCTCCCGCGACATCGACCGGCTTGGTCTCTTGGGCCAGCAGTGGCGTGCCTCCGAGGAGCACGAGTGCTGCACCCGTGGCGATGCTTGCTACGCTGCGCATAGAACCTGTCCTTTCCGGGCGGGCGTGCTCTTGCGAGCCGATCGCCCGCCAATGGGAGGAGCCGACATCGCAACCTTCCAACCCTACGGTGCCGTTTCGGCTGAAAAGGGTGCGCCAGTCCTCGCCAACACGCTCGTGTCTGAGCGCTGTCCACACTACGCCGGTCTTCCGGATCTGGTTTCGCCGTTCGGCTATGCCTGTCCGGAGGCGGAGTGCGCCGACGACGGGGCGTCCGCAGTCTGTGACTATGAAAGCACGTCTAAAGGAAGGTAACGCGCCAGGGGATCCAAAGACCGGCATTCCCCAATGGCGCGTGGTGAGCTGGGCTGTCCCCGGCCCTTCGATCCCTCGCTAGCTCACCCTGTTGGGGAATCCAGAGAACACGAACCGGTACGTGCGTGCCGTCTTGTCGTACCGCGCTTCGAAGCTCGTCGGCCACTTCAGCTTCGCACCCGAGCCCGGCACCACCGGAACGTCCATCGTGAAGCTCTGCGCCTCCAGGAGCTTTGCTCGCGAGATCATGGGCTCGAGGAAGATGAGATTCTGCTGGTAGTAGCCCAGAATCATCGACGCGCCGAACAGCTCGGTGCGCTCCAGTTCGGCCTTCACCATGGCGTGCATGCCCATATTCGGAACGCAGAGTCCCACGAGCGTTCCAAGGCCTGGAATATCCAAGTCCGGTAGCGTGTAGGACGCGGGGACTGCCGCCGGCTTGCTCAGGTCGGTGCAATCGATAGCCCGCACTCGTTCGGGGTCGATTGCGTAGAAGTGGAAGTCGAAGTGTGGCGTGAGAAACAGGGCGGGCGGATGACCGTGGGGTTCCCAGTTCATGCCCAGGTGGTCGAACCCGGTTGCCTTGGCGACCTCGTCTGGCAGCGCGACGACTCCCACGAACGGCGGGGGGAAGACCATTTCGCCGTGCGGCGGAGCGTTTTCCACGCTCGCCAGAGCCACGGTTGCCCCGAACTCCGTGATGTCCTCACCGACCATGGTGCCCCAAGTGCACACGTCCCCGCCAAAGACATTCTGACACTCGCCTTGTACGACCTGCTCGCCGGCGCAGGCTGCGAGGCCGGCCGCCAGTATCCCGACGGCGAGACTGGAGAAGGGTGGTTTGCGCATAGGTGTTTCGGGCCTCCTGGCTCAAGGGTTTCGTTGAGTAGGGCTCCCCGCCGGTCGGCGGGTGGTGTCACGGGAATCCAATATGTGAGCGCGAAATCCGAGCGCAAGAGTCGGGATTAATGTTTGCCCTAGTTAACGATCCTTCGATCCGTCGATCCAGGCATCTCCCCAAACCGACCCAACCGCCTGGCCAATCGTCTTGTCGGACCCCGGCGGGGATTGGGTGGAAGCGTTGGATCGGGGAATCGAGAGATCGTTCGCCCAACCGGGCGGACCGCGCGTGAGCCTCTGATGGTCACCGGCGTGGCATGCGCCAGCACTCCGGCTGATAGCAGCTAGCGCATCGCCAGGGCCGAAGCCAGCTTCTGTCGAATTCTCTCCGCAATCGACTCGAAATCCGGACGGCCCGAGAGAGAACTGAACTCCGTCATCCTGAGTAGTTCGGGGTTACTGTATCCGAGCTCGACTGCCCGCTTCAGCGACGTGAGCGCGCGATTCACGTCTCCTTTTTCCCCCCAGATTCTGGCTTGAAGGATGTGATAGTCTTGGCTCACTGCTCCGTCCGCTGCCTCGACAATGTTCAGTGCCTGCTGGAAGAGAGAGTCCGAGACCAGCAGGTCGCCCTGGCCTCGACGGGCCTTCGCCAGTTCGAAATAGACATGGGTGAGTAAGCTGTCATCTTGCGCAGACGCCGCTCCATAGATTGCCAGAGCGCGCTCCAGCAGCACCTCCGCCCGGTCGTAGTCCCGCAACCTCCCGAAGACCGCGGCAAGTTGGAGCGATGCGGAAGCCACCTTGGGATGGTCTGGACCGAAGGCTTCCTCTTCGATCTTCAGTGCCCGTTCGAGGTAAGTCACTGCCGTCTCTAGCTGTCCCAGGTCTCGGTAGAGTAAGCCCGTACTCTTGAGCGCGTCGAGTAGGTCGGGGTGGCCCGAGCCCAGAGCCCTTTCCTGGATGTCGAGGGAGCGTCGGAGAACCGGAAGCGCAGCCTCAGTGTCCCCGATGTGCCGCAAAAGGTCCCCAAGGCCGGACAACGTAGCGCTGATTTCTAGCTCGGCATCCTGAGCTTCATAGATCCTGAGTGCACGAGCATAGTGATCGCGAGCTGCCGCATAGTCCGCTGAGGAATGCAGGACGAGACCGAGGTTGTTCAGGGAATGGGCCACCAGGAGGTGATCGGGACCGAATGACTTCTCGCGGATTCGCAGCGACCGTGTGTATTCACGATGAGCCCCGCTCAGATCCCCGGTCCGCCAGAGCAGAACAGCGTAGTTGTTGACGATACCCGCGAGGCTTGGGTGATCCGGCTCTAGTGTCCGCTCGAGGATTCCAAGAGCCCGCTCGAACAGCCGTTCCGCCTCGTCGAATTCCTGGAGCTCTCCGAGAACAATGGCGAGGTCGTTGACGCCCCATGCAAGCCAGGGATTGTCTAGTCCCCAACCGCGCTCCAAAATGGGGAGGGCCTCCTCGTAATGCGCTCGTGCCTCCGCGAATTTCCCTTGCCGATACGCGAGCCATCCAAGATGGTAGAGGCTCTGGCCCACAGTCACGTGAGTTGCCCCCGACACTGCTCGGCGGATGTCCAGCGATTCCTGAAGTGTCTGCCGCGCCACCTCGAACTCGCCCCGGTCCCGCTGTATCATGCCGAGCACCTGCAGGCTGGACGCATAGAGCGTGTCGTTCGGTCCGAGCGCGCTCCTGCGGATCGCCACCGCTTCCTCGGCAAGCGGTAATGCCTCATCGAGGCGCCACTGCGATCGATACAGCCACGCGAGCTGGTGTAGGCTTGCGGCTACATCCGGATGATCGGCTCTCAAGGCCTGCCTTCTGACCACCAAACCTCTCTTGAGGATCTCCTCGGCGTCGCCGAACAGCCCGAGGCCGGTGTACACGCCGCCCATCACGTCCAGCAGCCGGCCCTGGACGACCGGCTGATCGACCAGATTCTGCCCGATCTGCTCGGCACCTCGGTCAAGGATCTCCCGAGCGGTGATCGTGTTGCCGCGTGCCTCACTGGGATCCGAGACCGCGAAGAGGCCAGTCAGGAAGTCGGTCACCTGCCGTGCGGTGAGGGCTTCCTGCTCCGCCCGATCTCGCTCAGCTGCGATTCGCCCCGCTTGGACGGCCATGGCGACCGCGAACACCACGACCGTGACGGCGAGTCCGCCACCCAACGCTACCCCCAAGAGGTTCCGCCGTACGAACTTGCCCACCCGGTACGCGACACTGGGCGGCCGCGCCAACACCGGCTCGTCGGCCAGATACCGCTCCAGCTCCATAGCCAACGCGTTCGCCGTCTCGTACCGCCGGGTTCGGTCGTGGTCCAACGCCTTCATCGTGATCCAGTCCAGGTCCCCACGGAGCTGCCGTCGGAGTGTCGCCGCATCCGTGCGGCGCAGCGTAGCGAGGGTTTCTAGCTCATTGTCCATGCTGCGCAGCCGAGAGCTCGGCGTCGGTGGATCGGTCTCGCGAAGGACCAGCTGCGCCACGAAGGCGGGCAACCCGATTGTCTCCGGATCGATCGGCACGCTCCCCACGAGCAACTGGTACAACATCACGCCAAGCGAGTAGATGTCTGTCCGGGTGTCGACATCCAGCGCGGACATCTCGGCCTGCTCGGGACTCATGTACGCTGGGGTGCCAATGGCCTGGCCATACTCAGTGACCAGCGTCTGGTTGCTGAGCCGGCGCCCCACGGCCTTGGCGATCCCGAAGTCGATCACCTTCGGCACCGGCGTGCCATCCCGCTCGGACACCAGCACGTTGGACGGCTTCAAGTCCCGATGGATCACCCCTTTCTGATGGGCATGTTGAATGGCATGACACAGTTCAATGAAGAGCGCGATCCGGTTGTTCGTAGAGAGCTTGTTGGTGTCGCAGTACTCGACGATCGGGATGCCGGCGACCAGTTCCATGGCGAAGAAGGGGCGGCCATCCTCAGTCGCTCCGGCTTCGTAGACCTTGGCGATTCCCGGATGATCCATGACCGCCAGCGCCTGACGCTCCGCCTCGAATCGCGCCACGACTTGTTTCGTATCCATGCCGAGTTTGATGACCTTGAGCGCCACGCGCCGCGACATCGGCATGGTCTGTTCGGCCTCGAACACGATCCCCATTCCCCCCTCGCCGAGCACTTGGAGGATCTTGTAGGGTCCAATGCGGTCGGGGTATTGTGGTGCCAATCTGTCCGGTCGCCGATCGGCTGGCTCAGCGGTGGGTGAGGATCCGTCTTCCCGCACTATCGTGGCCTCCGCGGGCGTCAGGGAGTGATCTTCGCTCTCCTGGAGCGGTGCCGGCGCGCTTATTGAAACCTACGGACCGACCCCCGGAAGGGCTAGCTGACTGGGTCGCCGACGAGCCAACTGACGGTTTTGAACTCAGTGCGCACACAGTCTTGATGGTGCACCCCCTACCGGCCCGGCTCGAGGGACGAAAGACGTAAGCGCGAAAGGGCCCACCTGATTCGGTGGGCCCCATTTCCCGACACATCGGGCGTGCTACGAGGGGACGGGGGTTGCAACCAGCGCCGCCTCCGCGTTGAGCAGGCCGCTGCCGGCGGCCACGGGTCCCCAGAAGGGGAGCGGGGTCGCCGTGCTTTCGAGAATCGCCTCGGCCTCGCTCGCGGTGAGATCACCTTTCTTCTGCGCCATCAAGGCCACGACGCCGGCCACGTGCGGACTCGACATGGACGTCCCATCGAGGAAGTAGTAGCTGATCTTCCCCATCTGGAACTGCCATGGACCCACGACCAATGACCCCGGGGCAGCGAGGTCGAGATCCTGTCCCGGCTTGGCCCGGCTCGAGAAGGGAGCGATGTAGTGCTCGTCTGGATCGGTGGGATCCGTAACGTTACATGTCCACCACCAATTCTCTGGCCCGAGCCCGCAGTCGCTCCACGCATAGTCCCATCCAGTGGCCGCGACGGATATCACGGGTTCGTACGCCGCCGGATACACCATACCCAGCATGCCGCTGTTACCCGCTGAAGCGACAATGATCACGCCCTGATCGATCGCGTAGTCAATGGCGGCGCGCTCAAGGGCGTCGTAGCCGAAGCCGGACAAGCTCATGTTGACCACGACCGGGTGGTCGTGCAGTGGGCCTCTCTTCAGCTCGGCCAGATAGAGCACGCTCGCCGCGATCACCGATGACCACCCGGCCCCCTGCTGGATCTTGATCGGAATCACCGTCGCCCGCGGCGCCACGCCATTCATCGGAAATCCCCAGAACGAGTACCCGAGAATCGTGCTGGCGACGTGCGTCCCGTGGCTTCTCGTGTCGTGCTCCCACTTGTATGGCTGCTCGGAGACATGAATTCCCGCTCGGCCGCCACCGCTGAAAGACTTGGCGTATTCGGATGCGATGCGTTCCTCTGGGAAGTACTGCCTCCATGTGTCGAGCAGTCCGGTATCGATGATCCCGATGTACGCGCCCTCGCCGTCGTATGCCACTGTGCGGGTCCCGATTCCAATCTCCGTCACGTTCACTGCGTCCAGGTTCCACGTGCTCATTCCGTCAGCGAAGTCCGGTACCGGCACAGCGTCGACGGGTTGGCCGGTGCGCTCGGCGTCTGTGTTCGCGGCGGCGACGAACGGGAGCGCTTGGATAGCTGGGATGTCGGCTTGCCTCGCCACCATCAACACGGCATCGATCTCCGGGATCTGGCCACGCACCCGTCCCAGATCCGCGAGCTGATCCAGCATGTCCTTCGTCGGAGACGTCGTAAGCAGGACGTTCACTCCAACAATCGCCTGATCGGGGCGTCCCGCTCGACTTTGCACGGACAGGTCCGGCTCTGTCGAGAGCGGTGCCTGATCGGTACAGGCCGCGACACCGACGAGGAGGAGCCCTGCTATCATCACGCGTGGCTTCATGGCAATCACCTCACCCTCTGCAACTAGTCGCAAGGTCGAATTGATGCAGGCTCTACTTGCGGTGCTCGGCGCGAGCCATCGGCGGGCAGGGTGCGAGCAGCGCGTCCGCTGCTATTGTGCGCCTCGACATGACGAGTCGCAACAGTCGCAGCGGGACCACAACACGAGTGGTTTGGTCGGGCTTGCAGCGCGGCGTCGGTGCCAGACCGTACCCCGATCCCTCAATCTCACGATCTACCGCCACTTGGCGAACGGAGGGCTGCCATGCGATGCGGAGCTTTGGACGCTGCCCTCATCGAACGCGCCACGCAGATTCGGGAAGGGTATCTCACGAACATCCTGGTGGGGGAGGAGTAGGTAAGTAGTAAGTAGGCGGTTGGTTGATCGTGTGATCTCCAACCGCCTAACCGCCTAACCGCCTAACCGTTGAACCGCCTATCATCTTCGCCAGCACCTCGCGGTAGCGCTGGTACGCGGCCCACGACACGCCCGCTCTCACCCGCCCACCGGCGAGTGGGATATAGCGTCCCTCACTGAGCAGCGGAGGAATGATCGCCTCGAGCCGATCCGCGACGTGCTCGATCGGAGCGTCCCGCAGGATGTCGAGCGGAATGCCGCCGATCAGGCCGAGCGTGGGGCCGTACTCGCGTCGCAGCGCGCGGTAGTCCAGCTCCGGCACGTCGGGCGCCTCGGCGAGCCACAGCATCGTGATGCCCGCCTCGATCATGGCCGGGAATAGGCGTGCCGAGTTGCCGTACGTGGTAACCAGGATGTTGTCGCATCCGTGGCGGTGGGCGACGGCGATGATCTTCTCGTATACCGGGAGCATGAACTTGCTGAACATGGCGGGTGAGATCAGGGGTCCCGTGTTGTCAGAGATGGGTTCGCTCAGGTAGATGAACTCGGGATCGACATCCTCGAGGGTCAGGTCCAGCATCCTGGCGCAGAAGTCGCCGTACATGTCCAGGTGATCGCGCACGCGTGTCGGACGCTCGCGCGTGGCGAGCAAGACCTGCTCCAGGGTTGGCCAGTCGCCAACGCCCAGCGCCTGAAAGAACCCGCGGGACGCCGAGATGCAGACGATATGCTCGCGGTCTTCGATGAGCCTGGCGGTGCGGCGCCAGTTGTGAGGGAACCGCCGCCGTGAGGCGCTGAATGCGCGGCTGTACTCGCGCGCCGGCAGTTCGAACAGGCGGCCGAAATAGCGATCGGCGTAGGTGAGGTCGGGGCCGAGGTTTTCGTGTGGGGTGAGGCCGAACTGGGTCACGTGGGTCGTGCCGGCCGGCAGGCCCTCGTCGTGCCACCGCCGCAGTACCGCCTTCCGCACACCTTCTTCGAGGAGTGGAGGCCGATCGACCGCTTCTCCCCGCATGAGGCGTCGAAATCGTTCTCGCTCGGTCATCGCCCCCCCTGGAGGCGTGCGCGCATGGCGGTGGCTCAGCGGCGGGAGTGACCGTTCACCGGGTCGTTACGGAACCGGCGTGATCCGCATCCCCGCGAGTGCTCGAGCCTCGAGCCCAGCTGCCACGTCCTTCCACCGCTCAGGATCCCTGCGGAGGTCGTCGACCGTGAGATTATGGTCGCCCAGATCCTCGAGGTAGATGATCATTAGCTCGTTCCACGCTGGCTCGTCCAGCAGCCAGACCAACCGAACCCGCATCAAGTCCGCGACGAGCATGTAGCCTTCACGTGTCAGGAACTGCTGTGCCTGGTCACCGTCCGATCCGCGTGGTCCCGCGAACCCACTGGTGGGATAGTATCGGAAGTTGGTGCGGAATTGCTGCCCGCCGAATTCGATGGTGGGGTCACTCGAGTAGGTATACGGCCGTCCATGGCCCTCTGGCTTTCCTTCGAACTGCAGCCAGTAGAGTCGCACGATGCGCGATCCCTGCGCTTCGACAAAGAAGTGCTGTTCGGCCCGTGTGGTGCCCGAAAGCATCACCGTCTGCGTCCCGACGTACGTGAGGCTCGAGTCCAACGCGATGCGAGCCGCCGGCAGTGACGCGGACGTGATGGTCGGCCCCTCGACCTGACGCTGCGCGCTCGCCGTCGGCGCGCCAACGCACAAACCCATAAACGCCACAGCCGAGACGATCGTCCGCTTCATCCGTTCTCCCTTATGCCGAGCGCCTTATCCCCGTCAGCGCATCACATCAGACCGCCGAGTGAACTTAGCCAAATGGGCCCGCCCCATCGGTCTCTTCCGGATCGGTCACCTGGGCAGTGCGGAGGCGGCCCGAGGCTTGCGCCGCCACCACCGGGCTTTAGCTTGGCGATGATCAGTATCCCGTCGGTGGCCGTCCGGCCCCCGCCGCCCGACAGACGCCGCAGTACGACGCCCGCCCGACGACGAGACCGGGAAGCCATCGAATGAGATCGGCATCCGCCTTGTCGACCCAAGGAGGGGCTCAATGAAGCTCAGCGCACTGATGATCGTGAATGCGATCGTCGCCGTCGTGTTTGGACTCGGGTTCGTTCTCGCCCCGGGCCAGGTCACGTCGTTCTACAGTCCTGAAGTTGGCATTACGCTCGAGTATGTGGCACAGCTCTTTGGCGCGGCGCTGCTCGGTTTCGCCGTCCTTACGTGGGTCGCGCGGAACGCGCCAGATTCCGAGGCCAGGCGTGCGATCCTGCTCGCCCTGTTCGTGGGCGACGGCGTGGGGTTCGTCATAGCACTGATTGCCCAGCTCGGCGGCGTCGTGAACACGCTCGGCTGGTCGACAGTCGCGATTTATCTGGTGCTGGCGATCGGGTTCGGCTATTTCCGGTTTGCTGCGAAGCAGGAGCCGGCCCAGACGCACGGTCCGGCGATGTAAGGCGGGCAGGCGGTTAGGCGGTTAGACTCCTCCAACCGCCTAACCGCCTAGCCGCCTAACCGCCTAACCGCACACCCACCGGGTCGCGACGCTAGATTGTAGTGTTCCCTTCCACGGAGTGCCACGATGTCTCGCGCTTTCGTTCCCATCCTGGTTCTCGCGACCGGCCTCGCCTCACCCATGGGGGCACAGGAGACACCCGTTACCGTCGATATCGCCGTCACCCGTTCCGTCGCAGATCGGATGCCGGTCGACACCGCGTCGGCGTTTCCGGCCGACATCGGTCAGGTGGCCTGCTGGACCAGGGTCACCGGTGCCGCCGGCACCACCATCCAGCACGTCTGGATTCACGGCGAGAACGAGTATCCGGTGAGTCTCAACGTCGGCGGGTCGCCGTGGCGGACGTGGAGCACCAAGTCGATCCCACCCGAGTGGGCTGGAGAGTGGCGGGTCGAGGTTCGGGACGGGGCCGGGACGGTGCTGGCGACCGCGAGGTTCACGGTCGGGTCGTAGCCCGTCGCGAGGACGCAAGCGTAGGCAAAGCCCGCCCTCTCAGGGCGGAACTCGGGCGGGGCGCCGCACCGGCACGGCTAGCGCAGGTAGAAAAGGATTCCGGCCAGCGCGCTGAGGGTGAGAGCCCAGAAGCCGAACATCCACTTGATGAGACTGGTGGTCGATGCTCCCATGCGGCGCTCGAAGGTGGTCTCGAGCCGGCCGATGCGTTGCTCCCACTTGACGTCCAACTTCGCCAACCGCCGTTCCCAGCCGGAGTCGAGATGCGCGCGCAGCTCGGCCAGTCGCCGCTCCGCCTTGGCGTCGAACCGCTGGAAGTTCAGCTCGTTGAGCTCGCGCAAGTCTGCCCGGTAGGTAGCGTCCACGGCATTGAACCAATCCACGAGCTCCTGGGCGAGGTCTTCACCGAGTCGCTCATAAAACTTCCGCGAGAGTCTGGCCGTGACTGGCATGATGGCGCTCCCTCGTGGCGCGCCACCACCATACACCATACGCTCGGCGGGCCGAGTACCGAAAGGCCGCGCGGGGGTGCCTTCTCGATCCCCCGAATCTTGACCGTCTGGCCAATCGCCCAACCGCCTAACCGTCAAACCGCCTATCTTTCTCCGCGCCATGACCGCCGAGCTCGAACGTCTCCAAGAGGCCCTCGCGAGCCGCTACCGCGTCGACCGTGCAGTGGGTCGTGGCGGCATGGCCACCGTGTACCTCGCGGCGGACGAGCGGCACCAGCGCAACGTGGCCATCAAGGTGGTGCGGCCCGACTTGGCGGCCGTGCTGGGTGCGGAGCGGTTCCTGCACGAGATCCGCGTCACCGCCAACCTGTCCCATCCCCACATCCTCCCACTTCACGACTCGGGCGTGGCCGATGGGCTGCTCTATTATGTGATGCCGTTCGTGGTGGGCGAGTCGCTGCGGGTGAAGCTCAACCGCGAGGGGACGATCCCGCTCAGCGAGGCGCTGGCCATCGCGGAGGACGTGGCCGACGCCTTGAGCTATGCGCACAGGCAGGGCGTGGTCCATCGCGACGTGAAGCCCGAGAACGTGCTCCTCTCCGAAGGGCACGCGCTGGTCACCGACTTTGGGATCGCCAAGGCCGTCTCCAGCGCGAGTGACGAGCCGCTCACCCGGACCGGGGTGGCCATCGGCACGCCGGGGTACATGAGTCCCGAGCAAGCGGCGGGTGGGGCCGATGTGAACCAGCGTACCGATGTGTACAGCCTGGCGTGCGTGATCTACGAGATGGTCGTTGGCGGCGTCCCGTCGCGCTGGCTGTCGTACGAGGAAACGGAGCAGGGACGGTTTCTGCGGGCGCCGCCGGCGCAGCGCGCGCGCCTCGCCGAGTTGCCCGACTCGGTGGAGCGCGCGCTCGTCAGCGCGATGGCGATCGATCCGGAGAGGCGGTTCCGCACGCCGAACGAGCTGTTCCACGCCTTGACGGCACCCGCGCTGCCGGCCCGGCGGTACAGCGACACCGAGGCCAAGGACCTCTTGCGGCGGGCGGCCTCGCTGGAAGCCGCCGAGCCCGCGGCGACCGAGGACTTCTCCCTGACGGGCGTCAAACGCATGGCGGCCGAGGTCGATATCCCGTCACGGCACGTGATGGCTGCGGCGGACGCGCTGGAACAGCCGGTTGCCGCCACCACGTCACGCATCCTCGGCGTGCCCACCGGCTGGCAGGTGTCTCGCACGGTCGCGGGCATAGTGCCCGAGCGCGAATTCCCTGTGCTGCTCGACATCGTCCAGGAGACCATGGGCCAGTCGGGCGTGATCCAGGCCGCGCTGCCGGGCGTTTTCTCGTGGGCGTCGGCCGTCGGCGACGAGGCAAAGCGCGCCGGCGGATCGGCCAAGGTGCAGGTGAGCCCGCGTGCGGGGCGGACCAAGATCCTGGTTTCGGAGGACCACACGATGACCGTCGCCGCCTCCGTCGGGGTCGGGGCGGTGATGGCCGGGATGGCCGCCATGCTCGTCGGCGGCTCGCAGGCGCCGCAGCTGATCCTGCCGCTCCTCGGCATTGCCGGGGGAGGGGCCGTCTTCTTCCTGCGCCGGAGCGCCAGGGCGCGCCGCGCGAAGCTCCGGGCGCTGCTCGACCGGCTCACGGGACACGTGGTTGCCACGGGGCGGGCCGAGTTGCCGCAGGGGCCGGGCAGGTGAGCGCTCGGATTCCAACCGCCTAACCGCTCAACCGCCTAACCGTCACACCGCCCTGGCGGACCTGTGAATGTACTTGAGGCCGTCGGTATATCTCATTGTGAGATAGTGGTTTAAGATCCGCTCGGGTCGACTTACAGTTCGCCACCGCGAACGCGGCCCAACGCCCGGTCGGCAGGCTTAGAAGGCCGTGCTCGACGCCGGCCGAGGACTGTCGATAGCCCAGAGCGCCAACTCGACAAACGCTTCGGTGAACTCGGGTTGAAACACCCCATCCGCTCGAGCGCCGTGGAATTGGAATCCGGCCGGCGGCGACGCCACCTGTCCGT
This sequence comes from Gemmatimonadota bacterium, assembly GCA_039591075.1. GTDB lineage: Bacteria > Gemmatimonadota > Gemmatimonadetes > Gemmatimonadales > GWC2-71-9 > JAOTVV01. The sequence continues at coordinate 12,625 of JBDHEI010000051.1, forward strand.
TGCACGCGATGGTCGGGGTGCCGGCGTGCGTGGCCAGATCGACGTTTCCGGTCACCGTCCAGTCGCGCACACCGTCGACGGCGAACCCGTATTGCATGTGGTCGCCCTGGAGCGTGTTGTTCGTGACCACGCCGCCGAAGATCGTGGGGTCCTCGGGACTGTTCGGGTCGAAGCAGACCCAGACTCGCCATCCCATGCCGATGCCGATGCGGATCACGGTGCCGGCCGCGTCGATGACGTTATTGCGCACGCGGGTGTTCGTGTAGTCTCCTCCATAGACGGGATAGTCCACCATGTTGATGCCGCCCAGGAGGACCCGGGTGTCCGCCCGGATCACGTTGTTCTCGATCACCGACCCGGGCGCGGCGAAGATCACGATGGCTCCGTCGGTGGCGTCCACGATGACGTTGTTGCGGACGACACTGTTCGAGCACGCCAGCGAGACCCCGTCCGCCCAGGTCCCGTCGGACTGACCGGCCGGACCGAACTCGTTGTTTTCCACCAGCGCGTCGCTGCAGTACGGGTTGCCACCCTCGAACAGGTGGAGGATGGACCAGCTCCGAGGCTCGAAGGCCTTGACCTCCCGCACCACCTGGCCCGCGACGGACCCGCCCGCGCGGATGAGCGCTTCGCCGGCCCTGTGCCCAAAGCTCGGTCGGTTCCCATCCACCACCACGTTTCGCAACACCACGTGGGAGCGGTCGGCCATATCCACCGCCGTGACTACCGAGGCGGACGTGATCCTGAGCACTGCTCGTCTATCGTCGGTCGGAGACCCCTCGGTGTAGATCTGCTGACTGTCTTGTGTGAACACGACCGGCGCAGTGAGCGCGAATACGGCATTCTGACAGAGAACTGCGGCGGAGCCTCTCCCGATGAGGGCTTGATTGATGCTCGCCTGATCACCCGACGCGATACAGCTCGCCTGGAGCGGCGGGTCGGTCGACGTCTCGCCGTTGCACGCGGTGAGCTGCACCGCCGCGAGCACAGTCACGACGATCGCTACGTGCCTCTTCGTCGACATGGTGGTATCCTCCCGTTTGGTTTCCGATAACTCCTCTTCCGGTTCTCACGGGACCCGTCCATACCTTGACTACCTCCGCTCGAAGGAAACCGCAATGCGCCGCCCACGCTGGTGCTCGACTGTGCGGTGACACCACAGATCATTGTCCTCCCGAGGGCAGCCGGTGGCGCGCTCTATTAGAGCCGCAACCTCGGAACAAGGGTCGGGCGTTCCCAGACTGGCGCGCTAGGTCGTTTCGTTGCAGGATTCCCCAGTGGTTTTCCAGCCATCGGGGATGCAGCACTGCTCGAGGGCCGTAGAAACTGACTGTCACCCAAGATCGAGATTCGTGCCATGAGAAACCAACTTTCCCGCCGCAACTTCCTGCAGACGGGTGTCGCGGCTGCAGGAGGAGTCTTCGCGGCCGAGTCGGTGCTCCTCAGTCCACGGCCAGCCGCCGCCTCCATGCTCCGGGTTCAAGCGAGTGACCCCGTCCGGTTTGGAATTATTGGCGTCGGCATGCAGGGGTCTGGTCTGCTTGCCACCGCGCTGGCAACCGGAGCCGAGTGTGTTGCGGCGGCAGATCTGTATGACGGCAGACATACGCTCGCCAAAGAGATTGCCGGAAACCCGAGCCTTCCGACCACCCGCCGCTACCAGGACCTGCTCGACCGCACGGACATCGACTGCGTCATCGTGGCGGTGCCCGACCACCATCACCGTCAGATCGTCGTAGATGCCGTGACCGCGGGCAAGGACGTGTACTGTGAAAAGCCGATGTCGCATACCGTGTCCGACGGGATGGAGATGGTCGCAGCCGCAAGACAGTACGATCGGATCGTGCAGGTGGGCTCGCAGCGCGTCAGCTCGGCTCTGTGTGCCGCGGCCAATCGGTTGTACCGCGACGGTGCCATCGGCGACGTGTCGATGGTCGAACTATCGCTCGGTCGCAATACGCCCACAGGAGCGTGGCAGTATCCGCCGCCGCCCGACCTCTCGCCGCAAACACTCGATTGGGACGCGTGGCTGGGCTCCGCTCCCAGGATCCCCTTCAACCCGCTCCACTTTGCGCGCTGGCGATGCTGGAAGGAATACGGGACGGGAGTCGCGGGTGACCTGATGGTACATCTCATCTCCGGCATGCTGTTCACGCTGGGATGGAATGAGCCCCCGCGGTCTGCGCAGTCGCTCGGCGGCATCGTTCGCTGGAAGGACGGCCGCAACATGCCCGACCTACACGCTGTGCTGTTCGACTACCACGGCGTGCCCGTGTTCGTTCGGCTCGGCCTCGGCACGCAAACGCCGGAGGTCGCCCGCTTCATGGGGCCAAACGGGATCCTGGAAGCGACCAGCCGCACGCTCGCCCATTCGCCGCAGGTCGCAGAGGACAGATCGCCGAGTTACTACGCATACGGGCTTCCAAGCAAGATGCGCGAAGAATACTTCGAGCAGTGGCACGCCGAACACGATCCCGAACCCGGCAGTGAACCCATCGACGGCACGACCACCTATCACGGGCAGCACTGGGACGACGACACGGCTCATGTTTGGGGCTTCTTTGAGGCCGTGACGACACGCGAACGGGTTGCGCAGGATGCCGTCTTCGGGAACCATGCGGCGATCGCCTGCCATATGGCAAACGAGTCCTATTTCCGCCAGACCCCCGTTCGCTGGGACGAGGCGTCCTGGAGCGTCAAGAGCTAGTACACCCGCACGGTTGCTGTTGGGGGGCAATGGCGGCAACAGCGCATGCGTGCTGGCCGGACTGGGCGTGCCAACGGCCCTGTGCAGCGCTATCGGACAGGACACAGCCGGCGGTCACTTCTCCTGAGTGGCCAATACCGTCCGATCGATTAGACAATCGACATTGTCATGTAACCAGAGAAACGACGCCGGCAGGGTCGTCGTCATTTCTCCTGACAGCAGCCCGGTGATTGCCTGCTCTTTCCCTTCACCGGCCACCAACAGCACAATCTTCCTCGACGCCAAGATCTCCTGCATGCCGAGCGTGAGCCCGAAGTGAGGCTTCCGCTTCATGGACCGAACCATGGCATGTCGACGTGATTCCTCTGACAAACGCGCCACGTGACAATATGGTCTCAGATACGGCCCCGGCTCATTGAATCCAAGATGGCCGTTGATCCCCAGTCCCAAGATGCACACATCGATCGGACCGCGTTGCGTCAACTCCTCGCCAATTCGCTTGCATTCGTCAGCAGGTTCCGCGGGGTCTGAGGCAAAGGAGATGTACCGCTCCGGCGAGATTCCCAGTGGCTTCAACACCCGCGTTTGGAGGTACGTCTCGGATGATGCAGGATCATTTTCGGGAATACCGCCCCACTCATCCAGCTTGACTATCCTGAGCTCGTCGAAGAACGCCTTATCGGCTTCAGCCTTTTCTGCCAACTCATCATACAAACCGGTCGGCGAGCTTCCGCTCGTCGCGCACACCAACAGGTTCTTTCGCTGCTCGGTTTCGGAGATGACGAGCGAGGCTGCCCGGACGCTCAAGCTGTCATAATCCTCGCAGTAGATGATGTTCATGCTACGACCAGGCCCGTCTCTCGGCACATGAAGACTACTTCTTCCAGACCTCATACGGTTTGGCGGCATCAGTCTCGAAGGGCAACATCACCTTTCGTCCGGTGCCCGCTGATTCATACGCCGCGAATATTGCCTCGAGCACCGCTCGTCCGTCCTCACCGGTCACCAGTGGTTGCGTGTCGTGTTTCACACAGTGAACGAAATGCTCAAGTTCCTGAGGGAACCCGTAATTCCAAATCTCCTCATACATCGTGAAGCTCCACCCAGCGGTGATGCCGGCCTTCTCGACGGCGTAGCCAACGCCCTTCGTGCTGTAGGTCTGGATCGAACTGCCTTGTAGCACGTCGGCATAGGCTACTCCTTCCGAGCCATGGATCTCTGCCCGGTCGTCCATCCCTCCCAGCTTCGTCCAACTCTCTTCGGCGACCGCGATGACGCCATTCTCGAATTCGAGAATGATGATTGAATTGTCGTCACCTTTCGTCTTCGTCGTATGGACACTCGTGCTCATCTGTGCATAGACGGATGTGATCGGGGTTCTGCCATTCAACCACCGAAAGAACTCGATGGCGTGGCATCCCATGTCCATGGTCACCCCTCCACCCGATCGCTCCACGTCCCAAAAATGATCCGCATGTGGCCCATCGTGTTTTTCGGATTGCTTCAGTAAGACGGGCTTGCCCAGGACTCCTTCATCCAACAGCCCCTTCAATCGTACGTATTTTGGAGTGAAGCACAGTTCTTCGGCATACATCAACTTGACATTCGCTTCTTTGCAGGCCGAGATCATGCGGTCCGCCTCGGCCAGATTCATGCACAATGGCTTCTCCATCACCACATGCTTGCCGGCCTTCGCTGCCGCGAGTGTGATGTTGCAATGCAGGAAGTTGGGGACACCTATCACCACCATATCGATGTCGTCCATGGCCAACAGTTCATCGAGGGCAGGGAAGTGATTGGGTATGTCGTATTTCTTGGCAAAATTCCGTGCGTGTCCGGCAGTGGGGGACATGACTGCCAGGATCTCTGCGTCCCCGACCGACCGCAGGGCTTCCGCATGGATCGTGGAGATGAACTGCGACCCGATGAGTCCTACGCCGACTTTGTCTTTCATGTCAATTCCGAGTTGGTAAAGGCCATTGGTGACCTGATCCGCCGCGAATGCAGTGGCCGAGAAGCGTGGGGCTCTGGTTTCCCTGATCATGGAATGGGCGACGCGCTGCTATTCCAACGTATGTCGATATCGAGGACCCGCAGTATGCCGAAATTGAGGACCAGCTGTCCACCGGCCTTTCCTCTAGCGGAGTCGGACTTCGGCGACTACTACACGCGCCTAGCCAAGATGGAGGCCGAGGCCAAGGAGTACTGGGCCCGTGATCCCCAAACCAATGTCACCGACGACGATTTCCTCGCGACGGCCAAGATCGCATTGGCACACCTCAAGGAGTTCCCAACTCCCTAACTGATAAGTAGACTGAATCACGGGTTCGGTTGCCGCTGCACACCACGCTGTTCGTGGCCAACACCGCCCAGCTCACAGAGCCCCTTTCCCGCCAATATGTGACCTGCCACTCCGCTCGGCCAGCCGCGGTGATGGGTGGGTTGTTGCGGTGGCGGCTCACGTCGAATGCGGCTTTGAGTTTTGAACTTGATGAGGTCGGTATCGGATTATCCACGACGCGACGTACCTGACTGCGAATGCAGCGATCCCCCGATCCCTCACGCGGCGTTCGGGGCTTCTTGTCGCGCCTGAGTGAGGGAGGCGTACGGGGCCCGCGTGTCCGCTCGCGCGGATAGGCGGTCGGAGGCGATCTCCCGATCCACCTATGCGTGAGGGCCGGCGCTGCTGCTCGCGGCGCCGTCCACGCTTACAGGTGCGGCAGACCAAGCCTCGCTTCGATCTGGCTGAGGATCTCGAGCGAGTAGTCCTCCTTCGCGGCCACCTGGTTTGCCATCCGGCGGCGACTGAGCACGCGGATGATGGTGGCGTCTCCTGATCCTTCCACGACGACTCGCGCCATACTCCCCATGTTGCCCGATGGACCGATGGTCATGCCGTCGGTGCCGATCACAACACACAGGGAGTCACCGTAGCATTGCGACTCCTTGAGGTCGAGGCCCGCGGAAACCACGGCGGCGGGCACGACGGCCATCACGGTATCGAACGGGGCTGGATACCGACGAGCGACACCTCGGTCGAGCGGCTCGTTGCGGAGTCCCCCGACGGTGGCGCAAGACATCAGGACGAGCAGGCTGGGCACCGATGCTATGAGTGCGCGGCGCATTGGGACGGCCCTCCCATTGAGGCGATGCACCAACCCCGCAACAACTGCACCAGCCAAAACCCCTAGACAATCCCTTGTGAGCGATTCAGTTAGAGACGATCCCGCTGGCGCGTCGTGTCCGTTGTATGGGACGGCACCGCCCCCTGATAGTGACAGCTCTCAGGGGCTCGAGCGGGTCGAATGCCTCCGTACGCTCACGCCGCTGAGCCGCGGGCAGGGCGGGATCGTGCCCCATCACACCGAGTACGGCTGGCGGTGTTGACTCTCTCGTCACCACAGCCGAATTCCGACCGTTCTCCTCCGGTCTCTACCTCCAAGCGGCAGAACTATCGGCACCACCGGCGCGCCGCAGGTGGTCCTGCCCGCACTCGGGCTGGCCGGGTGAGGGGCCCCGTGTTCTTTTTGCGCCGGAGCGCCAAGACGCGCCGCGCGAAACTCGGGGCAGTGCTCGACCGACTCACGGACACGTGGTGGCCACCGGGCGGCCGGAGTTGCCGCCGGCACATCGAGGGTGAGCGCTCGACCGGCGCTTTCCCGATCCAACCGCCTAACCGCCTAACCCCTAGCCGCTCCCTAGACGGCTTCCCCCCCGGTCCGTATTCATTGGGGAGCTCGACGCCGAATGGGGACGATGCCCAAGCGCTCAGATAGTCTCGAAGCCGCACTCGCCGACCGGTACCGCATCCAACACGAGATCGGGAGCGGTGGCATGGCCACCGTCTACCTCGCCCAGGATCTCAAGCACGACCGGCAGGTGGCGATCAAGGTGATGCGTCCGGAGATCGCGGCTGAGCTCGGCGTCGAACGCTTCCTGCGCGAGATCTCCATCGCGTCCAAGCTGAGTCACCCGCACATCGTTCCCGTCTACGACTCGGGGCAGGCCGATGGCTTCGTGTACTTCACGATGCCGCTTATCGAGGGCAAGTCATTGCGCTGGCGGCTCAACCACGAGCGACGCCCGACGCTCGACGAAGCGCTGCGTATCAGCCGCGAGGTGGCGACGGCGTTGAGCTACGCGCACCAGCAGGGTGTCGTCCACCGGGACATCAAGCCGGAGAACATCCTGTTCTCCGGTGGAGTCGCGGTGGTCGCGGATTTCGGTATCGCCCGTGCCATCAGTGCCGCTGGCGGTGCGGGCCTGACCACATCCGGATTCGGGCTCGGAACCCTGGGGTACATGAGTCCCGAGCAGGCTGCCGGCGGCCATGACCTCGACGGGCGCTCCGACATCTACGGGTTGGGGTGCGTGCTGCACGAGATGCTGCTGGGCAAACCGCCCGGGCGATGGCTCGACGGGAGCACGCTCGATACGGGTCGGATCGCGGATGCCGCCCCTGAGGATCGTGAGCAGTTGGACGGCTTGCCCGACAGGGTCGAGCGCATCCTCATCACGGCGTTGGCGCAGTCACGCGAGCGCCGATTCTCCAGTGCCGACGAGTTGCTGGCGGCCCTGGGGGGTACCGTCACTGCACCCGCCCCAGCGGTCCCGGCGCCAGCTCCACGGCACCGCCGTAGGCATTACACGATTGCTTTGCTGGCGGTGCTCGCGGCCGCCGTCGCCGCCACCATCATGACGCGATCACGCTCGGGACCGGAGCTCGATCCCAACGTCATCGCCATCGCGCCGTTCGATGTCCTGGATCCCGAGCTCGCGACATGGAGCGAGGGGCTGGTCGACCTACTCGCGGCAGCCCTCGACGGAGCGGGTCCCCTCCGTGCCGTCCCGCCGTCGGCGGTGGTCAGGAATTGGGAGGGCCGAGCCGATGTCGTCTCGGCCGCGTCAATGGGTTCGCATCTCGGAGCGGGGCTCGTGTTGTACGGACGGGTGGTCGGCGCCGGGGTCGATTCGGCCCGCGCGTTCGCCACCCTGCTGGATGTTGCCCAGAACCGGACGATTGCCGAGTTCGATCTCCGTGACCGTGCCGATCGCATCGACCGACTGGCCGACTCGCTCGCGGTGCACCTGATGGGTGATCTGAGCCGCACCCGCGGCCTCAGCGGATGGCGGCTGGCCTCACTCGGCTCGTCCTCGCCTGGGGCACTCAAAGCCTTTCTGCAGGGCGAGCGGTACTACCGGAGCTTCAATCTGGACTCGGCGGAATCGTATTACACCCGCGCGCTCGAGCTGGACAGTACGTTTGCGCTGGCGTACAGTCGGCGCGCCACGGTCGGCGGGTGGACACTCGATTTCGACCCGGACTTTATTCCCTCGCTGCTTCGGGCCGGCCAGCTCAATCACGGGCTGGCGCGTCGCGAGAGCCTCCTCATCGTGGCCGATTCGATCAGCGGTGCCTTGACCGGATTCGTCGGTGACTCGACCAGCTGGGCCCAGTTGAGAAGGCTGTTCGCCACTCTCGAGTTCGGCGCCAGGCAGTACCCGTCCGACCCACAGGTGTGGTACGAGCTCGGCGAGGCCCGGTACCACTACGGTACGTACGTCGGCATCACAGACGAGCAGGCGTTTGACGCGTTCACGCGTGCCGTTGCGCTCGACTCGGCGTTCGTGCCAGCATACCGCCACCTGGTCGAGCTTACGCTCCTGCTACGGGACAGAAACGCGGCCCGGCAGGTCACGGAGCAGTACGCGGCCCGCAGTGACTCCAGCGTGTTTCGAGACGCGGCGTTGGTGATCGCTGCGCTGCTCGATCCCGAACGCGCCCGCAACCCCGGCACGCAGGGGTCGCTGGAGGCGCTGACGCCCGAGGGGTTCTATCAGGTGTGGTACGACCTCAAGTGGTGGATCGACTCGGCGGAGACGAGCAGGCGTGTCGCCGACGCGTGGATGACAACGACGGACTCGGCGCTCGGACGGCAATCGCTCGCCCTCGCGTTCGCCTACCGCGGACATCTACGCGACTCGTATGCGCTCATTGGTGAGCGCGAGCCGGCGCTGTTCGCGGTGCTCGCCCTCCTAGGCGGAATCCCGCCCGAGACGGCACGCGCGCGGTTCCGTGCCTGGCTCGAGGAGCGTGACGGCTTTGGGATCCTGCATGGACACCGGTGGTGGGCGGCGGACGGCGACACGACGTCGCTCAAGCAGGCCGTCGCGTACTGGGACTCGGTTACGGCGACCATGTCGCCAGAGAACGTGCCCCGCCTGCAGCACATCGCGCGAACCAGCCGTGCCTACCTTGCGCTGGCACGGCGCGACACGCTCGCCGCGTTGCGGCAGTTCGAGGCGCTCCCGGTCTGGCCCAACCGATACTACAGCTACTACGAGCAGCTCACCCGGGGGCAGCTCCTGGCTCGGCTTGGGCGGGACCGTGAGGCTGCGGGCCTGCTCGATCACATTCCGTTCGCCCGGCAGTGGTCACCGCCTGCGGACGCCATCGTCGCGGAGCTGGAGCGCGGCCGAGTGCACGAACGCCTGGGGAACTGGGAGGCCGCCATTCGGGCGTACTCGATCGTCGTGGATGCCTGGGGCAATGCCGACCCTGAGCTTGCGCCGCTGGTCGACGAAGCGCGGATGGCGCTGACCCGGCTCGTAGGAGATCGGCGTCCGTAACGGGCGCGGGGCGAGATCGCCGGATCGCTGGTTCGATGGACCGACGGATCGCCCCTGCAGACGACGGCCTGTGAATGTGCTTGAGGTCGTCGGTATATTCCATTGTAAACTAACAGCTTAGAGGCTCATTAGATCGACATACAGTTGCAGTCTGCACGCTTGCATTCGTGAGATGGAAGCCTGCAATCGCCAGTGGCAGGTCCGCAGCCATGAGATGGAAGCCTGCAATCGCCAGTGGCAGGTCCGCAACCATGAGATGCAGGCCTGCAATCGCCGATAGGAAGTCCGCAATCGCCGGATGCAAGCCCGCAATTGCCGGTTGCGGGCCCGGCTCGAAGGAAGCTGTTCCAGGAGCCATCTACGCCCGTCAACCCACGGGCAGTGACACCATCGAGTATGCGACTGGCGGTTCGAAGGATATCCTGCTCGCTGCTGTCATCCTCGGCACCCCCCGTTGTATATGAGAGGTCCGGACCGTTCGCACCGCCGTGCGTGTAGCACATGGCAGGTGATCCTCCCGAAAGCCGCAGCGTGTGGAGCAGGTGGTCGATACGGAGGGGGCGACGATGCGTGAACCAACCGAGCATCAGAACGTCACGGGAACCATCACCCGCCGAGAGTTTGCGGTCGGATCAGCGTGCGCAGTGGGGAGCCTCGCGGCCGGAGCGTGCCTGGGCACTACGGCCCCGGGTGACCCGACCGCTCGGGTCGCGGCGGTGCGCGGCGCCAACCTCGACGCCATGACGCGCGACGTGCTCGACGGCCTCGGTGGCATCGGGACGGTCGTGGGTGACGGCGAGACCGTGTTCATCAAGCCGAACATGGTCACGCTCCCCGCGGCAGGGCAGAGCAATCCGTTCGCCCGGGGCGAGTGCACCAAGCCGGAGATCGTGGTCGCGGTCGCGGACGAATGCCTCAAGGCGGGGGCGGCCGAGGTGGTGATCGGCGACGGCTCGCACCAGCCGGTGCTCCGCTGGGATCTCGCCACCACCCTGGACGGCTCCACGAACCTCGCCCAGGAGGCGGCACGCCTCACCGCGGCCTACGGCCGACCGGTGCGCGTGGCCTCGCTCGAGGTCGATTCGCCCGCGTGGGTGGAGGTGCCCTCCGACACGTACCTCGGCACGATCGCCGTCTCGAGCCTCGTCGCCAATGCGGACCGCGTGATCTCCATTCCGGTGGCGAAGACCCATTCGTGGGCGCAACTCACGCTAGCGCTCAAGAACTTCATCGGCGTCACGCCGTTCACCCGTTACGGCGAGTTCGTGAACGGCTACTGGGATCGGGGGAAAGAGTTCGACCACAGCAGCACCGCCGCGATCGCCGCCATCTATCTCGACATCGTAAATGGGATCCAGCCGGATCTTGCGATCGTCGATTTCTCGATCGGCGTCGAGGGCGACGGCCCGACCCTGGGGCACGGGGGTCGCAGCGTCGACATGAAGGAACGCTTGGGCTCCTGGCTGCTGATTGCCAGTACCGATCTCGTCGCCGCCGATGCGACGGCCGCACGGATCATGAGCCACGACCCGGCAAGGATGACGCAGCTCCGGATGGGCTACGAGATGGGACTCGGCGATATCCGCGGCGAGCGCATCGAGCTGGTGGGCGAGCGGCTCGAGGACCTGCGCGTCGCGTGGACTCCGGCGCAGCTGAAGAACCGGTTGGCGTCGAGCCCGGGTGGGTATCCGGTATTTGGCCCGATGGGCTGCGGGCGCAACGTGTAACCATCACGCTTCCTTGCGCCGATCACGGACAACGGACCGGCTCGGCGGATTTGTCCTCTTCGAACGTTCCCCTGTCCCTTCGCCGTCAGTTCACTCGTAGCCACCTTTTCACCGGGCTTTCACCACGCCCTAGGGTTGATTCCCGACTGGAACCCACTGCACCACGCCAATTAACTTTCATGTGCAGCAACTCGACCCCAAAAGGAGGCGGGTCATGTCGCCGCGGACACTGGAGACGCTGTATTCGGACGTGGTCGTAGACTTGAGGAGCGAAGCCCACGCACGGGCGCTCGCAGAACTCGAGCAGTGCGCCTGCACCGTCGGCCTCGGCGAAGTGATGGAAGTGGTATCGGATGATCCCAGCATGAGCATCGACATCTGTAGCTGGGCTGAGTGCCGGGGGTACGAGTACATGGGTACCGTGGAGGAGCCTGGCGCTTCTCGGATCTTCGTGCGCCGCACCCGCTAGCGCCGCTCCGGCTCTGACGGACAGTTGCTCTTTCAGCCCCGAGCGTCACTCGGCGCTCGGGGCTTTTCCTTTACGCTCCGGTAGGCGTCTGCTGACCCTATTCCCGCGACAACCGCACGAATCGCGGGTAGTAGATGGCGGTGTCGTCAATGAGATTCTGGAAATCGAAGCTGTTGGTGGAATACGACAGGATTAGATCGGCGCCGGTCAGATACGGATGCGCCTTTCCCTGATAGATCATGATGCGTGGCTTGTCCAACTCCGGCGGCCGATAGACGGTTACTCCGCTTGACCATGGTCCGGTGAGGCGCGTGGCGGAGCGCAGGGACAGCACCGCCTGTCCGAATCCTACGGATTGCACCTGCAGATAGCATCCCGCGGCGCGGTCGCGATGAACCGTGGACTCGGTTCCGCCGCCCCGGAGGACAGGCGTCGGCCGACCGCTTGCTGATCCATCGGCAATCCAGCCGTCATCTCCGGCCCACCACTCCATGTCCCGAAGGGTGCCGTCGTAGACACTGTGCGCCGGCCACCGTACGAGGTAGACGTCCCCGCTGCTCGGCTCCCGAGAGCTGTACGCGTAGACGACATCGTCCTCGACAAGGACACTCGCGGAGCCGACGATGACCTGGAGGTCGTTCTCCGGCGTGTCGAGCCAGGACGTCTCCCACGCCGATGGCTCGGCGTCTGGGTTGTGAACCAGTACGGCGTCCCAGTCGTAGACCTCGAAGCCGAGGCCTGTCGGGACGCCCCTGACCCTCATGAGAAACAGGATCAGTCGATCGCGAATACGGATACCGTGCCCGGGCCAGTAGCGCTCCGCGCCGACATCCGGGAAGAAGGCCGCGACGTGTCCATCCTGATCCGTCCGCCAGTAGAAACGCATGGCTGCCGTGCTGGGGTCGTATCCCTGCTGGATCGCCACGGTGTTGCTGATCATGTCCGCTTCCGGGCTCTTCCGGGAACGGGCACCCGTGGGATCGATCACAGTGTCGCCGAAGAGCCAGAGGACGCGCCCGTGTCCGAGGTCGACGGAGTAGGCTCCGTCGCCGCCTACCCAGTACGCGTCACGGCGGAAGAGGAGGTCCGCTTCATCCCACGATGCGCCGCGGAACACCGGTGGACATGTCGGTGCGTCAGCCGGCTGACACGCGCCGGCAGCCAGCGCGATGCCGATCAGCAAGTAGCAGGACTCATGTGGCCGCCGAGTGCACGCGGCACTCACCCTTTCACGTACGCCAACTTCTCGGTCACCTTAGCGCCGCGGACGCGGAACCCCCCTGGCCGCTGCGCGCTTCGCGGCGAACAGCCGCAAAAAGTCACGGAACCACGACGGCCGCCAATATGTGACCTTCTAGTCCACTGGGCCAGGTGCCGCACCGCGCGAGCAACGAGTGAGTACCATCACGGTCCTCTCACCACGCCGGGATTACCATGCCTGCGCCGAAGTCCGGCAGTTCCCTTGAAGGCGCACACCGCGTAAACTGCTTGCGGCACCGAGACGAACGAACCGGGACGAAACGCCATGCGCGCTAACACCCTGTGACCCGCGGACCCCTCCGGGACGGACCATGATGCTTGAACCCGGGCAAGCCACCGCTGCCAGCGCTCGCCGTCTGGCGGGATACTCGTTCCTGATCCTGTTCTTCGAGCTGGCGCTCATCCGCTATCTGCCGGGGTACGTCCGCATCGTCGGGTTCTACGCCAACCTGGTGCTGATCGCGGCCTTCCTGGGCATGAGCGTCGGGTTGCTACGGGCAGCCAATGCCGACCGTCTGCGCTGGCTCGCCGTGCCCGTGTTCGTGGTCCTGTTCGCGCTGGTGGCGCTGTTCTCCAACGTCACGGTCCAGCCGCCCGCCGATCCCGATGACGTGCTGTGGACCGGACTCGGCGTGTCACCCAACGCACCGGAGATGGGTGTGGGGCCGGTGGCCCTCCTCCTGTTCGGTCTCGCGGTGGCGGTGTTCGTTCCCCTGGGCGCGCTCCTGGGCAAGGAGTTCGCGAAGTTCAAACCGCTCCATGCGTATTCGATCGACATCGCGGGGAGCCTCCTGGGAATCCTCACGTTCGCCCTGTTCTCGTGGCTGCGGACCCCGCCGCCGCTGTGGTTTGTGTTCGGCTTCCTGGTGTGGCTCGTGTTGTCGCTCGACGCACCGCGGTTCGCGGTCGCCCTGGCGGTGACCGCGGTTGCAGTGGTCGCGGGCACGCTGTGGACGGCGGGTCCACAGCCGGAATACTGGTCACCCTACTACCGCATCAACGTGCTGCGCGTCTATGACCGGTACGTGCTGTTCGTGAACGGGACGTTCCATCAGCACGTGATCGACATGGACGCGGCTGACGATTCCCCCGAAGGCCTCACCGGCCGCATGCGCGACGACTACTTGCGACCGTTTAGCCTCGTGGCCCAGCCTGACACGGTGCTCATTGTCGGCGCCGGTACTGGCAACGACGTCGCCAACCTGCTGTTGGTGGGTGCTGACCACATCGACGCCGTCGAGATCGACCCCGTGATCCTCGACGTGGGCCGAGCATTGCACTTCCAGGAGCCGTACGCGGACCCACGAGTACGTGCCTACGTCAACGACGCTCGGGCGTACCTGCGCAACACCACGCAGCAGTACGACGCCATCGTGTTCGGCACGCTGGACAGTCACGCACAGCTCGCCGGGATGGGATCGCTGCGGCTGGACAACTATGTGTACACGCGCCAGGCATTCGAGGCGGCCCGGGACCGCTTGAAGCCGGACGGTGTGCTCATCGCCTACCACATGTCGCTGCGGCCGTACATCGCGGCCAAGCTGAACCAACTGATCACCGAAGCCTTTGGCGAGGCGCCGCTCGTGCTCCACACACCGGGAGCGCGCTTCTTCAATTACACGTTCGTGGCGGGTCCGGTGCGCGATACGGTGATCACCACGAACCAGCCGCCGGCCGATTTCTACGCGCAGACGGAGACCCCGGTGGACGACTGGCCATACCTGTACCTGCGCCAGCGGACCGTGCCGGGACACTACCTGACCGTGTTGTTCGGCATGCTGCTGATCGGGGCGCTGTACGTCGGTGTGGGTACCGGGCGCGGGGTGCTGCAGGGCGGCCTGGACGGCGTGATGTTCTTCATGGGGGTCGGGTTCCTGCTGGTGGAGACAAAGAGCGTGACCGAGATGTCGCTCTTGTTCGGCTCCACGTGGGTCGTAAACCTGCTGGTGTTCTCCTCCATCCTGGTCGTCATCCTGATGGCCAACGCGTTGGTGATCCGCTGGCCTCCCGGCAAGCTGCACCTCCTGTTCGTGGCACTCATCCTCTCACTCGGCCTTGCGTACGCGGTCCCAGTGCGGTCGCTCCTATGGCTCGGGCCGGTGGCCAAATGGATCGTGGGCGGGACCATCATCGCCCTGCCGGTCTTCTTCGCGGCCATCATATTCGCGACCATCTTCAGCTCCCGGGCGGACGCCACGCGGGCGCTGGCTTTCAACGTGATGGGTGCGGTCATCGGCGGGGTGATGGAGTACTCCTCGATGGTCACGGGCATCAAGGCGCTGTATTTGATCGCGATGGTTGCGTATGTGAGCGCCTGGATCGCGGTCTCTCGGAAGCGACGTATCGGGGCGACGGCTCCGGTGAAGCAGCCCGCGTAGGGCGTGGTGCGGTCGTCCTCCTTCAGCCTTGCCGATCCGGGTACCTCGGTTGATTCTTGGCCGGGATACGCGATCGTTTGAAGGACGGGATCGATGGCCGGCATCCCTTCTGTACCTGAGGTTTCCGCAGGCCAACTCGCCCGGGCGCTCGAATCGGGCGAACCGGTCCAGGTGGTCGATGTCCGTGCGCCGGCCCGGGTAGCGGCGGGCCATATCGACATCGTGCCCGACGGTCGGTTCCACAACATCGTCGGGTCAGAGCTCGTGAAGGTCACGAGGGTGGTGGAAACGGGCATCGATCCGAGCCTGCCGGTGACGGTGGTGTGCGGACACGGCAACGACAGCAAGGTGCTGGCGCTGCACCTCAATAGCCTCGGGTGTCGTGCCAGCTCACTCGCCGGCGGGATGAGCGCGTGGATGATGCTGGCACTACCTCGAGCGTTGGCAACGCCGCCGTCGCTCGATCGCCTGATCCAATTCGATCGCATCGGGAAAGGCGCGCTGGGCTATCTACTCGTGAGTGCCGGTGAGGCGCTGATCGTCGATCCACCGCGGAATCCGCGAGCCTATCTTGAGGCCGCGGCAGAAGCCGACGCCGGAGTGGTCGGTGTGGTAGACACGCACGTCCACGCCGACTACATCAGTGGCGCGTCGACCATCGCGACCACGCTTGGCGTCCCGTACCACGTGCATCCGGCCGATGCGGTGTATCCGTACGACGGGACCCCGGGCCGGCTCCGATTCGAACCGCTCGCGGACGGTGATACGATTCTATTCGGGCGCTCTCGCGTGCACGTCGTGCACACGCCCGGACACACCGAGGGGAGCGTCACGTACGTGATCGACGACGCGGTGGCACTCACGGGCGACTTTATCTTCGTCGGCTCGGTGGGGCGACCGGACCTGGCCGGGAAGGTGCGTGAGTGGACGGCCCAGCTGTGGGAGAGCCTCGAGCGCGCCAAGCGGGAGTGGTCTGCCGATCTGATGATCTACCCGGCGCATTACGGCTCGGATGCCGAGCGGCGCGCCGATCGCGCGGTGGGCGAAAGCTTCGGGCAGATCCTCGAGACGAACGAAGCGATGCAGTTCTCCGACCCTGACGCGTTCGCGCGGTGGGTCGAGAGCAAGACCGTATCGTTCCCGGAGGCCTATCGCCGGATCAAGGCAGTAAACGTGGGTCTGCTCCCCGTCGATGGGCGCCAGGCGGAAGAGTTGGAGGTTGGCAAGAACGAATGTGCGTTGGGTGGACAGTAGCATGACGCGAACGCTTGTCCTCGGCGCCGGCTTCGGCGGGATCACGGTGGCCACTGAGCTTCGGCGTCGCCACGGTAACGACCACGAGATCGTGCTCGTGGACCGCCGCGAGCGCTTCACCATGGGGCTCCGCAAGCTGTGGGCGCTGGTGGGGATGGGGAGCTACGAAGAGGGATCGCGGCCGCGAGAGCGGTTGCGCCGCCATGGCGTCCAGTTCCTCCAGCGGCAGGTCACGAAGATCGATCCCGCGCACCGCCGGGTCGCGACCGATGGTGAGACGCTCGAGGCGGACTACCTCGTGGTGGCACTCGGCGCGGAACCCCGGCCCGATCTCATCCCCGGACTCGCAGAGCACGCGCATAACGTGTGGGACGAGCGAGCCGTCCCAGGGCTCGCGGCCGCGCTCGCAGGCTTCCGTGGGGGCCGCATCGCGATTGTGATCGCCGGCCGGCCCTACACGTGCCCGCCTGCCCCCTATGAGTGCGCCATGCTGCTGGACGATCACCTACGGGAGCGTGGATTGCGTGATAAGACCGCGATCACCGTGGCAACTCTGCAACCGATGCTCTTGCCCAACGCGGGCAAGGAAGGCTCTGCCTGGCTCGCAGAACAACTCTCGGCGCGTGGGATCGCGTTCCACGTGAAGCGTACGGTCGAGCGCGTCGAGCCGGGACGCGTGGTCTTTGCGGATGGTGATCTCGAAGCCGATCTCATCATCGGCGGGAGTGGATTGCCGTCGAGCCCGCGACCCTCGAGACCGACCACGACAACGTGTTCGCGATCGGCGACGTCACCAAGATCACGCTGGCCAATGGACTCCCGCTCCCCAAAGCCGGTCTCATGGCGGAGCTCGAAGGCGAGCGCGTGGCGGCGGCGATCGCGGCGGACGTGCGTGGCGAAGCGCCGCCTCCCTCGTTCGACGGCCGGGGCTACTGCTTCATTGAAATGGGGAAGACCAAGGCGACCCTCGTCGAAGGGGACTTCTTTGCCACGCCCGAGCCCCGCGTTGCGCTGAGGGAGGTCTCTGCGGAGCACGCGGAGGAGAAGCACCGGTTCGAGGCGGAGCGACTGGAGCGCTGGTTCGGGAGTTGAAGGGTTTCAAGGGTCCCGGGGAAGGCGGCGATCCAACCGCCCAACCACCTAACCGCCTAACCGCCTAACCGCCTAACCACCCACCCTCCGGCCAGCATCAGCAGCAGCCAATCCAACGGCACGCGATATCGCGGCATGTAGCTCACGACGTAGTAGACGAGCGGGTACGTCGCGAGTGGGATGAGGAGGGCGGCGCGGTTTGGAACCGCAAGCGTCGGGAGTATCCGCCAGGCGCCAAGCACGGCAAGGAGTGTGAGGATGATGTACAGGGCCGCAACGGCTGGCCGGGTGAGCGGTCCGAACCAGTAGTGCAGGAACCGTGATGCCGTGAGTCGGAGGAACGCGCCCGGGTTCGCTTGGATCCACGCGATCGCCTCGCGTCCCGCCCGACGCATGTACTCCAATTCTCCGAACTCACGAACCGTGAGGGCCTCGGCTTCATTGGTACGCGGGTGTCGCTCCACGGTGCGTGCGGCGGTCACGTCGATGTCGGCCGCGGCGCCATCGTGGTTTCCCATCCGCAGCTCCAGACCGAAGTTGCTGCGAATGAAGACGACCTCGTCGAAGGCCACATAGTTCCTGATGCCCCACGGGACGGACGCGAGCGCCACACCGAGCACGAGGACCGCCGACCGCAGCCATTTCTTGCGGTCGCTGCTCCACCAAAGCTCGAACCCCATGCATCCCAGCATGACGGGCAGCAATGTCATGTGCAGATGGAGCGCGATGCCCCACGCGATGCCGAACAGGAGTGTTTTGAGCGTGGATGGTGGGCCCTCAGTCCAGCGTCGGAGAAACCCGATCAGCAGGAGGCCGAGCATGATGGCCGCGAGCGGCTCGACGAACGAAGGCCACTGGGGAACGACCGCGCCGGTAAAACCACCAATGAGCCCAGCAGGTCGTCCCACGCCAAGCTTGCCGGCAAGCCAGGGTATCAGGGCAAACACGGCCGAGTCGCTTGCGATGGCGAGCAGCCAGGTGATGTATCCTGCGGTCAGCGTCATGCCGAACACGCGGTAGATCAGACTCAGAATGAAGGGGTAGATCGGTGCGAGGTGAGCCGTGGCGCCGGTCGGCAGGGCATACGGATCCGCGAACTGCCCGGACGTGGCCAGCGAATGCGCCACGGCAAAGATTTCCCAACGGGTGTGCGGGAGGATGTGCTCGATGGGAATCAGGGTCAGGAAGTACGAACGGATGGCAAACGCCGGGATGAAGATGATGAGGAACGCTCGGAGCGGGGAGCGGACCATCCATTCTACGGCGGTCCGTATCGCTGAGCTCCCGTCCGATTCCCGTCCCGTCATGCGCGCTCGGCCCTCGTCGGCTTCGTCCTTCTCCAC
The DNA here is from genome assembly GCA_039591075.1 of Gemmatimonadota bacterium. GTDB lineage: Bacteria > Gemmatimonadota > Gemmatimonadetes > Gemmatimonadales > GWC2-71-9 > JAOTVV01. The sequence goes on from JBDHEI010000051.1 coordinate 31,485, forward strand.
CAACTTGGTGTGGACATGAACACGCGGCAAGCCGGCGCCTCTACCTGCGGGACATAGGCGCGGGCGCTCGGGCATCCGGACGACTTGAGAGTCTCAACAACTCTCGACGCGCTATCGCACTACGACCTCGAGGAATGCTCCGATGACGGCGCTGGCTTGCTCGATCGCGCCCGGCTTCACGAACATGTGATCGGCACCAGGAATCGCAGCGAACCACTTGGGTTGACGGGCAGCGGCATGAATGCGTTCGCCCTCGCTGATTGGCACAACGGTGTCCGAGGTACCGTGTACGACGAGCAGAGGTCGCTGTAGGTCCGCCAGTCGTTCCGGCGTACAGTGTCGCTCGAGGTCTTCGAAGAAAGAACGGGAGATGTCAAACGGCCGCCCGGCGATCGAGACGGTGGCGCGGCCGCGCGCAAACACTTGGTCCACCTCCGGCTCGGCGAACAAGTGGCGCACGTGGTCGGGTCCAAACGGGGCGGCCACCGTGACAACGGCTCGCATGTCGGGAAGATTACCCGCAGCAAGGAGCGTTGCGGCCCCGCCGAGGCTGTGTCCGACCATGACGCCCGGTCCGAAGCCTCGGCGCGAGAGGAAGTGAGCGGCGGCCTCCAAGTCCGCGATGTTCGTCGTGACGCTCGTCTCCGCGAAGTCGCCTTCGCTCTCCCCAAGCCCGGTGAAGTCGAACCGTAACACGGCGAAACCGCCGTCTTCGATCCCGGTACTCAGATGGCGTGTGGTCTTCAGAGATCGCGAACACGTGAAGCAATGTGCCAAGAGGACGGCACCGCGTGGCTGACCCAAGGGAATCTGAAGCGTACCGGAGAGCTTTCCCGCGGCACCGTCTATGGTGACGAGCTCGTGCCTATGGCTCACGGGGCCACCTATGTCCGTCACCCGAGCAGCACCTGGCCCAGCATCAATCCGCCGATGAGGACGAACAAGATGCCGAGCGATTTCTCGAGCACGTGTTGCGAGATGCGAGACCCGAGCGCAGGACCGATCTGCCCGCCGATCACGACACCAGGCACCGTGAAGATGATGAGACTCAGGACCGTGCCGAGCGAATCGTGGGCACCCGTGACAAACGTGATCATGTGACCGGATGCCGCGACCACCGCCGATACGGCCACAACGAAGACGCTCGTGGCCACAGCAACCCGGCTGGGCACGCGGCATCGCTGCAACAGGAGGTATCCGTTCATTTCGCCGAGCCCGGTGGACACCATGCCCATGAACAAGGCACCAATCGCCGCCGCCATCCGGCCCTCCGTCCGATTCACGACGGTATAGCAAAGCGTCTCACCCTCGGCGGTCGTGAGACAGGTTTGCGGTCTCGGACCGGTCTTCCCGGCGGCGCTGATCGCGGCGTCCTCGCGCTCGACCGTCGCAGCTCCAGGCGATCGGAGGAAGCTCATCGCGAGGCCGATGAGTCCCATGCCTAGGACCACCTTGAGGATGTCCGGATCGACGCGGCCACTCACCCACGTACCCAGAATCGCGGCCGGTATCGTCGCGACCAGCAGTGCTCCCCCCAGTCTGAAGTCGATCAGCTTTTTGCGGACGTACGCGGCCAGGCCCGAGGAGAAGCCGAACACCTCAGTAATCAGTCCGGTGCCGATGGCGATTTCCGGTGAGAGCCCAAGAGCCAAGATGAACACTGGAGCAAAGAACGTGGCGCCTTCGACGCCCGACGCCATCGCCACCGTGGCGATGCCGATCGACACCGGAAACATGAACCAGAACTCGAAACTCACCCGTGCATCCTCCTTGGACACTGCAGTCAGGTCCGCGTCACCTACGAGCGCCGTTCGACATCCTCGAAGATACTGTTCAGAGGCTCCGCTGGGGTGCCCAGCTGTTGCGTTCTCACCTACAGGAACAAGCGCCCGACGGGTGTGGTTGTTCCCAAGGGATGGACCGGCAAGCCGAGCGAACCGCGCCTGCGGTGCCGCTTTGCTTGCCTGAGACTTCGATCAGGAGATACTGCGATGGCGCCGAAGGCCTTCGTGACCGGCGGAACGGGAGCCCTGGGAGCAGCGGTGTGCCGCGCGCTGCTCGATGCCGGGTACGAGACGCATGCGGCGACGATCGAGCGGGACCCGGCATCTCCTGCTGAGCCCGGGCTCGAGAAGCTGCACGTGCACGTGGGAGACCTGACCCAAGAGGCTGACGCCGGGAGGGTCTTCCGCGACGTCGGCGGGCCGCTGGCGGCCGTGGTGGCGACCGTTGGAGGGTTCACAAGTGGGGCGTTAGCGGACGTAACTGCCGGCGAAATCGACCAGCTGACGGCGCTCAACCTCAAGTCGACGATTCTGACGCTCAAGTACGCCTACCCCAGCCTCAAACAGCGTCCGGGAGGGGCGGCGTGTGTGCTCGTGGCGGCACGGGGCGCGCATACCGGGGGGCCCGGAGCCGCACTCTACAGTGCCACCAAGGCTGGCGTGGCCAACCTCGCCCTCTCGGCGTCGCAAGAGTGGATGAAGGATCGGATATCGGTGAACGCCATTCTGCCGTCCATCTTCGACACCCCGCGGAATCGGGCGGACATGCCCGATGCCGACTTCTCGCTCTGGCCCAAACCCGATGAGATCGCGCACGTGGTGCGGTTTCTGGTGAGCGAGCAAGCCAGGATCATCTCGGGTGGTGCGATTCCGGTCTACGGGCGCGCATGATGGAGGCCCGGCGTGACGGCCCGTCCCGCCGCCTGCAGCTGGTGGCTGGGTATCCACTGGTCGGGAACCAGTTTTGCCTGTTCCCTGTTCCTTCCTGTAATGCCACATCGATCCACGCATTGATGTCCTAGCCACACAGTGTGTTGCGCAGATCTCTAGCCCGCGAGGTTGCCATGGCGTGACCTCGCGGCAATCAACGGCTGCGACGGCACCGAATCCGCAACCACCAAGGAGGAGCCCGTGAAAGCACTGCTTGCAGTCGGCGTCGCCGCCGCCGCAGCCGCGACGGCCATCGCCGCCACCACTTCACAGCCGGAGAGCAGCTATTCGGTCGTGAAGGCCGAGCCCGATACGACGGGAGCCGCAATCTGGGCCCACCTCAAGGAACAGAACTACCGCGAGAACTGGTCCCTGTGGCCGGGGACGGAGGCGTTCTACAAGGGGAACCAGCCTCACGGCATGTTGCTTACGACGTATGTCAATGACGTAGCATTGCACGCCATGCAGGACGGTGCGTCGGAGATGCCGAACGGTGCGATCATCGTGAAAGAGAACTACATGCCCAACCGGCAGCTCGCGGCGATCACCGTCATGTACAAGCAGGACGGATACAATAGCCAGCACAACGACTGGTTCTTCACTAAACACCTCCCGAGCGGCGAGTTGGACAAGATGGAGAAGGACGGTATGTCCATGCCGATGCAAGGCCGGCTGCCGGGGTGCCAGAACTGCCACATGGCCAAGCGGGACAACGACTACCTCTTTACGGGCGAGCTTGGCCACCGCTAGTCGGGAGAACCCGGCACGAGTGAACGGCCGTCCACTGAGGCGGCCGTTCGCACTCACTGTTACCGTCGCCACACTCTTCGTCGGTGCGCTCCCCGTGCCGCTCGCTGCTCAAGGCGCTGCACTGCCCCTAGGCATCACCGAGGAGATGGTGCGCACTGGTGAGCAGCTCTTCAAGGCAGAGGGGAACTGCTCGGCGTGTCACGGAGAAGACGCGACGGGTGCGCGGGGTGTCGGGGCCGACCTCACCGACGACGATTGGTGGCACAGCGACGGGTCGTACGAGGCGATCGTTCGCACGATCACGAGCGGCGTCTCCAGCGAGAATGCCCGTAACGCGTACGGCGCCATGATGCCCCCTCGCGGGGGCAGCTGGCTCACCGACGAACAGGTTCGCGCGGTTGCCGCCTACGTGTGGGGCCTGCGCCGGGGCAGGACCGGAACGCGATAGTCGCTTCGTCGTCCGCCCCGTCCGCCGTCACTGCCGCACGTACCTCTCCGTGATGTAGCGAATGATCTGCGCGAGCTCTTCTTCCGTTGCCACCAGTCCATTGCTGACCATACGCTGAACCAGCAGCACCGCCTCCTCCTGTGAGGCCGGTGGATTCCCGGCAACCCGCTCGGGATTGTGGCACTGCGAGCAGCGGGACCGTTGCAGGGCACCAGCCGCCGCGCTGTCGTACGGCAGAGCGGTGACCATGTCACTCGCGGCTTCCGCCGCTTCCTCGGTCTCGGCCGATTGCAGCTGCTGTTGCCTCAAGAGTTCAACAGTGCGCTGCAGGGTCGGCGTGATGGCCAATAGGTACGCCGTGACCTCCCACTGCTCGGACTCCGTAATGGGGTTGAGGATGGTGGAGCGCTCCGCCATGCGCCGCACGGTCTCGCGCCACACGTCCGGCGTCCTGGGCCGGGCGAGTACCGTGCGGAGATCGTGGCATTGGACGCACTTCGACTGCAGCACCCTGCGGCCGGTGAGGAGACCGCGTCTCGAAGACAGCTCCTCGATGCGCGCGTCGTCGTCGAGACCAGCCAGAGGCAGGAACGTGCGCACCCGCTCCTGCCGGTCCTCGCCGAACACCTCGCCCCGCAAGGCTGCCCGTTGTAGGAACGTCTCGTGCAGCGAGAATGGGAGGGCCAGTCCGATCAGGAGGACGGTGGCGATGAAGAGGAACGTCCCGAGCGCCGGAGCGAGCGTCCCCTCGAGATGCTTGAAGAACCTGACGACGGCCATCTTCACGATGAGCGTGGCGCCGATGGCCATCCCCAGCACCATGTGGGCGACCGTCCGCGCCGGCAGTTGCACCTGGTAGCTCAATATGCGCGGCAGCATCTGCCACATCAGGAGGACATAGATCACCAGATAGCCGTACCCCAGCAGCCGATGGAGCAGCATGAGACGAGGTGGAGCCTCGCTCTTGAGCTTTGCCTTGTCGAAGGTGAAGCCCCACAAGTGGAACATGAGGAACGTGGCCGCCGTCGAGATGACGACGAACAGGATCGCGAGGATCTGATTGGTCACCGTATCCATCGAATCACCACCGCTGGAATGTGGCCCTGGGTTATCATCTGTAGGAACAAGCGCGTGGCCCGTCGGGTTGTTCCAGTTGTTGTAGAGGAATGAACACGCGAACTGAGGAATCCGCCATGCAATTACCGTCCTTGGCCCCAGGGCCCGATGTTCAGCTCAACCTGAACGTCCGCGGGCTCACACCGTCAGCCACCGTCGCCATCAACGAGCGCTCGAACGGGCTCCGGCAGCGGGGCCAAGAGGTCTTCAAGTTGGGGCTTGGACAGTCACCGTTTCCGGTGCCCCGCCCCGTGGTCGAGGCGCTGCGCCAATCGGCCGGCGAGAAGGACTACCTCGAGGTCCAAGGTCTACTCGCGTTGCGGGAGGCGGTTGCCGAGCACCACTGCCGTACCTTCGGCTTCGTTCGCACGCCGCAGGACGTGCTCGTCGGGCCAGGATCGAAGGAGCTGATGTTTCTGCTCCAGCTCGTCTATTACGGTGATCTGGTGATCCCGACGCCCACCTGGGTTTCCTACGCGCCACAGGCACAGATCATTGGCCGCGCCGTACGGTGGCTTCCGACCGATGCCGAGAGCGATTGGCGGCTTCGCCCTGAACAGCTGGAATCGCTGTGCCGAACTGACCCCGGGCGCCCCCGCCTGGTCATTCTGAATTATCCGGCGAATCCCACAGGCAGCACCTACCGTTGGGAAGAACTCGAGGCACTCGCCGCAGTCGCGCGGCGCTATCGAGTCATTGTGCTATCCGACGAGATCTACGGCAAGCTGCACTTTGAAGGGCAGCACAAGTCCATCGTGGATCTCTATCCCGAAGGCACGATCTTCAGTGGTGGCCTCAGCAAGTGGTGCGGCGCTGGCGGCTGGCGCCTTGGGGTCTTCGTGTTCCCTCCGCAGCTCGCGTGGCTGCGTGAGGCGATGACGGCCGTCGCGAGCGAGACGTTCACATCGACCTCCGCCCCAATCCAACACGCCGCCGTCACGGCGTTCCGTGACAACGCTGAGATCGAGCTGTATCTCGAAAACTCACGCCGAATCCTACGCTCGCTGGGGACGCGTCTCACGACATCGCTCCGTGCGGCCGGCGCCCACGTCGCCACACCGTTCGGCGGGTTCTATCTCTTCCCAGACATGTCCGCCATGGCGGACCAACTGCACACCCGCGGAATCATGACGGCAACGGCTATGTGCGAGCGACTCCTCGAGGACACGGGTGTTGCGATTCTCCCGGGGACGGTCTTCGGCCGGCCGGGACGCGAGTTCACCGCACGGATCGCGTACGTGAACTTCGACGGAGCGGCCGCCCTAGACGCGGTGGCCGGGCTCCCGGCCGGTGAAGAGCTGGGCGACACGTTCCTCCGGGCGCATTGTGGCCGGACGCTGGAGGCGATCGACCGGCTGTGTGAATGGGCGTCCTCCCCTTAGGGCCTCGCCCATGATCGTGCCCAACGCACCACCCCGATCCGACGGCGGCAGGCAGCAGGACGACGCGTTTACGCAGTTCGTGCATCAGATGTCGCAGTCACCTCTGCCGTTTGAGGAACAGTGGACCGAGTTTCGGCGCATCTACTCCAAGCGCGCCGTGACCGACGGACCACCGCTCGTGTGGCAACCCACGCCGGAGGTGTGCGCAGCGTCAAACATCGGGACGCTGATGGCTGAGCTTGGACTGGACGACTACCGCGCACTCCACCGCTGGTCCGTATTCGACCGGCCTGCATTCTGGACGCGGGTTCTGAAACGCCTCGGAGCGCGATTCACCGTTCCGCCGGACACGATCGTCAATGCATCACGCGGACCCACCGACACAGAGTGGTTCCCCGGCGCCACACTCAATTGCGTCGACAGTTGCTTCACGACCGACCCCACGCGTGCCGCTATCGTTGTTGCGCGCGAGGGAAACGACACGACGCGAGTGGTGTCGTACGGCGAACTCGAGGCACTGGTCAACCGGGTGGCCAACGGTGTGAGGACCCGCGGGCTTGAGGGCGCCGGGGTGGCGCTCTACATGCCGATGACAGTCGAGTGTGTAGCCGCCTACCTGGGCGTCATTCGAGCCGGGGGATATGTCGTCTCAGTTGCCGACAGCTTCTCACCGGCCGAGCTGGAGAAGCGCGTCGAGATCGGCAACGCGTCTCTCATAGTGACCGTCGACCGATACCGGCGCGGTGGCAAGGACGTCCGCCTCTTCGACAAGGTCCGGGAAGCCCACGCCCCACAGGCGGTCATCATTGCGGCGGACGGCGAACGACCCTCCGACATGCGGCCCGGCGATATGCTGTGGCAGGACTTCCTCGGGACGGCGAATGCCGTCGAGCATTGCCCGCGCGAGCCCGACGACATGATCAACGTGTTGTTCTCCAGCGGCACCACGGGAACGCCCAAAGCGATTCCCTGGACGCACGTCACACCTTTCAAGAGTGCCATGGACGGGCACTTCCACCAGGACATTCATCCCGACGACGTGGTCGCGTGGCCGACCAACATCGGCTGGATGATGGGGCCGTGGATGATTTTCGCCACGCTCATGAACGGTGCAACGATGGCGTTGTTCGAGGGCAGTCCCGCATCGGAGGAGTTCGTGAGTTTCGTCCGACGCGAGGGCGTATCGATCCTCGGAGTGATCCCGTCCCTGGTGCGCGCGTGGTACCAGCAAGATGCGGTGGACGACGAGGCCTGGCGCGGCATACGGCTCTTCTCGTCGACCGGTGAAGCGTCGAATCAGAAGGATTACCTCTGGCTCATGAGCCGCACTGGTTATCGCGCTCCGGTGATCGAGTACCTGGGCGGCACGGAGATTGGCGGCGGACACATCACGGGAACGGTCGTTCAACCGGCGTCGCCCGCCACATTCACGACGCCGGCGCTCGGCACCGGCGTCTTCCTGCAGATGGAAGAGGGTCGGCCGGCGGAACCGGGAGATGAAGGCGAGTTGTTTCTGATCCCTCCCGCCCTCGGTCTCTCGCAGCGTCTGCTGAACCAGGATCACGACACGGTCTACTACAAAGGCACTCCGGTGGGACCGCTCGGCGAGCCCCTCCGCCGCCATGGTGACCAGATGGCCCAGCTCCACAGTGGATTTGCCAAGGCGATGGGGCGTGCCGACGACACGATGAACTTGGGCGGCATCAAAGTGAGCGCTCGTGAGATCGAGAACGTGATCGACGCGCACGACGCGGTCTACGAGAGCGCGGCAATCGCCGTCCAGCCGGAGGGCGAAGGAGCCGATCGGCTCGTGGTCTACGTGAGCCTGCGGCAGGCGACGGACGCGGATACGCTCCACCGCGAGCTCAGTCATCGGGTCAAGGGCAATCTCAATCCGCTCTTCAAGATCCACGACGTCGTCACTATCGACGCGCTCCCCCGAACCGCGTCGAACAAGGTGATGCGGCGGGAATTGCGTGCTCGGTACGCAAATCAGACAGCATGAGGCTAGGGCGGTAGTGGTAGTCCACCACCTTTTGCTGCGTGGGCCTCGTTGTCGATCCCGATCATCGGAGTGCTGGCTCAAAGGGTGACCCGAAGGCTCACAACGCCGTTCCTGGTGCGTACAGGACACAGCCCGTAGGTTCTCCCATTCCCCCCTGCAACCTCTCTCTGATGAGATGCAAGGGGGCCTCTGCGGCGCACGCGGTGGGGATGCACCGGGGCCGAAAGGAGTGAGCACGAGCCGATGGCAATAGACCGCCCAGTCGACCGGCGCGAGTTCCTTCGGGCAATGGGCACGGCCGCGGCGTCGGTGGCCCTGGCGTCGGAGACCGGATGCGCCCCCCGTGCTGCCTCCGATCGCTCCCCCAACATCGTCTTCATCCTCGCCGACGATCTCGGGTTTGGAGAGTTGGGTTCCTACGGCCAGACCAAGATCCGCACGCCCAACCTCGATCGGTTGGCCAAGGACGGGATGCGCTTCACCCAGCACTACTCGGGGAGCCCGGTATGCGCGCCGTCCCGGTGCGTGCTGCTGACGGGGATGCACACGGGCCACGCGTACATCCGCGGCAACGACGAGATGGCCGACCGTGGCGACGTGTGGCGAGACCTGAGCCTCGAGGGACAGCGGCCGCTGCCCCAGGGCACCACGACCGTGGGTCACGTGCTGCAGAACGCCGGGTACGAGACGGGGGCAATGGGGAAGTGGGGGCTCGGCGGCCCGGGCAGCTCAGGCGCGCCAAACCGTCAGGGCTTCGACCGATGGTACGGGTACCTGGGCCAGCGACTGGCACACAATTACTACCCGGTCCACCTGTGGCGCGACTCGATCATGGAACCGCTCGACAACGACTACTTCCACCCGCATGCCCGGCTGCCCGACGGCGCAGATCCGAACGATCCGGCCTCGTACGAACCGTATGCCGGAAACGAGTATGCGCCGGATCGGATCATCGAGGAAGCCTTGGCCTTCGTGAAGGAGAATGCGGACCGGCCCTTCTTCCTCTACATGCCGTTCACGATCCCGCACGTCGCACTGCAGGTCCCGGATGCGGACCTGGCCGAGTACGCAGGTGCCTTCGAGGAGACGCCGTACGTCGGCGACGCGGGCTACACCCCACACCCGACACCGCGGGCGGCCTACGCGGCGATGATCACGCGAATGGACAAGGACGTTGGGCGAGTCCTGTCGTTGCTGGCGGAGCTCGGGCTCGAGGAGAACACGGTCGTCGTCTTCTCGAGCGACAACGGCCCGACCTGGGTCGGGGGCGCGGATACCGACTTCTTCGAAAGCCGTGGCGGGCTGCGCGGGCGCAAGGCGCAGCTCTGGGAGGGGGGCATCCGGGTCCCTCTGATCGCGCGGTGGCCGGGCCGGATCCCGGCGGGAACGGTGTCTGCCTTCCCGTCCGCTTTCTGGGACTTGATGCCGACGTTCGCCGATCTCGCGGGTACGAGCCCGCCGGCCGGCGTGGACGGCGTGTCGCTGGTGCCCATCCTGACGGGGCGTAGGGCGGAGCAGCGAACCCACGAATACTTGTATTGGGAATACGTCGGTGGCCAGGCGGTGCGGCTCCGTGAATGGAAGGGAATCCGGCTCACACCTGATGCCGAGATCGAGCTCTACGATCTGGCGACGGATCCCGGTGAGACGACCGATGTCGGCGCCGGCCATCCGGACGTCGTCGCTCGCATCGAGCGGATCATGACGGAGGCACGGACCGAGTCGGAGCTGTTCCCACTCAACCGGGGCGAGTGAGTCCTCCCCCGGCGCCAGGTCGGCAACGGATCATCCCACGAAGTCGCCTCCGGTCGTGTCCGCGTACACGGTGCGAAGCCGCCGCAGCTCCCGCTTGAGCTCCTCCACCGTGGTCGTGTGGGCGGGATCTGCGTAGACGCTCCGCATCTCCGACGGGTCCGCCTCGAGGTCGAACAGCTCCCACTCCTGTGTCTGGTAGTAGTAGACCAACTTGTGGCGGTCCGTGCGAACGCCGTAGTGGGGTGCCACCCTATGCGGCTCAGGGTATTCGTAGTAGTGGTAGTAAATGCTGCTGCGCCAATTGCGCGGCCTTCGCCCGGCCATCAGGTCGAGGAGCGACGTACCGTGCAGGTCGGCAAGCGCCTCCGCGCCCGCCAGCTCGACGAAGGTCGGCGCGTAGTCGATGTTCTGAATCATCTGCGGCACGCGCGTCCCCGGCTCGATTGCGCCAGGCCAGCGCGCCACGAACGGCATCCGCAGCGACTCCTCGTACATCCAGCGCTTGTCGTACCAGCCGTGCTCGCCTAAGTAGAAACCCTGGTCCGAACAGTAGATCACGAGGGTATCGTCGGTGAGGCCACTGTCGTCGAGATAGTCGAGGATTCGCCCCACGTTGTCGTCCACCGACGCGATGCAGCGCAGGTAGTCTTTGATGTAGCGCTGGTAGTAGTACCGTACGAGTGCTTTGCCCTCGAGTCCTGCAGCGAAAAACGCTTCGTTGCGAGGACCGTATGCGGCCTCCCAGGCCGCCTGTTGTGCCTCGTTCATTCGACCCCACTCAGCAGCCCACCAGCGGCGGTCCGTCTCGTTGTCGGCCGCGGGTGGCGTGATCTTGAGGTCGTATGCCGGAAACATGTGATCGGCGATCGTCATCTCGGTGTCACCGGCGGGTGTTGCGCGGTTCCGGTAGTCGTCGAACAGCGTCTCGGGCTCGGGGATCTCCACGTCCTCGTACGTACGCAGGTGGGCCGGGCCCGGCATCCAATTCCGGTGCGGCGCCTTGTGCTGGCTCATCAAGAGGAAAGGCCGCTCGGGATCGCGGCCGTTCCGTAGCCAGTCGAGGGACAGGTCCGTGATGATGTCCGTGACGTATCCCTCGTAGCGCACGTCCCCGGTGGGTGTGCGGAAATCCGGGTTGTAATAGCGGCCCTGGCCGGGGAGGACCTGCCAGTGGTCGAACCCACCGGGATCGACGTGCAGGTGCCATTTGCCGATGATCGCCGTCTGGTAGCCGGCGGCCTGCAGCGCCTTGTTGAACGTCGGCTGCGTCATGTCGAAGGGCTCGCCGCTGTTGTCGAGCAAGCCGTTTGCGTGGCTATGCTTGCCCGTCAGCACCACGGCCCGGCTGGGGCCGCAGATCGAGTTGGTGCAGAAGCTGTTGAGGAAGATCGCGCCCTCGTTCGCGATGCGGTCGATGTGGGGCGTTCGGTTGACCCGGGATCCGTACGCTGAGATCGCGTGCGGCGCGTGATCGTCGCTGAAAATGAACAGGATGTTGGGCCGCCCGAGACTCGGCGCGCAGCGCGCGAGGAAGGGAAGAGCGCTGAGCGCAGAGAAGCCCACTCCCGCCCTGGCTACGCGCCCGATTGCGTCTCTCCTGGTGATCGGCTCGCTACTCATCTCGTTATCCCTCCACGATGATTTCGTCCGCGAAGATCCACCCGGGCCTGCCGGCGCCGGGATGCCAGTCCGGTAGCGGATCGACGCCGCGCGCGACGACCCGCACGTACCGCACGGGGCGGGTGTCCACGGGGACGGCGATGACGCGAGCGACGATCTCGGCGGAACGCCCGACCGGCTGCTCCCGGCGGCCCACAACCTCCCAACGCTCGCCGTCGGCGGAGACGCTGAACTCGACGGAGCGCGGAAAGAAGATCCAAGGTTGCTGGTTCTGCATGCAGTCCAGGCCGATGCGCCGGATGGTGCGGGGTGCACCGAGGTCGACGACCGCATCGAGGTCTTGGCTCTGGAAGCCCAGCCATTGGCCATCGGCGTAGTCGTGGGTGCCGACGCGTCCGTCGGTCAGCACGCCCGCGCCGATGCCGGCATACCGGGGATTCGGGTCGATTGTCAGGGTCACTGCGGCGCCCACGGCGGCGTGAACGAGCGTGTCGGGTCTAGGGAACCCGACTCGGCCCGGCGGTCGCACCGCCGATCCCTCCCGCTCGGTCAGCCGATCTCCCAAGGTGGTCCGTGCCTCCTCGGCGATGGCATCGAGGCGTGCGACGATCTCGGGGTGCTCAGCCGAGATGTCCGTGGTCTCGGCCACGTCTTTCTCCAGGTCGTACAACGCGGCGGGGACCCTCGGGAACGCATAAGGTCCGGGATGGCCGTCGTTGCCGGGCTCGACACCCACGTACGAGCGGGTAACGTGCTCGAAGACGCGCTTCCACTTGCCTTCGCGCACAGCTCGCAGCTCGCCGACGTAGTAGTAGAGGAACACGTTCCGCGGGTTGGCGTCCTCGTCGCCCTCGAGCAGCGGCAGGATGCTCACGCCGTCGATCGGAAGTGCGGGGAGCGCGGCTCCGGTGACGGCCGCCACCGTCGGGAGAATGTCGATCGTCGATGCCATGCGACGCGACACCGATCCCGGTTCGATCTTGCCGGGCCAGCGCATGATCGCAGGCACGCGCGGTCCGCCCTCGAACGCCGTGCCCTTGCCCTCGCGGAGCCCCCCGGTGGAGCCCGCGTGATTTCCGTAGTTGAGCCAGGGACCGTTGTCACTGGTGAAGATCACGAGTGTGGCTTCGGCGAGCCCGTGGTGGTCAAGGGCGTCGAGCACCTGCCCGACCGACCAGTCGATCTCCTCGATGACATCACCGTACATGCCCTGCTCGCTCCGGTTCCGGAAACGCTCCGAGACACCCAAGGGAACGTGCGGCATCGAGTGCGCGAGGTAGAGGAAGAACGGTCGGTCCGCATTCCGGTCGATGAAGTCTACGGCCCGCTCCGCGTAGCGCGTGGTCAATTGGTCCTGCTCGCTCAGGTCGTCGATGGTCTCGAGGATCCGGTCCCCGTCGATCAAGGGAAGGGGAGGATAGGCGCCCTTGTTTCCGCTCTCGACCGGGTTCCCGTCGTAATCCACCGGCCACATGTCATTCGAATAGGGAAGTCCCAGGTACTCGTCGAATCCGTGGTGTAGCGGCAGAAACTCCGCCGCGTCCCCCAGGTGCCACTTCCCGAACGCCCCCGTTGCGTACCCGAGTGGCTTCAGGGTCTCGGCGATCGTCGTCTCGTCGGGATGGAGGCCCACCGGCGCATGCGGCCCGAGGGCGCCGCGAATTGAGACCCGCTCCGCGTAACACCCCGTGAGCAACGAGGCTCTCGAGGCCGAGCACACCGCTTGGGAGGCATAGAAATCCGTGAAGCGCATACCCTCAGCGGCCAGACGGTCGAGGTGGGGTGTAGTGAAGCCCTGGGCCCCATATACACCCACGTCGCCGTAGCCCTGATCGTCCGCGAAGATGAGGACGATGTTGGGCGAGCGACGCACGGGGATGCAGCCGGTGAGCGATCCGGTCGCTCCGAGAGCCGCGCCTGCCGCAGCGACCTGCCGAAGGAAATCGCGCCTGGAGGGTGTCATGCCGGCGTCACCTCACGTCCCCCGTATGCGTTGGCAAGCAGAGGGTCGGTTCCCTCTGCGAGCAGCTGCATGATCCCTGCGGGCGGCTGTCTGCGGCGCAATGCCTCCGCCATGTACCGCATGGCGGGGCCGATGTGGTTGAAGAAGCGGCGGTATCCCTCGCACAGCCAGTTGAGGCCGGGCTCCCCGTCGGGCGTGCGGGTGAAACGGTTCTTGGGGCAGCCGCCGTTGCACACGAAGCGGACCTCGCACGCCCGGCAGTAGCCTGGCAGGTCGCTCTTCTTGGCCTGCCCGAAGGCTCGCTGCGTCTCTCCACCCACGAGCACCGGCAACTCCGCTTCCCGGATGTTGCCCAAGCGGTAGGCCGGCTCGACGAAGTGATCGCACGAGTAGAGGTCGCCGTTGTGCTCCAGCGCCAGCGCGTTCCCGCACGTCTCTTCGAAGACGCACAGGCCGGGTCGCTGACCCACCCACGCGGCGAGTGCCACGTCGAAGATCTGGACGAAGAGGCGACCCACGTCGTTGCGTACCCACTCGTCGAACACCGTGCACAGGAACGCACCGTAAGCGGCGCCCGTGACCGAGCGCTCCGAAGCCCTGCCGTCGCCGATTCGCTCGACCACCGGGATGAACTGGACGAAGGCGGTGTCCACCGCGTCGCGGAGGAAGCGGTAGACCTCGAGGGGGTAGTCCGCGTTGGCGGCGTGGACGGTGGTCAGAACGTTGAACTCCACACCGTGACGCTGCAGGAGCTCGACGCCCCGCATCACGCGGTCGAAGGTGGGCTCTCCCCCCTTGTCGACCCGGTAGGCGTCGTGGAGCGGAGCCGGCCCGTCGAGGCTGATCCCGATCAAGAAGCCGTTCTCCGCGAAGAACGCGCACCACTCGTCCGTCAGGCTCACGCCGTTGGTCTGGAGCGCATTGAGGATAGTCGTGCGGGGCGTGCGATGCCGCTCCTGCGCGGCGACCGCCCGCCGGAAGAAGTCGAGTCCCATGAGGGTCGGCTCACCTCCCTGCCATCCGAACACGACCTCCGGGGACTCCTGGCTACTGAGGTACTGGCGCGTGAAGGTGTCGAGAACGTCTTCCGACATGCGGAAATCCGATCCCGGATACAGCTCTTCCTTGGCGAGGTAATAGCAGTAGGTGCAGTCGAGGTCACAGATCGCGCCCCGTGGTTTCAGCATCACGTGGTAGGGCGCCAGCGCGCCGGACTGCGTCGACGACATCGGTCTCTCCGCGTGCCGGGGTCCCGCTCGAACGAAGGGCAAAAGTGCCTGGCCGCCGCGGGTGTGTCAAAGCGGGAAGAGCCAATCTCGGATGGATCCTCGACGTCGTCAGGGCGCGCGGCTCGCTTGCCTCACCCCCCGCGGAATCCTATCATACGCCCTCGTCCAGCCGCGCCTGCCTCCAGCAGCCAATCCGCAACGCAACAAGGGGAAGCGTCCATGATCGTGCGTTCCGCTCTCGTCCTGAGTCTCTTGGGTACCGTCGCAATCCAGCCGGCGATACTCACGGCACAGACTACGTCACCCCCTCGCGCCATCCGCCGCGACATCCCACTCACGAACGCGATCAGACGGGCGATGGAAGGTGGCACGCGCGACTCCACGGGACGGCCGGGACCCACCTACTGGCAACTCCAAACCGATTACACGATCGACGCACGCCTCGATCCGGCAACGCAGACGATCACCGGGGCTGGGACCGTCGTGATTCACAATGCCGGCCCCACGGAGATGTCAGAGGTCGTCCTCCGGCTGGATCACAACATCTTCCGGGCCACCGTGCCCCGGGGCTTCTCGGTACCGGCAGAGACCACGGAGGGCATGGTCGTCACCCGGCTCGCTCTGAACGGGGATCTCGTGGATCTCGACGCGCCACCGTCACGCCGTGGCGGCCAGAGTGCGCCGGCACGCCTCGCGGCGTCGGGTATGAACCAGACGGTTGCGCGAATCTCGCTACCGACGCCGATCGCACCCAAGTCCTCGGCGACGCTCGAGATGGCGTGGCACACGAAGCTGCCGGGTGGTCCCGACGGGCAGGGCCACCGGATGACCCAGCGGTGGGCCGACACGCTGTTCCAGCCCACACAGTGGTTTCCTCGCGTCGCTCGGTACGACGATCTGCGCGGGTGGGACACCAACGTGTATCTCGGGCCCGCCGAATTCTTCAACAACTTCGGCCGCTTCGATGTGCGGATCGACGTCCCGGCCGGATGGATCGTGAGCGGCACTGGAGTGCTGCAAAACCCAGACGAGGTGCTGACAGCCACGGCACGTGAACGCCTCTCGCGCGTGCTCCAGTCCGACGAGACCGTCACGATCGTGGGCCCGGATGAGGTGGGCCCGGGCAAAGCGACCGCCTCGGGCGACCGACTGGTGTGGCACTTCGTGGCCGACACGGTCAACGACTTTGCGTGGGCCACCGCGAAGAAGTTCGTGTGGCAAGCGACGCGGGCCACGATTCCCGGAAAGGGACCGGTGCCAATCCACATGGTCTATCTCCCCGGGCGCGCCGATCGATTTGCGAACGCCGCTTCCATCACTCGGCACGCGCTCGAGTTCTACTCCGAGTTGTGGGCCCCGTATCCGTTCCCGCAGCTCACGCTACAGGACGGTCCGAGCGCCGGCATGGAGTATCCCATGGTCATCAACTCAAACCAGGGCGCAGCAGATCACGAGACGGCCCATCA
The DNA here is from genome assembly GCA_039591075.1 of Gemmatimonadota bacterium. Taxonomy (GTDB): domain Bacteria; phylum Gemmatimonadota; class Gemmatimonadetes; order Gemmatimonadales; family GWC2-71-9; genus JAOTVV01. The sequence goes on from JBDHEI010000051.1 coordinate 47,933, forward strand.
ATGGTGGCCGATGATGGTCGGGAACGACGAGACGTGGTATGGCTGGATGGACGAGGGCTTCAATCGATACATGAACATCCTGTCCCGGGCTGACCAGCGGGGCCAAGCGCCCGATCTCGACGGGCTCGGCCAGCGGTATGGAAGCGTCAGCGGCGACGAGTGGGAGCCGCCGATGATGTGGAATGCCAACTACGCCGGACCGATGTACGGGTTTCAGACCTATTCCAAGACCCCCATGATGCTCTCGATGCTGGGAGGCATCGTCGGCGACAGCGCCGTGCGGCGCGCGATGAGCGAGTACACCACGACGTGGCGCTTCAAGCACCCGTCCCCCTGGGACTACGTGTTCTTCATGAACAACGCCCTCGGTCGGGATCTCGGCTGGTTCTGGTATTACTGGTTGTGGACCACCGAATCGGTGGACGGCTCCATCCAGCGCGTGACGACCTCCGGATCCACGACCACGGTGACCGTGCGCCAGGACGGCCAGATGCCGTCACCCGTGGTGCTCAGGGTGCAATTCGCGCCGAGCGGCCCACCGCTCCGACCGATGCCGAACGCACGGATGCTCGATGACTCGACGGCAATCGTCACCTGGCCGGTGGACGTCTGGTTCAGCGGCGCCCGTACGTTCCAGGCCAAGCTGGAGTTCGGCCCGCGCCGCATCGAGAAGGTGATCCTCGATCCGGCGCGCCGGTTCCCGGACCGCGATCCGACCGACAACGTGTGGCCGGCGGAGGTGGCGGCGGGGCGGAGGTAGGAACTCGCACCAGGAAGCGTGAAGGGCGCGCTGCCTCAGTACCTCGACAGAAAGACGGTGATGCGTTCAGCCGCGTCGTTCGCGACGGCGAAGTCCATGCGCCCGTCGCCGTCGAAATCCCCCGTCGCGATGTAGTAGGGACTCCCCTCCACCTCGAAGCGATGCAGTGTTGGCGAGTCGCCATCCGTCAGAACGGCGACTTCGCCTCCGACGTAGCTTGCCACGATGACCTCGGCACGACCGTCTCCCGTCAGATCCTCTGCGGTGGTCGTCGTCGGTCCCATTGCGATGTCGTAGCGGCCGGCGTCGCGAAACGACCCGTCGGCACTGCCCAGCCAGACGGCCAGGGAACCCACCCGCTCTCCGGAGGCGGCCGCCAGATCAGCAAAGCCGTCGCCATTCAGATCCGCGGCCGTAACGGAGAACGGGTAGAACCCTGGCCTGAGGACGGCGTGCTGAACGAACCCACCGGATCCGTCTCCAAGGAGGACGGATACGTGGTCGGGATTGGGGGTCACCAAGTCCAGACGGCCGTCGTTGTTGAGGTCGGCCAACGCCATCCCACGGTATGGGTCGCCGCCAACCGCAATGACGGTGGCTTCGGAGAACGTGCCATCCCCCACGCCCCTGAAGAGGCGGATCGACTCACGCCTGCGGTCGTCAACCAAGAGATCCACATGACCATCGGCGTCGACGTCCTGTAGTTGCGCAGCATGAGGATGCGGAGAGACGTCCACCGCAAATCGTGAGTGGGCCCGAGGCTCGAACCGTCCGCCGGGGACCCCAAACAACAGCGTCACGTAGTTCGTCTCATGGTTCGCAACAGCGAGATCCTTCAACCCGTCCCCGTCGAGATCCGCCACCGCCAGGTCGGTTGGGTGCTCGCCAGCGGCAAAGGACGGCGCGACGTCGAACTGTCCGTCACCACGACCGCGCAACACGAAGACTCTCTCCCCTCCGGCCACGAGGAGGTCGAGCCGCCCGTCGTCGTCCAGGTCGGAGGCCAGAATCGAGGTGGTCGGGACTCCGATCGCGACTTCGACGCGGTCGAACGACAACTGCTCGCTCTCCGCACCGCGAGATTCCGCGCACCCGATCCCGGATACGACGAGGAGCAAACATCCGAGAGAACTGTACCGGGATGCCATCGTCATCCGCTCCACTCCTTATCTCCGTCCCCCTTGGGAAGAGGAGGTATGACCGTTCAGAATGCGCCAGCCACCCCGGCCGTGAATGAGCGTCATCGTCAACGCTCCACCGAGACTGAAGCCGGCCCCCGTCGAATCGACAGACTGCGTCGTGAACCTGGTGACGACCGACGCCAGCCCCGAGCTGGCGCGCTATGTCGCGGAGGCACGCGACAGTCAGAGGCGGCTGTCGGGTCGCTGACCGCTTAGGCCAACGGTATCTTCATCGCGAATCGATATTGGCGACGGATGTCGTCAATGGATGATATCCGCCAGGGTAACTGCCACCCTGACTCCAATACCTTGAGGGCCGCGACGCCCGCCTTGTTCTCGCGCGGATCCGCCGACAGCCGGCCGCCGCCGCCGGTGATCTCGCGCAAGTGGACCCTGGGCTCACGAGTCGCCCGAGCCTCGATCACGTTCCCCTTGTTTCGAGCGCGAAACCGAGAAGGTAGAAGGTCGAATCCGCAGGTGACGTTGGCGACGGTCGCGGGAGCGAAGGCGCACACCCAGGCCCGGACAATCTCGCCCACCGGCTTCAGCTTCCGCCGCGCAGTGGGTGCTCGAGCCAAGCGCGCGCGACAACGAGTTCGGCCACTAGAATCGCCCCGCCGGCGGCGCCGCGAACCGTGTTATGGGAAAGCGTTACGAACTTGTAGTCGAGCAACGGGCAACGCCGGAGGCGACCGACGCTAATCGCCATGCCGCCGCCGAGGTCGCGGTGCAGCCGGGGCTGCGGCGCGTCGGGCTCGCTCAAATAGTGGATCGGCGGCCTCGGGGCCGAGGGCAGACCGAGCCGCTGGGGCTCGCCCTCGAACGACCGCCACGCGTCGATCAGCTCTTCCGCGGAAGCTTCGCGGCCGAGCCTGACCGAGACGCAGCTGGTGTGGCCGTCACTTACCGCCACCCGGTTGCACTGCGCGCTCACGGTGAGGCCGTGCCCGCGAATGCCATCGGCCTCCAGACTCCCGAGGATCTTCCGCGACTCGGACTCGATCTTCTCCTCTTCGCCGGAGATGAGCGGGATCA
>JBDHEI010000052.1:0-22019 GCA_039591075.1 Gemmatimonadota bacterium
CGGAGGGCGGGGGACTCGAACCCCCAAGGGATTGCTCCCGGCGGTTTTCAAGACCGCTGCCTTACCAGTTAGGTCTAGCCCTCCCGAACCTCCAAGATAACGGCCCCCGATGGGGTCCCCAAACGGGCTTGGGGGTAAGCCTACCGTTGGCTCCCCACGGCCGCCACAATGCGATCCCTGGCTATCGCCTGGGCGCCCCCGGGCGATTGCGCAGTGTCAACATCGGTGCATGTTTGTCCGGGGACAGCCATGAACCGGTCCGGGCGCCATGATCTACCCTGCCCCTCACCCGATATCCCCGCGGAGCATCACACGTGTCGCCGACCAAGTCTGAGCCCAAACCCCCTGGCCCGGCGATGCAGATTCAGGTCGTCGGCCGGGCCGCGCCCGTGGAGTTCAATCGGGCGTTCGTGATCGGGCGCGGTGACGACTGCGACGTGGTCATCAAGGAGGACGTGGTGAGTCTCCGCCATGCCGAAGTGGCGTTTGCCAAAGGCGAGTGGCGGATCCGAGACCTGGGTAGCACCAACGGGACGTATGTCCACGGCAAGGCAATCGAATCCGTCCCGGTCCAGCAGCCCCTGAACGTCCGCCTCGGATACAGCGGGCCGCTCCTGCTGTTCACGCCGCTCGGTGCCCACAGTCCGGCTCGGGAGACGGTGTCGCAGCCGCCCCGCGCCAGCGCCATGGCGGACCGTTACTTCGGCGACAAGCCACCGGACGACATGAGCGAGTACACGGCCAAGATGCGCCGCATCGTCAAGGGCGAGCAGCAGAAGCGCGCCAAGAAGTACCGCATCGCCGTGGCGGTTTTGGGGGTACTCGTTGTGGCGGTCGGCGGATTTGCCTACTGGCAACGCCAGCTGATCAAGCAGCAGCGTGCCGCGGCGGCCGAGCTGTTCTACACCACCAAGGCGCTCGAGCTGGAAGTGAGCCGGCTCCAACTCGGCGCCGCAGAGCGACAGTCGTATCGCGAGCGGCGGGCAGAGCTGGAGCGGCGCTACCAAGAGCTGGTCGACGCGCTCGGTATCTATAGCGACGGGGGGAAGAAAGACCACCAGATCGTGTACCGGGTGGCCCACCGGTTCGGCGAGTCGGAGGTGAACGTCCCGCGCGAGTTCGTGGACGAGGTGTTGCGCCACGTCCAGCGCTGGAAGCGCTCTGGTGAGTTGGAGGATGCCATCGCCCGCGCCGCCGAACACAGCTACGGCCGGCGGATCGCCGACGTCATGCTGGACAACGACCTGCCGCCCGAGTTCTTCTACCTCGCGCTCCAGGAGAGCCGCCTGAAGGTGGAAGCCGTGGGGCCGGAGACGCGGTTCGGCTTCGCCAAAGGGATGTGGCAGTTCCTGCCGTCTACCGGGCGCGAGTACGGACTGCAACCGGGGCCACTCGTGGGGCAGCGGATCCCCGACCCGCTGGACGATCGCCACGACTTCGAGAAGGCGACTCAGGCCGCCGCGCAGTACCTGTACGACATCTACACCACCGACGCGCAGGCGTCCGGCCTCTTGGTGATCGCGTCGTACAACTGGGGACAGACCAACATCCTGCGGCTCATCCGCTCACTCCCGGAGACACCGCGCGAGCGGAATTTCTGGAACCTGCTCACCAACTACCGCGACCGGATTCCGCGGGAGACCTACGGCTACGTGTTCAACATCGTGGCTGCGGCGGTGATCGGGGAGGATCCCGCGCTGTTCGGGTTCGACTTCGCGCCGCCGCTCCCGGTGAGGGACAGCGTGGTTATTGAGCCTGCTGCGACCAGTCCGTGATATCGTGGTGTTCGACCTGAGCCCTCGGGTTGATCGCTACGCCGCACCCACCTCCAACACCACCGTATCGACCGCCAGTCCGTCGGGACCGTAGTCCACCAGCAGCTCCGCCTGATACACGCCGGGCTCGTCTGGAAGCGTCCACTGCACCCGGCGTCCTGTGGGATCGTCGACCGTGCCGGCTGTGACCGTCCAAGAGGGGTACCACCGTCCCGCATACGACGTGGTGGCCTCGAGCTCGACCCGGTGGCCGCGGCGCTCCCCCAGCGCGATCACCGCCGGCGCCCGGCTGCCCAGGGGCAGGGGATCGGCGCGGTCTGACGTCACGGTCACGCCGCCGCCGCTCAGGTCGAGCGTGAACGTCCGCGTGATGGTGCACTCGGGGCCGTCGGATATCTGAAACGTGGCGTTCAGTGTGAACGTGGCGGTCGGGACCTGGAAATCCAGCACCTGAAACACGAGCATGAGGCCGCGATTGGTCTCGGGGGTGGGTCCGTTCACGAGCAGCAACCGCACCGGGCCGGTCGTATCCGTGATGCTGGCAGCCGTCAGGAAGCCCTGCGCGAAGTTCTGGATCGTGACGAGGACCGTGCTGTCGTTGCGAACAGCCTGCGCGAAAAGGTTCTGACCGGCGTTCACGTCGGAGCACTGGAGTGGCGGTGGCGGCGGATCGACCGCGCCGATCCCGTCGCAGTTGCTGAGTCCCGCCGTGGCCAGCGCCACACCCGCCATGCCGGCCGCCGCCCGTCGTGCCTTGTCCGTCGCCCCCATCGCGCCCCCTAGATCTGGTTCGGTACCGGAAGGATTTCCGTCGAGACACCCATCCCGACCGATGATGCAAGTGCCGGGGACGTGTCGTCGCCGAGAACCGACGAGTGTGTGAGTGATCCAACCCCCCGCTCCATCTCCCTCCGAAACGCCTTGCACTCCGTCACGAACTGGAGATCGGCCCGGGCCACGTCCCGGCACAAATCCACCGTGAACCGCTTGACCGCGTCGCCGTCCCGCACGGGGACCGCCGATACGAACTCGAGCGCGCGCTCCAGGCCGCGCACGCTGCTGAGCCCCACGCGCCGAGTCAAGTCCGTGAGTGACTCGTGCCACGCAGGATCCCAAGCCTGGGGATGAAACCGCCGCAACACCTCGTTGTCGAACCGGATCCCCAGTGTGAGGTTCGCCACGCCGTCGCTCTTGAAGTTGCGGACCGCGAATGCCGTGGTCGCGATGCGGAACAGCACTTCCACCCGTGGGTCACGCATCTCGTAGCCCCAGGCCCAGTAATCCCCGCGCAGCCGTCCCTGCTCCTCGAGCATCCGCTTGAGCGGCGTGCCGGCATAGACCTCGGCGCGGCAGAAGTTGAACGGCACGTCGGCAAACCGCTTCATGAACGCGAGGTTGGCGCGCACACCGTCGAGCGTTGCCTCGGGATCGAACAGCAGCACGTTGAACGAGCAGTAAATGCCGAGGTCGCGGAGTATGGTGAGCGCGTGCCGGTTGTGCGCGGGCGTGACTCGGCGGTTCAGACTCACGATCCCCTCGTCGGAGTTGGTCTCGATCCCGACATACGCGCGGATCAAGCCCATCGACCGGAGCAATGCAAATAGCTCCGGATGCACGTCGGTGGGACGGCACTTGATGACGAGGGCGATATCGTCGAGCCCCGCCTCGTGCAACAATTCCTTCAGGCGTCGGCACCGGTCCAGGTTCCGTGTGAGCGATGGCACCAGGAAGTTGTCATCGTGGAATACGAACAGCCGCACGCCGCGACACTCGTACTCCTCCTGCATCTCGGCCACGATGTTCTCCGGGCTGCGGGTGCGGTAGCGCGGGCCGTCGGCGTTTCGGTGGTAGGCGTGAATGCAGCAGAAGCTGCAGTCGGCATAGCATCCGCGGCTCCCCACCAGCGGCGCGCTGGCGATGCCGAGGATCTCGCGCGGCGTGCCACGCCGGTCGGGGAAGGGCAGGTCGTCGAGCGGTGGGAGCGGGCGTCTGCCGCCGTCGACGAGGCCGTTCTCGCTCCGCGTGATGGTGCCGGGGATACCTGCCACCGGTTCACCGTCGCGCACCTGGCGACAGATGTCACGCAGCGTTCGCTCGCCTTCGTGGCGAACCACCGAATCGACCGCGGGGAAATCGCGCAGCAGGTTGGGGTACTCGAACGTGGCGAAGTGCCCGCCCAGCGTGACATGCGCCCGTACGCCCCGGGCCCGTAGCCCCCCTGCGAGTGCCACCAGCTCCCGGGCGCGGGTCTGGAACGGCATTGAGATTCCCACCACCAATGGGTCGAGTGCCGCGACCCGCGCGAGTACCCTCTCGGCATCGGACGCCTTGTTGAACGGTATCAGCTCGGGACGGAACCCGTCCTGCTCGACGGAGGCCGCGAGATACCGCAACGACAGGTTTTCCTCGAGTTCGGTGCCGACCAGCGCGACGCGGCGGGCCATGGCCACCTCTGGTTTGGGCCTCTCTTTCGAAGACCCGGTGTACCCTCGGCCGGTCACATGACAGCGCGCTGCCCGGTGTGCGCGTCGCGCCACAGTCCGATAGCGAGGCCGACGGTCACGACCACCGCGAGCACGCTGGGCCACATAGGGATGGCCATGTCGTCGACCGTGACGTCGATGTTCAGCGCGATCCGGAGGAGATGTCCCGCTGCAACGAGGCAGAGAAACAGGCAGGTGAACAGCGTAGCAGGGCGCATGGCGACCCCCTCGTGTGGAGCTAGTGCGACCGCCGGCCCTCCGCTGAATGCAGCTGGACGAACCGGACGGAAGAATCTGGCAAGACTTCGGTGCGATACACGTGGAGTGACACATGGGAGGGGAACACACCGTGCAGCAGGTCGGCGGCATCCACATCCTGTTGGTGGGCGATCTCATCCGCGCCACGGCCGGGAAGCTTCCGCTGGTAGTCGCCGCAGACGGCCGGCTCCGGTCCGCCCGGCGCCGGCCCGTGAAAAAACAGCAACACCCGCTCGAGCTGGTGCGCCTGGATGAGGAATAGGCAGTCGGTGCGCATCCGATGGGCGCGCGTGTGCTCGCCCCCGCTCGGAGACAGCGCACCGGCACCGCCCGGCACATAGATCCGGTCGTAGTCTTGCACGCCGAGCGCGCGGAGAAACCGGTCCAGCTCTTCCAGGTGCCTGCCGTCGGAACAGGCTACCACGAGTCCGGCCGGCATCTCAGGCCGCCACGTCCCGGGGGCCGATGCGGTGGCCGCGGGGCCCAATCGCTCGAAGGCCATGGTGGCTACGGCACTGTGACCGACCGAATGAGCAGCCCAGAGGTCGAGACGCGCACCTCCAGGGTCGTGCGCCGATCGGCCATGACGAACGTGCCCGAGCCGTACTCCGCGTCGAGCAGCGGTCCGAAGAGAGTCCATTTCCGCCTGAGCGCAAACATGTCGAGCGGCTTGGGTGTCGACAGGTCGAACAGCGTACGCACGCTGTCGCGCTCGGCGTCCAGCTCCACGTAGCGCCCGCCCACCCGATCCAATTCGTACGCCGTGTGCAAGCCAAGGATATTGGCCACCGGCTTCCACTTGAGGATGTGCGCATCCACGTAGATCTGGTCACCGGCCAACTCGAACGCCTCCTGGCGACCATCGGGGAACGTGAAACGCGCGGCAAACCGCTGTGGACCCAAGGGCTCGACGACTACTGAGGCGGCAACCTCCTCGCGAGTGAGCGCCCGGTATCCCTGTGTGGCGATCGAGATGGTGGCCATGAGCGCGGCAACCGTGAGCAGCAGCAGCGCGAGCGTGATGCTGGTGGCCGTGCCCAGGAGACGCTTGCGCCGCAGCGCGATCGCCCCGGTCACCAGGAACACGACAGCCAACGCCGCGGCCAGGACTGCGATGATCACCAGCACGTTAAACCTCGCTACCGCAGGTTGCTGTTGCCGATGAGCCGCGCCACCTTCCAGCCGCCGTCGGGCTGGTGCCGCAAGATCATCAGCTCCTTGGCGTCGACCCGGATCGGATCGCGGTCACCGATGGGTACCACCGAGCCCGTCACATCGGTTCGAGCAAATGCCCACTCCCCCAGCACGACGATCTCGACCGGCGTGATGGTGATATTGTACCGGTAGCGGCTGAACGAGGACACGGCGGTGCTCTCCAGACCCTCGCGGGCTGTCACAGCCGCGCCGTTGGCCGGCATGAGGACGAAGTCGTCCGCGAACAGCTCGACCCACCCCGTGATGTCTCCCGTGTTGTTGACGTGCTGCAAGGTGCTGATCAGCGTGCGGATCGCGGAGTCGTCGGCACCTAGTGGCTCGGCGCGTTCGCCGCAGGCGAGGCCGGCGAGGACGAGGGCGACGATCCAGAGTCGATGGGTCATGGGGACCACCTGAGGTCGCGAGTTCACGATTGTTGCGAGGCGCCGGGTACGCCACGATCGAACAGGGCGATCAGCGTTGCCGCGACGGTCGCGCCCACCGTGTTGGCGACGAGATCCCACCCGGTGTTCGTGTATCCACCCACGTTGGTCTCCGGCACCAAGAGGGTGGCGACGAACTCCACCACCTCGTTGAGCGCGCCGAACCCGAGGCCGGCCGCCACGGCCAGCGTGAGCAGCCCGATGGTGGGGACTGCTGCGCCGCCCCGACGCCGAATGGCAGCCCGGAGCCCCTGCCAGCAGACCCACGTCGTCACGCCGAATCCGAACGCATGCACGAGCTGATCGTATTTGATCCGCTCGGGAATGAGCCACAGCGTGTACAGTACCCGGCTCTCGGCGCTGACCGGCCAGCCGGCGGGAACCACCAGGAGCCCGCCGGCCATGTGGGCCAGGCCCCAGAGGCTCAGGCACCACAGTGCGCCCGCGCTGATACGAATGGACCGATCGACGGCCCACACCAGGGCAATGAGCAGGAGCATGACCACGATGTAGAACAGGAACTCGAGGTTGCCGCGCACGACCGCGAGCACGAGCGCCATACCGAGGTAGCCGAACGTGAACGTGGCCACCGGCACGACGCGCCGGAGCGACGCTCGGTCTCGGTCGATCGATCTCGGGGCTGCGGTTTCGGGCATCGCTCGCTTTCGTTGCGCGGGTGCGCCGGGGAGTGGACGCTGGTGGCGGTGCGCCAAGATAGGAAGTCCGGTCGTGGAGGGCAAAGGCAGCACCGTCCCGGACGGTCCGGTTCAGCCCCTGATGAGCCCGTCCTGGTCGAACCCGTGAATTTTGAGGAAAGCGCGCTCGGATTCCTGCATGGCTACCCGGCGGCAGTACACTGCCACGCGACGCCCACCCAGCTTGGGCACCCAGAGCAGGAACGGGCCTTCGAACTCGTCCTCGTCTGGTGCCGATACGCGTCCGGCTTCGGGGTCGACGATCAGCCACTCATCGTGGCTCTCGAACCACCCGTACGCCTTGTCGGGGTAACGGGCCACCACCTGCCAGAAGTCCGGTAGTCGGCGCCGGAGGTACAGCCACAGCATCACGACCGAGGCGAGCGCCGCGAGTGCCAGCGGGATGAGCACCACCTCGAGCACGCGGATCGGTTGCGGAGCGGGCGGCTCGAGTCGTGTGGGATCGACCCGTGCCTCTTCCGCCAGGGCGCAGCGGCCCAGCTCCTGTGCTTCAATCGCGAGCATGGCTGCCAACGCGGGGACGGAACCGCGCGGCGCCTCCAGCGTGCGGCGCACGTGACACAGCTTGGCGAGCGTCCGGTCGGGTTGCCGGCGCCAGTAGAGCAGTTCCACCCGGAGCCGTCGCTCCGACAGCGGCAGGACGTCGGCCCACACGTGCGTGGAATCTCGGCGAGCAAACGCCCACGCCGAGTCGGCACGGACCGCGTCGGGGTAGACGCGCGCCAGGGCATCGAGGAACACCGTTTCGAGGTCGTCCCGCGTGAGGGCGATGGTGGCCGAATCGGTGCGCAGCGTGATGGCGACAGGCAACACCGCGTCGAGCTGCTCGCAGGCTCGTGCCGTGTCGACACCCCCTTCCCGTGTCGCGCAGTGGGCAGCGGAGCGTGGGGGCTCTTGGGCGGTTGCCGAGACACTTGCCAGCAGCGCCAACAGTGCCGGCAGGGCGCGCGGGATCACCGGCACGCACCGGCGGGCGAGCAGGTAGGTCACGATCGTATCAGTCGTGCGAGGTAGTCACCGGCGTGTTCGTCGTGCAGGACCTCGCAGTCCCACCCCGCGGCCTGGGCGTGCCGCCGCAGGGTGGGCTCGTCCAGGATCAGCCAGCGGCACGATGCGCCACGCTCACCCTCGAATTCGAACTGAAGCTCGATCTCGCCGATGTACCGCCCCGCGCGCCGATTGGCCTCGTGATAGGCGAGATGGTCCGGGTCGTCAGTGCGGGTCGGGTCCACGGCGTGGATCAGGATTTGACCGCCGTCGCTCACCAACCCGCGCGCGTAGGTCAGGAAGCGGTCCAGCCCCTCCAGGTCCTGCACCATGCCGATCCCGTGCCCCAGCATAAGCAGGGTGTCGAACGGCCCGTCGCGGAACCGGAACACGTCTGCCTGGCGCGCGTCGAGCACCCCGCGCCGCGCCATTACGTCCACGGCTTCCGGCGTGAGGTCGATGGCGGTGACCGCCATGCCGTCCGCCTGGAGCGCCAAGCTGTGGAGACCGCTGCCGGCCCCGACGTCGAGCACGCGACCGCGCGAGTGCCCGAGTGCGGTGGTCTCGATGGCGGAGAACTCCTCGGGCGGACGGAAGAAATACCGCACCGGCACGCGTTCCTCGCGTCCGTCGCCACGCCGCACCAGCAACTCCGCGTCCACGTTTCCATCGAAGTACGCCAGCAGCGCGCGTCCGTGGGGGGCCATCGCGGCAGGGACCATCACCACGCCTATCGCTTTCTCTTCTTTGGTTTCTTGGGAGGGAGGCTGGCGGCGAAGCTGGTGCCTCGGCGCACCCACGCGCTGAGCGCCGAGTCCGTGCGCACGCCGTCGGGCGACACGTACACCATCCCCTTGAGGGGCCGTCCCGTGAAATCCATCTCACGCGTATGGGGTTTGGCCAGCGCCGCGTCATACGCATCGGGACCCACCCGCACCATCAGCTTGTCCCCCACGATACCGCAGCACATGTTGCCGTTCAGCAAGAAGGAAAGCCCGCCGAACATGTGCTTCTCGCTGAGGCCGTACTGCTCGGCCAGTGCGGTGCGGGCACGCGCGGCGAGCGTTTCGTCGTAGGCCATATCGAGTCTGTCGGGCTGCTCCGTCGTTCGAACTGTCGGCCCGGGTTTGTGGGAACCACCACTTAACCTGCGGCCCTCCGGCGGGAGCGGCAAGTCGATGGTGGTTCAGGCCGGCGATGCGAGGTCCTGGCCACACGGCTGAAGGCGGCGCCCCGCTGCGCGCTCAGACTACAGCGACCTTCACGCAGTGGATTGGCGGGAGCGAATCGAACAGGCAGCTCCACTCCTCGCCGCCGGAGCGCCCAATCCAGAGCTGCCCCGTGGTGGTCCCGAAGTAGAGGGCGGGCGACTGGAGCGTGTCGATGTCCATCGCGTCGCGCTGGACGGTGAAGAAGCTTTCCTTCTTCGGCAGGCCATGGGCGAGCCGCGTCCACGAGTCGCCACCGTCCTCGCTGCGCCAGACCGCGGGCGCGCCGTCCGGACAGGTGCGGGTCGTCGGCTCGAGTGGCAACACGTAGAGCGTATCCGGATCGTGCGGATGCACGACGATTGGAAACCCGAAATCGGACGGCAGGCCCTCGGCGATCGACCGCCACGTGTGGCCGTGGTCGTCACTCCGTAACACGCCGATGCCCGGACGGTCGGGCCAGCCGCCGTGGTTCTGGATGTACAGCCGGCCGGGCGCGTCAGGATGGCTCGCGATCTTGTGTACGCACTGCCCGAACTCGGGAAAGGGATCGGGCACGAACCCGGCGCCGATGCCGTCGTTGGACGCCGCAAACGTTTCACCGCCGTCCTCGCTCAGGTAGTGCCCACCAGTGGAGATGCCGAGGTGCACCCGGTTGCCATCGCGCACGATCGTGTGCAGGCAAAGGCCGCCGTTGCCCGGTTCCCACTTGCGTGCGTGCGGATGATTGCTGATGCCCGACACCATATTCCAGGAATCGCCGCCGTCGGCGCTCCTGAACAGCGACGCCGGCTCGACCCCACACCACAGGTCACGGTCGTCGTCGCCCGCCTCGAGCGACCAGATGTTGGCCAGTGCCCGCCCGTCGTCCTTGGGAAAGGCAGGTGCCGAGGCCGTTTCGGTGAACGTGTGCCCGAGATCGGTCGATCGCAGCACCTTCATGCCAAAGAAGGCGTTGCAGCTCGATGCGTAGAGGTGCGGCGTGCGGCGCGTGTCGATGAGCGCCGCATAGACCGCCACGCCTGGCTCAAACGGCCCGCGCAGGGTAAAGCCGCGCCGGGACGTTGGTGCTTCGAGCACAAAGAGACCCTTCTTGGTCCCCACACAGAGGATCACGCGCTCTGGCATGCTCAACCTCCTGAGACCGCGGGCAGGATGGTGACGATGTCGCCCGGCGCGAGCGCCGTGTCGAGTCCGGCACGATCGCGCACGTGGGACGTGTTCACGAACAGGTTCACGTGTTGGCGCACCGCGCCCGTCTCGTCGCAGACACTACGGTAGAGCGACGGATGGTGGCGCTCGAGCTGCGTGAGCACCGCACGGACGCTCGTTGCCGTCAGCGACAGCTCGGTGGCGCCGCCCGAGCAGTCGCGCAGGGGGGCGGGGACGCGGATAGTGACGGTCGTGGGTCTGGTCGCGGCGGCGGGCGCCGGAGCCGACGGCTCGGCGTTCATGTGCTTCATGGGAGGATCGCCTTTCATACGAGTGGCCATCCCGGCGGCGGGCGACGCGCGCCGGACCCGACAATCATCTCCTCGATTCGGCCGTTACGCCAGCCCGGCGGGGGGCGGGCGTGGATGAGGGCGACAGCGTCAATGGACGGGATGGGGCCCTCGCCTGACGGAATATGCATCGATCGGCCGCTCGGGACCGTGCCCCGGATAGATCCGAACGGCGCCCCGCTCCCGCAGCAGTCGCCAGCTCGCCCGCACTACGGCCGCATCCGTTGGGTCGATCAACGCCGGATGCGTGAGGTCGCCGGTGAACGCCGAGCCGTCGTCGAGGAGGAGCGACACGCTGTCGTCGGGTGTCCCGGCGTGTGCAGGATGTCGCCGGCAATGCCAATCCGCTCGAGCACGGTCCGGCTCTCGGAGAACGAAATGATGATGTTGTCGTGCATCGTGATGTCCACGTAGCGGTCCTGCGGCTTGGTCCACGTCTTCATGAGCGGAATGGCGTGAACCTGCACGTCGAGCACGAGGAGCGGCACGCCGGCCTGTTTCAGCTCCTGCGCGAGCCCGGCATGATCGATGTGGTAGTGGGTCGCGAGCCCGTACCGGATTTCCTCGAGGGGTACGTCCATGCGTTCGAGGCCCGCGCGCATCCGTCCCATAGTGCCCGGCCAACCGAGGTCTACGAGCAAGCGCGACCTGCCGGCGCTGACGACCCAGTAGTTGGCCGAGTGGTAGCCGACGTTCACGATGGTGATCCGTGCGGGGCTGGGCATTCGAGTCTTCGCGCTGTCTCGGGACGACCGTCAGCGGGACCTTCGCATTCGTTGGCACGGAGAGTCGCGCGAAAGCTCGGAGCAGAATACGGTCGACGCAAGGAGTCCGCTTCACGGCGGTAAGTAGTGCGCGGCGTCCCCCCCACAGCACAGCCGCGGCCGTCTAGATGCCGAAGGGGCGGGGTCACGGCTCCTGCCGTGCCTCGCCCCTCATCGGTTGTCGGGTCGCGGCCCCGAAGGCCCCGACCCGAGGATGCCTCCTATCCGTTGCCGGACGCGAGCCGCTGCCGCGCGTCACGCAGCGTCGCGATCAGCGCTTCGGCCTGCTTGCTCTGGAACCGCAGCGAGCCCGCAGTATCCATCACGTCCTCGAGGAACGCCTTCTGCCCGTTCAGCATCTCGAGGCTCGTGCGGATGTCGATCAGCAGCGCTTCCGCGCGCGCAATCTGCCGATCGACGTCGGTGAGGTCCTTGCGGCGGGACTCGAGCTGCGCCGACTCGTCCTTGACCGCCTGGATCTCGGTGAGCACCACGTCGATCAATCGCCTCGCGTCGCTGACCTCGTCGTGGGACTCCGAGATGACGCGCACTGCGTCGGTTGTCTCCTTGGCGACCTGGAGCATCCGCTGCAGGTCGGCCCGCAGCGCGTCCACGGTGGCCTGGCGCCGCGTGGCGTCGTCGATCGCCCGCGAGACGGTCGCCTCCGCTGCCTCCCACTTGGCGACGCGCTGCTCGAGGTGGCCGAGGTACTCGCGTAGCTGGGTGAGGTCGCGCGTCTGCCGCTCGGTGCGCTCACTCAGCTCCTGAAGCTCGGTGAGCTGGCCGTCGGTATTCGCTATTGTGCCGCTCAGCTCGTCCGCCCGCCGACCGATCTCCTTCACCGACTGCTCGGCCCGGGCAATGTCCCCTTTCACCGTGACCATCCGCTCGGCGTAACTGTCGAGAGGGGCCAGGTCGATCGCCATGGAGACGACGCGGTCGCCGAGCTGACCGAGCTCCTTGCGGAGCGCGGCCACACCCTCCTGGGTTTCCTGGACGGTGTCGAGCCGTCGCTCCACCTCTGCCAGCGACTGCCGCAAATCGGAAATCTGGACACTCGCCGTCTCGAGCCGTCCCTGCTCGAAGTCGAAGCGGCTGATCGTGTCGCGGATCCGACCGTCCATCTGCTCCTGGAGGGCCTGAAACTCCTGGCGTCGCGCCTCTTCCACCTGCCCATCCTCACGCTGACGCTCGGCGAGGTGGTCCAGCTGCCGCCGCAACTCGTCGTGCGTCGCGCTCAGGCGTGTGGCATCCTGCTCCAACTTGACCAGGGCCTTGGCCTTCTCCTGCTGCGCTTCCAGGTCGCGGTCGATGCGCTGCACCAGCTCGGCCAGCCGCATTCCCTGACTGGTGGCGTAATCGACCGTTTCCCGCTGCTGTTGCAGCTCCGAAACCTTCTGGGCCACGTGGTCGCGGAGCGCTCGCAGCGTGTCCAGTTCACGCCGCAGGTCGGGAACCTGCCCGGCCAGCGTGCTCACGGACTGCATGGTCCCCTGCAGCTGCGCGAGCTGTTGGGTCGCGGCATGGAGGCCGACGGTCATCTCGCCGTACTGACCCTCGAGGGACGCGAGCCGCTCGGTGGCGGCGGCGCTGCGCTGCTCCACCCCATCGTGCTGCTGGCGCACGCTCGCCATGTGCTGCTGCGTGTCGCTCAACTCCCCTCGCAGCGCCAGGACATCGGACTTGAGCGTCTGTAGCTCCTTGCCCAAGTCGAGCAGGGGCTCGAGATCCGATCGCAACACGGTAGTGTCCTGCAACAGATGCTTCGTCTGCTCGAGGTCCGAGCGAATCGGATCGAGCGCCGCCTCGATGCTCTCGGCCTGCGAGGCGGCCTGGTCGATCCGCGACGACACCTCACGCTGCGTGGCCTCGAGGCTCACCGCATTGGCGGCGAGCTGCTCGACGGCGTGGAGCCGCTCCTCCAGCTTGGCGATCGACTGGGCCACCGCCTCGGCCGGCCCGGACGCCTGCTCCAACGATGCCTGGGCCTCGCTGGCCGACCGCTCGAAGGCGTTCCGCTCGTTCCGCATCTGCAGCAGGATGGTGCGGAGCTCACCCTGCGCCTCTTCGGTCAGCTGACCGTTCCCGAACAACTTCTCGACCAAGGCCGACATGGTCCGTCTCTCCGCTGATGTCTCGAGTGCGTTGTCCCACGGGGCGAGCCGGGTATCACACGCTCAACCCCAGTCCTGGGGGAGCAAGGATCAGGCCGATAGGCGCCGGTGCCGTAAGGCATTATCAGAAAACGACTTGGGCCGTCTTCCCCCAATTCCCGGCACCGCTGTCGGCTTTCGCAGGGCGCGAGGCACAGGCGAGTTGCAAATGGAAGCGCCAGGCGGTCAGCAGCCGAGTGGCCGTGTCATGCGCCGGCTTTCGCCTGCGCCCACCAGCGGAGAGTCCTCAGCGCCCGGAGCGTGTTCCAGCGGCTGGGCGCGCCCACCCGTTCCAGCTCGTAGAAGGTCTTGCCCGGATGGCGATTCTGCAGCGCCCAGCGTCCGTCCCTGCCGCGTTTGCGTTCCATCAACCCGACCGGATCCTCGAGCCGCGCGTCATACGGCGCGCCGCTCGCCCGGAAGTGGTCCAAGGTGCGGAGCATGTCGTGGTGCCACCGCGGGGGAAACGAGAACCGCGTGAACGCGGCGTTGACGACCTCGCCCGTCCGGTGGGATCGGTACAGCCGATGGGCCAGGAAGAACTCCCGCCCGCGCGCCGCAGCCGCGTCGGCGTCGGCGGCTCGCGACCCGCGCGCATCGACGTATTCCTGGAGACCCTCGAGCACGTTGATCGTCGTGTGGAAGGAGCCGTGGACGGCTCCCCGGTCCCGTTGGCAATTCCACCCGCCGTCCTTCATCTGCTCGGCCAGCAGGTAGTCCACGAGACGCTCCCGGCGGGGATCGTCGACGCGGAACCAGGAGAGCAGGGCCAGCACCATACCGGTGAGGCACGTCTCGCCCTGCTTGTGCGTGACCGCGGCGTAGATCCCGCCGTCGCCGCACAGTCCCTCGTCGAGGAACAGCTTGCACGATACAGCCGCGCGTGGGTCGTCGGGCGGAAGCCCCAGTCGCCGCAGCAGCACCATCGAGTACGTGGTGGAGATCCACTTCCGCCCGTAGTAGCGGGGTGTCCAGCGACCCGCCTCGTCCCGATGGGCGAGCAACCGCGCGCCCCAGCCGTGTTCGGCCACACGCGCGCGCTCCGCCTGCCAAGTCGCCCGCGGGGCGCCGTGCAGATCCCGCATCACCTGCCAACGGACGGATGGATCACCCGCCAGAAGCCACGAGACGACCCGGTCCTCGGCGCGGCCGCCCATCATCACGACATCACGTGACCGCGCGGCACGCGGCAGCAGCGCTCGTCTCGCGCGCAGCACGGTGCACCGGTCTCCACGGCCAGGGCGCACCGTGACCCGACTCTCGCGCCGCTCGATTCGACCCCACCGTGTGGGTGTCCGCGTTATGCATCGTTTCTCCTGCGTGATCGAGAGCCACCGTGCCCTCACGCTTCTGTGCTCGTCGACTACCGGTGACCGCTTCACACGCGTCCGGACGCTAGGCCGGAAGCGGTTGGCCTCGCGTAAGGAGCCACCCCACCAGGAGGCCGAACAGGAAGTTCGATGACGCCGTCTCAACCAGGTGGGTCATGCGCACGGTCTCGGGCATGTACGGGTTCGGAAGGAGTAGTTGGGCGGTCATCAGGACGGCAAACACCAATCCAACCGCCACCGCCGTCTCCTGCCACCCTCCCCGCATCATGCGGACGAGCGGCAAGGCGATGGCGATCCAGAACAGCCCCCGCAGTACTTGGAAGGGGAACACCCACGGGGTGTCCCGCGCCACCGTCCCCATGTGGACCAAGAAGCCGCCCTCATCCACCCCCCCGTAATACTCCCGCAACGTCGGATTCTGCCAGGCGATGAAATAGCCGAACGTGAAATACAGAAGTACGTAGGCGGCGGCGAGTACCGCGACCTTCCACGCCCAGTCGCCAGGGGTCATGACCAGGCGTGTATTGCGCTCGGCGCTCGCGAGGTCCGCCCTCTTCTTTCCCAGGATCAGCACGGCCAACATCGAGAACGGTGCGGCGATCAAAACGCCCATGAGGAAAATCCGCGGCAGCAGTCCCGGCGGCAGTGTGGTGATGAAGACGGCAGACTCGATCTGCGACATGAAGGTCATCGTGCCATAGAAGACGAAGAACACCGCCGCGATGAGCTTCCAGCCGCCCCACCGGGACCGCAGAATGACGTGTGCCAGGACGATGGTGTTGAGCAGGCACACCGTCAGGAGAGGCAACGCGACCGCGCCGGACTGCTCGGATGGCTCCGCGCCGCTCGATTGACCGAGGACGAGGCTTCCCACGGCAAAGCAGACGAACATCACGATCGTCAGTGCGAGCACGCGGAGAACGATGGAAGACGCGCGGGTCACGGTCGCTCCGGCCACGGGCTACACGCCGAACTGCCGCAGGTGGTGATCGGTGTGTCGGTACGCCCAGCGGTACCAGTCCTCCGCGGTCATCGCGCCGAACGCGAAGTGCGCCGCCGGCAGGGCGTCGGGAGGCGCGGCCGCCACCGCGCGGAGCCCTGCGATGGCCCGCGCGCGGTCATGCTCGAAGTCCGTGGGCTTGGTGCCGTCCCGCCGCGGGTCGACCTGCGGCAACGTCGTGAGACCGCGCGGCACCGGCAGCGGGGAATACAACGCGATCCACCTGACCAGGGAACGCCGCGGACCCGGTTTGCCACCGGGCCGTGCGAGCACGCTCGCAGTGGCATCACCCAGATGGCACAGCATCTCCCCGGGCTCGAGCGTTCCCCAACGCCGGATGGCGTCGGGCCGGAGCGCCATGAGCCGGCGCTCGAGGTCGGCGAGGACGGCGGCGTCGGCAACGGACTTTACGGGCATGGCGGTTCCGCCGAAATCCAGAGTGCGCGGCCGTGGACAACGACGTTGAAGAGAGGCATTGGCTTCAGCTCAGCGGTCCGACCACACCGCCAACTCGTTCCCGCTGGGATCCGCGAAGTGGAACCGCCTCCCGCCCCGGAATTCGAAGATCTCCCGCACGATGCGGCCGCCGTGCTGCGTGACCTTCGTTTCCATCGCCTCCAGGTCCGTGGCGTAGAGCACCACCAGCGGACCGCCCGCCGTCACTTCGGACGCCAGGGCGAAGCCGCCCGCCAGCCGCCCGTCCTCAAAGCTCGTGTATTCCGGGCCGTAGTCGGTGAACGTCCACCCGAACACCGCTGAATAGAAGGCCTTGGTCGCTTCGATGTTCGTGGCCGGGAACTCGATGTAGTCGATCCGCCGATCGTGTTGGGCTTGGCTCATGCGTGCGTTCTCCGTCTCGGGGTCGGCGGCCTCGTCCATCGCCGCTTCCGGTGCATCACCGAGGCGCCCGCAGGCCAGCACGGCGAGCAGGAGACAGGCGACCGGTACACGACCGATGACGATCCGGTTCATTGCCACCCTCGTTCCTTTCGCCATGGGCTACGCCTCGCCCCGGCTCTTCCGATAGAAGGCCGCGAGGACGTTGATGATTCGGCCATTGTAGGCTTCGAACTCCTCGGCGAGCCTGCTCAGACGCTCCTCTTGCTCCGTGGTCCACTCGGTGCGCTCGTCCTTCTCTTCGTCGATCGCCGGCAGACCGCGGGGGAACGCGACGTCAATTGCTCGGCGAACGATGTCGGCGACGGCCGGCAGGGACAGGGATTCGAGGCGGTCCGCCGCCTCCGCGATTTCAGCAACCGAAGCCCACCGGAAGTACTGCTCGAACGACGCCCCGCTGTTCACCTCCTGAGAGAGCATCTCGATGTGGTAGACCATGAGGGCCGCCGGATCCAGTGGTCTGCCGTCGCTTCGATCCTGTAACGCCAGCGTGTACACGCGCGAGACGAGCGCGTCGTTCTCGCTGGTGCTCATCTCCGGCATCGCGGTACCTCTGTGAAAAGACGGCGGTTCGTCACATTGAGGTCAGGCTTCGAGGCAGGTGACCGCCGACCACGCGACGCCGGCGATCCCGGCAGTCGCCGCACCTGCGCGGTGCCGGTACGTCATTTGCCCACCGACGTGCTGGACACCCGGCTCTCGATCCAAGCGGCGAGATCGTCGGCGAAGTCGTCGCGAATCACGCCCTCGCCTTCCTCGGCCAGCACCGGGTCGTACAGTGCGTGCCCCGACCCCGGGTAGACCTGCACCGTGACGTCCCGCTCGGGTGCCAGCTCGGCCCGGATCCGAGACACGCTCGCTCCCACCGGCACGTTGTCTTCCTCGTCGGTCTCGCCGTACGCGAAAAAGACGGGGAGCGACATGCGCTGCCAATGCGGCATCGGATCGAACTCGAGGACCTTGGCGATCCATGCCCACAGCCAGTGATCGGCAGTCGAGGGAAACCCCCTGGCCGCGTCCGCGGCGCCCCCCGCGAGCGCCCCGCTCCGCGTGCGGTCGTACCGCTCCCAGTCGCCATCGCGCGCAAACTGCACGGACCGGATCCGAGACCGGACACAGACTGTACGTTGACAGCGCGACGTCAAACGTGCCGTCGGCAAACGGGAGGTGGAGGAGGTCACCGACGCCGAATGTCATGGGTGCGGTGACGCCGGCTGGCTCGGCGCGTTCCTTGGCCACGTCCAACATGCCGCGGCTGAGGTCGAAGAGCGTGACGCGCCCGCGAGCACCCGCCCTGCGAGCCGCCAGGAGTGCGGAAGATCCGGTGCCGGCACCGCAGTCCAGGATCGTGTCGGCCTCGCGTACAGCCTTGGCCACCACCAGCCGCCGTCCACGCTGATCGCTGTGCGCAGTCAGCAGGCCATGTTGCAGGTCGTAGCGCGCCGCGACGCGGTCGTACACGGAAACCAGTGTTGACGTGACCAACCCTTCTCGCATGGGACCTTCCCTGCGGCCGTCTAACGGTCAGCGCATGACCCGCGAGCGACGTCGATGGCAGGCGGGTCGATAACCGATCGTAGCTGAATCCCTCCAGGTGCACAAACGAACGACTTCCTCCGAAAACGTACGCGCTCGACGGGTCCATTTGCTTGTTAGACCGCATGCGGTCGCGTCCCGACGAGCACCGGTTGGAAGTAGGCACCATCGATGGGTCGGACGCGCTCGAATCCTGCTTCTTGCATCAACGTCACGAGCCGGCCGATGGGGATCGCATAGTAGCGCGTGCGAAAGACGCGAGTGCGACAGTCGGCAGCGCCGGTGTCCTCCATGATGCAGAGTGCAAGGTCGTAGCAGGGGCCGTCCCAGGTCCAGACTTGGTAGACGACGAACCGCCTCCCGTCCACGTCTCGGACGCCATAGGGGTGGAACTCCGTGCCGGCCTGCGGGGCTTCAGGATAGTCGCGCACCGAGATCAGGCAGCCACCGCCAGGCGCGGTGCAGCGGAAGCACTGCTGGAGGGCGGTCAGAATCTCATCATCCGAGAGCAGATGGGGCAGAACGTTGTCGCACGCCAGCACGAGGTCAAAGCGGCTATGTACGGTGGACAAACTGCGGAGATCGGCGGTGGCGGTTCGGACGTGGAGGCCGCGCTGGGCCGCCTCACGACTGCAACGTTGAACTGCGGCTGCTGAGCGATCCGAAGCCGTGACGTCGTAGCCGAGGCCCGCGAGGGCGAGGGCTTGGGTGCCAATACCGGCCGCCGCATCCAAAATGGAGTGCACCGATGAGCCCCACTCGGCGCGGATGATGGTGTCGAGTTGGGCACCCTGACGGCGCATGCTGGCGTCCCAATCCTCAAAATTGAGGTGATAGTACGGTGCGAGGCCGTCGTAGAAGTCCTGAGTCACATGCGGTCTAACGGTCAGCGCATGACCTGCGAGCGAACAGGCCCGCAGGGCGCGCATCTCGGTGAACGAACTCGTATCAACGCCAGGCGCTCGGTCATTCGGCTTCCATTGCAAGCGTACGCGCTCGGCTGGTCCATGCGCGTGTTAGACAGCTTTTCCGTTGAGCTACGGATCGCCGACATCGCCGGGGAGTCGCCCGAACGCAAATGGCGGCAACGGTGGTAGCGAGCTTAGAGTTCTATGCCGCTAAGACGCATAGCGGAGTATGCCAAGGCTAGAGCCCCCCAATACACAAAGAACCCCCAGTAATAGGAGTAATAGGCAAGCGCTCCACGAGAAGGATAAACGTATTCCTTCTCCATGAACCACAATACGACATTGACATAGAGCGAAATAGATCCCGCTGCACCCCAAAGGACATAACCCCAAGCATGCCCAAGAAGCACACCAATGCTTCCCGAAAGTACCAGTGGGACAACAAGCAACCAATCCGCCCAAGCGAATCCCAGTGCGGATCGAAAGTGAGTCTTGTCTCGCCAGTCTTCACCCTTAGCGACAAGGATGTCTTTTGCCTGTTGACTATACGGCTTCACTAGCATGACGAGTTGGGCCAATACGAGTGGTGCCAGGGTGATTGCGCCAAATACGATGAGCACCCACGTGACAATTGTTGGTTGCACAGTTCTGCCTACTATCTCAATGTCGTATGCGGTCTAACTTGTATTCGACTGAAGTGCGTAGCTCATTATCGGACCACCATTCCGCAGTGTAGCAGCACTGGGTCCTCGCCACCCAACCTCGTCTTCCCCCCACCACTACGCTCGCCGGCGCCAACCGTAATCAGCCGTGTACGCGATGGGCTGCGGCAAATCCGCTGTCTAGTATGACCGTCCACGATTCCGCTGTCTAGTATGACCGTCCACGATCTCGGGGGCCAGACCCTCGGGCTCTCGGCGCCAAGGCGGATCGGCTCGACACTGGGGCCGAGTGCCAGGAGTCCGAGTATGTCCAGAGGGAATTAGGGTATGGGTCAGTCGGACAACGACTTACGGCGGTCCTGCCGAAGGTCGCTCCGCCGTTCACCAAACGTGTATCACTCAGATGTAGGCTTACATCCATATTCTGAAAGTCAGCATCAATCACTTGAAAGCATACATTATAGTACTGTCTAACAAATTCTATATGATGTAAGCGTACCTACAGCAATTGCTGGTATACATCAAAATAATATAGAGTCACAACACTGTATTACAAGCTTACGGTGAAGCGTTGTAAGCTTCCGAACGCCAATTTGAGGCCGAGTACAGGCTCTTTCAAGGAGCGGAACACCATGGCCAAGTTTCCGAGGACCGAATCCAAAGTGCTGGAGCTCGCCAAGCTGGTCATCGACGGCCTGGAAGAGGCTCAGGACCTGTTCCCCGAGCCGCCGGTCGAGCCGCCGAAGCTCGGGGCGGCGATGCAGGCGTTCGTTGAGGCCACGACGGCGGCGACCCAAGCCGCGGCGACGGCGAAACAGCGCACCAAGGAAAAGGCCCAAGCCCTGGCGACGCTCACCGAGATGCTCAAGACCGACCTGCGCTACGCGGAGATTGCCGTCGGCGGGAGCCACACGAGCCTCATGCGGCTCGGCTGGGGCGCGCGGAGGCCCAAGACGCCACTCCAACCGCCGGGCCAGGCCCTTTCGCTCACCATCGAGCGCGAAGGCCCGGACTGGATCGAGCTCGCCTGGAAGAAACCGGCCGACGGCGGGAAGCCGGCCGCCTACCGCGTGCAGGTCCGCGCCCGCAAACAGGGCCCGTGGCGCGACGTGGGCTCCACGGTCGAGCCCACCATCACGCTCTACAACCAGGAACGCAGCACGGAGCTCAACTACCGGGTGCTCGCCGTGAACCGCGCCGGCGATGGCAACCCGAGCAACATGGTGACGGCGGTGCTCTAGTCGGTTGCCGACGCCCCGGAAGTGACGCGCGCCGGCACCCGCCACGCCGCCACCGCGAGCAGCGCGAACGACGCGACCCACAGGTAGTATCCCACCCGCAGGTACTCACGGTCGCCGGAGATGAACCACGCGCTGTCCACCACGAACGCGAGCGCCAGCGCCCAGCACACCGCACGGCGATAGACGCCGGGCTGCCACACCAGGTGCGCGAGCGCGGCGACGAACAGAAAGTTGGTGAGCGCGCTCGAGATGGAGATGATGCTCCAGAACCAGTTGCTGGCCTCGAAGTCCTCGTAGGGCCAGACGGGAGACAGCGCCACGCGGAACGCCTCCCACCCGGGCACGCCGCCCCGTCCGAGCGTCGTGCCGCTGTCGATCACGGGCGTGAGCCAGGCGACAACGAACACGAGGGCGGCGATCGGCAGGGCGAGCTTTTTGAAGGTGCTCACGGGATCACCTGGAGCAGGGAAGGGTTGGGGTCAAAGCTGCGCGGTGCCATGCCGGTGTGCAAGCCGCGGGGGCGAGGGCAACAGGAAGGAGCAGCGTCGTCACCCGCAGACGGTTTCGGACCGCAACGTCCATGCCTTACATTGGTGGCGACCTGTGATGCTAGCTCTGCTTCAGCCGCTGCGGCGTTTCCACGCCAGCATGCGCCGGACCGAACAGATCTACATGGTCCTGGTGGCTGTAGTGATCGGTCTGCTCGGTGGGCTGTGCGCGGTGGGGTTCCGGCAGTTCATCCAACTCGTCAACCGGGTCGGTTGGCACCAGGGGCCCTACACCCTCGAATACATCCAATCGCTGCCGTTCTGGTGGAAGCTCCTCGTGCCGGCCGCGGGGGGGTTGGTCGTCGGGCTGATCATCCACTACTTCGCCCGCGAGGCCAAAGGGCACGGCGTGCCGGAAGTGATGGAAGCCGTCGCGCTCCAGGGCGGCCGGATCCGTCCCCGCGTGGTCCTCG
>JBDHEI010000053.1:0-19974 GCA_039591075.1 Gemmatimonadota bacterium
ACGTCGGCGTGGCGGTGGCGCTGGGCTACACGTGGGTCTTCTAGCTCGGTCACGGACCCTCTGATGGCCATCCGATGTCATGTCGCGCCGGCCCACCCATGGGGCCGACGGTGCGCGGGATACCGGGCGACTGCACTCCTCTGCGCATCGTTAGGCGTCGTTACCATGCTCTCGGTCTCACCGCAGAGCGCGCGGGCACAGCTCCTTTCTCCCGGGAAGCTTTCGGCAGTTCACGCCGAGCTCGAAGGGATCCGCAGTTGCACCAAGTGTCACCAGCTGCGGGAACGAGGTGTCTCCACGACGAAATGCCTCGAGTGCCACACGCCGTTACGCGAGCGTGTGGAAAAGCGGCGTGGCTATCACGCGACGATCGGCGCTCGAAGTTGCAGCGATTGCCACAAAGACCATTTCGGCAGGGAGTTCAACATCGTTCGTCTCGATAGCACTGCCTTCGACCACGACAGCACAGGGTATCGCCTTCGCGCTGGTCACGCCGACGTCCCGTGTCGAGACTGTCACCGACCCGAGTTCATCACGGCAGCTGACGTCACAACGTACATGAGCCGCCACAACGCAATCGACAAGACCCTGCTCGGCGTCGGCACGACGTGCGGGTTGTGCCACCGCAAGGACGATCCCCACAAAGATCAGTTCCCCCGTCGCCGCTGTGACGAGTGTCATGCGGAGACAACCTGGGAGGAGGTCGACCGATTCGACCACGACGCGACGCGCTACCGCCTCACGGGTAAACACCGTGACGTCGATTGTGGGGACTGTCACGAGCCAACCGGCAGGAAGAAAGGCCAGGTCCGCTACGTCGGGCTCGACTTCGCGAACTGTACCCCCTGCCATGACGACGCCCACTCCGGATCGCTGGGACGGGAGTGCGCCAGCTGTCACGTCACCGGAAACTGGCACCGGCTGGTCCGATCCGACATCGAGCGGGACTTCGACCACGACGACACCGAGTTCCCCTTGCGCGACACACATGCCGACGCGGAATGCAAGGTGTGTCACAATCTCACGCTCGCCGTCACGGACGAGCTGCGCCTCACCTTCACCGCGAAGTCGCGCAACTACACGTATCCCATTCCCGTTGTGACGGACTGCGTCTCCTGCCACCGGGATTACCACCGAAATGTGTTCGTGTCGGCGCCGGGCGGCATCGACTGCGAGAGCTGCCACGATGAGAAGGCCTGGGTGCCCTCCGAGTACGGCGTCGATCGGCACAACCGCGACGCCGAGTACGAGCTTGCTGGAGCCCACCGGGCCGTCCCGTGCTACGCGTGCCACGGGAGCGCCGAGATCGCGCCGGACAGCCTCCATTTCCGCATCGACGACCAGGACTGTGAATCCTGCCATGACGACCATGATCCGCACGGCACGCAGTTCACCGACAGGCGGTGCGAGGACTGCCACGACACGGAATCGTACAAGACCGATACGTTCGACCATGACGCGACGGAGTACCCGCTCGACGGTAAGCACAAGGACGTCCTCTGCAATTCCTGTCACATGCTCGCCGCCGACTCGACCGGTCAGATGATTCGGATCTACACACCGCTCGAGACCGACTGTCGCAGTTGCCACGGAGGTGGCTCATGAGGCGACTTCACCTCACCCTGATCCTCTGCGTTCCACTCGCCTTGCTCTCGACTTCAGTCGAGGCCCAGCAGGGACGCACGGCGAACCCCCACGGAAGCCTGACCGAAGTGGACTGCGCCGACTGCCACTCTGCGGCGGGCTGGAAGCCGGTGAAGGCCACGCTGGACTTCGATCACGACGGCGTCAGTGGGTTCGCACTGAGCGGCAGGCATCGCGAGGCGAGCTGCACGAGCTGCCACCTCGGCTCCCGGTTCGACGAGCCCAAGGCGGCGCCCGGGGACTGCACCGTGTGCCACGTCGACGTCCACCAGGGCCGCCTATCCGACAACTGCATCAGCTGCCACACGACCACCGTCTTCACCGACGTGCCGGGAATCGCCGTCCATGTCAAAACGGGCTTTCCCCTCATCGGAGCCCACGTCCAGGTATCGTGTGAGAGCTGCCACGGCAACGACCGGAGTGGTGCCTATACCCCGCTGGACACCGACTGCCTCGGCTGCCACGAATCCGCGTACCGGGGCGCGACTGCGATCGACCACGTGGCGGCCGGATACTCGTCGGATTGCCGGCAATGCCACAGCACGCTAGCCTGGACGCACAACTCCGGGCTGTTCGACCACGGCGCCGTGTCCGGCGGATACCAGCTCGTCGGCGCCCATCTGCGGATTCGCTGCGAGAGCTGCCACGCCGGCGCCGACCTGACGCCGATCTACGCCACCTCGGACGCCAACGACTGCATCGGTTGTCACCAACGGGACTACGACCAGGCACACTCGGGCGTGTTTTCAACCAGTTGCCTGGACTGCCACACCAACGAAACGTGGTCGGGAGTGACGTTCGATCACCGCGCCGCCACTGGAGGATACGAGCTCGCCGGCGCGCACGCGGTGATCGCCTGTGACGCCTGTCACGACGCGGGAACGGGTGTGTTGCGGTTCGCCGCTGCTAATCAGAACGACTGCATCGCGTGCCACCAGCCCGATTACGACGGCGCCCACGCGAACGACGGGTTCCCACCGACATGCCTGTCCTGCCACACAGACGTCACCTGGAACGGCGCGACGTTCGCCGACCACGACGCCCAGTTCTTCCCGATCTTCAGCGGCGCGCACAGGGGCAAGTGGAGCGACTGCGCCACGTGTCACGCCGCCCCCAACAACTATCAGGTGTTTGACTGCATCACGTGCCACGATCACAACCAGCAGAAGATGGACGACAAGCACTCGGGCGAGAGCCGCTACGCCTACAACAGCGCGGCCTGCTTCAACTGCCATCCGCGCGGCAGGAAGGAGTAGCCATGACACTGCGATCCCGGGATCGCGTCAGCGCGGCAGCATGGGCTGGCCTGTTGTTGCTGTCGACCATTGGCTCGGCGCGGGCTCAGGACACGCGTATCGAGGCCGTGATCGAGCAGATCGCCGGCGTCAACCTCTATCTCACCGTCGGAGCGGCTCGCGGTTTGGCAACCAACGACACGCTCTTCGTGTACGCCGCCGAAACGGACGAGTATCTCGGTGCGTTCCTGGTGATCAGCACGACGCAAGAACGATCCGCTGTGGTCTACGCCGGCAGCCCGTTTGCCGTCACGAGGGGCAAACCACTCCTACTGAGATTCAGCGCCTCACATGTGGCGCCAGTCGAGCGGGACGCACCAGATCGTGAGATCATTGCAGGAGCCGCACCACCGCCGAAAGTCCGCGGGCCGACGCCATCCCTCAGCGGGCGTTTCGCCATTGAAGCAAGCGCCTTCGAGTCCAAGACGCGTTGGGAAGCCAACCAGACGGAGAACGACACCAGGCGGTTTGCCACACCGTCGGCAGCCCTGCGTGCTGTGATCGCCGACCTCCCGGGCGGTTTCAACCTCTCGGCAAACCTCCGCGCTTCCTACCGATACAGCAGCGACGGACTGGT
This sequence comes from Gemmatimonadota bacterium, assembly GCA_039591075.1. Lineage (GTDB taxonomy): Bacteria > Gemmatimonadota > Gemmatimonadetes > Gemmatimonadales > GWC2-71-9 > JAOTVV01. The sequence goes on from JBDHEI010000053.1 coordinate 3,517, forward strand.
CCAACCCCAGCGATCGGTCCGAGTCTATCAGGCCAGTGTCGGGAAAGCGTTCGGCAACACCATGCAGTTGGAGGTCGGTCGCTTCAACAACCCATATGAGTACTACAGCGGGTACTGGGACGGCCTGATGGTTCACTTCGGACGTAATGGTTTCGGCGGTGGCGTCGCTGCCGGGTACGAGCCGGTCTTGGGGAATGAGGGCGTCTCGACCGAGTTTCCGAAGTACACGGCGTTCCTGAACTACCGCCATCGGACACGATCGGTCGGATACCATACCGACCTGTCATTTCACCAGGTACGACCCCAAAATGGTCTCCTGACCCACACCTTTGCCGGATGGTCGCAACGGCTGCGCGTGCGCCGTGTGCAGCTCAGCAACGACATCCAGATCGATCGCAATCCCGACACCGACAGCTGGACCATCACCCGTTTGCAGGTTCGGACGTCGCTGCCACTCGGTCCCGTGGACCTCCACGCCCGCGTCTCGATGCTGCAACCGTACTCCATGTGGAGTACGCAGAACGTGATCGCGTTTCGCCGGGATCAGGCCTCCATGGGCGTGTCGTACTGGACCACCGGCGGCTTCCTGAGCTTCGATGTCGCAGCCAATCGATTCAATGAAGGATCCATCAGCTACACGTATTCCACCGCGTTCGGGATCACCAAGACCTCGCTGTTCGGGCTCGGGTGGAACAACTCGGCGAGCTACGGGACCCGGGATGAGACCACCACGCTGTATCTCTCCTCGGGGCTGAACCGGAGCTTCGGCCGAACGCAGACTCGGGCTTCGTATCAACTCTATCGCACGGCGAGTATGTTCAGCACGTTCCTCACTCACACGGCCGATCTCTCCCTGTCGCTTCCCCTGGCCCGGCGTGTCTACACGAGCATCGAGGCGCGTCGGCAGTGGGGGCAGAATCTCCTGACCAGCAACATCTACATGGGTTTCTGGACGAGTTTCTGATGTCCGTGGACACCCTGCTCATCGGCGCCATCGGAATCGGTCTCGTGACGGTTGTGACGCTGCCACACTACTGGCGGCAGCGGCGATTGGAGCGCAAAACGATCGAGGCAGAGGCCGTGGCGCTTCGCGACGGTCTGAACGAGCCTGTGTCCCTCCATCCGGTCATCGAGGCGGGCGCGTGCATCGGGATCGGGAACTGCTTCTCCGTGTGTCCGGAAAGCGGGGTGCTCGGCATTCGCCACGGACAGGCGTATGTCGTGAGCCCTGCCCGCTGTATCGGTCACGGGTTGTGCGAGCGCGCCTGCCCGGTGGATGCCATCCAACTCGTGTTCGGCTCGGCGAAACGCGGCGTCGACATCCCCCGCATCAAGCAGAACTTCGAGACGAACGTCGACGGCCTCTACATCATCGGCGAGCTGGGCGGGATGGGCCTCATCGCTAACGCGTTCGAGCAAGGGCGGCAGTGCATCGAGGGCATCCTCAAGGAACCCAGGGCGCCGCACGGCGTGCTGGATGTGCTCATCGTGGGCTGCGGTCCGGCCGGGCTGTCGGCGTCCCTCAACTGCCTCCACCACAAGCTCAGGTTCACGACCCTGGAAAAGGAGGACATCGGCGGCACGGTGCGGTACTACCCGCGCAAGAAGATCGTGATGACCCGTCCCGTGGCGGTCCCGAGTTACGGCAAGTTGCGGTTTCGAGAGATCCGCAAGGAAGCGCTCATCGACATCTGGGAAGACATCGTTCGCAAAACAAACCTCCGCGTCAATACCGGGGAGACCGTGTCCGGTCTCACCCGCGACCGCGACAACTGCTTCACCGTCACGAGCAATAAGGGAACCTACCGTACGAAGCGCGTGATCCTGGCCATTGGCCGACAAGGCGTTCCCCGGAAGTTGGACATCCCTGGCGAGGATCTGCCCAAGGTGATCTACTCGCTCCGCGAGCCCGAGGTATATCAGCGGGATCGTGTCGTGGTCGTCGGGGGGGGAGACTCCGCGATCGAGGCAGCGCTCGCGCTCGCCGACCAGCCGGGGAACGACGTCACCATCTCCTATCGGGGCACCGCGTTCGCGCGCATCAAGCCGGGCAACCGGGATCGGATCGAGGACGCTATCCGTCGCAGCAGAGTCCAGGTGCTCTGGTCGACCAACCTCGTCGAGATCCGACCGGAATCGGTCCTGTACCGAAACGGCGGAACCGCCAAGGAGATCCCCAACAGCGTTGTGGCAGTCTTCGCTGGTGGGGTGCTGCCGGTCAAGTTCCTCGAAAGCTGCGGGGTCCAGATCGACCGCAAGTTCGGGGAACCGTAGCGCCCCAAAGTCAGGCGCACGGCGCACCCTCCCCGGTTGGCTGCCACGATCAGCGTATGCGGACCCTCTCCAACCAGACGCCCACCTTGATGCCGCGCGGTTCGCGTGTTGATTCCTGCATACGCCTGTTCATCCGCACCCGGCCAAGATGGAGATCGACACGATGCGCCGCACCACCATTCGGCCGAGCCTTCTCACGCTGCTCATTGGCCTCACGGCTGGGCTCGTTCACCCAACCGCTGCAACCGCTCAGGCGCTCAGCCCCGCGGTCACCAGCGCGCTGCGTGACACCGTCGAGCTGATCGCCGCGGATCAGCGGGCCCTGTCTCGCCGGTACGGGGTGCCGTACTCACCCGCCCAACGCGAGCGCATGCGGGAGTTCTACACGAGCTGGCGCACCCGGCTCGCCGCGGTGGACTTCGAAGGACTGAACCAGGAGAGTCGGGTCGACTACGTGCTGCTGGACAACGATCTGCGCTACCGGCTCGTCATGCTGGACAGGGAGGCGCAGCAGTACCAGGAGATGCTGCCCTGGCTGCCCATCGCACCCACCATCATGGACCTCGAGGAGACGCGGCGGCGCCTGGAACCGATCGATCCGGCGCAGATCGCATCGACCCTCGCGCGGCTGGCGCAACGTATCGACAGCACTCAGCAACATGTGGCAGAGGTGTGGAGCGGGAGCGCACAGCGACGTTCCACCACACCCACACTCACCCGCGTCGTCGCCCGCCGCACCGGGATGCTGCTCCAAGATCTGCGCGAGACGTTGCAGCGCTGGAACCGGTTCTACGCCGGATACGATCCGACCTACACCTGGTGGACCGCCGAACCCTATGCCAAGGCCGATTCGGCGCTGGCAGCATACGGCAAGTTCCTTCGCGAGACCGTGCTCGGCGTCCGCCCGGGTGCACCCGAGCCGATGATTGGCGATCCTATCGGCGCCGACGGCCTCGAGGTAGACCTCGCGCATGAGATGATTCCCTACTCTATCGAGGAGCTGATCGCCATCGCGGAGCGGGAGTTCGCATGGTGCGAGGCGGAGTACCAAAAGGCTGCGAGCGACATGGGCTTCGGGGATGACTGGAAGGCCGCGCTCGAACAGGTGAAACAGCGTTACGTGCCGCCCGGTGACCAGCCGCGACTCATCCGGGATCTCGCGAGGGAGGCGGAGGCCTTCGTCAAGGAGCGTGACCTCCTCACCGTGCCGCCCCTCGCCAAGGAGATCTGGCGTATGGAGATGATGTCGCCGGAGCGGCAGCGCATCGCGCCGTTCTTTTTGGGGGGCGAGGTGATCCAAGTCTCGTACCCCACCGATGGCATGACGCACGAGGAAAAACTCATGAGCATGCGGGGCAACAACCCGCACTTTTCCCGCGCCACGGTGCACCACGAGCTGATTCCGGGCCACCACCTCCAGGGGTTCATGACCTCACGCTATAACGCGCATCGTGGGATGTTCTCCACGCCGTTCTGGGGCGAGGGCTGGGCGCTCTATTGGGAGATGTTGCTCTGGGACCTCGACTTCCCGCAGAGTCCGGAAGACCGCATCGGCATGCTGTTCTGGCGCTCCCACCGCGCGGCGCGGATCATCTTCTCGCTCCGGTTCCACATGGGCACCATGACGCCCGACGAGGCGGTAGACTTCCTGGTGGATCGCGTGGGGCACGAGCGGGCCAACGCCGAGGGCGAGGTGCGGCGGTCGGTGGCGGGAGACTACTCGCCGCTGTACCAGGCAGCGTACATGCTCGGCGGACTCCAGTTTCGAGCGCTGCACCGCGACCTGGTACAATCCGGCCGGATGACCGACCGCGAGTTCCACGACGTGATCCTGCACGGAGGCCGGATGCCGGTGGAGATGGTGCGGGCTCGGCTCACCGGTGAGCCGCTGGCGCGCGACTACTCGGCCCGCTGGCGGTTCGCAGGGGATCCGCTCTCACGGCGGTAGCGGACAAGATATGAGCACGGATGACGCGGGAGGCCAGATGCCGCACTGCAGGCTCATCCCATTCATCGCGGTGGCCGCGCTCCTCGCCTCCGTTGGCTGTGCTGGCGCGCCAGCCCAGCAGTTCACGTACGAGGCGGACGTCGGCGTCGTCGTGCCGGATGGGGCCGGTGGCCACTGCCTGGTCATCCCCCGGGAGGCGATCGACTCGGGCACTGCGCTTCAACTCGTGTCCGCGCCGTTCGCCGGGTCCGGAGAGGCGCCGTCGGTGGGCCGGCTGCGGGTGACCGGCGACGAAACCGGTGGTTGCGGCGAGATCCACGCTGGCCCGTCCGACCACCGCTACCGCGTCGCGCTCCCGGACGGATACTCCACGTGGGGCGCACCACACGTGGCGCTGTTCGAAGCCGGGTCCGTCACCATCCAGGACGGCGAGCCGGTTGGGGACCTGGACCGCGACGGAACGCCGGAGCGGTTCCGGATGTGCGCCAGCATGGAGGGCCTGCATCTCACCATCTGGTCCGGCGACCCGCTTGCCGGCACGCGCCGCTGGCATTTCTACTATTACCTCGGCTACGATGTGGAGCCCAACTGCGTCGAGGCGGAGTACGCGCCTTCTCCGTAGCACGGTCTGGGACGTCGTGAGCCCGCGCTCCGGCACCGCGAGGCCGAATCGGAGTGATCTTGTCAGGATTTCGAGGTGACCACATACTTGATTCGGTTCAAGGAAGTCCGTGCCGACCCGATAGGGAGTGCCGGTGACAGACGTGTTCTTGGGGATCGATGTCGGATCGACGACGGTCAAGGCCGTCGCCGTGGACCGGACCGGCTCCCTCCTCGCCCAGCAGTACGTCCGCGCGCACGGCCAGCCCCGGCCGACCATCCTGGGAGCGGTTCGGGATGTCCTGCAGGTCGTCGATCCCTCGGACATTCGCGGCGTGGGGCTCACCGGCTCCGGCGGCGGGCCGATCGCGGCGCTTATCGGGGGCTCTCACGTCAATGAGCTGATCGCCCAGACTCGAGCCGTAGGCGAGTTCTACCCTCAGGCGCGTACGGTGATCGAGATCGGCGGACAGGACAGCAAGTTCCTGTCGCTTCAATGGGACGCCGACATCCGCCGCATGACCCTCCTGGACTTCGCGATGAACACCGTCTGCGCGGCGGGGACCGGATCGTTCCTCGACCAGCAGGCCGAACGCCTGGGCATCACGATTGACCGAGAGTTCTCGGCCCTGGCGCTCGAATCCCGGAATCCCGCCAGGATCGCCGGCCGGTGCACGGTGTTCGCCAAGTCGGACATGATCCATCTACAGCAGAAGGGCACGCCGCTCCCGGACATCCTTGCCGGTCTCTGTCTCGCCCTGGCGCGCAACTTCAAGAGCACCATTGGGAAGGGCAAAGCGTTCATCCCACCGATCCTGTTCCAAGGAGGCGTGGCGTACAACGGTGGCGTAGCGCGCGCCTTCCAGACCGCACTGAAATTGGAGTCGGGCGAGCTGATCGTTCCCGATCATCATTGGCTGATGCCCGCCATCGGCGCCGCACTACTGGCGATGGACGAGGTGGACGACGGCCGACTCACCGTGTTCCACGGCCTTGACCCTCTCGAGACGGCGGTCCGCACGGCGCCGTCGAGTCGCAAGAGCCTGGCTCCGCTGTCCGCACCGACGCCGTCAGACACGGGAGCCGCTTTATCACCACTCCGTATGCCATCCTCCCGGGAAACCGTGTACGTCGGCATCGACGTCGGCTCGATCAGCACGAAGGTCGTGCTCATCGACCAAGACGCACGCGTGCTGGCGCACCGCTACCTGCCCACGGCCGGCGCGCCCCTCGACGCGGTGCGTCGGGGACTCCGCGAGGTCGGGATGGAGGCCGGCGCCTGGGCAGACGTGAGGGGCGTCGGCGCGACCGGCTCGGGACGCTACCTGACCGCGGATTTCGTCGGGGCCGACATCGTGCGCAATGAGATCACCGCGCAGGCGCGGGCGGCCACCACCATCGATCCCACGGTGGACACGATCTTCGAGATCGGTGGCCAGGACAGCAAGTACGTGCGGCTGGACCACGGTGCGGTGGTCGACTTCGCCATGAACAGCGCCTGTGCCGCCGGTACTGGATCTTTCTTGGAGGAACAGGCCGACCGGCTGAGGATCGACATCGAGCGGGATTTCAGTCGCCTGGCCCTCTCGTCCGCCGCGCCGGCATGTCTGGGCGAGCGATGTACCGTCTTCATGGAATCCGACCTCGTGCACCACCAGCAACAGGGTGCCGGGGTGGACGAACTCGCGGCTGGCTTGGCCTACTCCATCGCGCAGAACTACCTCAACCGGGTGGTCGACGGTCGCGCGGTGGGCCGCAACGTGTTCTTCCAGGGAGGTGTGGCCGGAAACTCGAGCGTCGTTGCCGCCTTGCGGATGCTCACCGGCCGTCGGATCACCGTGCCGCCGTATCACGAGGTCACCGGCGCGATCGGTGTGGCGATCCTCGCCATGGAACAGGCCGAAGTGCGCCGCGAACAATCGTCGCAGGATGGCAACCTCCACCTGCCGACACGGTTCAGGGGATTCGATCTCTCCACCCGCGAGTACGAAGCGACGACCTTCGAGTGCAAGGCGTGCGCCAATCTGTGCGAAATCAGCAAAGTGGTCATCGCCCGCGAGCCGCCGATCTTCTATGGCGCCCGCTGCGACAAATTCGAGGAGGCCGGGCGTACCCCGGCGTACGGCGGCGCGGCCGAAGTCCCGGACCTCTTTGCGGAGCGGACCGCGCTGCTCCTGGGCGATTACGCGGCGCCCAACGGGCGCCGCAATGGGCGACGGCGCATCGCCATCCCGCGGGCGCTCGTGTTTCACGACCTGTTCCCGTATTGGCGGACCTTCTTCGGGAACCTGGACATCGAGCTGGTTCTCTCGGACAGCACCAATCCACGCATCCTCCGCAGTACGTTGGAGGCCGCTTCGGTCGAGACATGTCTGCCCGTGAAGCTGGTGTACGGCCATGTTCTCAACCTCCTCGAGCAGGATGCCGACTTCATCTTCCTGCCCAGCGTGATCAACCGCGAAAACGTGGCCCCGGGCCAAGCCGCGAACATGTACTGCCCGTTCATACCGGCCGCGTCGCACCTCGTGCGGGCTCACGTGGAGTCCAACGGCGGCCGACACCGCGTGCTGCACTTCCCGCTCCACCTGCGGTGGGACAAGGTGGGACGTGGCGAGTTGAAGCAGCTTGCCGGTCAGTTGGGGGTGGCGAAACGGCGCATCGGTGCCGCTGCGGCGGCCGCCGCGGCCGCGCAGCGCGAATTCTACGCCGGCCTGCGACAGCGCGGTCGCGAGGTGCTGGAGCGGCTCGACCGCACGCGACCGGCGGCCGTGCTGGTCGGCCGGCCATACAATGCCTGCGACCCCGGCGCCTGCCAGGATTTGCCGCGCAAGGTGCGCAAGTTGGGCGTGCTCCCGATCCCCATGGACTTTCTGCCGCTCGAGACCGTTGACGTCTCCGCTCGGTACGGCAACATGTTTTGGCGCAGCGGGCAGGACATCCTCGCGGCAGCAACGCTCATCAGGGACGATCCCCGGCTCCACGCCATCTATCTGACCAACTTCAACTGCGGACCCGACTCGTTCATCATCAGCTTCTTCCGGGAGATCATGGGCGACAAGCCGTTCCTCGAGCTGGAGCTGGACGATCACATGGCCGACGCGGGCGTGGTCACCCGTTGCGAAGCGTTCTTCGAGAGCCTGGGGGTGGGACGCGGCCACGCCGGAGCGTCGACATGAGCACCACGGCGCTACGCAAGACCGTCTTCATCCCGCGCATGTGCGACCACGCCCTCACCGTCGGAGCCGCGATGCGAGCGCAGGGCACGCGGGCCGAGGTCCTGCCGCCGCCGGACGACGAGACGCTCGCGATCGGGCTCAACCTGTGCGCCGGACGCGAGTGTTCGCCCTGCTTCACGTGCACGGGTGACATCATCCGGCGTGCCCGACAACCCGGATTCGATCCCGCGACGTCGGTGTTGTTGATGCCCACGACGGCGGGACCGTGTCGCTTCGGACAGTACAGCACCTTGTTGCGGAACGTGCTGGACGAGCAGGGACTCGGCGCCATGGAGATCGTCTCGCCGTCGGGCGAGAACTCCTATCGCGGGTTCAGCGACCACCCCGCCAAGATCCGGGCCCTCATATGGGAAGGCGTGGTGGCCGTCGACCTACTCCAGAAGCTCCTGCATGAGTACCGGCCCTACGAGACGGAGGCGGGGAGTGCCGACCGAGTCTACGCTCGACGCCTCGACCTCGTGGTGGAGGCGACGGAGGCCGGTGGCGGGACACACATCGTGAGGTCGTTGCGCCACGCCGCCGCGGACTTCGCGGCCCTCCCGGTGGATCGCCGTGAACCACGACCGCTCATCGGCCTCGTGGGCGAGATCTACCTCCGATTCAACACCTACAGCAACCAGGACGTCGTGCGGCAGGTCGAGAACGCGGGCGGCGAAGTGACGGTGGCCACGCTCATGGAGTGGTTGTACTTCACCAACTGGCAGACCAAGCGTCTCGCGTCCTCCCGCGGGGCGCACACCGAGTTCTTGAAGGTGTCTCTGGTGGATCTCTATCAGCAGCGCGCAGAGCATCGTCTGCTCAACGCGGTGGCCCACGCGCTGCGGTACCCGCATGAAGCGTCGGTCGCGCAACTCATGTCGAACATCCGCCCGTATTACGAGCCCATGCTCGGCACCGAGGCGGTCCTGAGCATGGGAAGAGCCATCGAGTACGCACGGAACGGACTGAGCGGCATCCTGAACATCATGCCCTTCTCCTGCATGCCCGGGATCATCGTCGCCGGGATGGCCCCGCAGATCCGGGCCGACCTGGATAACGTGCCTTGGCTGGACGTCATCTATGCGGCGCAGGGTGGAACGAATATCCAGACGCGTCTGGAAGCGTTCATGCACCAGGCCCGTCAGTTCCAACGTCGCCGATCCCCCCAGGCCGGCAGCAACTCTCACGATCGGTCTGCCGCGCGTTCATCCTCGCCGCTAAGTTAGGCGTTCGGCTCGACTGGCGATCCCGAACCCCATCCCACCTCCCGGATGTCCACACCCACGCGCGCCCCCAAGTCGTTCGACCGCTCCATCGTGGAGGGTGCGATCCCCCACGCGGTGTGGAAGCTTGCGTGGCCCACCATGCTCCAGAACGTCCTCGGGGGCCTCCAGGGCATCGTAGACCACGTCATGGTGGGTCGCTACGTCGGCTTCACGGGCAACGCGGCCATCGGCGTGGCGTGGCAGATCTTCCTCGTCGTCATCGTGTTCATCGCCTCGCTGTTCACCGGCATGGGTGTCTTGGTGGCGCGGTTCGCCGGCGCCAACGAACCCGAGAAGGTGAACCGCACCGTCTATCAGGCGTTCATCACGGCGGGGGCCCTGTCACTCGGCGTGCTCGCTCCCATCGGCTACGTGCTGTCGCCGTCCTTGCTCGGACTGGTGAACGCCACACCCGAGGTCCAGGCCGAGGCGCTGCCCTACCTCCGCATCATGTTCGTGTTCAGCCTCGGCATGCTGGTGTTCTTCATGTTGGGGGGTGCGCTGCGCTCGGCCGGCGACGCGCGCACGCCATTGCGCTACGGCATCGCCCTCACCGCGCTGAACATCGTGCTCAACGTCGTGTTCATCCGGGGCCTCGGGCCGATCCCGGCATTCGGCACAGCGGGCGCCGCGATGGGCACCGTGATGGCCGGCGGCATCCTGAGCGTGGTCGCGCTGCACCGGCTGTTCTTCTCGCACCGTTGGGTAGTGCAGTTCCACCGCGGCATGCGGCTCTCGCCCGACTGGTGGATCATCCGCTCCCTATTCCGGTTTGGAATACCGGCTGGCATCCAGGGCGTGGCTATGAACATCGGCGGCGTGATCCTGCTGCGCTTCATCGGCTCGCTCGCCCGGAGCGCGGAGGCCCAGGCCGCCTACGCCGTGGGCTATGCCGAGCTGTTTTCCCTGATTACGTGGACCTCGGCCGGTCTCATGGGTGCGGCGGCTGCCGTGGCCGGTCAGAACCTGGGCGCCGGCCGCCCGGACCGCAGCCTCCACGGCGTGCACGTGGCCGCATTCATCGGGCTCGGCGTGGCGGTCACGGTGGGGGCGGCGTTCCTGGCGATCCCGCGCACGCTGCTCGGAGTGTTCGGCATGGACGATCCTGTGGTCGCGGACCTGGGAGTGCAGTTGCTCGGCTTCCTGAGCGTGTCGGGGTTGTTCGTCACGGTCGCGCTGGCGTACACCGGCGGGCTCCAGGGCACGGGCGACACGCGGAGCCCGCTCTACATCTCCATCGTGTCGCAGCTCGTCGTGCCGCTTGGCATGTGCGGCGTCATCGACCACTTCGGCACGCTCAACGCGGACGACATTTGGCTCGCGATCGTGCTGGGGCACGTCACCCGGGCCACGCTCAGCGTGGCGCGGTTCCGGCAGGGCCGGTGGCGCGACATCGAGGTGGAGATCGAGCCGGTGAGGGGGTGAAGCCGCTTCGGGCAACTTGTTGCCCAACACGGACTTTCTGCCTCCCGTGACCCAAGTGTCGTTGATGGGGTATCGTTTGCTGAACGGGGGTGGCGTCCCACCCTCGAGGCGGTTCCACCCGGCTCAACGGAGGACAACAGCTTCGATGCGCACAGCCTGGTTGCTCACCCCGGCCCTGGTGTTCGGTTGCACGTCGACCGTGGGGCCCGTTGGCGGCGGAGCATTTGCCGTGGCGGCCAAGCCCGGTGAGCAGTTCACCCTCAAGGTCGGCCAGCGCGCGCGGATCGATGATGCCGGTCTCTCCGTGCGCTTCGTGGATGTGGTCGGCGACTCTCGCTGCCCCAGCAACGCCCTGATCTTGTGCGTGTGGGAGGGTGACGGGGCCATTCTGGTCGAGATCGCGCCGCTCGGCGGCGGGGACGCGCGCGCCGACACGCTCCACACCACCCTCGACCCCAAATGGGTGCTTATGGGCACCGTCCTGCTGGAGTTTCTGCGGCTCGACCCCTATCCCACAGATGTGACGCCGATCCCCCTCGACACGTACGAGGCAACATTCACGGTGAGGATGGTTCGGTGAGGCGCCGCTCGGCTCTTGGGATCGTTGCCGTGGTCGCCACCGCCGTGATCATGGCGGCAGGAGGCTGCAACAGTGCCACAGGGCTGGATGACGTGAGCGTACGGCTCGAGAACGCCTCCCCGGTGCCCTTTGGCGAAGCGACGTTGTACACGTCGGAGGGACCACAGACGTCCTACGATGTCGGGCCCGGTGGGGCGACGCCCTTCATCGCCGTGGCCACCGCGTATCGCATCGCCACCACCGAGGTGGTAATCGAGGACGACACGCTTCGGCTCCAGGTGATCGATTTCGTAGGTGAGGAGCCGTTATCGGCCGGCCGGTACACCTACGTGATCTCGGTGGTCGGCCTCGGTACGGCCAGTCCGTCCCTCACGCAAGAGATCCGCAAGGACTCCTGAGCGCGCGACCCTCCACCAGCCTGGCCCAACGCCGAGCTACTCCCCATATTTCATCATAGACCAACATCGAGTCCCGATGCTGTTCCGCGTGCTGCACACCTGTTTCCCCCATCTCCCCGGTGGGCGGTGCTTCCCAACGACGGGTGTGCCCGGACCGGGGTGTTTCCCGGAGCCTCCACTTCGCAAAGAGAGCGTCCCACTGCCGGGCAGCGATCGCAATTGGCATCCGCTCGATCGTGGTGGGTCCCGTCGCACAAATCGGGTTCCACGCCGGCGGCCGAGACCGGCGCGCTGAGCTCCGCCGCGTCATTCGCGAGCACCCGACAGAACTCCGTGTCGGCGGGCCCGACACGGGAGTGATGGGTCCGTCGTGACCGTCAAGTGCGGCTTTCGTGACTGTCGTGGCACGGGTCAGCCCTCCTTGCGCATAGCGGTGAGCCCGGCACCCGACGGTGACATCGTCGTCATCCGGGTGCACGACGTCTGTGTTGCCGACATGCTGCACGCTGCTGCGAGTCCGGACGATCCCCGGGATCACGGTCGTATTCCCGCGGCGGCACGGTGCGCGTTCTGCAACGAACGTCTCCCGGTGATCGGGAAGCACCCCGTCAGCTTCGATGTGGGCATGTCCAACCCTCCCGACCGCTTCTGGTCTCACGTTCGATGCCTGGTCGGCCGCGTTCGGCCGCGGGTTGCCGAACGGATCTCGAATCCGCACCCCCCCAGCCACTGAGTGATTGACACCCCACGATGTCGACACCGCTGATCGTCTCCACAACGCTCATTACCCTCGCGCTCGTCTTCTACTCGCTCGGCGTGTGGTCGGAGCGGATTGCCCGATACCTGAAACCGTGGCACGTGGCCGCCTTCTGGACTGGCTTCGTGTTCGACGTCTCCGGCACCTGGGCCATGCACCAGATGGCCGCAGGGCGGTTCGACCTACGGGAGCCGCACACGCTCACCGGACAGATTGCTCTTTGGCTCATGCTGGCCCATGCCATCTGGGCAACCCGGGTGGCCCGCCGGGGAAGCGAGGAGGCACGCGTCGGCTTCCACCGGTACAGCTTCGTGGTGTGGTTGATCTGGTTGGTCCCGTACGCAAGCGGCATGTACCTCGGCATGCGCGCGTGAGATCCGCCCCCCCCACTACAACAGCTTGCCGAGCTGCTTTTCCTTCTGCAGCTTAGATCCTGACCGCAAGACTCCGCTGCCGCAATCCACACGGACTCCGAGGAGCCCTCCCATGACCGACGCCGTCGCCGCCCAGGCCTCGTTGGAGGCCACGCTCAAGGACGAGATCATCCGCATGTATCAGGAGGTCGCGGACCAGCCGGACGGCGAGTTCCACTTCTATCACGGCCGGGACGCGGCGCTCTTGTTCGGGTACGCGCCCGAGTGGCTCGATCGCGCGCCGGCGGGCGCCGTGGCCTCCTTCGCGGGCGTCGGGAACCCGCACGAGCGGAGCGACCTCCAACCCGGCGAGACCGTGCTGGACCTCGGTAGCGGGGCGGGGCTCGACGCGATCATTGCGTCATCGCAGGTGGGTCCGACCGGCAAGGTCATCGGGGTCGACCTAAACCCGGCCATGTGCCTCAAGGCCCAGGCGCATGCGGCGGCGACGGGGACGTCCATGGAGTGCCACGAGGGACGCATGGAGGAGATCCCGCTGCCCGATGCCTCGGTGGACGTCGTGATCTCGAACGGCGTGATCAACCTCTCGTTCCGCAAGCGGCGCGTGGTGCAGGAGATGTTCCGCGTGCTGCGTCCGGGCGGTCGGATCTCGATCACGGACATCGTGAGCGCGAAGCAGCTCTCGCAATCGATCGTCAACGACCCCAAGCTCTGGGCCAGCTGAATCGGTGGGGCTCTCCTGGAAGGAGAGATGTTTCGCTTGCTGGAAGAGACCGGGTTCACGAAGGTGCGGTCGGCCGTGGTGCCGCGGTTCCGCTTCCGCAAGCAGGCGACCCAGAACTCCGCGGAGGCCTACGGGGTGAAGGCCGTAATGATGACCGCGCTCAAGCCAGTCGCGGACTGACGCATCCGACACAGCGCGGCGCCTCGTGGGTGCTCTTGCCTCAGCGGAGGGCTAAGGCACACTTTGGTATCACACCGTTGGCAGATCGCCTGACTCCGTCAGGAGGGATTGCCGCATGCGTCGGACGCTTTCGTGGTTGCTCGCCCTGTCGGCGCTCGCCTCGAGCAGCATCGCGGCCCAGCACGATGAGCGGCTGCGCATCGTCGGGACCGCGCCCGACGTGGACATCGCACAGCCGCCATCCTACCAGACGTGCCCCGACATCGACGCCTTTTGGCAGAACCCCGTCACCATCGATGAGCGGCGGCCCACGCGCATCCTGGTCGAGTTCAGCATCGACCCCCGCGGGTGGGTGGTGCCCGATTCGACCAGGATCATCCGCTCCACGTATGCGTCGCTTAAACAGGGAGCGATCGCGTACATCGGCTCCTGCGTCTTCCGGCCCGCGCGCACGGCCGAAGGTCGGCCGGTACGTGTCCGGGTGCGCTGGGAGCTTCGGCTCTCCTACCGCTGAGCCCTTCGGCCGAGTCGGTCGGCCAGGAGGAAACATGTCGGTCTTCACGAATCCGGCCTCGCGATCGGCCGAACAGGCCAATGCCTATACCGCGGCGGTTCTGAATCTCCTCGGTGCGCGGGACCCGCTCGAGGTCCTGCGACAGACCGAGTCCGCGCTCCGGGACGTACTCGACAGACTGTCGGAGGAACAGCAGGTGCAGCCCGAGGCGCCCGCGAAGTGGTCGGTGCGACACGTGATCCAGCACCTGGCCGATTCCGAGCTGGTGTGGGGCTACCGGCTCCGCATGGTGCTGGCGCACGATCGCCCAACACTGACCGGATACGACCAGGACAGCTGGGCGGAGCGCCTTCGCTACGACGACGTCGACGCGGAGCAGGCACTGCGGGATTTCGCCGTGCTCCGTGACGGGAACCTCCGGCTGATGGCCCGCGGGTCGACCGACGATCTGGCACGCGTCGGCGTGCACGCCGAACGCGGTGAAGAAAGCGTGGCACACATGATTCGGCTGTATGCCGGACACGACCTGCTGCACCTCAGGCAGATCGATCGCATCCGGCATGGCACCGCCGTGACCTGACGGGCAAGAAGACATGGTCTCGATCCGCAACCGCACCGCGTTTCGCATGACCGCTGTGGTGGTCAGCACCCTCACTATCGCCGCGGCGTGCGGTCCCGGGTGGCATCAGCCCGACCAGCTCCCCAGTCCCCTTCACCGCCGGCAGCAGGTCCGTGTCTGGCATCAAGGAGAGGTCGAACGGTGGCACGGTGTCATCGTCACGGCCGATTCCGTTTCCGGCGTTCACTGGCGTCAATCGGCGTCCTGCGACAGCTGTCGCGTGACGCTGCCGCGGGCCATCGTTGATTCCCTCCAACTCGGCAACCCGGCCGCGGGGTTCTGGAAGACCCTGGGACTCACGTTCGGCGTGCTCAGCGTGATCGTCGTGGCGACGTGCGGTTGGCAGGCGCGCGGCTGCATCGGCAGTTGAAGGCGATGCCATCCCCAGCTTGAACGTCGAGAGCGTGACGCCGGTGCCGCGATCCGGGTATCCATGCTGACGGCCCCTGGCCCTCACCGCAGCCCGGTTCGTTTGCACCCCACCCGTCGAGGACGTATGCGTCATCTCTCGACAATCCTGGTCGCCGCGGTCGCCGTCGGGTGTGCCGATGCGGCATCGGTGCCTGAGGCCATCCAGCTGACCAACCGGACAGCCACAGCGATAGCCTACGTTGCGGTGGAGCAGGAGCTGGCGGCGCGGGTGGATCCGGCGCCCCAGCTCATGGGACAGACGGTACGCGACCGGGCGGTGCGGGCGGGCGAGACCGTGGTCGCGGACGACATCATGGGCTACTTCCCCGGCCGGGGCGTGGTGTTCTTCCTGTATCGCGTGAACGGCAGCCTCGACGATCCCGGCGTCACGGCGGATTTCGCGACCACGGTGACGGTCACCGGCAACGTGCTGCGGCGTAGCCGCGGTCGGGTGGAGATCACCAACCTCGGTCCCTGAGCCCCGTGCAAGGTCCTGCCACCGCTCTGTACTTCACACCCCAGCCACCGATCCCCTAGCTGTAGGAGACTGCAACAGTCCCCTATAGTCACAAGACGCTCGTCTCCTGGTTCCGGGTGAGAATCGCATGCTGACACAGACGACCATCATCGCGGACATCTCGCTCACGTCGTCACGGTTCTAAAGCCGCGTGCTCGACCTCAACCAGATCCCCGCGCTGTTCCCGCGCACGGACCTGCACGTGGGGCTGGTGGTCGGGCCCGAGGAGTTCCTCCGCAACCTGCGCGGCTCCGTCTCGTCCGCCGAGCGTGCCAACAGCCGAGGCGATCGGCTGGAGGGCGCGGTGGCGGCGGACGGGATTCGAATTCGCCGTGTACGGCCGTTCTTGCGCAACGATTTCGCACCTCAGTTTTATTGTTGGAGGGCAGCTTTGAGGCCGCCCTCATCCTACGTCGCTTCCTCACGCTTTGGCTTGCCGGCACCGTGCTGTTTGTGATCCTGGCCGTCCTGCCGAGCGTCGAGATGGAGGGATCGGTGCTCGTACCGCTCTTCATGTTCGCCGTCGGTGCGATGGTGCCACGTCTCGGGTGGTGGTTCGGTCGAGGTGACCGTGACCGTATCGAGGCGGCGCTCATGCGCGCCGCCGGCCACCCAGATGGCTGACCGCGTCGGACCATCCTCTGCTTTCCCCCCGGG
>JBDHEI010000054.1:0-19653 GCA_039591075.1 Gemmatimonadota bacterium
CGGGTCTGCGATGCTCGGTCGAACGCCGGCCCGAGCCGCCAGATGCAGAACGATATCTACGCCATCCAGCACGTGCCGAACGGTATCGGTATCCCGGATATCGCCTTCGGCAAACCGGAAGCTCGCGAAATCTGCGAGCGTTGCCAATCCCTGTTCCTTGAGCCGACGATCGTAGAACGGATCGAAGTTGTCCACGCCCACCACGTCGTATTCACTCTCAAGGAGCGCACGGCAGCAGTGTGCTCCGATGAATCCCGCGGCACCAGTGACCGCGACTCGTGGGCTCATAGCAACTCAATTTGTCGGAAGTGGTCGATGGTCTTCAATAGGCCCTCTTCGAGCGATACCCTTGGTTCCCAATCCAGGAGTGCCTTGGCCCGGGAGGTGTCCGGCCGGCGCTGCTTGGGATCGTCGACTGGCAAGGGCTTGAACACGACTTCGGAACGGCTTCGCGTCAGCCGGACTACAATGTCGGCGAGTTCGCGCACGGTGAGTTCATCTGGGTTGCCGATGTTCGTCGGGGCTTCATCCCCCCGCTCGAACAGCCGCACGATCCCCTCGATCTCATCATCCACGTAGCAGAACGAGCGGCTCTGGTGTCCGTCACCGTAGATGGCGAGTGGCTCGCCCTTCAGCGCCTGCACGATGAAGTTCGACACGACGCGGCCATCATTTGGTCGCATCCGTGACCCGTAGGTGTTGAAGATCCGCACGATGCGCGTGTCCAGGCCGTGATAGCGGTGGTAGGCCATGGTCATGGCCTCGGCGAAACGCTTGGCCTCGTCGTACACGCCGCGCGGGCCGACGGGGTTGACGTGCCCCCAGTAGGTCTCCGGCTGCGGGTTCACTTGTGGGTCCCCGTACACCTCGGAGGTACTCGCCAGCAGAAACCGAGCCCCCTTCGCCTTCGCCAACCCGAGCGCATTATGGGTGCCAAGAGAGCCGACCTTCAACGTCTGAATGGGAAGCTGGAGATAATCGATCGGGCTCGCTGGCGAGGCGAAGTGCATGACGCCATCGACAGGTCCGTCGACAGCGATGTACGTGCTCACGTCGCGATGGAGAAACGCGAACCTCGGGTGCTCGCGAATGTGCTCGATGTTTGACTGAGACCCGGTGACGAGGTTGTCGATCCCAAGCACCTCGTGACCACCCTCCAGAAGCGCATTCGTCAGATGAGACCCAAGGAAGCCAGCCGCTCCCGTCACCACGATCCTCATCCGACCGGCTTCCGACCCATACTCCGATACGAGAATCCCAGCTCGCGCATTCGAGACGGCTCGTACAGGTTGCGGCCGTCCACGATGATCGGCTGCCTGAGAAGGTCTCGCATCTTCTGAAAATCCGGATTGCGGTACTCGAGCCATTCGGTCACGATCGCCAGCGCGTCCGCTTCGGAAAGTGCCTCATACATCTTGTCTGCGTACGTGATCCGATCTCCAAAGACGTGCCTCGCCGAATCCAGGGCCTTCGGGTCGTGGGCCCTGACCCGTGCGCCCCGCGTGAGCAGATCCTCGATCAACTCGACAGCCGGACTCTCACGCACGTCATCCGTCTTTGCTTTGAATGCCAAGCCCCACACAGCAATCGTTCGCCCGTCGAGCCGTCCACCAAGAAGCTCTTCGAGATTGGCGCGGAGCTTCTGCTTCTGACGTGCGTTCACGGCTTCGACTGCCTCCATTATGTCGAGCTTGACATCAAGCTCATCCGCAGTTCGAATGAGTGCCTTGACATCCTTGGGAAAACACGAGCCGCCATAACCCGGCCCCGGGAACAGGAACGAAGATCCAATGCGTGTGTCGCTTCCAATGCCACTGCGAATCAACGTGATGTCAGCGCCGACTCGCTCGCACAGCTCGGCCATCTGGTTCATGAAAGAGATGCGTGTGGCCAGCATGGCATTCGCGGCATACTTGGTGAGTTCCGCCGAGGTCGTATCCATGAAGATGAGTGGATTGCCTGTGCGGATGAAGGGGGAGTGCAGCTCTCGAAGCACGTCCTCGGCTTCCTTGGAGTCCGCTCCCACGACCACCCTGTCCGGCTTCATGAAATCGTCAATGGCTGCCCCTTCTTTCAGAAACTCCGGGCTCGAGCAGACGTGAAGCCGTTCATTCGTCCGGGCCGCAATCGTCCGACGCACCTTTTCGGCGGTCCCCACCGGCACCGTACTCTTCGTCATGACGATCTTGGGGCCGTTCATATGCTCACCGATGGTTTCGGCTACCCGCAGTACGTGTTGCAGGTCGGCCGACCCGTCCTCATCGGGCGGCGTACCGACCGCGATGATGACCACGTACGATGCTTCCACGGCGGCTCCCACATCCGTGGTGAAGCTCAACCTCCCGGCTGCCTGGTTCCCTTCGACCAACGGCTCGAGGCCCGGCTCGTAGATCGGGAGCCGGTTCTGCTGGAGGTCCTTGATCTTCCGCTCGTCAACGTCCGCGCAGATCACGTCGTTGCCTGTTTCGGCGAGGCAGGCCCCGACCACCAGCCCGACGTACCCCGTGCCAACAACCGCCACCTTCATGGTGAATCCCCCTTGGTCCCTCGCTACCGTTTGCCGGCCAACGCGTTGCGAGTATCCACGATGCGCCGTACCCGCTTGCCGATCATGCCAAAGTCCAACGTGCTGTGGTCGGTCGCGATCACCACACAGTCCGCACCCTCCACCCGATCTGGCGTGAGGTCGACACTCTTGAGATCGACGCCGTCTTCGCGCAGCTGCGCCACGTAGGGATCGTGGTACGAAACGTTGGCGCCCTGCTGCTGAAGCAGCCGGATGATGTCGAGCGCGGGGCTCTCTCGTACATCGTCGATATCTTTTTTGTACGTGACCCCGATCACTAACACGTCCGACCCTCGGACCGCTTTGGAATCCTCGTTCAGGCCCTCGACCACCTTGCGCACCCAGAACGCCGGCATCTCCGAGTTCACCTCGCCGGCTACCTCGATGAAGCGAGTCTTGTAGTTGAGAGAGCGCATCTTCCACGCCAGGTAGTGCGGGTCGATGGGGATACAGTGCCCGCCGAGTCCGGGCCCCGGGGTGAACTTCATGAAACCGAAGGGCTTAGTGGCCGCCGCCTCGATGACTTCCCACACGTCGACCCCCAGGCGGTCGCACACCATGGCCATTTCGTTGACCAGACCGATGTTGATACTGCGGAACGTGTTTTCCAAGAGCTTCACCAGTTCGGCCGCCTCCGGAGAGGACACCGGAACCAGAGTGTCGAACGCCGGCTCGTACAGCGCGACGATTGTGCGCTGGCACGCCGGCGTTACGCCGCCCAATACCTTCGGTGTGTTCCGCGTCCGCCAGGTTGGGTTGCCGGGATCGACACGCTCGGGACTGAACGCAAGGAACACATCCCTGCCGACTTTCAACCCCCGCTCTTCGATTCTCGGTAGCAGCAACTCCCGTGTCGTACCCGGGTAGGTCGTGCTCTCCAGCACAATTGCGTGCCCCGTCCGCACAACGCGCGACACCGATTCTCCCGCAGCCAATACGTATGAGACGTCGGGATCTTTCGTTTTGGACAGCGGGGTCGGCACGCAAATGGATATCACATCCACCTCGGCTAGTCGTGCCATGTCGGTCGTGGCGCCGATCTTCCCCTGTTCGACGAGCGGCTTCAGCCTGGAGGTGGGCACGTCCTGGACGTGTGACCGCCCGGCATTGATCGCGTCGACCACGGATTTCTTCACATCGAACCCCAAAACCGCGTAGCCCGCCTCCGCGATCTCGACCGCGAGAGGAAGACCGACGTACCCGAGCCCAACGATGCCAAACAGCGCCGTACGGTCGCGCGCTTTCTGCAGCAGTTCCTGCTCAGCGTTCATGTAGCCGTCCGATCAGCTCCCGAGGGTTCGAGCTCGACTACGGCCCCACCAGCCTCGAGAGAAGCAGAGGCCGCTTCCAGAATCCGTACCACCAACACGCCATCAGCCGCCACGACCTTCGGCGCTTCCTCTCCGCGTGCGACGCGAACGAAGTGGCGCAACTCGGCACTCAACGGTTCCACGTTCGGAATCCGCGGGATTGTAATGTCCCCCTCCCGCACGGCGAGGCTCTCGCCATACGAGGCGTACTCGGGAGGCTTGTCGACTCCCTTGTCGTAGACGCGCAGCTTCTCGCGCGGCTCCATGTCGTCGAGCACTACCATTCGCTTCGATCCCACGACCGTGAGCCGCCGCTCCTTCCGCGGGTCCAGCCACGACATCTGGACGTGTGCCATTACGCCGGAGGCGAACTCCATATTCATGAACACAACGTCCTCAATGCCAGGCTGGAGGTAGCTCCTACCATGCGCCGACACGCGCACCGGTTGCGCATCAAGCAAGTCCAGTGCCACCGAGATGTCGTGCGGGCCGAAGCTCCACAGGGCGTTCTCGTCCGGGCGAATCTGGCCGAGATTCACGCGCTGGCTATACAGGTAGAAGACCTCTCCCAACTCTCCAGCCTCGATCATTGACTTGAGTCGTTCAACCGCTGGGTGAAACACGAGAAGATGCCCTACGACCAACGGGACGCCCTTGGACGCAGCCGCGTCGGCAACCACGCTCGCTTCCTCACTGGAGAGCGCAAAGGGCTTCTCCACGAGCACGGGCAACCCGCGCTCGATGGCCAAGAGCGCGAGCGCGGCATGGCTCGCAGCCGGCGTGGCAACAACGACCGCGTCCGCCACCCCGAGAGCTTCATCCACCGAATCGGTGACCAACGCCCCGGGATAGGAACGAGCCATCGCATGCCGCACCGACGCGTCGGGATCGCAGATCGCGACGAGCTCGGCCTCGGGTAGAGTGGCGACCGTGCGGACATGGTTTCGGCCCCAATTGCCGGCCCCGAGCACCGCAATCCTCAGCTTCTTCATCGACAGAACTCCGTCACGGCCTCGATGACAGCATCCTGCTGCGACCGGCTCAGCTCGGGATAAACCGGCAACGAGAGCACCTCGGCGCTGGCCCGCTCCGCCTCCGGCAGCTGGCCCTGCCTGTATCCCAGCGGCGCGAAGCAGGGCTGGAGGTGTAAACACCCGGGATAGTAGACCGCCGACCCTATGCCTCGAGCGGCCAAGTGCTCCCGCAAGGCGTCACGCCGATCCGCCCGGATCGTGTACTGGTGATAGGTATGCTCATTAGCCGGGTCGGTCACAGGCGGGATCACCCCATCGAGGCCGGCCAGCGCTGCGTCATATCGCGCGGCATGCGTCCGTCTGGCCGCGTTCCATCCATCCAGGTGCTGGAGCTTTGCCAGCAGCACCGCCGCCTGGACCGTATCCAGCCGGCTGTTGGTTCCGACCTCGTCGTGGTGGTACTGCTTCGCCCCTCCATGGGTACGCAACCGCCGCAGCCGGTCGGCGAGTGCCTCGTCCTGCGTGACAATCATGCCCCCATCCCCCCAACCACCGAGGTTCTTGCTCGGGAAGAACGAAAAGGCGCCCGTCGTTCCCAGCTCCCCGGCCATTCGCCACGGGCCACCAACCTTGCGCCTTGCTCCGATCGCCTGCGCCGCATCTTCGATCACCGCGAGGCCATGCTGCTCGGCGAGCGGGAGCAACGACTCCATGGGTGCCATCTGCCCGAACAGGTGCACGGGGACGATCGCCCGAGTGCGGGCGTTCACTCGCTCCACGACGTGCTCGAAGTCCAGATTGAAGGTCACGGGATCGATGTCGACGAACACCGGCGCGCCGCCGGCGTTGGCGATCGCACCGGCGGTGGCGAAGAACGTAAACGGCGACGTGATCACCTCGTCGCCCGGTTTGAGATCCAGCGTCTTGAGAGAGAGCAGGAGCGCATCCGTGCCCGAGGCGCAGCCGATGCCAAAACGCGCGTTGCTGTGTTTTGCCACCGCCTCCTCGAGCTGCCCCACCGCCTCACCCATGATGAACCGCTGGGACTCCACGACACCGAGCAGGGCCGGGACCACCTCGTCCCTGATGGTGTCGAACTGCGCACGGAGGTCCAGCAACGGGACGTTCACGAAACCCTCAAACGCAAGAGAGACATTAACTTACGTACTCGGATGAGGGTCCGCAATCGGCTCCAATCGCCCCTCCCGCTCGCAATACGCATCCCCACACCGATCACACCGTGCTTGGCCATCAGTCAGGTGCAGCCGCTCCCCGCACTGACACATCCACCCCACGCGTCGCGCCGGCACGCCGACCATCAGAGCGTAGGGTGGAACGTCGGACGTGACGACCGCGCCCGCACCGATGAACGCGTACGCTCCGAGCGTGACCCCACACACGACCGTGGCGTTCGCCCCGATCGTCGCGCCGCGTCGAACGAGCGTCGTAGCATACTCGCCCTTGCGTGATACGTGACTCCTCGGGGTCGTGACGTTCGTGAACACGCATGAGGGCCCGCAAAACACGTCGTCTTCCAGCACCACGCCCTCGTAGATCGACACGTTGTTCTGGATCTTCACATTGTTGCCGATCTTCGTGCCGGGCATGACGACGACGTTCTGCCCAAGGCTACACCGTTCGCCAATCTCCGCCCCGGACATGACGTGGCAGAAGTGCCAGATCTTGGTGCCTTTACCCACCGCCGCACCTTCATCGACATACGAACTCTCATGGACGAAATAGTCGGACAACTCAGGCTCCCCCTGGCACGGATGGACGTTGACTCACCACTCACGCCTCCTGACGCCGCACGCTGCACGCCAAACCCTGCACCGTGCACCGTGCACCCTGCCCTTTGCCATCTCCAGATCTCCCCCTATGCGCCCACCACCTGTACCTCCAACACCAACTCCACATCATACTCCTGGTGTACACGCTCACGCATTATGTCAATCACCGATAGCACATCGCTCGCGGTTGCACCGCCCACGTTCACGACGTAGTTGGCGTGTTTGCGCGAGACTTCGGCCCCGCCAACCCGAAACCCTTTGAGGCCCAGCGAGTCGATCAATTGGCCGGCAGTCCGCGGCCCATCTTCGGGAAGGGACTGGGCCGTGGGATTGCGAAACACCGACCCGCAGCAGTGCTCGTTGAACGGTGTTCCGGCCTTCCGCCAAGCGAGGTGCTGCTGCACTTCCTTCTCGAGCTCGATTGGATCTGCCGGGTCGAGCTGGAGCGTCGCCGCGAGCACAACCGAGCCCTCGAGGCCACTGCCTCGGTACCGCCACGGGACCCCGCTTCCCGTCACAACACGTTGACACCCGTCGCCGTCGATCAGCTCGACCTCAGCTACCACCGAACCGAAGTCCTGCCCATGCGCTCCCGCATTCATGAACACACCGCCGCCCACGGTACCTGGCACACCCACCAGTCGATGCACGCCGGCGAAACCGGCTTTGGCAGACCGACGGGCGAGCAACGGCGTGGGCAGCCCTGCCCCGGCGCGCCACCGGGTTTGGTCTCCGTCGACTTTGCTCTCCAGTTGATCCAGCCCTTTGCCCAACCGGATGACGATGCCGTCGAATCCTGCGTCCGATACGAGCATGTTCGAACCCAGCCCCAGAGCGAGCCAACGGTATCCGTTCTGTACGGCGAACTGCAGCGACGCCACCACATCAGCTTCGCAGGACGGAAACACGATCGCCGACGCGGAACCGCCGATCCGGTAAGTCGTGTAGGCGGCGAGCGGTTCGTCGAATCGGAGCTGTCCCGCGATCCGGCTGGCAAGCTCGCGCAGAGCCGTCGGGTGCAATCGGGTACCTCGCTCAGCTCCGGGCAGCACCGTCGGTAGACGTCCTACGGGTGACACCACGCTGCGGTCCCTCCCCGAGGAGTGCACGCGCGAGCTGGTACCATTCCTGAAGGCACCGCACGCTCCCGTCCCGGCTCTTGAGGGCCAGCACCGCGTCGCACGCCGCGCTTGCTGCCGACATCGTGGTGATATACGGCACGCGATGGTGGATTGCGGTGCGGCGAATGAGGTAGTCGTCCCGCTGGGTGAGCTTGCCCAACGGGGTGTTGATGAGAAGCTGAACGGCCCCTGAGACGATCAGGTCCACCGGGTTTGGCCGTCCCTCATGGATCTTGAGAATCCGTTCGCTCGGCACCCCCCGCAGCCGCAGGTAACGGTCGGTCCCTTCCGTAGCCCTGATCCTGAAGCCCATTTCGTGAAACCGCCGCACGATCGGAAGCACGGTGGCCTTGTCATTGTCGTTGACGGTGACGAAGACCATGCCCTCCAGTGGGAGCGCGTCGCCGACAGCCGTCTGTGCCTTGGCAAACGCCATGCCGAAGCTGTCCGCCACACCCATCACCTCCCCAGTGGAGCGCATCTCCGGCCCGAGAATGACATCCACGTTGGGGAGCTTCGAGAACGGAAAGACCGCCTCCTTCACCGCCACGTACGGAATGGCGGGTTCGTCAGTGAAACCGAGCTCCTCTAGACGCTTTCCAATCATGACCCCAGCCGCGAGCTTCGCCAACGGGGCACCTGTCGCCTTGCTCACAAACGGTAGGGTCCGCGATGCTCGCGGATTCACCTCGAGCACATAGACGACGCCGTCCTGGACGGCAAACTGCACATTGATGACGCCGACCACGCCGAGCGCCTTCGCAAAGGCCCTCGTGTGCTCGCGCATCTCGTCGATGGCTCGCTCGCTCAGGAGGTACGGCGGCAGGACACATGCCGAGTCGCCCGAGTGCACACCGGCGTCCTCAATGTGCTGCATCACGCCCCCGATGACGCACCGCTCACCGTCCGCGATGGCATCGACGTCGGCCTCGAAGGCATCCTCCAGGAATCGGTCGATGAGCACCGGGTGCTCGGGAGAGACTCGGGCGGCCTTGGCGAAGTAGCCCCGCAGTGCCGTTTCGTCGTAGATGATCTCCATGGCTCG
This sequence comes from Gemmatimonadota bacterium, assembly GCA_039591075.1. Lineage (GTDB taxonomy): Bacteria > Gemmatimonadota > Gemmatimonadetes > Gemmatimonadales > GWC2-71-9 > JAOTVV01. Next base: position 8,807 of record JBDHEI010000054.1, read on the forward strand.
CCCCCCGAGTACATAGGACGGGCGCACCAGCACCGGGTACCCGACGTCGGTGGCAACCGCAATCGCCTCCTCCAGTGTGACCACGGTGCCATTGGGCGGTTGCCTCACGCCGAGTTTGCGGGCTAGCGTGTCGAACCGTCGACGGTCCTCGGCAAGATCGATCGCCTCGGGACTCGTGCCGAGGATCGGAATGCCGGCGGCTTCCAGCCCCCTGGCGAGCTTGAGCGGCGTCTGACCGCCGAGCTGCACCACCACCCCTTTGGGCTGCTCCAACCGAACGATCTCGAGCACATCCTCCAGCGTCAGTGGCTCGAAGTAGAGCTTGTCCGAAACGTCGAAGTCGGTGGAGACGGTCTCGGGATTCGAGTTGATCATGATGGTGCGGTACCCCAGCTCCCGGAAGGAGAGACCGGCCCGCACACAGCAGTAATCGAACTCCACACCCTGCCCGATCCGGTTTGGTCCACTCCCCAGAATGACCACCCCGTCACTTCCCAACGGCTCAGACTCGTTCTCCTCTTCGTACGAGGAGTAGTAGTATGGTGTGGCCGAGGGGAACTCCCCGGCGCAGGTGTCAACTACCTTGTACGCGGGGTGGATGCCGAATGCCCACCGCCGCTCCCGGACCTCTTGCTCCGAGGTGCCGCGGAGGTTGCCCAACTGCTTGTCCGAGAAACCCAAGCGCTTCATCTCACGCATCCGCGCAGGGTCAACCTCCGAAGCCTCGGCAAACCGTCTCTCCGCATCAACCAGTTCCTGGAGTTGCGACAGGAACCAGGGGTCGATCCCGGTGAGCTCGGCGATGTCGTCGATTGGGATGCCGGCAATCATCGCTCGCTTGATCTGGAAGACCCGTTCTGGCGTGGGCGTTCGAAGCGCGACCTTGATGTCCTCAGGATCGTCGGACTCCAGCCTGTCATCAGCAAGCGTCGTCCCGGTCACCCACCCGGGCCGATCGATCTCGAGCGAGCGGAGTCCTTTCTGGAACGCCTCCTTGAATGTCCGACCGATGGCCATCGACTCGCCCACCGACTTCATTTGCGTGGTGAGACGGAAATCGGCCGTGGGAAACTTCTCGAACGCAAAGCGCGGGAATTTCGCCACGACATAGTCGAGGACCGGCTCGAAGGAGGCCGGAGTGGTCTTCGTGATGTCATTGGGAAGCTCGTCAAGAGTGTACCCTACGGCGAGCTTCGTGCCGATCCGCGCGATTGGGAAGCCCGTTGCCTTCGATGCGAGGGCCGACGATCGGGAGACACGCGGATTCATCTCGATCGTGAGCATCTCGCCGGTCCGCGGATCCAGCGCGAACTGGATGTTGCAGCCGCCCGCATCCACACCCACTTCGCGGATGATCGCGATAGCGGCATCCCGCATGACCTGATACTCGCGGTCGGTGAGCGTCATGGCCGGCGCCACCGTGATCGAGTCCCCCGTGTGTACCCCCATCGGATCCATGTTCTCGATGGAGCACACGATGACCACGTTGTCGCGGTGATCTCGCATGACCTCGAGCTCGAACTCCTTCCACCCCAGCACTGACCGCTCCACGAGCACCGAATGCACCGGTGACAGGTCGAGCGCCCGCTTGATCAGGTCCTCGTACTCCTCGAGGTTGTACGCGACGCCACCACCGGTGCCCCCGAGGGTAAACGATGGCCGGATGATCGCCGGATATCCGATCTCCTCGATGTGCGCGAGCGCCTCGTCTTTCGAGCTCACGACGGCCCCCCTAGGCACCGCAAGACCGAGCCGTGCCATCGCGGCCCCGAACTCCTTGCGGTCCTCCGCCACGCGGATCGCCCGCTCGTCGGCACCGATCAACTCCACCCCGTAGCGCTCAAGCGTGCCGTCCTGGACCAGCGCCATGGCGACGTTGAGGGCCGTCTGCCCACCCATCGTCGGGAGCAAGGCGTCTGGACGCTCCTGCTCGATCACCTTGGCCACCCAATCAGGGGTCACGGGCTCGATGTAGGTCCGATCTGCCAGCTCGGGATCGGTCATGATGGTCGCGGGGTTGGAGTTCACCAGGATGACCCGATAGCCCTCCTCCTTCAGCGCCCTCACGGCCTGAGTCCCCGAGTAATCGAACTCGGCAGCCTGGCCGATCACGATCGGCCCCGATCCGATCAGCAGAATGCTCTCGAGGTCAGTGCGTCTGGGCATTCACGACCTCGGCCAGGGTGTCCTGAAGTGAGACGCTGGGCGCCCAGCGTGTCAGTGCCGAGAGCTTGCTCGCATCGCCAACGAGATGCGGGATGTCCGCTGGTCGCACGAGGTCAGGATCGGGCTTCGGCTCTGCCTCGACGCCGACGATCGCCGCAAGACGGAGGAATAGATCGTTCAGGGACAGGGCTTCGCCGCCACCGACGTTGTACACGTGACCGGGGACCCCGTGGCGCAGAAGATCCACGTACGCGGACACCACGTCGGAGACGTGCATGAACTCCCGAACGGGGGTCAAGTTGCCCACCCTCACCTCCCGCAGTTTTTCACGCTTGGCGGCGATGAGTCGACGGGCAAACGCGGGCACGACGAAGCGCTCATCCTGTCCCTTTCCGGTGTGCGGGAAGCTCCGACAGATCACGACGCGGAGACCGGTACGGCGATGCACCTCGAGCGCTGCGTTCTCCGCGGCGAGCTTGGACGCCGCATAGGGCGAGCAAGGCGCCACAGCATCCTCCTCCGTTCTCGGCCGATCGGAGCCGGCTCCGTAGACCTCCGCCGTCGAGACCACCATCAGGGTCGTCTCCTCATCGTTCGCCTTCCTCCGGCGACCGAGCTCTTCGGCGAGTCGGGCCGTGCCGAGCGCGTTGATTTCCCAGGCTCGGGTCGGATCCTGGCGCGCGTCGCCACCGGACGCGATGGCCGCCAGATGAACCACCGCGTCAAAACCAATCGAGAGGATGCCTCGAACGGAGGCCGCGTCCAGCAGCTCGAACGGCACTGTGTGAACCTTGTGGTCCCACGGGGGTGGCGCCCCCACCCACAGCGGTCGATCGGGCCGAACGGCCGCAACCACCTCGTGGCCGTCCTCGCGGAGGCGGCGGACAAGCCAGGTGCCGGCAAACCCATCGGCGCCGGTAACGAGCACCCTCACCGGGCCGCCTCGAGCTTGGCGATGTCGGCGTCCACCATCATCCGCACCAGCTCCTCGAATGACACCGTCGGCTTCCATCCGAGGACCCTCTCCGCCTTGCGCGTATCGGCAAGCAGGTGCTCGACCTCCGCGGGCCTCACCAACGAGGGATCCACCTTGACGAAGTCCTGCCAATCGAGCCCCGCGTGGCCAAAGGCAGTCTCCACCAGGTCGCGAACCGAATGCATCACACCGGTCCCGACGACGTAATTATCGGGTTCCGATTGCTGCAGCATGCGCCACATGACGTCCACGTAGTCACCGGCGTAGCCCCAGTCGCGGCGCGCGTCGAGGTTGCCGAGCCGGATTTCCTTCGCCAGACCCATCTTGATGCGGGCCACACCGTGGGACACCTTCCGCGTCACGAACTCGAGCCCCCGACGCGGGGACTCGTGATTGAACAGGATCCCACTCACCGCGTAGATGCCGTACGACTCGCGATAGTTCACCGTGATCCAATGCCCGTACACCTTGGCGACGCCATAGGGCGATCGGGGATAGAATGGAGTCTGCTCGCCCTGGGGGCTTTCCTGCGCCTTGCCAAACATCTCCGACGAGCTCGCCTGGTAGAAGCGGGCTGTGGGGTGGGCGAGCCGGATCGCCTCAAGAATCCGAGTCACGCCGAGCGCTGTGAACTCCCCAGTCAGGACGGGCTGACTCCAGCTCGTCGGCACGAAGCTTTGCGCCGCGAGGTTATAGATCTCGTCCGGGCGGTGGTCTCGGATCACCGTGGTGAGCGAGTGCTGGTCCAGGAGGTCTGCTGGCACGACGCGGAGCCGATCCAGTAGATGCCCGATCCGCTCGTAGGAGTCGTGCGACGTGCGCCGCACAACGCCGATCACGTCGTATCCCTTCTCGAGGAGGAACTCCGCAAGGTAGGAGCCGTCCTGGCCGGTGATTCCCGTGATGAGTGCAGTGGACATCTACGCTCGCCTTCGGTAGGTGGTGGGTCTGGTGAAACGGCCGGAGATGGGTTGTATGGAGCGGATTCGGCGATTAGGTTTCAACGTTTCGCGCAGCACAAACGACACCAGACACTTTCGACGGCTATTCATCATGGCACGCATCTGCGACGTCTGTGGCAAAGGACCGACATTCGGTCACAACGTGAGCCACGCCAATAACAAGACCAATCGTCGCTGGTACCCCAACCTCCAACGAGTGAGGGCGCTCGTCAACGGAGAGGTCAAGCGGCTCCGGGTCTGTGCGCAGTGCATCAAGTCGAACAAGGTGACCAAGGCTCCACGACGTCCCGCATCGGTTCCCAAGACCTAAGGCCCTCACCGCAACCATCGAGCCAACAAAGAAAGGGGACCACAGGGTCCCCGTTCGCTTTTCGCTGTCAAGCACGCGTCACTCGCCCAGAAGCTCGATCCTCGCCAACTCCGCGCCGTCACCCCGGCGGTGACCCAGCTTGAGAATCCGGGTGTAACCGCCGGGCCGGCTCGCAAAGCGCGGCCCGATCTCGTGAAACAGGCGGCCGGAGACGTCACGGTCCCGGATGTGCCGCTCCACTTGCCGCCGAGCGTGGAGATCCCCGCGCCTGGCCAGGGTAATGAGCCGCTCGGCGAACGGCCGAAGCTCCTTTGCCTTGGCGATCGTCGTCACCACCTGTTCGTGCTTGAAGAGTGACGACGCCATGTTGCGCAGCAGGGCCCGCCGGTGCGCGACCGTCCGACCGAGTTGGCGTCCCTTGTACTGATGCCGCATCGGACTAGCCCTCCATCGGCTCCTGGCCGACCGGCTCGGGCTCGCCGGCGACCGCCTCCGGCGTCGTGCCCTCATCGACCACGATCAACTCGCCATTCCGCTCTTCGAACTGCATGCCGAAGTTGAGGCCCTCACGCCTGAGCATCTCGGCGATCTCTCCGAGCGCCTTCTCGCCGACGTTCTTGACCTTCAGCAGATCGTCCTCGGAGTACGTCACCAGATCACCCAGGGTGCTGATGCTCGAGTTCTTGAGCGAATTGATCGAGCGAACCGAGAGCCCACAGTCATCGATCGGCTTCGAGAGCAGCTCGCGAAGCGAGGTTCCCGCCTCGCCCGCGCCCTCGGCATCCACATTGGGAGCCGTCGGGACTTCGCCGAAATCGATGAAGTGGCGAAAGTGCTCCTGCAGCAGCGCCGCCGCATACGCCACGGAGTCTTCGGGTGCGATCGCACCGTTGGTCTCCACCGCGAGCGTGAGGCTATCGAAGTCAGTACGCTGGCCCACCCGCGTCTCCTGAACCGTGAAGTTCGCCCGGCGCACCGGATTGTAGACGGCATCGATGCGAACCAAGTCGACGGGTAGCGAGCGATCCACCTCGTGCTGGGCAGCTTCGATGTACCCCCGCCCCTTCCGCACGTACAGCTCGCCCGTCACCTCCCGGTCCTCCTGAAGGGTGAACAGGACGTGGTCCGGATACACGATGTCGACCGCGGGGTGCGGCTGGATGCTCCGGGCCGTGACGGGGCCGGCCTTCGTCGCCTTGAGCTGCAAGATGGCATCGGTGTGGTCGCCCTGCATCACCAGGGTCAGCGTCTTGAGCCGCTGGATGATCTGGTGAATGTCCTCGACGACCGCCGGCACCGTCTGATGCTCGTGGACCACGCCTTCGAGCCGAAACGCCCATACGGCCGTGCCGGGAAGCGAGGAGAGCAACATGCGCCGGAGCGCGTTGCCAAGCGTGTACCCGTACCCCCGCTCGAGCGGCTGGAGCCTGAACTCCGCCGCGAACGGCACATCGTCCCGCTTGGTCATTTCGACGACGTGGGGACGAACCAAACCGGAGAGATCGACTGTCATAGTCTACTTGGAATAGAGCTCAACGATCATCTGCTCCTGCGCGGTGACCGGAATCTGGTCACGCGTCGGGAGCTCGAGCAATTTGCCGACGGCCTTTTCGGCGTCTACGGAAAGCCACGTCACCGGAGCCGCACGGGACAAGGCCTCCATCGAGGCTCGCACCACCGTCAGGTCCCGGCTCTTTGGTGCGACCCGAACTTCGTCGTTCGGCCGCACCCGGAAGGATGGGATGTTCACACCGCGCCCGTTCACCTGCACGTGGCGATGCCGCACCAGCTGTCGGGCAGCGCGCCGGCTGGGCGCGAAGCCCATGCGGTGCACGATGCTGTCGAGGCGAGTCTCCAGACGCACCAACAAGTTCTCGCCCGTGACACCGGGGAGGGCGCGGACGCCCTCGAACGTGCGGCGGAACTGCCCCTCCGTCAGGCCATATAACCGCTTGACCTTCTGCTTCTCCCGGAGCTGGCGCTGATACTCGGAGGTCTTGCGCCGACGGCCGCCAGCCGGTCCGTGCTGACCGGGCGGGTAGGCCCGCCGCTCAATGGCGCACTTCTCGGTGAGACAGCGTGTGCCCTTGAGAAACAGCTTGGTGCCCTCACGGCGGCACAGCTTGCAGACGGGACCCGTGTAGCGTGCCATCGACTATACCCGCCGTTTCTTCGGCGGCCGGCACCCGTTGTGCGGAATTGGCGTCACGTCCCGAATCGACTTGACCTCGAGTCCCGCCGAGGCGAGTGCCTGGATGGCAGACTCGCGGCCAGAGCCAGGGCCCTGCACCCGCACGTGGACCCGCCGCACCCCGAGGTTCATCGCTTCGCGCGCGCACTGCTCGGCAGCAACGGTCGCGGCGAACGAGGTCGACTTTTTCGAACCCTTGAACCCCGACTTGCCAGCGGAACCCCAGACGAGGGCATTCCCCGCCATGTCCGTTATGGTGACCAACGTGTTGTTGAAGGTGGCGGTGATGTGGGCAACGCCCTCCGCCTCGACCACCTTCTTCGATCGCTTCGTACCGGAAGCCTGAGCCATACCTTACTTTTTAACCGCTTTCTTCCTGCCCGCGATTGCGCGTCGCGGACCCTTTTTGGTGCGTGCATTGGTGTGGGTCCTCTGCCCTCGAACGGGCAGGCCCCGGCGATGTCGCGTGCCGCGGTAGCTCCCGATGTCCATCAGGCGCTTGATGTTCATCGCCACTTCGGTGCGCAGAGCACCTTCGACCTTCACCTCTCGCTCGATCGCCTGCCGGAGCCGGGCCACCTCGGCGTCCGACAGATCACGAACTCGCGTGTCCGGGCTCACAGCCGTGGTATCCAGCACCCGTTCGGCAGTCGAATGACCGACCCCGAAGATGTACGTGAGCGCAATCTCGACGCGCTTCTCGCGCGGCAGGTCGACACCTGCAATTCGTGCCATGGCCTAACCCTGCCGCTGCTTGTGCTTGGGATTACGCTTGCAGATGACCCGCGTGACGCCACGACGGCGGACCACCTTGCAATGCTCGCAAATCGGCTTGACGCTTGAACGGACTTTCAAGGCTGCTCCCCACGAGATTCCAGGAATCGAGCCTTGCAATATAGAGAGGGCCTAATACCGATGCAAGTTGCGGCTATTGGGTGACACGGACCTCCCGGAGCCGCCAGGTGCCGTCTACCCGCCGGAAGCCCAGCATGACCCGCTCCCGCCGCTCTTCCGACGTCCCCCTGACGACGTACGATCGATCTAGCTCCGCGTAGGCATGGTCCGCTGCCAGGGTCCGAAGCCTGACCAGGGTCAGGTCTCGCTCTTGGGCCGAATGGAGGTACTTCTCGAGGATCCGGGCCGCCTGGCCGGGCTTCATCGACGCCGATTTGGCGGTCCCCGGGATGTTGAGACGCACCGTATCGCTGGTGGCGAGCAGCGTCCCAACCTCGTGGCCGAAGAATGCCTCCCGGGCGTGCTCCACGGCCCGGTCAAGGTCCTCCTGCGCCGCGAGACGCGGGAGGAACGCGACCAACACGAGGCCGGCCAATAGAACCGACCGTTTCACGGCCTCCCTCGCACGGACTCGTCGGCTCGGGCCTTTACGAAAGCACTTGGCATATGCCCTCATACACCGCAACGGGGTCGATGGCCCGGGTGATCGGCCGGCCCACCACCAAATGGGTCGCCCCCGCACGCACGGCGGTTGCCGGATCGGCCGTCCGGCGCTGGTCGTCCGCCTCATGCCCAGGCAGCCGGATCCCCGGCGTCACGATCCACACGTCCGTCCCGGCCACCCGTCGGACCGCCTGGATCTCCTGCGGCGAGGCGACCACCGCCTGCACGCCGCACTCGAGCGCCACGGTGGCGAGGCGGGCAACCTCCGCTCCCAACCCGTCCCCGGCCGGCTCCCGGCCGACGCTGTCCCAATACCCACCGGCTCCATGGGAGGTGAGGACCGATACCGCCGCGAGGCGGAGACCCCCGCTCGCCCGCACCGCAGCCCGAAGCATCGCCTCCCCCCCCAACGCGTGGACAGTGGCCATGTCCACCCCCAACTCCCGCGCCCCCTCGACCGCCTCCGCCACCGTGTTCGGGATATCGTGCCACTTGAGGTCGAGGAACACCCGAAGGCCGCGCGCCTTGAACGCCCGAACGAGATCAGGCCCGCCGCGCAGGAAGAGTACCGGTCCCACCTTGACCCACCGAAGATTCGGCAGCCGGTCCAGGAGCCGTTCTGCCTCGTCGCGTCGAGGCAGGTCTAATGCCAGAATCAGTTCAGCCACGCCGCCCCCAGGCTGAGACCAGGCGCTCGGGCACCCGGGGGTCGGCCAGGGCCGCGGTCCCAACCGCCACCAGCGAGGCGCCCGCGAGCAGGTACTGCTCCACGTCGTCAATGGTCCGAATACCGCCCATCCCGATCACGGGCTTTCCGGTCCGCTCGCGCACGAGCCGCGTTGCCAGCACCCCGACCGGTAAAAGGGCGGGTCCGCTCACCCCTCCCCGACCATAGCCGAGCCGCGGTTCGACCTGATTTCTCCCCGATCTCGATATCCGGTACAGGGTGCCGGGGAACGTGTTGACGAGGGAAAACCCGTCCGCACCCGCGTCGACGGCGACCGCCGCCGTCGAAGCCACGTCGGCCAGGGTCGGGGCGAGCTTGACGAGGAGCGGCTTTTCGGTGGACGCGCGACACCGGCGCACCAGATCGGCGAGTGCCGTGGGGTCGGCCCCGAACTCCTCGCCGCCCTTCTCGGTGTTGGGACAGGAAACGTTCAGCTCGAATCCCGTGACAACCGCCACGGCTGCCAACCGCCGGATCACGGTCACATAGTCCTCGACCACCGACCCGACCACGTTCACGAGCACGCGCGCCTGTCGCAGATGTGCGGCGAGCCACGGAAGCTCGACATCGGCAACGTGATCCAAACCGGGATTCGCCAGGCCGATCGCGTTGAGCATGCCGCCCCAGAACTCGGCCACGCGCGGGGCGGCGTTCCCCAACCGCGGCTCCGGGCTCACCGCTTTGGTGATCAGCCCGCCCAGGCGATCCAAATCGACCACTCGTGCCAACTCCCGCCCAAATCCGGCAGTTCCCGCCGCCAGCAGGATCGGGTTCTGGAACGTGGTGCCGAAGACCGAAAGGGCGCCCAGGGGTGTCGCCGTGGTCACCGTCGCCGCCGGATGAACTCTTCCTCGCCCGTTTCAACGCCAAGGGGACTCCGCAGCCGCAGCCGCTCCGCCGCGAAGAGCGTCTTGAGGGAGTCCTCGAGCGACGCGAACTGCTCGGACGCCTCCCCGCGCAAGGCAAGCCGATAGGGCGAACCGGGATATTGGCTAGCCATGATTCCGGACAGTGAATCGGCAAGGTCAGGCCGCAGGGTCGCGGCGGCGAGCAGGGCTTTCGGTGCGATGGGGCTCTCGCGGTGCTCGCGCTGGACAAAGAGAAACAGGGCCGCGGCCGGGATCGGCGCCCGAAGCGAGTCCCGCACGATCTCGCCGAGCACGAAGAGCTTCGCGTCACGGTTCGGTAGCTCGGGCGCCGCCACCACCTGACTCGTGACATCGAGCACACCGACCGTTGGACCGACCACCTGCGCCGAGCGTCCGCCGGCGCGCATCGGCCGATCCAGTTCGCGGCGGACGTCGGCCAGTACACTGAGATCGTCCAACTCCTTGAAGCGGGCCACCCCCGCGTAGGCCCGTCCCAGGTTCGCATCGGCCGAGTCTGGGGCAGCGGCGACGGCCGCCCCGAACCGATCGCGCGCCCTCTCGTCGCGACCCACCCGTTGCCAGCGAACGCCATCAGAATTGAACAGGCGTGCCCGCTGCCCCGGCGTCACATCACGCCGCTCCACCAGCCTGTCAACCAGCTCCGCCGCACCCTTCCCATCGCGTCGACCGAGCGAGTCGAGCACCGTAAGCCACGGCGTCTCCCGGTATTCGAGCGTCACTCGCGTCGCGAGGACCGCCTTGGCCCCGGCCACGTCCCCGATCCTGAGCAGCGCATCCGCCAGGTCGAAAGCGGCCACATCGGGCGGCACCCGTTCGAAGTCGCTCACAGCGGCCGCAGGATTGCCACGGCCTAGCTCAGCCCTTCCCCGCAGCAGGTAGACCCGCACTGTGGTCGCGGAATCGGCCCCGTCGAGGAGCGCGTCGAGCGAGGCGATGGCGGCCATCGGCCGGTTGAGTGCGAGCTGACACCGGGCTAGCACAAGCCGCGCTTCCCGCTGGAGGGCAGCGTCGGCGGAGGAGCCCACCGCGAGCGACAGCGGTCGGACCGCACGGTTGCAGTCACCGATCTCCGAGAGGCCCTTGCCCCAGAGCAGGAGCGCGTCGTCGTGGTACTTGCTCTTGGGATAGCGGGTCGCGACGGATTCTGCCTTGACCACCGCCTGTGCCCAAAGGGAGCGTGCTTCGCCGGGGCGTCCCTCCCGCTGGGCACGCGCCGCGTCGCCCGCG
>JBDHEI010000055.1:0-27424 GCA_039591075.1 Gemmatimonadota bacterium
CGTGCGCCACGCCCACGTGAAACAGGTCCGACTCCTTGAGCAACGCTAGCACCGTCATGTATCCGCCATACGATCCGCCGTACGTCCCGACGCGTGTGGCGTCGATATAGGGTCGCTCGCTGATCTGTTTCAGCGCCGCCACCTGATCGTCCAAATCGATCTGTCCGAGCTTGAGATATGTCTCGGCCTCGAACGCCTTGCCGCGGTTCCTGAGGCCCCGATTGTCCACCCGCCATACCATGAACCCGAGCTGCGCGAGCCGCTGGTCGTTGCCGTCGTAGTAGAACCGATTGCTGACCGCTTTGGAGTGCGGTCCGCCGTACACGGGAATCACCAGCGGATACGCGACGGCGGGATTGTATCCCGCAGGCTTGTAGAGCATGCCGTGCAGTTTGGTCACACCGTCAGCCGCCGTCACGATCACCAACTCGGGTGGCTCGAGGTCCAGCGAGTCGAGCGTGGCCGTATTGCTGCTCATGAGGTTCCGGATGAGCGTGCCGTCGGCGCGGTGAATGTTGGCGGTAGGTGGCGTGGTGAACGACGAGTACGAGTCCACGTAGTACCGTGCCGCGGGATCCATGCTGATGCGATGGGTGCCGGGCGCCGTTGTGAGACGCTCGAGTGACGAGCCGTCCAGCCGTACCCGGAAGAAATGGGTCTCTAACCCGGTCGTGTCGTTCCCAGTGAAGTACACCCACCGTTCGTCCCGGTCGATGCCCGTGAGGCTGGACACGGGCCACGACCCACTGGTGACCTGCGCGAGCTGTGTTCCGTCGAGCGAGTACAGGTACAGGTGGCGCCAGCCGCTACGCTCGGAGCTCCACAGGAACCGCTTGCCGTCGTTGAGCAACGTGAAATCGTCGTGGACATTGACGAATGCCGGCTCTCGCTCCGTCAGGACGGTGCGGATCCGACCGGTTCGGACGTCGGCAGCCAGCAACTCGAGCTGGTTCTGGTGGCGGTTCAGACGCTGCAGCAGCACCTCGTTGCCGCCTGGCAGCCAGGTGGGCCGCACGATGTAGTTGTCCGGGGTGCTGTTGGTCTCGATTTCGACCGTCTCGCCCGACGCAATGTCGACGATCCGAAGCACAACGGTGGGATTGGGCTCGCCGGCTTTGGGGTAGCTCTGCAGCTCCAACTCCGCTTCGGCGGCGAGGTCATGCACGATGGGATACTTGTGTACATCGCCTTCGTCGGAGCGGTAGTAGGCGAGTCTCGTCCCGTCAGGAGAGAACCAGTAGGCATCTCGCTGGTTGTACTCCTCGGGATAGACCCAGTTGGGTCTGCCGTTGAACGTGTCGAGATTCCCGTCGACCGTGAGGCGCTTTTCGGCGCCGGTGAGCGTGTTGGTCACGTAGAGGTCGAAGTCTCTGACGTAGGCGAACTGCGCATAGTCCGGCGAGTAGGTGCCGTTCCACAACTGGCTCCCTGCCATGCCGCGCATCAAGTCCTGCGTGTACGGCTGCGGCTCGATTTCGGGTCGGCGCAGTTGGCGTAGCCGTCGCGTCTCGAAGACGTAATAGAAGTGCTTCTTTTCGGTCGTGAACGTCAGGGCGCGCCCGTCCTGCACGAACTCGAAGGCGGTGAACGGCAGTCCGGTGACCGACGAGCCCGTCAGCTGGGCGTACTGTGTCCGGATTGCATCGGCGGTGGCGCGATCGAACAACGGGGACTCGCGTCCCGTCCCCGCATCGACCCGGAAAAACTGCAGTCCGCGCTCGGCGTCCCGGCGGCTCGTGGAGTAGCCCCGGCCGTCCGGCAGCCAGCGCACCATCGGGGTCCCCGTCGTCGCCGCGAGCCGAGTGCTCCCCATCAGATCGTAGAGCTCGCGACCGCGCGCCTGCGCGCTGAGGTCCTGGCTTGGAATCACCGACAACACGCCGATTACCGCGACTGCGCTCACGCCTACTCGCATCATCTCCGGGCTCCGCTTGGGTGGTAGAAACGGTACGAATGATAACCAATGGGTCCGGATGGGCGAGGTTCGCCGGAGAGCGTTTCAGGCGGTCCAGTGTTAGCTAGGTCACAGCCGGGGTCGTCACCCTGGGGCTACGCTCGCAGGATGACGACCACCCTCTCGCACCACCTACGACGGCACCGAGTCGCGTTTCTTGGCCTCCTCATGGTGGGGCTCGCCGGGTGCGCTGTGCCCGACGCGCCCCGCGCCATTCGCGTGACGATTCCGGACGGCCCGATCGAAGCGGTCGCCGAGTCGCTCGCAGCCTACGGCATCGTCGGGTCAGCGGAATCGTTCGCCCGTTTCGCGCGGATGGGCCGCAAGAACCTCGGGATCAAGGCAGGGGTGTATCCGCTGGTCCCGGGGACCCCCATGGGCAGGGTGCTCGCCATTCTCCGGCGCGGCCGGCCGCCGGAGGTGCGTCTGGAGGTGCGGAGCGGCATCTGGATTGCCGAGCTGGCTCCCCTCGTGGAGCAGACGATGGGGGTGCCAGCCGACAGTTTTCGCCGAGCGACCGGAGATTCGATCCTTCGGGCGCGTGTGGATGTCACGAGCGAGAGTGTGGAAGGGTATCTCTACCCGACCACGTACTACATCCCAGTTGGCGCGAGTGCGGAGCAGATAGTGCGCCAGATGGTCGACACGTTCGAGGCACGGTGGCGCCCCGCGTGGAACGCACGCGCGGAGTCACTCGGGTTCACGCGACACGAGATCGTGATCCTCGCATCGATCATCGAAGGGGAGGACCCGCACCACGCAGACCTGGGATACGTCTCGTCGGTGTATCACAACCGCCTCGCTGAGGATCGGCGGCTCCAGGCCGATCCGACCGTCGTGTACGCCCTTGGTGAGCGGCGGCGCCTGTACAACAAGGACTATGGGTTCGCGTCGCCACTCAACACGTACCGCGTCGCCGGCCTGCCGCCGTCGCCGATCGGCCAGGCGTCACTGGCGAGCCTCGAGGCCGCCCTCTATCCGCTGCCATCGGAGTTCCTGTACTTCGTCGCGCGTCGCGACGGCCGGCACGTGTTCTCCCGCACCTACGGAGAGCACTTGGCCACGATCCGCGCCGTCCGCCGTCGAGGCGGAATCCGCGCCCCAGAAGAGTGATCGGGGCTACGCCCCGACCCCGCGTCGCCACTACCGAGAAGACACATGAGGTGAGATGGCATAAAGCGCTTACTGGGTTGAGCTTAACAGCTGTGGCTTCACTGCGCGACCGGACCAATGCCGGCTCTGGTCGGGGGTCGGTGTGACCTGGATCATCGTTGCGTTTGGCCCCATGCCCCAGGCTAGGCGCATCCCGAGAACGGCACGAGTGCGATCGTGAGTGGACGCAGTGTGTGGGGCGTCCCGCTGGTTCTCCTGTATTCCAATACTCCAACGGAGTGGACCTTATGCAGCTCGTCCAAGCGTTCGTTCCCACCGAGTGGCGTGGCGCCGCGGAGGTACTCACGGCACCGCTCGCGTGGATCCCGGACTGGCACGCGGCGATGATGAATTTCACCTGGTACGGTGACACCGTTGCCGAGGTGGCACTCAAGCGCATCGTGATCCTCCTGCCGATGCTACTGCTCCTATCGGGGGTCTGGATCACGATGGCATCACTCTACACCATTCCGTTCCGCTCCAACCGTGGTCGGTTCGTCACGGCCATGCTCGTGGCGTGGTGGGATGCAGGACGCACCGCCTGGTTTTACTGGGCGGGGATCGTACGGCTGGCGGTGGTGTTGGTGGGCTGGGTGTGGGGGTTGTTGCGCCTGGGATTCGGCATAGCCGTGGCGGCCGTGAAGGCGGCGTTCCAGAGCCCACTCAGGCTGCTCGATTGGACGTCGCGCAACTACTTCAAGCCAGGCGTGCCGTGGCTCGCGTTCCTGGCGTTGCTGCTGTGGTCGGCCGTTGAGGCCGTGATCTTCATGTATACGCTCCAGCCGACGCTGACGGAGGTGTTGGCGGGGATCACCGGGTTCGAGCCCGATCCGCGCCTCGTCGCGCCACTGCTCTGGATCTTCCTGTTCTTCCTGGTGCTGGGGAGCTTCGCGTGCATTCACGCCTTGGCCGCGGCCGTGCGCGCCAAGGATATCGCGCAGATCGTGCAAATGTCGGCGGTCGAGCTGTTCGTGATGTTTTTCGAGGTCATCTTCCTGTATCGGGAGCTGATCGACGCCATCACCCCGTGGATCGCGCAGACCACCAGCGAGCAGGTGCAGCTCGGCCTCGTGTCGACGCTCGCGCTGGCCTCGTTCGGGTGGGTCGGCGTTCGCGGCATGACCTGGTTCCTGTTCGGCCGCTACGGCACGCCGGCGCTGGTCGCCGTGCTCGCGCGCGAGACGATCAGTCAGGGAGGCATCACGACCGGGTTCCAGTCGCCGCAGCCGGATTTCTGGAAGGGTCCGATTCTGGCGCTCAAGAACGAGACCGAGTGGTTCAGGCGCGAGGCGCGGCAGGTGTTTGAGCTGCTCTCGCTCCCGGTGCTGCAGCTGGTCGCCGCGGCAGTCAATTTTGCGGTCGTGGCGGTCGGATCGCGTCCCATGTTCGCGCTCCCGTTCCGCAACTTGGACGAGATCCTGGCCAAGACGCCCCGCATGGCCGGTATGAGGCCGTCGGCCAAGGTCCCGCCGCCGCGAACACAGCCGGCGCACGAAGCCGGAGGCGCATGATGCGGCGCCGCGCAGTCGTCTCCATCGCCGCTGGCCTCGCGGCACTCTTGGCCACCGCGTGCCTGCCGGAAGAGGGCGCGCGGCCGGCCCGGTCCACCATGGTCATTGGGATCGATGTGAGCGGCTCGTTTCGGGCCGGAGGCAAGTACGAGGACGCGATCGATTTCGCCGCCCACTATCTGTACGGGCACTTGAACGGTCTCGGGGAGTTGCGGGTACCGTCGGCCGTGTTCGTGGGCTCGGTGGGTGGGGCGCGGGTCGGCGAGCCCAAGTCGTTCCAGCCGATCCACGCGTTCCAGAACAAGAGCGTGGAGGAGATCCGCACACAGCTACGGGAGTTCTTTCCGCCCGAAGATGCCTTCACCGATTTCAATGCGTTCTTCGGACGCGTAGCCACGCTGGTCAAGCGACAGGGACTGGTGCTGGCGCCGCTCAACGTGGTGGTCTTCAGTGACGGAATTCCCGATCACACGCGGCGGGCATCGGCCGACACGACCAGCGCCTACGCCATGATCGATCTGAAGCCGCTGGAGTACCTGTCGCGCAGCGTCACCGTGCGGCTGCTCTACAGCTCGCCCACCGCGTCCGTTGCATGGGAGCGCGAGATCGAGCGCCAGCGGGTACGCATGTGGACCGTCGACGACCAGGTCATGACCGGATGGCGGGAGCAGACCGAGCCGGGCATGGACGTCGAGTCCCAGCGGCATCTCTGGAACTGGATCAACGAGAACGTCGACTTCCGGGTGAGAAGCCGGCGGCTCTGATCCCGGCGCTGGCCAGCCGCCCGTGAGGGTGCACCGGCCACGCTCACCGTCTCGCGACGAGTGGGCGTGGCCGGTCGGGCGCGTGGCGTGCTAGGGCAGGTGCCGGCTACCGGCCGGCCGCCGCCGATCCCATGCTCTGGTGTGCGTGAAGCACCTTCCAGCCGCTGTCCGTACGCACCAACACCTCCGTCCACGCCACCGGCATGGCCTCCGACGTATCTCCGGCCACGATTGTGGCCACTCGTCCCGCCAACGTCAGCGCCACCACGTCGCGGGAAATGACCGACACCTTGGCGGGGTGCCAGCTCGCCGTCTGCCCGTCAATCGCCGCGTAGCTGTCTCGCACCTGCTGGACGAACCTGGGGTAGGGAACCACCTCGGTCCCGATGATCACCCCGGCATCGCCGTCGAAGAACGCGATCACGGCGTCGGCATCCACGGCTTTGGCAGCATTGAACAGATCGCGCTGCACGCCCATCAGTGTGTCGATCAGCGCAAGCTGCTGCTCCTCGGTGAGTTCCCGTTCGACGGGCTGGCAGGCAGCGACCGCACCGGCGAGCGCGAGCACCGCAAGCGTGATCCGCGTCATGACTGGTTCCTCCGAATGTCGTGTGCCGGAAAGGTACGCCGGCGAAACTGAGCCCGGGAAGACCTCAGGTAGGCCCGATGTTGACCCGGCCGGGTTCGCTGCATAGCCTACACGGCTACGGCACCACAGGGGGTCAGCATCATGCCACGGATCGTTTTAGCCACTCTTGTAGTTGCGGCGCTGGCTTTGGTGCCGGCACCACTGCAGGGACAAACCGCCTACGAGCTGTACACGCTCCCCAACGGGCTCCGCGTCATCCTTGCGGAAGACCACTCGGCGGCGGTCGTGGCGGTGAGTGTTTGGTACAACGTAGGCAGCGCCAACGAGCGAATGGGTCGCTCGGGGTTCGCCCACCTGTTCGAGCACATGATGTTCCAAGGTTCGGCGAACGTCGGCAAGGGTGAGCATATGCAGCTCATCGAGCGGGCCGGCGGGAACATGAACGGCACCACCAACGAGGATCGCACCAGCTATTTCGAGACCGTCCCGTCCAACCGGATCAACCTCGCGCTGTGGCTCGAGGCCGACCGGATGCGCTCGCTCGCGGTCACGGACGAGAACTTCGAGAACCAGCGTGAAACGGTGAAGGAAGAGCGGCGACTCGGCGTGGATAACCAGCCATACGCGAAGGCCTTCACTGACGGTCTGACGCAGCCGTTCGACTCCACGAGCTGTTTTGGGTACGCGCACACGGTGATCGGGTCGATGGATGACCTCGATGCCGCCAAGACGGAGGACGTGCAGCAGTTCTTCGATTTGTACTACGCTCCCAACAACGCCACGCTCGTCGTATCGGGCGATTTCCAGCCCGCGTCGGCCAAACGGCTCATCGAGCAGTACTTCGGGGACATTGCCCGCGGGAACGACCCCGAGCCTGTCTCCTGCGCGCTCACATACGGCACGTTCGGCAAGACGGCCGTCGTCGAGGACCAGCTCGCAAACCTGCCGGCGGTCATCGTGATGTATCCGATTCCGTCGCACCGCGCGGCCGATACCAGGCCGCTGTCTCTGCTCGGCACGATTCTGGGGGGCGGTGAGAGCTCGCGTCTCAACCTGTCGATGGTGCGTGAGGCCAAGACGGCCCTGCAAGCCGGGGCAGGATCACAGTCCCGTCGCAGCAACGGATTGCTCCTCACGTTCGCGATTGCTAATCAGGGGGCCGATCCCGACACACTGGAGTCCCAGCTGAGGGCCGAAGTCGCCAAGCTCGCCGAGCAAGGGGTGACCGAGGAGGAGCTCCGCAAGGCCAAGAACAACTTCCGGAGCGGTCAAGTCTTCTCGCGGCAGACCGCCTTCGGCACGGCGGAAGCGCTGCAGCACTACGCCCATTTCCACGATTCGATCGACGAGATCGACACCGATCTGAACGGTTACATGGCGGTCACGCTCGACGATATCAAGCGGGTGGCCCGCACGTATCTGACCAGAGAGAACAGCCACACGATCGTCGTAATCCCGCAGCCGAAGGGAGGTGGCCGATGAGGTCCCGTTTGCAGAACGCATTCCAATTCGCGGGGCTCACGCTCCTCCTGGTCGCCGCTGCGATGCTGGGGCCGTCCACTGCACAGGCGCAGTTCCCAACCGAGCCCCCCCCGGCCGGCGAGCTCCGGCCGTTACCGTTCCCTGAGGTGCAGCAGGTCAAGCTCCGAAACGGACTCACGCTGCTCGTCGTGGAGAACCGCCGTCTGCCGATCCTGAGCATCCGGCTCAGCATGCGGGCCGGCAGTCGCGAGGATCCCAGGGGTATGGAAGGCCTCGCGTCCATGGTGGGCGAGCTCATGACCAAGGGCACGCCAGGTCGCACGGCGGACCAGATCGCGGCCGAGATCGAAGGCGTCGGAGGGAGTCTCTCGGCGGCAGCGGGGGCCGATTTCTTCTCCGTGTTCACCACCGTGCTGAGCGAGAACGCCGAGATGGCGTTCGACCTGATGAGCGATGTGCTGCTCAACGCCACGTATCCCGAGGACGAGCTGGAGCTCGCGCGCACGCGCACGCTCTCGGGGCTCCAAGTCGAGAAATCCGATCCGGGCTCCCTTGCCCGACGGTCTTTCCAACCATCCCTACGGCCGCCAGCCCGCAGAAGAGTCGACCAAGGCCCTCACCCGCGAGGCGGTCCGCAACTGGGCCGGTGCCCACCTCAGGCCCGAGGCGTCGCTGCTCGTGCTGGCCGGTGACATCACGCTGGCTGACGGAAGGCGCCTGGCGGAGCAGTACCTGGGTCGCTGGCGCGGCAAGGCACCGAGTATGCGCTATGCGTCGCCGCCACCCCCCCGCCCGACGGCGATCACCCTCGTGCACCGTCCCGGGTCTTCGCAGTCCAACATCCTGGTTGGGAACCTCGCCACTCGTCCCATTGGCGACGGCACGTACTACGCCGTCGAGGTGGCGAACAAGGTGCTCGGCGGGGGCGTGGACGCACGCCTGTTCATGATCCTCCGTGAACAGAAGAGTTGGACGTATGGCGCCTACTCGGGCGTCCCGACGCGGAAGGATGGAGGGTACTTTCAGGCCAGCGCCGAAGTGAGGACGACGGTTACCGATAGCGCGCTGGTGGAGCTGATGCATCAGATCCGCCGCATCCGGACCGAGGCCATTCCCGACTCCGAGATGACGGCGGCGAAGGGATACCTCGTGGGATCGTATCCGCTCGACATCCAAACCCCACAACAGATCGCGAGTCAGGTCGCGAGCGCGATCCTCCTCGATCGCGGCATCGATTTCGTGCGCACCTACGGGCAGAGAGTGGACGCCGTGACCTCAACGCAGGCAATGGCCGCTGCGCGACGGGTCCTCCGGCCTGACTCGGCCGTGGTCGTGGTGGTCGGTGACGGCCAGGCCCTGTACGACAAGTTGCGCGCCATTGCACCGGTCACGCTCATCGACGTCGAGGGCAAGCCGCTCGCGGCGGAGGACCTCACGCCGAAGGCGACCGCACTCGCGTTGAATCTCGACCAAGTGGTTTCGCGCCGCGATTCGTTCGCCATGATGGTCCAGGGAAACGCGATGGGGAGCGTCGTGACAGAGACGGTGCGGGACGGCAATGACGTGATCATTAGCGAGCTCGTGTCGCTGGCTGTCATGGGGATGCGACAGGAGTCACGGGCCACCCTCGCGGTGGGCCCGATCGTCATGAAGACGATCGATCAGACCATGGACTTCCGCGGCCAGAAGGCGGAGACCCATCTGGTGTATGCCGATGGCCGAGTCTCCGGCACGGCGCAGACCCCCCAGCCCACTGGTGAGATCGAAACGGCAGAGATCGACACGGAGGTGCTGGCTGGGGTGCTGGACGACAACGTCGTGCAGGGTTTGCTGCCCGCGTTCCCACTCGCCGAGGGAGCGGAGTTCACGGTCAACGTGTTCCGCGGCGGCGAGGGCTCGGTGGCGCCGCTCACGTTCAAAGTGGCGGCGGTCGAGGACGTGACGGTTCCGGCAGGGACGTTCTCGGTGTTCAGGATCGAGATGACTGGCGGCCAACAGCCCGCGACGTTCTACGTCACCCGTGACACGCCACGCCGAGTGGTCAAGATGGTTCCGGCGGGACAGCCGGTGAGCCTGGAATTGGTGCAGTAGCCACTGTCCTTGGGGGTGGCTTCGGTGGGGCGCCGGGCATGGCTCGGCGCCCCACGGCGTTTATCCCTGGGTCCGCAGCACCCTCCCGCCCGGACCCCTCGGGGGCCATCTTTGCACACTCGCATCGATTCCAGCCGAAGATCTCGGAGGATCGCTCACCATGTGTATCATCTTCTCTGTTGCTGCTGCCATCGCGTCGATCCGTGGCATGTTGGGCGAGATCTGGCCCACGGGACGCGAGCTCGAGCCGGGTTGGGTGGCAGCGGAGCCCGCTACGGAGGCGAATGGGGGGATACGATGACTCGGCGTCGGTGGTCGGGTCGCGGCACCGTCGGCACCAGCGGGCAAAAGGAGGCACGAATGAACGATCGAGCGGAGCATGTGTTCACGGCACCGGTATTTCTCGCCACCGCGGTGTTGCTGTTATGCGTCGCGATCGTCGAGAAGGCACTCAACCTGCTGGGTGCG
This sequence comes from Gemmatimonadota bacterium, assembly GCA_039591075.1. Taxonomy (GTDB): domain Bacteria; phylum Gemmatimonadota; class Gemmatimonadetes; order Gemmatimonadales; family GWC2-71-9; genus JAOTVV01. Next base: position 10,012 of record JBDHEI010000055.1, read on the forward strand.
AGCATCCCATTCGTTGCCGTGTTTCCGCGGCAGCTCCTCGATTGGGCGCTGGTGCTGCTGATCCTCGATATCGCGTTGCTGTTGCGCCAGATGCTCGAGAATAAGCTGTAGCGGCAACGAACATCGATGGTCAGACGGCCGGACCGCAACGGGGTCCGGCCGTCGGTTGGCGAGGGCGATGGGTGGCTACGGCTTGCGCTTGATGCGGCTCACCATAGCGAGCGGCTCGCCGGCGCTCACCGGTGGCGTCCCGAGCACGTAGTTGACGATACCGGCGAACGGTGCGCGCACCTCCTGAACGGGATCCCCGAAAAAATCTTCGATCACGCCCAGCAGTCCTCCCTCGGCGATGGCGTACCCATCGCGCACCGCCGGCCGGAAGAGGCCGGCCACGGGGCTCCGCAGCACCTCGTAGGTGTCGAGCCAGACGATGCCCTGCAGTCGCTCGACGTCGCCATCGACCATCCCAAAGTGTCGTAGCAGGTTCCAGAATCCCCGTTCGGCCAGATCCACCCAGTACCGGTCGTCCGAGCCAAGCTGCCCGGTCTCGGTGGTGATGCCAGGCTTGCCGCGGGTGAGCGCCGTGTTCGACGTGTAAACCGACGCGTTGCGGTCGCGCGGCCGGTCGCTATCGATCACGATGTGATCCAACCCGAACGCGATCACCATCTCCTTGGTGAGGGAATCGATCCGGGCGTCGCCGCTCAGCATCCAGTAGCTGTACGGACGCAAGGCTTCGTTCCCGTCACCGCCATGCATGTCCACAACGTAGTCCGCTCGGTCGATCACCTCGGTCGTGATGACGTGGGCGATCCGCTCGCTCACTGTGCCGGCCGGGTTTCCCGGGTACACGCGATTCAAATTCTTCCCATCGGTCGGACTGTAATAGATGGTCCGTCCCAGAAAAGACGGCATGTTGGCGACGTGCACCAAGATCACGGTGCCGGACAGGCGCGATGGGTCGAGGGCCTTCCGGACGCGCTGGAGCGCGATGATGGGGGGATACTCGTAGCCGTGCGTGCCGGCGATAGCGGCGAGCACGGGCCCGGGTCGGGCGCCGTGGGCAACGGTGACCGGGATGGTCGTCCCGCTGTCGATTCCGGTGGGCACCCGGATATGACCGGACACCATCGCACCTCGCTCGACCCTGAGGGGCCCCACGGTGAAGGTGGCGGGTTCTTGACCATGGGCGGGAACGACACCCATGAGGCACGCAGCGGCTAACACAACTAGTCCACGGAACATACGATGCTCTCCTGTGCGAGCTCATGGAAACGTGTCGTGCGGGACGGACCGCGACCAGGGCTGAGCGCGGGCTCTCCGTGTCCCGGGTCCGCGGGGCCATATTTCACCAGACACCCTGACCCGAGATTGCCGTATGTCTCACCGGTTCACCAGTCGACGGATGCGTTTCACCGCTCCGGCTCTCGCCGCGTGCATCGTATTCCCCCTCGCTGCAGCGGGAGTCGAACCCGTACCCCGCGAGACGCCCAACCACAGTGCAGATCGCGCGCGAATTCTGTGGGGGTTGAATGGGCACCGCATCATCGCGACCATCGCCGGGCGGCACCTCCTTCCCGCTCCGCGGGCACGCATCCAGGGCCTGCTCGGTCCCAGCTCCCTCGCACAAATCAGCAATTGGGCGGACTGGTATCGTGGCACGCCGGAAGGTGGGCACACGGCGCGGTGGCACTACGTGAACATCCCCCCGGGCGAGGCGTATCGCGAGACCACATTCGAGGTGCCCGGGGATCTCGTACAGGCCCTCCAATCCAACGAGCGCCTGCTAGCGGATCCCTCGCGCACCGCCGCTGAGCGGGCCATGGCGCTGAAGTTCCTCGTCCATTTCATGGGTGATGCGCACCAACCGCTGCACGCCGGACTGGCCTCGGACCGGGGCGGCAACCTCGTGAGCGTGAAGTGGTTCGGCACACCGTCCAATCTTCATAGCGTGTGGGACACCCACCTGTTGGAGCATCAGGCGCTGAGCTATTCCGAGTACGTGGATTTCCTCGACCATGCCACCGCCGCCGAGATACGCAACTGGCTTGCCTCGGGCTATGTGGAGTGGATCGAGGAGTCGCGGCTGGTGCGGGAGGACGTGTACGCACGCCTTCGAGTTGCGGACGGGCAGGTGCCCGATCTCCGTTGGGATTTCGTCAACGAGATGACCCCCATCATGGAGCGGCGCCTGCTCCAGGCTGGTATCCGGATGGCGGGAGTGTTGAATCGCGTCCTGGGGGGGTGACGGGGGAGCGCTTTAGGTCTCGTCGACGATCGCCACGCTGTACCGGCACGAGGTGCAGTGCACCTCGCGAGTGGGGAGCTCCGTGTTCCTGTCTGGCGGGCCCAGCAGCAGCCGGCCGTGGCACCGTGGGCATGACACGTCGAGCGTGGGATCGGTCAGCATGCGGTGGATCGTGAGCGTGTCGTCCCACGAGAACTGCGCCGCAGATGGAAACCGCCGCTCGGCCACCATCCGCCGCTCGTGAAGGTGTCGCCGATCGCCATCGCGTCGCCGCTCGCGCTCAACGGCCATGTCGATGACCCGGCGGTCAGCCTCACGCCGCTTGCGCGCTCCCCGCCGGTCCGCAACCCGCCGCTCGGGCAGAAACCGCTTGGGAACTTCCCCCGATTCATTCGGCTGTCCTGCCATGCCTTGCCCCGGTGAGCGCACTCGCCATTGCCGCTGCGCAAAGGTATGCAGCCAGGCGGGGTTTGCAAATGCAGCAACGCAAAACGGGTGGGCTCGCGCCCACCCGTTAGCGGCTTCGCACAGTGTGTGACGGTGCTATCGGAACTCAGCCACAGCTCACCGAGCGCATCGCCAGATCCAGTGTGCAGGACAAGTCGTTGATCGTGATCGGCACGAACTGGGTGCCGTTGAATTCGACCATGACCGTGCGCGTGCGCGTCACCGTGTCGCCGAGTCCAGACACCGCCTCGACCGTCACCTGGCGGGTGATGGTTCCCGAGACCGGCCATCCGCTTCCACGTGGGACCGGGATGACGACAGCGGCGACGGCGGTGGTCGCCGTGAAGTCGTACACCCGTTCACCGAACTCGTCGGTCTGGCGCACGCGGTTCACGTCGGAGTTCCCCTCGCCGTCCCAGATCCGCTCGGTCTCTTCACCCAACAGATTCGAGACCGTCATGTCGCGGTGCCGCACGATCGTGACGGACATCGTCCCGTGGTCGCCGGTCCAACTCCGAGATCCCTCGAAGGTCACAACCATGTTCACCTTGGCCGTGAGCAACGGATCATAGGCGTCCTGGACAACGTCGCCCTCGCCGTAGAACGTCACGCTGCGCGAGTAGCTGACGTTCCCGTCGAACGGCGGTGCGGCAGAAGGCGCCGATCCCAACACGCCGTCGGCGAGCAGGGTCATCATGATGACGTCGTCCGACGTGACGTCGGCCGCATACGCCATCACGTCCTGCGTAACTTGGGCTTCCTCTTCGGCCGACGGTGCCCCGGTGTCGCTACACGCGACGGCTAGGGACAGCCCGGCCAGGAGCGCCAGCCCTTTCCATCCTCGGTTGAAACGCATCTCACACTCCTCGTGCTAGAGGGACGCTCGTGCCGTGGGGGCGAGACCCCCGGGTTCCGAAACGTCAGACGCCTGACTACCAGGGATGGTAAGAATCTGAGGCCGGTCTGTCAAGGGTAAGTTGTTGTAATTAAACGACTTGTGACGTATCTCACGGAGCGAGCATGATACGCATCACGCACCGGTTTGGGGGGCCTCCCGGGACGCCGACCCGAGATGTTGGGCCAGCGCCTGCTCGACGTGCGTGGCAAATTCCTCGGCCTGCTGCGAAGCGGTCTCCCGCGGTGCGAATGGTGACTCAACCAGCGTCTGCCACGCGGGGCAGGAGCGGTCGTGCCGCTTGGGACAGTAGTCCACGCGAAACGTGCTCGTGCCGCCGGCCCAGACGAGGCGGAACGACTCCGCTCCACTCGTCAGCAGGAGACACTTCGCTCCCGACGCGTCGGCGTGGTGATGTTCTTCGGCGACCTCGAAGCCCCGTGCCTCGAGCAGCGAGCGCAGCGTGCCGGATAACTGCGTGTAGGTGTCGGCCAGCGCGTTCATGGGTACCCCGGCAAGTGAGGAGTCATGCCCAAGTTGGCCGCCGGCCGGATCCGGAGCAAGACATCGCCCCCGATCTGCGCTTCCGATAGAGCGGGCCTGGGGAGCTCATGGCCCGCTTGACAGCGCCGCCAGAGCACGGAGGATCTCCTCGTTGCTCGGGCGGACCTTGTAGTCGACTTCCACAAAGCGCCACCGCACGACGCCGGAGCGATCGATCACGAAGGTGGCGGGGTGGGTGATTTCGCGGCCTCGTGGGTCGTCCTTGTTGAACAGGCCGTAGCGATCGATGACTTGGTGGTCGGGATCGGAGAGAAATGGGAAGTCCGGCAGCACGCCGTCTTCCTTCGAGATGCGGTCGACCATCTTCCGGAGATCGTCCGGGGAATCCACGGACACGGCCAGGATCTCGCTCGATGCTCGTTGCTCCTTCGCCAGCAGTCCCCTCAGCTTCCCGAGCTGAGCAGCGCAGTACGGTCACCAATGGCCCCGGTAGAACACGAGCACGACGTCTTTCTCCCCCTCGTAGTCGGACAGGGCGACCGTCGTCCCGTCGATGGCCCGGAGCCTGAAATCGGGAGCCCGAGTCCCGACGGACACGCGGTTCAGCTCGGTCGGCGGGAGGTCGGCGCCGTCTGCCGGGCCAAGGGCCGCGCCGCGCGCGCGAGTGCCGAGCAGCAGGAAGGCCGCCGCAGTGGCCGCCGCGAGGACTCCGAGGATCACGAGTGCCTGCCTGAGGCGCATCGACTGGTGCCCTTCGAAGTGTGGAGATGTGCTCAATTACGCTTGACGAGTCCCCGGACGTCAACGCCGCCGTTGGCGGTTATCGCCGTTCGCCATTCAGGCGACGTGATAACTCTCGCATCAGCGACCGCACGTAGGCGCGAAGCCCCGGTTCCGACGATCGGTCGCGTCGGGACGCGGTCCAATAGGGTGAGCAGCTCGCGGCCGGTGCGGTCCCACGCAGGAACACCTCGGGCGCGCCCCAGCATCCTGGCCCGGCCCGAAGGCCGGTTTCGGGATCGATCTCCACAATCTCCAGGCCATCAGGCATCGGGAAATCCGGGTATTCGTTGTGCGCAGCGCCGGCGAGGAACCGGCCGAAGATCGGCAAGGCCACGCGCGATCCCGGGAGTCCGAGGCTGCGGCCATCGTCGAATCCCACCCACACGGCAACAGCCAGCGTCGGCGTGTATCCGATGAACCAACCGTCGCGGAAATCATTGGTCGTGCCCGATTTGGCGGCCACGGGTCCGCGCACTCCCACCGAGCGGAGTCCGCGCCCGGTTCCGCGCTCCACGGCCCCACGCAGCGCCGACGTAACGAGGTAGGCGTCGGCGTCGTCGTACACGCGCTCGCCGCCCGGTGTGAGCTGCTCGAGCACCGTCCCGTCTTCGTCAATCACGGCCAGGGTGTGCTGCAGGTCGGCCCGATATCCGCCGCCGGCGATCACGCCAAAGGCCCGTGCCATCTCGAGCGGCGTGACGTCGGCGGCGCCGAGTGCGAGGCTGGGAACCTCGGGGAGCGGGCTTTCGATGCCAAGCTTGCGCGCCGTCCGCACGATCCGTTCCGGCCCGATCGCCAAACCCAGCCGTGCGAACGGGACGTTCAGCGATCGCTCGAGGGCATCGCGCAGGGTGAGCGGACCGCGATACTGCCGGTCGTAGTTCACCGGCTCCCAGACGCCGGCCGGAGTCTCCACCGCCAGCGGCTCGTCCTGAAGGGTCGATGCCAACGTGAAGGTGGGATCGTCCCACCGACCGCTCTCGGGGCGTGCCAGCGCCGCGAGCGCCACGATCGGCTTGAACGCGCTTCCCGGTTGCCGTCGGGCCAGCGCGGCGCGATTGAACTGCGACGCGCCGTAGTCACGCCCGCCGACCATGGTCAGGATCTCTCCGGTCCGCGGGTCCATGGCCACGAGGGCAGCCTGGAGTGGCGCCCCGTCCCGTGCGAGTCGCGGGTACTGCCGCTCGAGGCGCCGCAGCTCGTCCCGCACGACCGTTTCGGCCAGCTCCTGGAGCCGGAGATCGAGGGTGGTGAACACGGCGACTCCGCGGTCCAGCATCGAGGTGCCGTGCGCGGCGGCTAGACGGCCGGCGACGTAGTCGGCGAAATACCGACCGACCTCTGCCGATTCGCGTTGCGGCCGCACGCCGAGTCGCGCAGCGCTCGCTTGGCGAAACGCTCCGTCGGTGATCGACGCGCGCTCACGCATGAGTTGAAGCACGAGGTCACGGCGCTGGCGGGCACGTTCCGCATGACGGAACGGAGAGTAGAGGCTCGGCCCGCGGATGATGCCGGCGAGCAACGCCGCCTCGGACAGGTCGAGCTGGCTCACGTCCTTGCCGAAGTAGAACTGCGCAGCCCGGCCGACCCCGTGAACGGCGAGCCCTCCGTCCTGTCCCAGATACACGTGGTTGAGGTAGGTCTCGAGGATCTGATCCTTGGTATACCGCAGCTCGAGGGCCACGGCCATCGCCGCCTCCCGCAGCTTGCGTACGGCGGAGCGTCGGGATGACAGGAACAAGTTCTTTGCCAGCTGCTGCGTAAGCGTGCTAGCGCCCTCGACGACTCGTCGTGCCCGGACGTTCGCGATCGTAGCGCCGGCGATTCTCTTGAAGTCGAGGCCGTGGTGCTCGTAAAAACGCTGGTCCTCGACCGTGAGGATTGCATCGACCAGCGATGGCGGGACCTCCGTCAGCGATACGGGGATCCGATCGGCTCGTGAGGGGCCGCCAATCGTGCGGACCAGCTCGGGCTCCAGCGCCACATAGTCGTGACGGACGCCGTTTGCATCGTGAATGTCCGAGACGTCGCCCCAATATCCCAGTCGGACGGTTACGATCCCGCCGGGATCGAGCCGGTCCGCAAACCGGAACGGCCGTCGGCCGATCACCCACTCCCAGGATCCGGCGGCGTACTCCCCCACGTCGACGCGGCCGCGACGCGTGGGGCGATATCCCAGTCGTGCGAGCGCGGCCTCGGTCCGTGCCCGGTCGAACTCCTGGCCTCGCTCGATGACGAGCGGTCGGGCGTAAATTCGCGCGGCGCGGCCAAACATCGAGTCGGTGAGCCGTGCCCGGATCGTTGCCTCGAGGGCGACCGCGGAGCCCCCGACGAGCGGCACCCCAACTAGGGTGCCAAGGACGAGCAGTGTGCGGTGGCAATCCCAGAAGCGTTGCAGCCGCCCAAGGCGGCTCCCGAGTCCCACGGCCACGGATGTCCCGAGCCGAGATGTCATAGGCTCCCTCTGCAAGGAGCGATGCACGACGGCCGCGAACCGTCGCGTCCGTTGGTGGCACTACGTGTGTGAGGGGAAGGCTGTTTCGAGGCGTCAGCCCCCGTCAGGGATCGGGGTGTGGGTGGGACCGGGACCCGAGTCCGGGTCTGCAAAGGGATCGCGCCGATCCTTACCGCTCCGCCTGTCGCGCACGCGCCGATCGGTCGCGGCCCGACGGTCCCGGAGGTCGAGCGCGTGATACTGCTTCCGCCGTTCCTGCTGGCGCCGCTCGGCCTGACGCCGATCAGTTTCCTGGCGCGATTCCAGGAAGTTCATGCGCGCGGTCAGCTCGTCGGTGATCGTCTTCCAATGCGTGTAGAGCACCTCCCACGAGTGTCGTTCCTCGGCGGTCAGCACCCGCCCCAGCGCGCCCTCGAGCAGCGTGTTCAGTTGCTGCGCGAGCTGGTGCTTCTCCTTCCTGAGTCGCGCGAGGGCGCTGATGTCGACCTGGTCGGTCGAGATCGCGCTCTGGACCGACACATTGTCCGTCACGATGGGCTTGCCGCACCGTTCGCAAAAGCGCGACTGGGAGCTGAGTGGATGCTGGCAGTAGGGACAGTCCATGCGGTCCATCAGAAAAGGGTGAACGACGCCTCGCCCAACTCGACAGGCCACAACGGTGTGTAGGAGAGCCCCTGCACGGTCTCCTCCAACCCACGCTCGGACTTGGCCAGGGTCGAGATCGGGTACCGCCACACGGTGGCGCTCGGCGTGCAGACGAGAGAGGGATCGGCGGAAACGGAGATCTCCGGCGCAAACCAGCAATGCGGCGGAAATGCCTCCGGCCGCCATGTATAGCGTACCGTCAAATGACCGCCGGTCGCAAATCGAAGCTCCTTGCGGATCAGGCGATGGTCGTCGACCGGGACAAGGCTGACGAGCAGAGCGTCATTTTCACGCGTCACCTCGAAGGTCGTCGGCGACGCCATCCACGAGGCGACCGGCACGTAATCGGCGCGCGCATACTCGGCTTCGCCCAGATCGTGGCCAATGACCCGGTCGACGAGTAACGCCCGGTCATGGTGATCCCGCGGCGGGCTCTCGTGCAAGGTGATCCCGTGCTGCTCGGCGTTGTCGCCCGGTGCCACAGCGTCCGATGCCTGGCCGTGAGGGACCGTTCGGTGATAGGCCTCGGTGCGGCGGGTGAGCGTATCGGCGTAGTTCACTTCGTTCCGAAACAGCGTGTACTCCTCGATGGCCCCGCCGCGTCTGGGACTCACGACGGCGGAAAACGCTTCCGAGTGAATCCACAGTTCGTCGTGGCCGTCCCCGTGGAGATCGAGCACGTCAAACGCCAGGGGCTCGCCAGCCCGGAGCCGCGACTCGGCCCGGGCGAGATGCCGCCAGAGACCCGCGCGCAGGTGGGGGAGATACAGCCCGCCAAAGACACCGTGCCAATAGGCGTCGTTGCACTGGGCGCGACCGATGTCGCGGCGCACTGCCGCCGGATCCCCCCGTTCTCGGCAGAGCTGAGACAGATGCAGGGCCTTCTTGTGCATCCGGTTGGACTCGGGATACTTGGCCAGGAAGTTCCGCCAGTGACTGCCGCGGAGCAGGGCACCGTCGGCACCGTTGATGCGGTCCTCGCCCCACTCGGTCTCGATTCGCTCCAGGCGCGTCGCCGCTCCCGGGGGGAGCGACCAGCCCTCCATTTCGCGGTACGACGCGGTGGGGAGATACGCGAGGCCCGCGCTCTCGACCTCACGCCAGGCCTGTGACGGCGTCACGAGCCGTACGACCTGCTCGTCCACCAGTCGCCCCACCGTCTCGAAAAAGGAAGCCAACCAGCCGCGCTCGTAGACCCACGCCTTGGTACCCGGCCAGCCACCGAACTTCTCGCCGTCATCCGCAAACACCGCGAGCGGTCGTCCGCTTTCCCGTAGGCCACGAAGGTAGGCCGCCGTGTCGCTCGGCGGTTGGAACGGAATCAGATATCGGAGCCGCTCGTCGATCGGCAAGACCACCACGGTGCGCCCGTCACTGTCCGTCCGGTACGGGGCGTGGAGATCGTCGCGTTCGAACCCGGTCACCAAGAAATGGCGATCGTCAACCAGGAGGCACTCCACGCCGGCGTGCACCAAGTCGGCGGGCAGGCCCGGCTCCCACACCCGCTCGGTCAGCCACAGCGTGGTGGCGTCGATGCCGAATCGGGCGTGGAGCGCCTCGCGCATCCAGCCGATCTGCTGGAGGCGATCCTCGCGGGGGATCGCAATCAGAATCGGCTCGTAGAACCCCGCGAGTAGCAGCTCGAGCCTGCCGTCCGCCGCCAGCCGGCCGATGAGATCGAGATAGCGCGAGTCGTGGTCTTCCAGCCACTCGAGCAGCGGCCCGGAGACGTGGAGGGCGATCGGGGTGAAGTCCCGCTCGGCGACCGCCGAGAGGAACGGCAGGTAGACGTCCCGAACGTGCTCCTCGAACACGTGGTGGAAGTTCCCCACGGGCTGGTGGACGTGGATGCCAAAGACGAACCGCAGGGGTTCCATGGCCTAGGCGAAACCCATCCGATGGGCGACCGACCCGAGGGTGCGTCGTCGAGTCCCCTCCGCGTGCTCCCACACCCGATAGAGGCGCGTCTGGGCGTCGAAGGGGTAGTGACGCTCCAACAGATCGAAGAGGTCGAGCACGTCGTGAACCGGTTCGCAGTCGTCGGCGCCGGCCGCCAGGCTCTCGACGAGCCGGAGCAGGGCACCCCTCGCCACCTCCACTGGCTCCGCACCCGACAGCAGTGCCTGGCGCTCCGCGTCGACGTACCGCAAGCGCACGATATCCGTGTAAAGGACAGGGCGCACCTCGCGCTGCACGGCGAACGGCAGGTCGGATACGGTGGCCGTGTGGGTCACATCTGGGTCTGTGCTCGAAAGGCGTTGGTGAAGGCGCCCTGTGCTTGGGCGAGTGGTGCCGATCCTCCACGTGTGGCTCCTGCCGGTGCGACGATCGGTCACCTGGACGGTCGTGTCGTGGTGACCGTCCTCCGCTCGGCGCAAATCGAACGGCCCGACCGTCGTTGGCAAGGTCATCCCTAGGGCGAGGCGGGCACCGCCTCCGGCGGCCACGCGGGCGTCCGCCGGGACCGCGGGCCGCCCGGTGTCGTAGACATCACGACCGCTCCCGACGGCGGCGTCGTTGCTTCTGGTCGCTGCGAGGCGATGCCGCAACCCATCCTCGAGTCGGATCCGCTCGTCGCCCGCCAGATCGATGGCTCTCGCGGCATACCGGAGCACCTGTCTCGCCTCGAGGCCCCCGATGTCGTCGAAGAACCAGCCGCACGAGGTGAACATCCCGAGCGCGTTGCGCTCCATGTCGAGGAGTTCGGCTGCGCGGATGCGGTCCTCGGGATCGGTCGAGCGCACGCGGTCGGTGGCAAACGCCGTGCACGCCTCGTCACCCGCTGCGAGGGCCTCTCCAAACTCGTCGCGGGCGGCCCACGGATCTCCAAAGAGCGGCGTACCCTCGCGCTCGAACACCGTGTGCAACTCTCCGGCAAGCCAGTCCAGGCTCTCCCGGAGCACCGATCGCCACCGCTGCTGGGTGGGACGATCGGGATGCATCCGGCAGCCGCATTCCGCGCGCCATCGCTCGATCCCGTGCACGCAGCTCCACGACGTGGGGGCCACGAGGTCCACCTCGTGTCGAGGCGTGTGACGAGCCAAGAACGAGGCGAAGTTCTCAACCTGCGTGTCGGCCCGGTGCGCGAGCTTCTCGAGCACCGCCGCCAGTGCCATCTCACCGAACTTGTGGTGGTGGCCGTAGGTCTCCCCGTCGGTGGCCATCGCGACCAGACCGTGATCGGTACCATCGACCATGCGGTGTTCCCACTCCCGGGCGTCGCGCAGCAGGCCGCCGAACGCCACATCGTGGGAGATCGAGCCGTCGTACACGAACACGGCGATCGTGCGGCCCGACGGCGTGCGGTAGAGCCCCGGCAGCCCGCCGGGCGGTACCGCACGGACCTGGTGGGGGGCCAACACGGTGAAGCGGACGTCGGCGTCGGCGAGCACGTTGAGTGTCTCGGCATCCACGGCGGTCTCGGGGAGCCACATCCCTTCCGGTCGGCGGCCGAACCGATGCCGGAAATCGGCGATCCCCCACAGGACTTCGGTGTGCTTGTCGCGGCGCGACGCGAGTGGGAGGATCGGGTGATGGTAGGGCATGGCCAGCGCGTTGCCGTGCCCGTCTCGCTGCGCGCAGCTCTCGCGATCGGCCTCGAGGATCGCCGCATACGTGGCCGGCGCCGCCGGGGCCAGCCAGCGCAGGAGCGTGGGTCCGACGTTGAAGCTCACCGCCTGCAGGGTGTTCACGACCTTCGCGATGCGACCGTCCTGGGTCGCAACACGCGCCGCCACCACGGCGCGATAGCACTCCCGCTCGATCCGCTCGTTCCAATCGTGGTGGGGTGCAGCCGATGGCTCGCGGGGCACCTCGTCGAGCCACGGGTCCTCGCGGGGTGGCTGGTAGAAGTGAGCGTGAATGATGGCGGAGCGCGGCGGCGAATTCATCGCGTGGCTAGATCCAACTCCGCGTCGAGGACCGCTTGAACGGACGCCAGAACGTCGGGGAACACGTCGTCCCGCACGCGAAGCGTCGCGGCGTCATCCTCCGCGCGGCGGCGCACCGCAGGCGTGGCGTCGGACTCCATGGCCTCTATGAGCCCCTCGGCGGCCTCGCAATGGCCGACGAACCGGCGCTCAGCGTAGTCGGCGGCCGCGCCGGTGGAGATCACGAATTGCCAATCGGACGACTGCGCGAGGAGCATCTCACGCGCGGCCTGGGCCACGACCGGTCGAAGTGCCTCGATCCCGATCGCCGCACGCGCCGCCTGCCAAAACCGTTGCTCCAGCGGCCACAGCCGATCCCAGGTCCAACGTGTGCCGTCATTGAGCCACATGCTGTGGTCACCGTTGGCTCCCCAGGAGCCTTCGGAGAGCCGAATGGCAGGCGGTCGCGGGTGCCGGCGCAGATGAGCCGTTCCGGTCACCGGTCGCACACTCGGAACCCGAGCGAGTGCGCGGTACAGATCGGCGATGAAAGGGATGCCCTCGAACCACCAATGCCCGAACAGCTCGGTATCGAACGGTGCCACGATCACGTCGCCAACCGTGGCGTGTTCGGCCGCCAGGCCCTCCAGAACATGGGTGAAATGACGGGCGTGTTCGCTGGCCCGGGACTCCGCCACGTCGGGAGCGTAAGACAGCTTGCCGCCGAGATCGACGCCGGGGCCAGTCACCCGCCACAGCTTGAGTCCCCCGGGCCAACGGATCTTGTGGAACTCGAGATACCACTCATCGCCCGGATAGCCGCGATCCCGACTCCACACCTGCATCGACGAGTGCGGATCGCGGACGAACGCGCGTACCTCCTCGGCGCCAGGCGCCGAGACGCGGTAGGACCAATACGGGGAGCGGGGCGCCGCCGCCTGGCCACCCTTCTTGGCCGGGACGTCGCCGTGGCGCTCGGCGTCGAACCGCTCTGCGCCAAGAGGCACGTCGTGGTACGCCCCGAGCGGGGTCCCAGCCGCCGCAAGATGGGAATCGGTGAAGAAGTATCGAAATCCTACGGCCGCGAGATGTTCCTCGATCCCGGGACGCTCCGGGGCACGCGATCCTCCCACTGGCCACGGCCCGCGCGGGCGGTAGGCACATTCGGGCAGCCAGCACCCCCGGGGTGCCCGCCCGAACAGCCGGCGATGTTCGGCATATCCGACGTGCAGCTGCAGTCGGATGCTTGCCTCGGTCCCCAGGAGGGGGAGGTAGCCGTGGGTAGCCGCTGAACTGATGATTTCCAGCCTTCCTCCGCTCTCGAATCGCCGCAGGGCGGCAATGATGTCGCCATGTGTGCGGAACAGTCGTCGGAGTCGCTCAAGCCGCGTGTGCCAGAAGGCGGCGAGCGGGATCAGGTCGTCCTGACCGGTTTCCGCCAACTCCGCAGGTGCTCTGGCGCAGGCCTTGAGCCGTTCGGCAAACAAGTGCTCCAGCTCTGCGGCGAACGACGGGTGGGCGAGCTGGTTCCCAAGCACCGGGGTCACCCCGATTGTCACTGGGGCATGGACGTCTTCGCGCGCCAGCTGGGTCAGCGTCTCGATGAGCGGCAGGTAGGTATCGATTGCTGCCTCGCACAGCCAGTCGCTCCCGTGCGGCCAGCGGCCGTGATTGAGCACGTAGGGGAGATGGCTGTGGAGCGCAAAGACGAAATCCATGAATACCGTCAGCGTTGACGCCGTGCTCGCGCACTGGCTCGGTGGTAGACCTCTTGGTAGCGGGAGGCGGATGGTCCCCAGCTGAAATCCTGGCGCATGGCTTTGGTCATCAGAGCGGTCCACGCCTCGCGATCCTGATACTGGGTGATGGCGCGGCGCAGGGCACGCGCGAGGCCCGTCGGTCGGTACTCATCGAATAGAAACCCGGTCTCGCCGTCGGTGATCGTGTCGCTGAGACCGCCCACGCGGCGCGCGAGTGGAAGCACGCCATACCGTTGTGCCCGCATCTGGGTGAGCCCACAGGGCTCGAACTGGGACGGCATCAGCAACAGGTCGGCTCCCGCGAGCAGACGGTGCTCGAGTCGTTCGGTGAACGTGAGGGGCACCCTAACCCGGTCGGGGAGCGTGCTCGCCAGCTCCGACAGCAACCGCTCGTAGCGCAGATCGCCCCGGCCCAGAAAGATGAACTGGGCGTCGAATTGGGCCAGCAGGCCCGGCTCGAGAATGAGATCGAATCCCTTCTGCTCCACGAGACGCGCGCTCATGACGAACACCGGTGTGCGCGCCCGGCGTGGAAGGCCATACGCACGCTGCAGCGCGGTCTTGCAGCCACGCTTGGGCGCGAGGTGATCGACCGTGTACTGTGCCGTGATCTCCTGGTCTTCCCCGGGATCCCAGATCGCATAGTCGATCCCGTTCAGGACGCCGACAAACCGGTCGCCCAGCCAGATGAAATGATCGTGCAGCCCGAACCCGCCGCCCGGGGTGCGGAGTTCCGCCGCATGCGTGGGGCTCACCGTGGTGGCGAGATCGGCGAACGACAGGCCGCCCTTGAGCACGTTCATCCGCCCGTACCACTCCATGATCCGCCAATCGTACATGCTCGGTGGCAGGCCGACCCCCGAGACGGCCACGCCCGGGAAATGCCCCTGATACGCCGCGTTGTGGACGGAGAGCACCCCGCCCAACCGATCGTAAAACGGCTGACCGGCGAAGCTGTACCGCAGGTAGGGCATCGAGAGCGCCGTGTGCCAGTCGTGGGCATGGAGGATGGCCGCGTTGGGCACGAGTGCGGGGAGCACGTGCAGGGCGGCTCGGCACAGGAACGCGCACCGGCGGAGGTTGTCGGGGTAATCCCCGTATTCCGTCCCGTAGAGACCCCCGCGGTTGAAGTGCACATCGTTTTCGACGAAGAACACCCTCACACCGGTATCCGTGCCCGTATAGCGGTACACGCGGGCATCCTCAACGTGATCGCCGATGGGTACGGTGAACCGCTCCGTGACGGGTCTCAGTCTATCGGTGTGTTCGCGGACCGATCGATAGAGCGGCATCACGATCGCCACGTCCTGACCGACGCGCACCTGGTACTCGGCCAGACCCCGCACAGCCTCGGCGAGACCGCCGGTGCGTGCGAACGGCCAGTACTCCGCCGTGAGATGCACAACCCTCTGGCGCTCGAAGGGGACGATACCGTAGGAGTCCGGTTGGAGCACGACGCAATCCTACGCGGTGGGAGGGTCGGTGGACGGGGGCTCCGCCCGCATCGCTCGGAGATAGCGCTCGGTGGTGTAGCGCTGCATCATGGCCCGTGCGGTGAACCGCTTGAGCGCTTCCCGTAGCGTATGCCGCATGCGCTCCATCCATCCGGTGGGCACGTCCCGCGAGTCACGCTCGAAGTAGAGTGGGATGATCTCCGTCTCCAGTAGCTCATACACGTGTTCTGCGTCGTGCTCGTCCTGGCTGTCCTTTGCTCCCAGCGGGATGGCCCAGCCGTTCCTGCCGTTGTAGCCCTCAGCCCACCACCCGTCCAGTGTCCCCAACTGCGGCACGCCATTCAGCGCCGCCTTCATCCCGCTCGTGCCGCAGGCTTCCATCGGCACGCGCGGAAGGTTGAGCCACAGATCCACACCCTGTACGAGCCGATGGGCGAGGTGCATCTCGTAATCTTCGAGAAACGCGATACGGCCTTCGAAGCTGGGATCGTGAGCGGCGTTGTACACCGTCTGCAGCATCCGCTTGCCCGGCTCGTCTGCCGGATGCGCCTTGCCGGCAAACACGATCTGCACGGGTCGCCGTGGATCCACCAGAATCTGCCGCAGCCGGTCCGGGTTTCGGAAGATGAGATCGGCCCGCTTGTACGTGGCAAACCGGCGGGCAAACCCCACGGTGAGTGCGTCGCGGCCCAGCAGGGTCCCGGCGGACATCAGGTGGGCCGGCTCCTTCCAGCGGTCCCGCCAGCGTCGCCGCGCATCTTCACGGACGTACTCGAGCAGCCGGTCCTTGAGCTCCAGGTGCACCCGCCACAGCTGCGCGTCGTCCAACGCGAGCACGCGGTCCCAGACGTTCGGGTCGTCGAGCTGGTTGCCCCAACCCAAGCCGAGGTGCCTGTCCAGCAGGTCCATCATGGGATGGGCCATCCACGTCGCCAGGTGCACCCCGTTGGTGACATGGGTGATGGGCACGCCACTCGGTTCCCTCTCGGGCCAGAGGACGCGCCACAGCCGGCGGGTTTCCTGTCCGTGAAGCTCCGACACACCGTTCACCCTGCCCGAGAGCCGGATGCCGGTCACGGTCATGTGGTACGTGCCGTGATCATGGCCAGGATGCCAGCCGAAGCCATAGAAGTCCTCGCGATCCAATCCCGAATCGTCGATGAACGGTCCAATGCAGCTGGCGATCTGGTCGCGTGTGAAGATGTCGTGTCCCGCGGGGACCGGCGTGTGGGTGGTGAACACGCTAGTGGCCCGCACCGCGGCAATCGCGTCTTGGAGTGGTGTGCCGGCGGAGGTCTGCTCCCGCACGCGCTCAACCAACATGAAGGCGGCGTGGCCTTCGTTCGCGTGCCACGCACCGGGGTCCACACCCAACCGACGCAGCAGCCGAACCCCGCCGACTCCGAGCACCCACTCCTGACGCAGCCGCATCTCGGGGCCGCCCGCGTACAGCTTGAGGGAGAGGCTCCGGTCCTGCGGGTCGTTCACTTCGAGATTGGTGTCGAGCAGCAGGATCGAAACCGAGCCCACCATCATGCGCCAGGCGCCCACGTGTAAGGTCCGGTCGCCCACGGGGATCGTTGCCAGATAGGGGTGGCCGGTCTTGTCCAGCACTGGCGCCAGCGGTGTGATCGTCGGATCGAGCGGATCGTCGGCGTCTTCCTGCCAGCCGTCCAGGCGAATCCGCTGGTCGAAATACCCTTTCGTGTAGAGCAACCCGATGCCCACAAGCGGGACGCCCAGATCGGACGCCGCCTTGCAATGATCTCCGGCGAGCACTCCGAGGCCACCGGAGTAAATGGGAACCGAATTGTGCAATCCGAATTCCGCGCAAAAATACGCGACGGGACGGGATGACAGTTCGGGGTATGCTCGCTGGAACCAGGTGTCGCGACCCGAGAGCGCTCCGTCGAGGTTCGCCACTACCCGATCGTAGGCTTCGAGGAACTCGGGATCCTGTGCGCGCGCCACCAGGCGCGCCGGATCGACCAGCTGCAGGAACAGAATCGGATTGTGGCGGGTACGCTGCCAGAGAAGCTCGTCGATGCTGCGGAACAGCTGACGCGCCTCGCGACTCCAACTCCACCAGAGATTGGTGGCGATGTGAGCCAGACCGCCAATGCGATCGGGGAGGTGGGGGATGCGCGGTTCGCTTCCAGTCATCGGGTGCGTAAGCTAGTGGGTCGCCCGCCGGATAGGCTAGCGGCCGCCGCGATTTCACCGGGAGTTCACGGTATCTTCAGTAGGTGCCGAGCATATTGACACGACCGTGGTGTGCTGTAGCGGGGGAAGGCAGCCAATCACCCGTTTCAGAAGGGGGCAATGCCAATGAAAATACATCCCGATGCCCCCA
>JBDHEI010000056.1:0-19383 GCA_039591075.1 Gemmatimonadota bacterium
TAACGCGCTCGAGGTGAGCAACACGGCGTTGCCCGCCCGCCCGGGGAGGGAGCTGTTCACCTCGACCTGCAGCCGGTGTCACGAGCTGCCCGATCCGAGACAGCATACGGCCAATGATTGGGCGGCGGTCGTGATCCGCATGCGGCAACATATGGTGCAGATGCTGCGGCAGTCACCTCCGCAGAATCAGGTGCAGGAGATTATCCTCTACCTGGAACAGGTGTCAC
This sequence comes from Gemmatimonadota bacterium, assembly GCA_039591075.1. GTDB lineage: Bacteria > Gemmatimonadota > Gemmatimonadetes > Gemmatimonadales > GWC2-71-9 > JAOTVV01. The sequence goes on from JBDHEI010000056.1 coordinate 228, forward strand.
GCGGCGCCTCGTAGCGTTCCGCAAAGCACACCGGCCGACCTCGCGGGGGACGATTCATCTTGATCGCCCCCCGTTTCACGAGCGGGAGGTTCGGTCAGGCGCCCCGCGCCACCACCGCGGCACGGACGGTGTTGCAGTGGATCTCCACGGTGTCTTCCTGCTGCCTGGCGTACCCCCCGGCCAGGGTGACGGCGACTGGGACGCCTGCCTCGCGCAGTGTGGCGAACACCACGTCGTCCCGTCGCGCCAGCCCCTGCATGGTCAGACCGAGTCCGCCGAGTTGGTCCTCGCGGTAGGGGTCCGCTCCGGCGAGGTAGAATGCGATGTCGGGCCGATGTCGAGTGACGATCTCCGGCAGGTGGTGCGCGAGGAGTCCGAGGTAGGCCGTATCCCCCACACCGTCGTCCAGGCCCACATCGAGATCGCTGGGGGGCTTCGCGGCCGGGTAGTTACGCTCCTGGTGCATCGAGAACGTGAACACCGTCGCATCGCTCCGAAAGATGGCGGCCGTCCCATTCCCGTGATGGACGTCGCAATCGACGACCATGGCGCGTTGCACCGAGCGGTCGCGCTGCAGGCACCGGATGGCGATCGCGACGTCGTTGATCAGACAGAACCCCTCGCCGTGATCCGCAAAGGCGTGGTGGTACCCGCCCCCCAAATGCACGGCGATGCCGGTCTCCAGTGCGAGCCGTCCTGTAAGCATGGTGCCGCCGGCACAGAGCCACATGGCGTCGCGGAGCGCCGGCGAGAACGGCACCTCGAGCACCAGTTGCTCCGGTATCGAGAGCAGGCCCGCACGGATCTTCTTGACATACGTTGGCGTGTGCACGAGGCGAACGTCGTCGTCGGTTGTCGGGATAGGCTCGACGATCGCGGCGGGATTGAGCGTTCCCTCGTCGACGAGCCGCGCGCGTACCAGACGGTACTTCGCCGTCGGGAACACGTGCGGCCCGATGTCGACTTCATAGGCCGGATGGTGGACGATCGGGGGAGCCGCGTCCATCGCGCCGTCGTCCGCTCTCTACGGGATCGTGTGGGTTCTCCCCTGGTTCTGTTCGACCAGCCAGTCATACAGCGGTTGGAAGTAGTCCACCATGGCCTGGGCATCCAGCTCGCGTCCCGTGGTTTCCTGCAACACGTCCCGCCACGGCCGGCTCGCTCCCGGTGCCATCATCGCGCGCAGGAAGTCGCCGGTCGCGACGCTCCCGTAGTAGTCCGTGTCGTGCGGATCCTGCTCGAGGATCGCGCGCGCCACGTGATCGTGCAGCTGAAACAGCAGTGCCTCGGCCAGCGCGTAATCGTAATACTGGGCCGCGTCATCGTTGATGTGAGTCTTGGTGAGTGCGTCGGCCCACTCGTCCCCGCGCGGAGTCGGGGGCACCACGCCCTGGTAGCGTCGCACCAGACCCCACCATGTCGCGTTGAACGCCAGCTCCGGTAGCGAGTCCTGATACAGCGTCCGCTCGAACCGGGTCATTACACCGGCGGACCACGGGATGAACACCACGTGGTTCAAGGCCTCTTTCAGCAGCTGGGCGATTCGGTCGATCTCGGCATCGGCCGAAACGAGGCCACGGTTCGCGAGAAACCGCCGCTGCGAGGCGGCGAGTCCGATCTGGCTCCCGATCGCCTCGTGGTAGGCCCGGTTCGCTCCTTCCCGCAACACCAACGGCACGTCGGGAAGCGAGTAGCTCATGAAGTAGTAGACGTGACCGAGCTCGTGGTGCACGGTCTCGTACCACGAGGCATTGGGCTCGACGCTCATCAGCGATCGGACATCCCGGTCGAGATCCAGATGCCACGCAGAGGCGTGCGTATTCTTCTTGAACGTGGCATTGGCGGGCAGCGGATACAGCGAAGAACGCTCCCAGAACGATGCGGGGAGTGAGTCAAAGCCAAGGCTTCGGTAAAACGCTTCGCCCTGCTGCATGGTCCATTCGGGCGTCTTGTCGGCCAGGGCCGCATCGACGTCGAAGCCTTCTATGTCCACGAGCGCGCTCCAATCCTGGGCCCATCGATTGGGTAGCCAGTGCGCCGGGATGAGGTCTGGCACGGGGGCGCCATAGCGCCGCGCAAGCTCGTATCGCGTCCATGTATGTAGCTCGCGATAGAGGGGCCGCAGCTGCTGCACCAGACTCTCGGTTAGTCCCAGCATGTCCGACGTGGACATCCCGTAATCCGATACCTGATACTCGAAGAAGTCAGCGTATCCCAGTGCCTGGACGGTCTGGTTTCGTAGGTCGCGGAGCGCGAGGATACCATCCATGAGGGTGGGTCCGACGGTCTTCGACGCCTCCCACACCGCCTGCCGCTCCCCGAGGTCCGTAGACGAACGCAACAGCCGGTCGATGTCGTTCGGGGTGAGCGGCCCACCGCGAAGCGTAAACTCGTATCCGTAGAGCTGCTCCACCTGCTCGGTCTCGGCCGCGATGCGCGCCTGGACGATCTCGGGAATCGTCTGCGGTCCTTCGCCTGCCCCGTAGAGCATCTTCTCGAGCCGGCGGACCTGCAGATCGGAGAGCTTCGTCCGTTGCTCGAGATAGCTGCGGATGGCATCGATGTTCCCCTCGCTCCCCACGAATCGAACGAACGCTTCGCGAGCCTCTCTGGTCCGCGCCGCATTGGTCGTGTCGCCCTCGACGATTCGCGTATTTGACTCCCACTCCGCCTTGCTCCATTCGTAGTACAGGCGCTGGAATTCCTGCTCGTAGGTGACGAGGTAGTCGTCCACCTCCGTTCGCAGGACCGTATCGACGCAGCCGACGGACAGCGCCAACGAGAACGCGAACATCATTGCCGTGCGCATGGTCAATCTCCTTGCTTCACGAGACGCAGATCATCGGTTTGAATCCGTCACGCATACTGCCACGTCTCGCCGGGCTTCATGGTGCGTACCGCGATCCCCTTCGGCTTGAACGCGCTCACGTCCTGCGCCAGGAGGGGCCAGGTGCCGTAGTGGATCGGCACGGCCACCTTTGGCTGCACGAGCTCGGCGGCCCGGGTGGCCAACTCGGGGCCCATCGTAAACCGGTCGCCCGCGGGAATGAGCGCGATGTCCGGACGGTAGATCTCCCCGAGGAGCTTCAGGTCCGAGAAGAGGGCCGTGTCTCCGAGGTGGTAGACCGTGACGCCCCCGAGATGCACGACCACGCCGCACGGCATGCCCATGTACTGCCCATTGTACGACGATGAGTGGAACGCCTGGGTAAAGGCGACCCACCCGAACGGGGCGACGATCTTCCCGCCGGGATTGCCTGCCTCGGCGGTGATGCCCTGGCTGCCGAGGAACTCGGCGATCTCGAACGCGGCATACACCGTGGCCTTGTTGGCCTTCGCAATGGCGACTGTATCGCCGACGTGATCGGCATGCCCGTGGGTGAGCACGATGCTCTGGCACTTGACGTCGTTGGGCTTGGTGGTCGCGACGGGGTTGCCCGTGAGAAACGGGTCGATCGCGACCGTGTGCGGGCCGTCACTCAGCAGGAACCCGGCATGCCCGAGAAAGGTGAGGCTGACCGCCATGAGTGCACTCCTTACTTGGATCGATTCAAGGTCGGTTTGGGAGCGAGGCTCCCGATACATCTTAACCGTGCGGGGGGACCCGTCCATATGCGAAATGGGGCTGCCGGCATCGGACTTTGCGGATCTCACGCTCACTGCCCATCTTAGTCGGACGCTGGCACCGAGTTTGCCTTCCGACTGGTCGGCTCGGTAGCAGATCCTACACATGTCGCCACTCGTCGCTCTCTCATTGCTCGCGCTCCTTGCAGCGGCCCTCTGGGCGGTTGTGCTCGTGGCGCGCGTGCGAGACTGGACCGCTCGGTTCATCGCGGCCCTCCTGGTGGCCGTTTCGGCCGGGCATTTTGCGGCAATCACCCGCACATTGGAGACCTGGATCCCGGAACCGGGTTTCAGACTGCAGGACCTCCCGACGTTCGGGATCACGCTGGCGGTCCTGCTCACGGTCGCCCTGTTTCAGCGGATCCTGCGGCGCCATCGGCAGGTGCAGGTCCAGTACGGCATCGAAAAAGCCTATCTCACCGAGCTGTTCGAGAACTCTCCGGAGGCGATCGTCCTGGTGGACAACGAGGGTGGCGTCCTGCGGGTGAACGGTCCCTTCACCGAACTCTTCGGCTACGCGCCGAAAGAGATTCTGGGGAAAGCGATCGACGATCTCCTCCCGCCCGCGGATCAGCACGCGGAAGCGCTGGACGTCACGCGACGGATCGCGCGGGGCGAGCGCGTCACCATGGAGGCGGTCCGGCAGCGCAAGGACGGCCGGCTCGTCGAGGTGGCAATCATCGGTGCGCCGGTCAAGGTCGCGAACGGTCGCGTTGCCGTCTTCGGGATCTATCGGGACATCACCGAGCGCAAGCAAATCGAGCAGGAGCTGCGTCGGCTCCAGAAGGCGGTGGAGACGACCCAGCTCGGGGTGACCGTTACCGATGTGGACGGGAAGATCATTTACGTGAATCCCGCCGAAGCCGACATGCACGGATGGAAGGTCGAGGAGCTGTACGGGAAAGACGTCCGGACGTTCGCCGCCGAGAGCGCGGCCATGCCGATGTCCGCACCCCAGCTCCAGGCCGTTACCAGCTGGCGCCGGGAATCGGTGAACGTCCGCAAGGACGGGAGCGTGTTTCCGGTGCAGCTCATGTCCGATGTGGTCCGTGATGCCGATGGGATGATCCTCGGGATCGTCACGACATGTGAGGACATCACCCGCCGGAAGAAAGCGGAGGCCGCTCTCAGGACCAGCGAAGAGCGCTATGCGTTGGCCGCGCAGGGCTCTAACGACGGTCTGTGGGACTGGGAAGTGCCGACCGGGCTGGTGTACTACTCGGACCGCTGGTGGTCCATGCTCGGCTACGACAAAGCTGAGGTGGGGTCGGACATCGAGGCGTGGCTCGGGCGAGTCCATTCCGAAGACAGTGAGCGGGTGCGGGGCGATCTCGACGCCCACCTGAACGGGGCAATGGAGCAGTTCGAGAGCGAGCACCGACTGCGTCACAAAGACGGCACGTATCGCTGGATCCTGGTTCGGGGTCTCGTGGTGCGCAACGCCGAGGGACGTCCCCTGCGTATGGCCGGTTCCCTGACCGACATTTCGGCACGGAAACGCATCGAAGAGTCATTGGCTCGCGATGCGCTCTACGATCCCCTGACGAGCCTGCCGAACCGAGGCTTCTTCACCAACCTGCTCGAGCGGTCGGCCCGCCGGGTGCAGCGGCGAGGGGACTACCACTTCGCAGTCCTGTTCCTGGATCTGGACCGGTTCAAGGTCGTGAACGACAGCCTGGGTCACGACACCGGCGATCGCCTGCTCATGGGCGTCGCCCAGCGGCTCGAGCGGTGCCTCAGACCCGGCGACGTGGTGGCACGGCTCGCGGGTGACGAGTTCTGCATCCTGGTCGATGGCATCGAGAACATCGGCGACGCCACGAGAGTGGCGGAGCGTGTCCAGGAGGAGCTCCGCGCCCCCTTCGTCCTGAACGGGCACCGGGTCTTCGCGACGGCCAGCATCGGGATCGCCACCAGCACCACCGGGAATGCGAGGCCCGAGCACCTGCTGCGGGACGCCGACACGGCGATGTATCGAGCTAAATCGCACGGCCGGGGGCGCATCGAGGTGTTCGACGCCAAGATGCACGAGCGGGCGATGTACGTTCTCCAGGTCGAGAGCGACCTGCGCACCGCCTTGGAGGAAAACCGGTTCCGGCTGGTCTACCTGCCCGTTGTCTCACTCGAGACGCGCCGCATCTGCGGATTCGAGGCGCTGCTGCGGTGGGACCATCCGGAGCGTGGGACGGTCAGTCCGGCCGAGTTCGTGCCCGTGGCGGAGGAAACCGGCGTCATTGTGGCGCTGGGTCTCTGGGTGCTCCGCACCGCCTGCCGGCAGTGCACCAACTGGCTCGAGCGTCACCCCCTAGATGACACGTTCTCGATCAGCGTCAACCTATCGGCGAAGCAGCTCCAACAGGTGGACTTCGTGGAGCAGCTCGGGGCCATTCTGAAGGAAACCGGCATGGTCCCCTCTCGGTTGAAGCTCGAGGTGACCGAGACCGTGCTGATGAACGATCCCGACTTCAGCACGGAGGTCGTCCGGCGACTAGACAAGCTCGGCGTCCAGATGCAGATCGACGACTTCGGAACCGGATACTCCTCGCTGTCGTATCTCAACCGGCTTCGCGTGGATACCCTCAAGATCGACCGCTCCTTCATCAAGAGTCTCGGTGAGCCCGGGGAACGTGCCACGATCGTGCAGGCGATCATCCGGCTTGCCCGCGACCTGGGTATTCACGTGATCGCGGAAGGGGTCGAGACCTCCGAGCAACTCGACAGCCTGCGGACGCTCGAGTGCGAGCACGGGCAGGGCTTTCTCTTCTCCCAGCCCGTAGATGGGGAGCGGGCCCTGACACTGCTGAGCACGCAAGCGGGTTGATGGCCCAAGCCTCCGTCCTCACGTTCGACTGCTACGGCACGTTGGTCGACTGGGAGGCAGGCATCGCAAACGCGTTTCTCCGTGCGGCCAGAGCAGACGCCGTCGAGTTGGACCGCGCAGGGGTCCTCGAGGCCTACGCCCGCACGGAACCCCTCGTGCAGCAGCGGACCTTCCGACCCTATCGGGAGATCCTCGCCCTCACTGCCGTCGAGGTCGCGCGGCAACTCGGCTGGAGCGTGACGCCGGAGCAGGCCACGTTCCTCCCCGAGAGTCTCGCCACCTGGCCGCCGTTCCCGGACACCAACCCGGCACTCGAGCGACTCATCAAGGCGGGATTCACCCTTGGCATTCTGTCGAACGTCGATCGTGGTCTGCTGACCGCGACGCTGGGTCATCTGTCGGTTCCGTTCGACTTCACGGTGACGGCTGAGGACGTTCGGTCCTACAAGCCCGCCCACGCCCACTTCCTGGAAGCCCGTCGCATCGTGGATGATCGACCGTGGATGCACGTGGCGCAGAGCTACTTCCACGATATCGTGCCGGCCACGTCTCTGGGGATCACCGCGGTGTGGGTGAACCGCAAGGCAGAGCGACCGACGGGTGTGGCCCGGGCCCAGCACGACGTGTCGGATCTGACGGCGCTGGTCGAGTGGCTCGAAGCGTAGATCCCACCCGATGCCCTTGGTGTCTCGCGAGTCCGGCGATGACGGCATATCACGACACCGAATGGGGCGTGCCGGTTCACGACGATCGGCTGCTGTTCGAGCACCTCGTCCTCGACAGCTTTCAGGCCGGGCTGAGTTGGGCCGTTGTCCTCAATAAGCGCGACAACTTCCGCCTGGCCTTCCATGGGTTCGAGCCCGCAAAGGTGGCGCGCATGACCGGTCGTCGCGTCGACCGACTGCTGCAGGACTCCGGCATCATCCGCAACCGAAAGAAGATTGAGGCTACGATCGGCAATGCGCGGGCGTACCTGGAGATCATGGCCACGCGGGGATCGTTTGCCGCGTTTCTGTGGGAGTACGTGGACGGCGCGCCGCGCCAGAACCGCCGGCGCAGGCTCTCCGAGATCCCAACTCGCTCCCGGGCGTCCGACCGCATGAGCGACGGTCTCAAAGCCGCCGGGTTTCGGTTCGTGGGGACGACGATCTGCTACGCGTTCATGCAGGCGGTCGGAATGGTGAACGACCACCTTGTGACGTGTTTTCGGTGGAAAGAGCTCGGACGCTGACGGCGCCCGTGCGACTCACCCAACGACCAGCAGGCCCACCGAGCCGCCAAAATCGTCGGGCAGCTCGGGCACGTCTGCCGGCACCACCCACCGCTCGCCGTCGACGATCAACGAAAAGCGGTAGGCGCCGGGACCGAGCCGCAGCACGGCTTCCCACCGGCGGGAGGCGACCCGGGTGAGCGGCACCGGTGTCCATTGGTTCCACTCGCCGGCGATGTCGACACTCGATGCGTCGGGTACCGCGAACGAGACGCGTACCGAGCCCCCCGGTAGGGGATCGACCCGTGTCGTCCGGTCCGCGAGCGCCGCTGGTGCCCGTGCCGAGGTACCGACCCGAATACCGGCGCTGAAGAAGAGTCCCTCGGTGAAGCCTGTGAGGTCTTCAGGGTATGTGCCGATGGCGAGCTCGAGCGCGGCCGTTCTCATGACCTGCCACTCGATGCGTCCTTGGATCCAGGGTGAGCCGCCGAGATCCCCCAAGCGCACTCCGCCCAAGGCACTGGTGGTGAGTGATCCACTTCGGTAGCCGGCGTGCAGCATGACATCCGCGAATCGTGCCGCGTCGGTGTACGTTCCGGCGAGCTCCGCGCCAAGGGTCCATTTCAGCATTGCTCGGCTGAGGCGCGCGGCGCCCGCAACCACCGGGTCAGAGGTTTCGTCGACCCGGCGGACCATGCCTCCGGTGGCCTCGACGGCGAGTATCCACTGCTGCCACGAGGTGGCGACGAGCGCCCCTCCGCTGGCCACTCCACTCCAAAGCCCGCCTTCCAGGTAGTTGACGCTGGCGTCGGCACGGACGCCGAGCGCAGTGGTGCGGCTCAGGGGCCGGACGGCCAGGACACCCGTCGCGGCCTGGGAAGCCCACGTGCCCGATGTGAACCTGGCGTGATGCGCCTCGAGTGCAGCCCACAGCGTCGGGGAGCGGAGCCGGAGACGAACCCCTACAGTGCCTGAAGTTCCGGAGATCGAGTCGGCGTAGCGGGCATGGCCTGCGGCTGCCGAAACGGAGAGGTCTTGTGCGGAAAGCGGCACGGCGACGGCCAAGCTGGCGATCACCGTGCCGCAGAACCTGCCAAAGCTCACGGACGCTTGGAGGAGTTCTGATTGCCTTTGCCGGGTGGCGGTCCCAGGCCGGGCGGGACATCGGGTGGCCGGGCACCCAACCCGCGGCCGATCCCCTGGGCCCCGCCACCCATCATCTGCTGGCCGATCTGAGCCGGTCCCAGGCCGCGGGCATGCATCGCGCGGGCCACCGACGGCAGGTCCAGTAGCTGGGCATCGGTCTGGCCGCGTTGCATCGCCTCGATCACGACTGCGACCGCCTGATCACTCGAGAGCCCCTGTGCGGTGAGGGCCGCCGCGACGCGGAGCCCGGGTGCGGACGACTCTGGTCGGGGCGCGGCGCGAACGACGGTTCCCACCTGCTCGGCCGTGATGCCGCGACCCATGGCCTCCGCCGCTGCCGAGACAACCGTCCCCAGCGGCTCGCCGACGCCATCCCCCACCACCGCATGCCGAGCGTCGAAGAGCTGAAGTCTGAACTGCCGAATCACGGCCAGGATTCGGGGTGCCGGCACCCGCTTCGCCCAGCCCTCGATGGCCTTATCAACCAGTGGGTCGGCCGGGAGGCCCTGTGCGGTGGCCTCGGCCGCTACCGCCGTCACGTCGGCGACCAGCTGGGCCGGGAGGCCCCGGGCTTCGAGCGTTCCTCGGACATCAGCCTGCTGACCCCAGCCCGGGGTCGCCAGCGTCACCAGCAGCGTCGCGAGGCTGAGATGTCTGATGGTGTTCATGAGCGGACCACTCCTCTCGGCCCGACGACGATGACGCTGTTCGTTCCGCCAAAGCCGTCGTCGACCTGCGCGTGCGCGGTCGGATCCGGAACCCACCGCTGCCCGTCCACCACAAACTGATATTGATGCTCGCCGATGGCGAGCGGAAGTGTGAGCGACCAGACGCCGCCATCCTCGCGGCCCATCGTATACTGGTCCGATTGCCAGTCGGAGAACGACCCCACCAGCGACACGGCAGACGCCTCGGGTGCGACGAGCCGGAACTGTACGAACACCGTATCGGCACCTGCCACAACAGGAGCCGGCGCGCCCTCCGGGCCTCGGTTCCCGACGCTGAGCCACAGCACGAGCAGCAGAGCGGCCATCATCGGAGCCCAGATGGGGCGGAGGCGAATCGGCTGCGGTTCGAACACCCAGCGCCAGACCGGCTGCTTGCTCTTTCCGCGACGCTCCACCCGTTCCATCACGGCATCGGTCAGCGCCGGCCCTGGTGCGGAGATGCGGGCAGTATAGGCCTCGACAGCACTCCGCAGCCGGTCGGCGTCGGACTGGTCGGCCTCCGACACCGGGCCGGTCTGCGCGCCGTCCAAATAGGTGTGTGCTTCCTGAGTGAATCGTCGATCGTCGTTCACAGTCTCTCTCCAAGCACGTTTCGCAAGGTGTCTCGGGCGCGATGGACCCGCATCTTCAGCGCGTCGATCCCGGCCCCAGTCAATCCGGCGATCTGCTCGTACGTACGGCCCTCCACGTGTTTCAGCACAAACGCTTCGCGTTGCTCCGGCGTGAGCATCGCCAGCCCTTCTTCGATCAGGTCGGCGAGCTCCGTGCGATCGACCGCGGCGTCGGTGCGATCACGGGCGCGGAGTTGGAGCCGGGCCACGTCTTCCATCGGTCGGACGCGGGCGCGGGCGTCGTGGCACTGGTTGGTCAGGATCCGGAAGAACCAGGATCCGAACCGGTCGGGATCGCGGCACGTCGCAAGCCCATGAAACGCCTTGACGAACGCCTCCTGCACTGCGTCCTCGGCCAGATCGGGATCGCCGACGAGGGCTACCGCATATCGGCCGAACCGCTCCCGGTACCGATCGACGAGGACGCGGTACCGCTCTGCGTCGCCTGCAAGGACCTCCCGTACGACGCTCCCGTCGCTGGCTTCCACATGCCCCTTTCGCGTGAGAGACACTGTTCGAGCCGGAAAGGTAACGGGAGGCGGGTGACTCGTCTCGGGCGAGGCCCGTTGGGCGGTGCGGATTGCGAGCGGCGACGGGGCTGGGAAGTCAGGTGCCGACGGATGGTGGCAAGGCCGCCTGCTCTCTTACCTGAGCCAGGATCCGTTCCATGAAATCCACGCGCTCGTCCAGATCGCCCATTTCCGAGCGGAGCGCGTCGATCTCGTCCAGGAGCCGCCCGATGTTGGGTCCGACGGCGAAGCCGTTCTCCTGGAGCGGATTCGGCTCCCACCAGCGCAGGACCCGCCGTTCAGCGTCGTCGCGGAACGATCCGGCTGCGAGCAGGATGAGGTCGTAGAGCCACCAGAGCCCCAGGCCGCCGAGCGTGCCGACCATCAGCACGCCGGTTGCGTGCTTGCCGGTGTAGAAGCGATGGGCCCCGAAAACGCCGAGTACGCTGCAGAGCAGGAGCGCCACGCCGCGCGACTTGGGCGAAATGTCGGCTGAAGTTGTGAGGGCGTTGTCCATGTCGGGCCATTCCGGAAGTGGGTCGGTCTAGTGGATCGTACGATCAAGCAGCCTGGGTGGTTTCGCGGCGGCTCGACCGCGCGCTCGTGCGTCGAGATCGGGTTGCGTGCCCTCAGAGGGGTGGTGATATTGTCCTCCGTGCGCCCCCGGCGCCTCGCGGCGGTATCGTCTAGGGGTTAGGACGCAGCCCTCTCAAGGCTGAAACACGGGTTCGACTCCCGTTACCGCTATTCTTGAAGCTGCGCGTTCTCGCCCCCATCGTCTAGCGGTCAGGACACCACTCTTTCAAGGTGGGGACAGGGGTTCGACTCCCCTTGGGGGCATCGCTCGAAGCCGGGCCCTGTGCCGGCGACAGCGGCTTTGCCGCGCAACGGACCTGGTTCTACTCCAGCCCACCTTGCCAACTCACACCCACCCAGACATGCCGTCCGGCACCGTCCACCCCGCTGGCATGCGGGCGGTACAGCGTGTCCAAGACGTTCTCGAACCCTGCCGACAGCTGAACGCCCGGTGTGACCGTCGCCGAGGCGCGCAACCCCTGCACGGCGTATCCCGGTGTTCCGCCGTCGGGAATGCGGGGGTCGGTGAGGTCGCGCCGACCGAGCCGCTCCTGCGGCGTGGCCCACCGGAGCACGTACTCCACCCAGAGGGGTCGGGGAGATGCAGACCAGCGCACGCTCAGGTGGCCGCCAAGCGGTGGAATCTTGGACATGGGCTCGTCGAGGCCGTCGGCCCCTCGCTGATCGCCGCGGGTGAAGGTGAGGCTCCCGCGCAGCCGCAGCGGGCCGAACGCCCGCGCCACTTCGGCCTCGATGCCCCGGATGCGCGCGGTCCCGACGTTCTCCCCGAGGAAGACCCGTTCGCCGTCAAAGAGCGTATCACCGCGGAAGGTGCCCGGTACGCGGTCGATGAAGTCCGTGATGCGGGTGGTGTACGCCGTCACGTCGAAGGCGAGCTGCCGTCCGGCGTACCGCACGCTCACCTCTCCGCTGATGGACCGCTCGGGCCCGGCGTCCGGGTTGGGGAGCGCGATGCCGCCTGGGACGGGACCGGTCCGGGTGAGATCGTAGAGGTTCGGTGATCGGAACCCCTGCGCTAGTCGAGCGGCCACTCGCCAATCCCCGCTCGGCGTCACCACCAGGCCGAGTTGGCCCGTGAGCTCGGCGCTGCTGTTCGCGACGGCGCCCCCGAACTCGGTGCCGACGTCAGCGGCGTTCCGAAACCGGGTCCAGCGTCCGCCGAAGGAGAGGTGCACGGCGCGACTCACCGGAGCGTCGGCGGCCACGAAGGCGCCGAAGCGGTCGGCGGTGGCGCCGTCGGGGAACTGGCCGGTGGGAATCGTGCCGCCGTCGACCGTCAGCTCGAGCGGGGTCTGCATCCCGCTGACGAGATCTTCCACGTAGCCATGACTGTCGAGCGCGTCATGGTACCCCTCGGCACCCCAGGTGAGCGTGAGCGGCCGTCCGGCGACACTCGCCGGGGTCGAGCCCACGAGGCTCACGCCCGGTGTGTACACGTTGTCCCGCCAGTGGGTGCGCAGCGTATCGGGCTGGCCGTTTCCCTCGAGCTGGATGCGGTACCGCCCTTCTCGCTGCATGGAGAGGCTCACGGTGGTTTCGAGCCGTGCCAGCAGCGGCGAAGACGAGGTCATGGTGTGACGGATGTACACGAGCTGCCGACTCTGCGGATTGAACACGTGCTCGGCGTCCGGTCCCGCTGTCGGAGCACGGAAGGTGACGTAGCGGTCGTAGCGAGGCACGTCGTGCAGGGCAAAGTGCTGAGCGACCGCCGTCACGGCGTGGCGGTGGCCGAGCCAGAGGCGCACCTCACCGTCGATCCCGTCAGCGCTGAACCCGGTCGGATCCTGGCGCCCGAGGCCTCCACCGGCCCGGAGGTCGCCGACCGATGCGACCGTGCCGCCCAGGCTCAGGCTCCACCCTTCGCGTTGTGCCCCGACCGAGAAGCGCGCGCGGTACGATCGGTCGGCGGACGAGGCTCCACCCGCCACGCGCAGACTCTGGTGGTCGGTGTGCGGGTGGGGAGCGGTGATGACGTTGACCACGCCGCCCTGCGCGTCGGAGCCGTAGAGCACGGAGGCGGGACCCCGAACAATCTCGATACGCTGCACGGTTTCCGGATCGATGGTGGCCAGGTACTGTCCGGGCCCGTCGCGGTAGGTGCCGTTGTTCAGCGGCACACCGTTGACGAGCAGGAGGACCTGGTTGCCCACCATGCCGCGTAAGATCACGGAGCCCTGGCCGGCCGAGGTCTGCTGAACGTGGACGCCCGTGACGTCTCGCAGGAGATTGGCCGCGACCGAGGCCGAGGTCCGTTGCACCGGTCCCGGTGTGGTGAGCGAGAGAGCGAGGGGTTGGTCGATGCGCCGCAGCTCGGCGGTGCGGGTGCGCGATACGACATACTCTTCCAGGAGTACAGTGTCGCGCACGGTGGACGTATCCTGCTGGTGCGCCAGGGCGATCGCGGAGGCTGCGAGCAGTGTTGGTGCGAGCATATGGCGATCGCAATCTAGTCAGTTGATGCGTCGTGAGCGCCTATGATACCTTTGCGACAGTGGAAGGTTGCGACAAGCGCAGACTGACGATCGGAGGGATGCGATGTCCACGGCGAGAGGATGGCTGGCCTTGCTGCTCACGGTGACCGTGGCAGCAGCCTGCGGCGGCAAGCGGGCAGCGAATGATGTGGTGCTGCAGGGCGGGCCGCCGGAGCTCACCCTAGTGGTGAAGAACTTCAATTTCAACGATGCCACGGTATACGCCCTCGGGGCGGGTCGGCGCGAGCGACTGGGGCGCGTGCCGGGCAACGGCGAAGAGCGTTTCACGTTTCGATGGACGAGCCCCGATCTCCGGATGGAAGTGGATTTCCTTTCCGGTGGAGAAGAGACCACGGAGTCCATGCCGGTGGCGGCGGGCGATGTGCTGGAACTCGTGATCGAGCAGTCGCGCGTGCGCCAATTACGCCGGATCCGGTAGAGCGGTCGGCACCGCCGCCGCCGGGTTGCGCACGCGCCGGTCCGTGGCGATGTTTTGTCGCGCGCGCCGCTAGCTCAATTGGCAGAGCAACTGACTCTTAATCAGTAGGTTGTAGGTTCGATTCCTACGCGGCGCATTTCGCTAACAACTTTCGCTTCAACAACTTCTCGTTTTCGACGGTCGCTCCTTCGGGCGGCCGTTCTCCGTTTGGGACCCCAAAGGGGACCCCAAACTCCGCGCACCTCGCGCTTCCTCGCAGGAACTCACATCTTCTAAGTGCGATGAACGACCCCACCTCCCGGCTCTCGACCGCCCTCGCCGACCGCTACACGATCGAGCGAGAGCTCGGCAGCGGCGGTATGGCCACGGTCTATCTCGCCCATGATCTCAAGCAGGACGCGCGGAGGGGCAGCCATGGCGGCCAGACTGCGACCGAAGACTAACCTTACCCTCCCAATCGCTGGGGCTGTCGCCGTTCTGGCAGCGACGATCGGTCTCTTGTTCCACTTCTACCCCCGGGGGACCGGACGCTGGAGCCAGGTCACGATCGCCACGGCCACGACAGGCGGTACGTACTACCTGTTGGGTGGCCAGCTAGCTCGAATTCTGGAGCGACTGCCTGGCGAGCCCATCGATGGCGTCCAAGCAGTGCAGTCGCACGGCTCGCGGGAGAACGTCCGACTCCTCATCGACTCGGCGGCCAATGTTGCTCTTGTGATGAGACCGGCGCTTGTTGAGGCAGTGCGGGAGAATCCCGCTGTGGCACAAGGGCTGCGTGTCCTGGCTAGGCTGTACACGGATGTGGTGCAGATAGTCGTGCGCAAGGATGCAGCCATTGCGGCTGTGAGTGACTTGAGGCGCAAGAGGATTTACGTTGGCACGGCGGGTAGCGGCACGCGGATGCTCGCAGCCCGCATCCTAGCAGCCATTGGGCTTTCTGAAGGGGACTACGCGCCTGATGACGCGGCGAGTCATAACGAGGCCGCGGATCGCCTCAACGATGGAACGCTGGACGCAGCGTTCTTCGCGTCAGGCACGCCCACGGAAGCCGTTCAACGGGCCCTTGGCTCTGGTGAGGTCGAGCTGCTGAGTCTGGATCGCGCAACTCGGGAACGCTTGACAGAAGGCGATGGGGAGCTCGGGCTGTCAGAAGCCGAGATCCCTACAAACCACTATCACAATCAGCCCGACGCCGTGCAGACCGTCGGTGCCGATGTCCTGCTCGCCTGTCGGACCGATCTACCGGAAGACCTTGCGTTCGTAATCCTGGAGGCGCTTTTCGACAATATCGGCGACCTCCAGCTCGCGCATCCCAACGCTCAGGACATCAAGCTAACGCGGGCATTCGACCTATCGGATGAGCTGCTTCACCGGGGCGCCAAGGAATTTCGGGAGCACCAGCGATCTGCGTTGCTCATCGCCACGGGCGCCATCAATGGGAAGTACTACGGGATTGGGAAGACGATTCGGTCGCTTCTCCAAGAGCGTGGGATCGCAGCGAGGGTCATGCAAACGGATGGCTCTTTGGAGAACGCGGAGCTGCTGAGCACGCGGCCCACGATTGCGATCATGCAGTACGACGCTGCCCTCGCGTCGCGCTTCGGCGAACCGAGGTTTGTATACCGCGTAGATCTCCCCGATTGGACAGGGCTCCCGCAGGTGCGGAACATTCGGCGCATCGCGGTGCTGCACGAAGAGCAGGTCCACGTGATCATCCGGAGAGAAAAACTCGCAAGCGTCGAGGCTCTGCTCCGCGAAAAGCACTCGGGATCAGCAGGCACGGTTACCACGCTCACCGAGTTGGCTGATGCGCAGAGGCAATTGTCGCCCAGTCAAGCGAGGCTGAGGATGAGCCTCGGCCCCAGGCGCAGTGCTGCACGGATCGTCGCCCAGGCGATCCTCGAGCACCACCGAATCGACATGTCTTCGATCACGCCATCGTTCCTTTCAGTCCCCGACATGGTGAATCGGCTTCATACGGGGGAGATCGACGGAGCGTTCTTCGTTAGTTACGTACCCGGTGAGGCCATGAAAACCATTCTGAATGATGGCAAGATCAGGCTCCTGTCCTTGGGGCAAAAAGAACGGGCACCGATGACGGCCACGGTATTCGCTTCTTCGAGGATCGACCCTGGGACGTACTTGAGTCAGAAGGAAGGAGAACCGGCGATTCAGACGCTGGCTACACAGGCAGTCCTGGTGACGACTGAGGACCTGCCGTTCGACGTCGCGCAGATCGCGGAGGCGATCTTCGATGGTGAAGCGTTTCTCGGCGTCGTGGACAGAGAATCAATGGCCCGCGATCTTCCGTCGCTCCCGCTTCATCCAGATGCGAAGCGTTACTACCGAGAGGCCGGGTACCTGCCGTCAAAACCCCCGGTCGACTGGTTGACGCCGACGTGGCGTAGCCTGGCGATCCTGGTGATTCTCATCAGCGGATACAAAGGTCTGATCAAATTTCGGCGGGACGGAACGGCTAACGCGATCGGCAGGAGGGTTCTCGCGGTCCCGCTGGAGGCCGGCGTTCCAGATTCGAACGAACGACTGAAGGAGATCCGTGATGAGATTCAGAGGCGTGTTCGCAGAAGGTGGTGGCGGCCGGGTGAGCTTGACAAGCCCCGATGGCGTTCCTTGCGTGACCTGATCGACGACCGGATCCGAGAAGCTAAGATCAATATGACGACAGCGCTACTCGAAAAGATCCGCGCTGTCAGGGTCGATGCGGAACTGGACGAGGTCATGCGAAGGGAGCAGTACCAGGCGGTCGAGCGTCAGATCCACGAGCAGTTCGAGCATGATGAGTTGGATTCATTGCAGCACGATATGCTTCGCGAACTCGTACACGAGCACCTTCAACAAGACGAGTGAACGACGTGCTTTGACCTCTTTCGCTTTCGACTTCTTGAGGCGCTGTGCGGTGGCGCTACCTGCACGATCTAATCCAAGACCGGATCAGGGAAGCAAGAGACAATCTGGCGAGGAAGCTCGTCACCGAGATACGTGCTGTCGCCTTAGCTCCCCGGCTCGACGAGACCGCGCGATGCGAGCGCCACCGGTCGATAGTGATCGTTGACTCGGGCAGGCGACGCAGAGCATCGAACTCGAACGTCCCGAGGCGTTGCGACAGCTCATACGGCACCAACCAGGCTCTCTCGGCCTTGACCTGTCGGTCCATGACGCACGCAATCACAAACGCATGCGGGTGCCCATCCAGATCTTCGACGAGACGATTCGCGTCAGGGTCACCGGCGAAGGGGTCTACGCGAAGGCTCGGATCGTCCATGAGAACCTCACCTCGCCGCACGAGCAGCTCCGCGAGCCTTGATTCGTCTACCGCGGGCTTCATGGGAGGGACCCCCCTAGCTCCGCGAGCCCAACCTGCGCTCGATGAGCTTCCAGTTGTCCTCGAATCTCTCAACCGAGGCCGGCTTGAGAGCCAGGTGGAGTGACTCAGGCTTCTTCGGCCGAATACCCCCGTGCTTCTGCAGATACTCGCTGTGCGTCGCGATCACGATCTTCTGAAGGTCCCGCCAGTCAAGAATGAAGAATCGGTCTCTCCTGTCCTCCTTCAGCATCACGAACACGCAGACGAGCCTTTCGACCGGTGGTCTCGTTGGCCCTTCAATGATCTGTTTCTTGCCCCTAAAACTGACGCCGGCAAAGGACGTCAGATTCAACTGCCAAGACCCTTTGCGAATCGCCTTTACCTGAACGGCCAGGTGTCTGCCGGTTGCATCAGATGCGATGATGTCGTAGTGGGGCACGTTCCCGGTGAACGTGGTTGCGATCATCCCACGTCGGCACAACTCGGCTGCAACCAGATACTCCCCGACTTGGGCAGTGAGCTGGGTACTGCGGCCTGTTGCCATCGTCTGCCCTTCCTTGTAGGTGCGGATGCCTTCTCTACTCGGGTTCTAGCACAACAGAAAACACCCGGACTCCGACCTTTAGCCGCTGCCTGATAGCTCGGTGGCTCTCCTGCTGCCCTTCCGACAGACGATCTCCGGGACCCTTTGCCTCCGCCAGGCCTGGCTAGGTGGAGACGTTCACGATGCTCCGCGAATAGGGAGTCGCACCACCTCCCTCTTGGCGGATCTGGCCGGTTCTACCATTGACTCTGAGCGATTTCCTCCAAAACCTGAACTGCCTGCGCAACGTCGATGCGAAAGAACTCTCGGCGCTCAGAAACGCGATAGGCCGCTAAGCGACGGTGGACGGCCAGCTCGATTGCAGAGCAATCCGAAACCGACACGCTGTACTTCACAACGAATGGCGTAGGTACCCCTGAATGCCTCGATAGCTCCTCAGCCCGAGCGTCGGGGCTGCGCCGCGTGCTCCCGATCTTCACCATTCCCGGAAGCGAGGGATTCGTCAGCGCGTATAAGTACCCACCCTCCGGGGCTTTCACCTCCACACAGACCTTCTCAAGACGGAGATCAGCATTCGCGTACTCACCGTCTGGCCTCTCGAACTCGAAGCCGCCGTAGTGGGGGCCATCGACAAGTCGCCATTTCCGATCCAGGCCGAGCTGGGCATCTGCGTAGTCCAAAGCAGCGCGGCCATCAAACTCGGTCCTCAGTACCTCCAGGATCTCCTCTGCTTCAACAAACGGCTCTCCTTCTTCGGACCACACATGCTCCTCAAGGATTTGTTTGAAGAGAGTGAAGTCAGCGACGGCCTCGTGGCGCTGCTTCCAGTCGTGAACTGCCTGCACGTCCTCAGCCTCTGTTGGCCATGCGGACAATCGAGCCAAGACCCTTTCGAGATCATCCTTCGCGGCACAGAGCTCGCTCAGAATCCGATCTACGAGATAGTCCCGCTCGCGAAGCAGTCTCTTGCGGCTTTCCTCAGCCTCGGCCTCTGCGCTACGCAAGGCGAGCCCCTGGCGCTTCGACTCTCGCGACGCCGCCTCCGCCACACCTTTGACTCTCACCGCTCGCGCGGTCCACCCCAACACCACCACAGCGAGGACCGTCAATGCAATTGCTAGCTCCATGGCT
>JBDHEI010000057.1:0-17529 GCA_039591075.1 Gemmatimonadota bacterium
GAGCTTGAAGCCGCCCGGCAGCACGGTATTCACCGGGGCATACGGGTATTTGCGGCCCGCCACCACGTTGGTCGCGCCACACACGACGTTGCGCGTCACCGTGCCGTCGTGCACGCGGCATACCGTGAGCCGGTCGGCATCGGGGTGCCGCTCCACCGATTCCACGAGCGCGACGACCACGCCATCGAGGTCGTGATGGATGCGCTCGACGTTTTCGACCGGGGCCCCCAACATAGTGAGCCGTGCCGCCGCGTCGTCCGGGTCGACCGCGCGACCCAGCAGTGCCGAGATCCAGCCGATCGAGACGTTCACGTCAGCTCACGAACTGCGAGAGAAACCGCATGTCGTTTTCGAACAGCAGGCGGATATCGGGGATGCCGTGCCGCAGCATGGTGATCCGATCCGGTCCCATGCCGAAGGCGTACCCGGTATACCGCTCGGGATCGATCCCACAGTTCTCGAACACGGCGGGGTGCACCATACCCGCCCCCATGATCTCGAGGTAGCCGGTCTGCTTGCAGGTCGCGCACCCGCTGCCTCTGCACATCTGGCACTGCACGTCCACTTCGGCCGACGGCTCGGTGAACGGGAAGAACGACGGGCGGAACCGCACCACTGTGTCGGGCGAGAAGAACCGTTTCACGAAGTAATCGATGCCGGCCTTGAAATCCACGAAGCTGATGCCCTCGTCGACGGCGAGGCCTTCGATCTGCTCGAACACGGGCGAGTGGGATGGGTCGAACGCGTCGCGCCGGTACACCCGACCCGGAACCACGATCCGGATCGGGGGCTGATACTGCTCCATGACCCGGGCCTGGACCGGCGACGTGTGGGTGCGGAGCAGCGTCCCCGGGCCGAGATAGAAGGTGTCGTGCTCATCAGCTGCGGGGTGGTCGAGCGGCATGTTGAGCTTTGTGAAGTTGTAGTCCTCGGTCTCCGCTTCCGGTCCGCTCACCCTGGTGAAGCCCAGCTCCTTGAAGATCTCGCAGATCTCGTCCACCACGGCGAGCACGGGATGCCGCGCGCCGCGCCACGCATGGCGAGCGGGCATCGTGCCGTCGACGTCGATCGCTCGCCGGGTGTCGGCCTGAAGCACCCGTTCGCGCTCAGCGATGGCAGTTTCCAGCGCTTGCTTGATCTGATTGGCGCGTGCCCCGAGCTGGCGGCGCTGCTCGGGCGGCAGGGATCCGAGGGATCGAAGAATCCGGGTGAGTTTTCCCGCTTTGCGACCGAGTACCTCGGTGCGCAGGTCGGCCAGCACCGCGGCGTTGGCGGTGGACACGCGGTCCACCGACTGCGCGATGAGGTCGAGTTCCTCCTGAGCGTGCGTGGGCGTGGTCATCGGCGGCTCCACCCCACTAGAGGCTCTGCTTGGCCACCTCCGCCAACTCGCCGAACGCCGCCGGATCGCGTACCGCCAGATCCGCGAGCATCTTGCGGTTGATCTCGACGCCCGCCTTCTTCAGACCGGACATGAATCGGCTGTAGCTGAGGTCGTAGGTCCGCGCCGCCGCATTGATCCGCACGACCCACAGCCGGCGGAAGTCCCGCTTGCGATTGCGCCGATCCCGGTACGCGTACCGCAGACCGCGCTCGACGTTCTCCTTGGCCGACTTGTACAGCTTGCTGCGTCCGCCCCGCGCGCCCTTCGCCGCACGCATGATCTTCTTCTTGCGCTTGTGGCGGGCGACGGAGTTCCGAACTCTAGGCATGGTCCGCTCCTACGCGCTCAACAGGCGCTTAATGCGTCGCTCGTCCGCCGCCGCGACCAGCGTCGCCTTGCGCAGGCGGCGCTTTCGCTTCGGACGCTTCTTGGTCAGGATGTGGCTCTTGAAGGCGCGCGATCGCTTGATCCGGCCCGAAGCCGTCAACTTGAAGCGCTTCGCGGCGCCACGTCTCGTTTTCTGCTTCGGCATAACGCTGCTTTCTGTCTCTGAGGGTGGCGGTCGACCAGTCGGGGCTTGTCCGCCCCTCGTCATCCGCCTCCCTGCCTCGTTGTCCGCCCGGTTATTTCGGCGCCAGCACCATCGTCATATTGCGCCCCTCGAGCTTCGCATGCGTCTCGACCTTGGCGATGTCCTGGACCGCCTCGAAGACCCGATTGAGCACTCCCTGGCCCAGCTCCGGATGGGTGATCTGCCGACCGCGAAACATCATGGTCAGCTTCACCTTGTTGCCTTCCTCCAGGAACGTCCGCGCATGTCGGGTCTTGAACGCGAAATCGTGCTCGCTGATCCCGGGACGGTACTTCACTTCCTTCACCTGAATGACATGCTGCTTCTTGCGTGCCGCCCGAGCGGCCTTCGCTTGCTCGAATCGGTATTTGCCGTAGTCCATGATCTTGACCACGGGGGGGCGGGCCATGGGCGCCACTTCGACGAGATCGAGCCCTCGTTCCAGTGCCGCACGGAGCGCCTCTTCGACGGGGACGACCCCCACCTGCTCTCCGTCATCTCCGATCAGCCGGACCGGGCTGATACGGATTTGCTGATTGACCCTCACCCGCTGTTTGTCGTCTGAAACGGCCAGTGACGAGCCTCCTTTCGTCTGCAGACAACAAAAAAGACGGACTCAGCCCTCCAAGAGTCCGTCGCCGGCGGGGCGTCGTGCCCCGCTCACTCGCAGAACCCTGAACGCGCACCCGACGGGTGGCAGGAGGGTGAAGCGCCAGCGGCGCTTACTTGCCGTATTGTGACTGGGGATAGTATCCCCTCCCCTACGGGCTGTCAAGCGGCGCAAACGTCAGTGCCGTCTTGTCCTGCACCACTTTCCCCCGCCCTCGCTCAGGGTCGTGCTCGAACAGGAGGAGCCACTCCTCATCCAGGGCACGACCCAGTAGATGGCGCTTGGTCTCCAGGGTCACCATCGGCTCCAGATCGTACCCCATGATCCAGGGAAGCGGAACATGGGCAGTCGTCGGCACCAGGTCGGCCAGATAGCAGGCGGTCTCGCCGCCGTTGCTCACCAAGACGGACTGGTGATACGGAACGTGCCCCGGCGTCGGCAGCAACCGAATCCCGGGCACCAGCTCCGTCTCGCCGTCGATCAGCTGCCACCGCCCCGCCTGGGTGACCGGCGCGAAATTCGGCGGCAGATAGCTCGCTGACGTTCGCTCGTTGGATCGCATCCCAAATTCCAGTTCGCCCTTCTGAACCACGTAGGTGGCATTCGGGTACGTGAGCGCGACCCGCCCGGCAGGATCCTGATGGGTGTTGCCCCCCGCGTGATCGAAATGCAGGTGGGTATTGATCACGTACCGGATGTCGGCGGGCGCGAATCCCGCCTCATGGAGCGCGTCGTCGAGCCGGGTGGGACCGCGGGTGCCGCGGTTCTCCACTCCGTAGATCTCCACGAACTTCTCGGTTTCCTTGTCGCCCACCCCGGTATCCACGAGAATCGGGCCCGCGTCATGCTCGATCAGGAGGCAGCGGAGCGCCAAGGGAATGCGATTCCGTTCGTCGGGCGGGATCCGCTTCTCCCAGAGGGGCTTCGGGACCACCCCGAACATGGCCCCGCCATCCAAGCGCTGACGCCCTCCGTCGAGGAGATGACAGGTGAACCGACCGACCGCGAACGTGGTCACGAGCGTCATGCGTCCTCCACGGAAGTCGGGAGCGCTGAGCGGCGGCGGCGGCGGCGGCGGCGCGGTCGGCCAAGCGCCTGGAGGTCGTCAAGGGTCCGCGCCCCTTTTTCTTCCGCCACGTCGAGCAGTCGCTTGAGAACCCGGGCCGTTCCCAAGGCGTCGCTGCCGGCGCGATGGCGGTGCTCGATTTCTACGCCGAAGTACGTGGCGACCGCGTCGAGATTCCTGGAGCGAAGTTCCGGCACAAGGCGTCGGGTGAGCCGGACCGTGCAGATCCGTGGGCCCTCGAGGGCAAGGTCCCGAGTCCGTCGCAGCTCGCGCGAGACGAATGCCCAATCGAACCGCGCGTTGTGTGCAGCGAACACACGCCCTGCCAGCGCCGCCACCACGTCGTCCGCGATCTCGGCAAACGTGGGTTGCGTGCGCACCATGTCGTCGGTAATACGTGTCAGGGCAGAGACCAAGTTGGGGATGGGACGCTCGGGATTCACCAGCGCTTCGAACGCGAGCGCGATCTTCCCGCCGCTCAGGGTGTAGATGCCGATCTCGGTGACCCGATCACCGCGGCCGGAGCTCGACCCCGTAGTCTCGACATCGACCACCGCGAACGTGCAGGCGCCCAGGGCGGTCGACTCGCCAGCCGCTGCGGCCAGAGCCCATTTGCCGTCGCCCAGCCGGCGCACGCGCGGGTCCGACCCGAGGAGCGCCACCGCCACTCGATCGGCGATCGCCCGGGTCGCGCGGGAGATGCCGAGCACGTCCCGCGCCAACGTGAGGCTATCGGCCGCCTGATCGGCCAGGAACCGGAGCGACCGATCCACCAGAGTGCCAGCCGGAGCCGCCCGAACGCCGGAGTCGGTCACGGGTCGTCCCGGTGGAGCGGCAGCGTCATGCACCGTGCGCCTCCGCCCCCGCGCACCAACTCCGCGCCCTGGAAGGTAATGATCGTCCGCTCCGTGGGGGCCTCGTCGGACCCCAGAACGTCGGGGGCATCCACGATCCGATACCCGGCCCGCTCGATTTCCCGCAGGGTGGCCTCGTTGCGCTTGTACGCGAGCGCGACACCCGGTCGCACGGCCACCAGGTTGCAGCCGGAGCCCCACTGCTCGCGGTCCTGCACCCCGCGATGCTGGCCGCCGCAGAAGATGGGCTCCAGCGGAAAGTTGACGTCGCGGAGCGCCGTGAAGAAATCGGGTGCTTCCCGGACGGCGGCCTCGCCCTTGCGGCGGTGGAGCACGCCCAGCCGCCCCGCACCCACGAAGTGCGGCGGATAGATCACACACTGCTCCCGATCGACCTGGCTGAAGATCATGTCCAGGTGGATCGCGGTGCTCTCGCCCGGCAGGACCACCGCGATGACGTCTGTCACCGGGCAGCGCTCGAACACGACGTCGCAAATGTGATCCAGGGCCGCGGCGCTCGATCGCCCGCTGTATCCCAGGAGAAGGAGATCCGGTCGCACCGGATGGACGTCTCCCCCTTCCAGGCTGTAGTTGTCACGGCGCTCTTCCGAGCCGTCGTAGAGAATACCGGCGTTCGCCAGCTTGGGGTGAAACGAGAACAGGGCCTTGATGAGCAGCTCCTCACTCCACCGTGCGGCGTGGCGCATGGACCCAATCACGACGTGCTCGCCGATCACGATACCGATGTCACGCGTGAAGAACAGATTGGGGACCGCCGGCAGCGAGTACCCCACAGCGTTGAGGTATCTGGTGAGCGGACCCCCTTCTTCCTCCACCCCCTCGATCAGCATGGTGACGAGCTCCTCGCTGGGGCGGTCGGCCAGCCGCTGGAGCAGCGTGTCCGAGGGAATCACCTTGCTCGCCCGGGCAATGAGGAGCTCTCGTGCTTCCCGGAGTTCGAGCACGTCGCGCAGGAGATCGCTCACCTCGTAGACCTCGCCGTATCGTTCCAGCACCTGCGTGAGCGTGCGGTGCTCGCGGCTGGCGAATCCGATGTCGATGATGTCGTCGTACAGGTATTCGCGACGGGTAGTGGGCGTGACGGCCTGGAGCTCGCGACCGGGGCCGTGCACCAGGACCGCACGCAACGCCCCGATCTCACTGGTCACGCGTATGGGAAGCATCGCGTCAATCTAGCCGGGGCCACACCGACCGCTCAACGGCGGTCGTCGTCCGTGATGCTCGTGACCGCGGAGCGTCGCGGGCGGTGCTCACGGCTGGACCCACTCGAACATGGCGACGAATGCCTTCGGCGGGAGCGCTTCCGGGCGGGCCGCGGGGCCAACTCCGAGTCCGTCGAGGAAGGTCGCGATCTGGTTCGGTTCGCGGCTGGTGAGCGCCCGGAGAATCCCTCCCAGCTGCTTGCGGCGGCGACTGAACAGCGCCTGGGTGAACTCCCGAAACGCCTGGCGCCGCGCGTCTGCGACCAACGGCACCGCGAGGGGCGTGAGCCGCACCACGGCGGAATCCACGGCAGGCGGCGGCCGGAACGCTCCGGCTGGCACCACGAACAGCCGCTCCACCCGTGCCAGCGCCTGCACGCCCACTGTCAGGGCTCCGTATGCCTTCCCCCCGGGGTCCGCCGCCAGCCGCTCCGCCACTTCCCTCTGCATGAGAAACACGATGCACGCCGGCCGTGGCGGCTCGAGTGCCTTGTCGATGAGGGGCGACGTGATGTAGTAGGGGATGTTGCCCACCACCTTGAACGGACCCTGCACCGTGCCATGCCAATCGACCGCGAGCGCGTCGCCCTCCACAACCTCGACCGACGGCAAGACCGCCTCCGCCATCGCCTCGACCAGTTGCGGGTCCCGCTCGATCGCCACAACACGTCCCACCCGCGGGGCAAGCCGTCGGGTGAGGGTCCCGCGTCCGGGACCGATCTCGATAACGGTATCGTGTGGGGTCGGAGCGAGCGCGTCGACGATCCGGTCGAGGATCGAGGGGTCCGACAGAAAATGCTGGCCGAGCCGGCGGCCCACTAGACGCGGAGCACCAGAATCGCGCGGTCGTCACGCGCCACCGCTTCGTACGCGCTCACCGCGGCGAGCACGCCCTCGACGATCTCCGCGCTGGAATCGTCGAAGTGCTTCCGCGCGATGCGCAGCACCCGCTCCTCACCGAACGGCTCGGTGGCGGCGCTACGAGCGTCGACGATGCCGTCGGAGAACAGGACGAGCCGATCTGTCTCGGCATTCCAATGGGTTTCGGCCGCCGCGATTGCGTCCCGATCGGCGAGCCCCAACGGAGGCGAGGTGGCCTTGAGCCGCTCCAATCGATCTCTGACGCCCATCCGAAACGCGTGCGGATGGCCGGCGTTTGCGTACCGCAGGACGCCGCCTCGCGGATCGATGACCCCGTAGAACAACGACAGATGCATCTCGGTCTCGTCCAGCTCCTGCGCCACCGAATCCAGCAACCGGCGTAGTGTCTCGTCTGGCGACCCGGCCTCCGCGGCGTGAATGCCCGCGGCGGAGAGCACGAGGGCCATGATGAGGGCCGCGGCAAACCCGTGCGACGACACGTCGCCCAGCATGACGCCGTAGCGACCTCCGGACAGGCGAAGGAGGTGATAGAAATCCCCCCCAACGCTTTTGGCCGGAATGCACCTGGCCGCGACGTCGATGCCCATCCCCAGCACCTCGGGCGAGACCAGCAGCTTGAGCTGTAGCCCGTGCGCCAACTCCAGCTCGCGGTTCACGCGCTGGCGAATCAGGTCGCGTTCGACAAGTCGTGCGTGCTCCAGTGCCGCGCCGACCTGATTCGCCACGGCACCCACCAGACGCTGCTCGCCCCCGCTGAATGCGTCGGCCCCGACCCGATCGGTGAGGTTGAGCACCCCGACCGGATGCGGTGAGGCACCGGTCCCCCGAAACATCACGGGGACGGACAGGAACGCCTCGCCCTGATACCCGCGCGACGGATGCTCGGCTGTGGGCGGCAAATCATCCGCATGGCGCGGGTCGCGGGTGATCGTACTCTTCGTGCGAAACGCCCGCGCCGCCACTGAGTCGGGATCGGCCACCCGGATCGGCGCCAGCTCGACCACGGGTTTGCCGATCGAGGCCATGGGCCGAAGCACGCCCGCCGACTCATCGTGCAGGAACAAGGACGCGCGGCGGGCGCCCACCACGGAGCTCACGGCGCGGAGAGTGGTTTCGGCAGCCTGGTCGAGACGCGACGTCCGGCCCAGAATCTCGCTGAGGGTGTAGAGCAGCTCGATCTCCTCATACCGGGACGCGAGCTGCTTGGCGAGGGCCAGTGTGTCGCGCTCAACGTCGAGGAGTTGCGCAATGAGTGGGGTCAGCGCCGCCTCGGCACCGCTCGCATCCCCGTCGCCATCGGCCAGCTCGTACCAGTACCCTTCCAGACTGGGAACGGGGATGAGCCGGCGTGTGCCGTCGCTCGGCTCCACGAGGCCGCGCTCGTCCAACCGGGATCGAGGCGCAGGCACCCCCTCACCGCCGAGCACCGGGCGGAGTCGTCCCCGTCCAGCACGCCACAGCCGGACGCGGCACCCGAACATGCCCCCCAGGGACTGGAGGACCGATTCCAGGCGGTCTAGGCGCGGTGCAGAATCATGCAGATCGCGTTCCCCCGATCGTTGAACCGCACTTCGTCGACGAGTTGGCGGATGAGAAACAGGCCGCGGCCCTTGTCGGCGTCGATCCGGTTCGAGGCTGTGGGATCGGGGATCGCGGTGGGATCGAACCCCGCCCCTTCGTCGCGCACGTGGAGCGTCACGGCAGCGGCGTCCACTTCGACGCGCACGTCTACCCGCTTCGATGGATCGAGCTGATTACCGTACAGGATGGCGTTGGCGAGCGCCTCGCAGAGCACGACCCGCATGACGAAACGAGCCGCCCGCGGTGGGACACCGCTGGCGAGACAATGACGCGCCACGAGGTCGACCGCCTCCTCCACGACGTCGAGATCCGTCGGCACCCGCATGGAGATCTCGACATTGCGGCCGGGCCCTTCGAGCACCGCCGTCTCGCGGCGGCGCACGACCAAACGCAGGGGGGCCGTCACAATCTCAGAACGCGGCGACCGCCTCCTCGGCCGAATCCATGAGCGTGAACAGCGTGTCGAGCTTGGTCAACTCAAACAGCGTGCGGAGGTCGTGATTGAGCCCAGCGAGCCGCAGATCGCCGCCCAACTCGCGAATCTTCTTCGCCAGCGAGACGAGGACCCCGAGACCCGACGAGTCGATGTAGCCGGTGGCGGTGAAGTCGATGACGAATCTCCGGTCACCGGCATCCAGCGCATCGAGCACTTTCTTCTTGAGGTCGTGCCGGTTACCGACGATGAGCTGCCCATCCACGCCGATCACGACGACGCCCTTCGCTTCGTCCTTCCGGACCGTAAAGCTCATGCTCCCTCCCGTGTTCGCATCATCTTCATTCGGCCGTCTGCAAGATGCCGACGGCCGCCACATCCGCAACATCCTCCGCGGTGGCGCCACGCGAGAGATCCATCATCGGCCGCCGCAGTCCTTGAAGGATCGGTCCCGCAGCCGTTGCGCCCGCAAGACGCTGCACCAGTTTGTACGCGATGTTCCCGCTGTCAAGATCGGGAAACACCAACACGTTGGCCTGGCCCGCAACGGCTGAGCCCGGAGCCTTCATCCTGCCCACACCGGGCACGAGCGCCGTGTCGACCTGCAATTCCCCGTCGGCGGGGATCGTTGGCGCCAGCGTCTGAAACCGCCGAGTCGCGGCGCGGATCTTCTCGACCCGGTCGCCATCGGCGCTCCCCTTGGTCGAGTACGAGAGAAACGCCACGGTGGGCGCGTCGCTCACGATGCGCGATCGATCCCGCGCCGCGCTGAGCGCGATCTCCGCCAGCTGGTCGGCCGAGGGGTCGGGTACCACGGCGGCGTCGGTGAACGTGAGCACGAAGTCGTCCGTGGCGAACCGGTCCGCACGATCGCCGAGAAACTCGAGGTTCTCGCGCGGAATCGCCATGTAGAACGAGCTGGACACCGTCTCGATCTCGTCTGCCGGACCGATCGCCCACAGGGCGGCTCGGATCACGTCGGCCGTCGCGCAGGTCGCTCCGGCAACGGCCGCGTCGGCTTCGCCCAAGGCCACCAGCGCGGCCGCGAACCTGAGCGGATCGGCGGCCATCTCCCTGGCATGCGCCGCGCCCCGCACCTTGTCCGGTCGCCGCATCGCCAGGTACTCTGCGACCCGCTCGAGCCGCGGATCACCGGCCATGGAGCGATCGAGCAGGTGAACCTGCGCCACGCCCTGCCTCTCGAGCAGTTTGGCCGCCGACCGGATGCGGTCGTCCCACCCCTCAGCCAGGATGACGGTACGCCCCAGTGCGGCAGCACGGTGGCGCGCGTCGTCCCGGAACCTCACGGGCCGAGCCGCCGCTTGAGGGCCGCACCGACCGCAGGATGCACGAGCGTGCTCACATCCCCGTGGAGCCGGGCGATCTCCCGTACCAGGCTCGAGGACAGATAGGTGAGGTGCAGTGCGGGGACGAGAAACACCGTCTCGAGCTGAGGATAGAGCTGCCGGTTCATGAGCGCCATTTGCGATTCGTAGTCGAAGTCCGACACCGCGCGCAAGCCGCGGATCACCACGGTCGCCTCCCGCTTTCGAGCAAACTCGGCCAGCAACCCGTCCAGGGCCGTGATCTCGATGCGGGGCTCCCCCTGCAGCACGGTTTGGAGCATGTCGACCCGCTCTTCGAGCGTGAACAACGGCTCCTTGGTGCTGTTGACCGCCACGGCAACGATCACCTTGTCCATCAGGTGGAGGCTGCGGCGAATGATGTCCTCGTGACCCAGGGTCACGGGATCGAAGGAGCCGGGATAGATCGCAATTCTCGTCATGGCGCGTAGCAGAAAGTGAGGGCGTGCGTGCCGTAGCGGCGCGTGTCGTCGCCGTCCAGCTCGAGCGCGACCCGATGCTGTAGTCCGAGGATCGCCGCAAACGGCCGGTCCCGGAAGATAGCGATCAGGCGCCTGGCGTGGTCGGTCGAGAACGGCGGGTCGGCCACCGCGACCTCATAGGCCCGTTCCGGCAGCTTGGTGGCGAACCGCAGCGCGTCGGCCCGCCGGATTCGGACCCGATCCTCCACACCGAGCGCGGCGATATTGGCGCCGAGCGCCGTGAGTGACGGCTTCGAGAACTCGACGAAATCCACGTGGGCCGCGCCGCGCGAGAGCGCTTCCAGTCCGAGTGAGCCAGACCCCGCGAAGAGATCCACGACCCGCGCATCGGGAAGGTGGGGCTCCAAGATGCCGAACCACGCCTTCTTGAGGCGGCCAGTGATGGGACGGACACGAGGATCGGCAGGCGCGGTGAGCATCCGTCCACGAAACTCGCCCGCGATGATGCGCATACGCCAGGCTAGTTCGCGGCCCTGATGTCCACGACCCGGGCCTGCAGCGTGCTCGTGCCGCGCCACTCGTTGCGGTCGAGCTTGATGGCCACGTCCACCGGGGCATCGTGCCACTCAGGCGGTACGCGGTCGGCCCAGTTGAACGCGATGGCGGGGACCTTGCCCGTCCCGTCGGTCAACGTGAAGCGCAGGTGCTTTGCTCCCACGATACGGCGGCTGTCGAGTGCGGCGTCGCGAATGCCCAGCACGGGAGCCGGGTTGCCCGCACCACAGGGCTCGAGGTGGCGGAAGAGACGCTCCAACTCATCATCGAGCTCGGCGACCGTCAGCAAGACATCTACGCGCTGGGTCGGCACCAGATCGTCCGCCGTGAGGCGCCCGCGGGCCACGTCGTTGAAGGCGTTCCGGAACGCCTCGAGCCGGCTGCGCTCCACGCTGAGACCTGCGGCTACGCGATGCCCACCGTATCGACTGAGGTGGGGTGCGCACACCGTAAGCGCGTCGTGCAGATCGAATCCCGGTATGCTCCGCCCCGAACCCTTCCCCACGTCGCCGTCGAACGCCACGAGCACCGTGGGCCGCGAGTACCGTTCCACAATCCGTGACGCGACCAACCCGATGACACCGGGGTGCCATGCGTCGCGCGCGAGCACGAGACCATAGTTGGTGGCAAGGTCGACACGCTCCTCCACGTCTTCGATGGCTTCGTCCAGCATGACCTCGTCCATCGCCTGCCGTCTGGCATTGATGGTCTCGAGCCGTTGCGCCAAGCTCCGCGCCTCGGTCTCATCATCCGTCAGAAGGAGCCGCACGCCATCCATGGCCTCGCCGATTCGGCCGGCGGCGTTGAGCCGGGGTGCGAGGATGTACCCGACGTGTCCCGCGCGGATCTGGGTCCCGCTCATGCCGACCACCTCGATGAGCGCCCGGAGTCCCGGCCACCGCGTACTCTGGAGCATCTTGAGTCCATGGCGAACGAGTATCCTGTTCTCGCCCGTGAGGGGCACGACGTCGGCCACCGTTGCCATGGCCACGAGATCGAGCAGATGCAGCGGCAGATGCTCCGGAAGGCCCAGGGGGCCGACGAGGGCCTGCGCGAGCTTGAACACGACGCCGGTCCCGCATAGCTGACTCAGCCCGGACGGGCATTCCGGATGCTGAGGGTTCACCATCGCATCGGCGGGGGCGAGCCCACTCGGTAGATGGTGGTCGGTGACCACGACCTGCACGCCGGCGTCCTTGGCCGCCCGCACCGTCTCGACGGCGGTCGTACCGCAGTCACCCGTGACGATCAATCCGGCATCCACCCGCAGCGCTTCGGCGAGCCCGGCGGGACCGAAGTCGTATCCGTCCCGCAGGCGATTGGGGACGAAGGGCACCACGTCGCCGCCGGCTGTGCGCAGCACCCGAGTGAGCAACGTCGTCGAGCATTGGCCGTCGACGTCGTAATCGCCGTGGACCATGATCCGGCGGCCTGCACGAACGGCATCGGCCACCAGCTCCACCGCTCGTCCCATGTCACGAAGGGACATGGGATCCTGTAGCGAGTCGAGACTCGGTCTGAGGAAGTCCTTGGCCGCCTCGGGCGCATCGTGCCCACGCTGAACCAGCAGCGTCGCGAGCGGCAGCGGGATGGTGAGTGATCGCGCAAGCCGCTCCGCAGATTCGCAGTCGACGTCTCGCGCGACGATCCAACGAGAGGTGGCTTCGATCATTCCCCCTCGACGTAGAGGAGCACGCCACACGCTTCGCAGGGCTCTGTCGAGTCGCCGTTCTGAAGTTTCTGCTGCCGATGGAGCGGCACCGCCGTGTAGCAATGCCCGCATGCGCCGCTGGTCACCGGGTAGAGGGCCAGCGGTGCCCGTCCCTGGCGGATGCGCTCGTACCGGTCATGGAGCTCACGCGGCACCTCTCGAGCGACTTCCTGCCGCTCGGCGAGAGCGGTTTTGAGTCTGTCGTCGTATTCCGCGAGGCGTGCCGCCAGCTCTTCGCGCTTCGGTGCCTGTGCCTCCTTCAACTCCGTCAGGCGGGCGTCGTACTCGCCGACGTCGACCTGGGTCTCCTGCACCCGGTCGGCGGATCGGACCCACTCCGCCTCCTCGCGTGCCAGCACCGTCCGCGCCAGATCTAGCTCGGCCATGAGTGTGGACGCCTCTTTGGCCCCTCGCACCCACTCCAGACGTTGACGCTTGCGTTCCTGCATGAGACGGTAGGTCTCGATCTTCGCCTCGAGATCCGCCCGTTTCTGGTCGGCATCCGTGGCGCGGGTCTTGGCGGCGTCGAGGCTGGCGATGGCCCCCTCCAACTCGGCGTCCAGGGACTGGATATCGGGTTCGAGATCCTTGATGTCCGCCTCCACCTGCAACACCACCTTGTCCTTCTCCTGCAACCGCAACAGGGCTTCGAGATCAGCGTGCACTGCCACTCCTGCCTTTCTTGATAACGTTCCACCTGGATGGATTGAGTAACCGAATCCGCTTGCTGAGCGTCTCTTTCTCGCGTGCCAGCGTCGCCTTCTCTTCGTCGGACGCGACCACAATACGCCGATCGATCGCGTGCAGCCGGTCCTCGAGCGCCCGACTCTCGATCTTGCCGAGTGCCGCGTCGACCGTGGCATCCTCCGCCAGGGCCCCGCTGGGTTCGTCGAGCAACCGCGCCAAGAGCGCCCGCCCCTCGGCATCGTCGGTCGCCTCGAGCAGTTCCCCATCCGACACGCCCTCACCGGCGCCGGCCACCATGTGGAGCAGGTCCCACTCCACCCCAGTTCCCTTGTCGAGCTTCTCCAACAGCTCCGCAATGCGCGGACGCCACGCGGGCGACCGTAGCATGATCCGCAACAGGTCTTGCTCGGGTCGAGGCTTCCACCGGGCACGCGGAGACTGGCCGCCGGCGGGTCGTGTGGGCGTCGCGGGCGCCGGCGCGCGCCAGCGACCGCCTTCGATCTCCTGGTGCAGCGATTCGCGGGACACACCGAGGGCCTCGACGCAGCGGCCGACGTAGAGATCCCGGGTGACATGATCGCTCACCGCGCGGAGCGTTGGGAGCAGCCGATCCAGCGCGCGGCGTCGCCCCGAGATGGAGCCGAGCCATCCCTTCCGCTCGAGTAGTTGGAGCTTGCGCTCGAGCACGTCCAGCGCATCGTCCACTATCTCGCCCACCGCTTCCGCACCACCTGTGGCGGCGAGCGAGTCGGGATCGGTCCCCGCAGGCGGCGTGGCGATCGCCACCCGGAGCCCGGCATGGAGCAGAATGTCCGCCGCCCGAAAGCTGGCCCTCAGGCCCGCTGCATCACTGTCGTAGAGCAGAATGATGGTTTTCGTGTACCGCCCGAGCAGGCGGGCTTGGTCTACGGTGAACGACGTCCCGAGTGGAGCGACCGTTTCCTCCAGACCCAGATCGACCAGGCGAATGACGTCGAAGTATCCCTCGACCACCACGGCGCGTTCCGCCTTGCGGATCGCATTCCTCGCGTAATGAAGGTTGTACAGCAGGTTCCCTTTGTGAAACACCTGCGTGTCCGGCGAGTTGAGATATTTCGGCTCGCCATCACCGATCACTCGTCCGCCGAACCCGACCACCCGTCCGCGCAGATCGTGGATCGGGAACAGGAGCCGGTTCCAGAACCGCGGTCGCACCGACTCGTTCTCGCGGCGCACGGCGAGTCCTGCCTCGATCAACGTCTCGGTGCTGATCCCCAGCGCCGCCATTGCCTCGAGGAAGGTCTTGCCACGCGGTGCGAACCCAAGGCCCAGCGGCAGCAGCTGGTCCAGGTCGAAGGATCGGCCCTGGAGATATGCCCGGGCCGCCTGGGCGTCGTCCGCTTCCCGCAAGCGCCTCGCATACCAGTCAGCCGCCGCCGACACGGCCGTGAACAGCGGCTCCCGCGGGTCGGGTCCCGTCGACCGCCGTTCCGGAATCGTGATGCCCGCCCGGCGCGCCACCTCCCGCACGGCGGTCGGATAGTCCATGCCGAACCGCTTCATGTAAAACGTGAACACGTCACCGGCTTCATGACACACGAAGCAGTAGAACATCTGCTTCTTGGGAATGACCGCGAAGTTCCGGTGCTTCCCGCCGTGAAACGGACACGGTCCCCGATAGTCGGATCCGGTCCGCTTGAGCTCCACGTGTTCGCCCACGACGGACACGAGGTCCGCGCCGTCCCGCACCTGCTCGATCACATCGTCCGGGATAGCGCTCACGCGCGGAACTCCACGACGGTCACACCCGATCCGCCCTCTTGGGGTGGTGCCAGCCGGTGCCTGGCCACCCGCGGGTCCCGATCGAGCACCTGAGCTACCGTGACGCGGAGCGCTCCGGTCCCTTTCCCGTGGATCACGCGAAGCCTGGGCAGGTCGGCCACGACCGCGGCGTCGATGGCCAGGCGCAGCTCCACTTCCGCTTCGTCGGCCCGTCGTCCGCGCAGGTCGATCTCCGACTGAGCCCCGGCGACCGTGGTCACCACACTGGGCCCGGTGGGGCGCTTCCGCTTGGGAGGTGGCCGCGGAGCGGACAAGTCCGCGTCGGCCGTATCCGCCGTGCGGAGCTTCCACCCCTTGGCTCGCGCGGCCTCTTCGAGCTTTCGCAAGGCCTCCCCCTCGTCACGCACACCATCCTCGACCAAGCGTCTCGCCTCCTTGGCTGTCGCCTCGTTGACCGCCGCCCGGGCCATGCCGAGCGCATCCTCGACTCGGCGTCGGGCCTCGAGCAGGAACGTGCGCGCTTGCTCGCGACCTGAGGCCTCCTGCTCCCGAGCGCGCGCTTCGATGGAGCGCTCCCGGGCGTGGAGGTCGTCGAGTCCCCGAGTGAGCTTCACCGCATCGGCCTCCAGCCTGGCCCGCAGTGATTCCACGTCGGCCTCGCGCCCAGAGAGCGTGGCCTCGCGTGTTTCGAGTTCCGCCAGTGTCGCCTCGAGCGACCGGGCCGCCTCCGGCGTGAGGGCGTCCGCTCGCGCCAGCACATCGTCCGGCAAGCCAAGCCGCCGCGCAATGGCGATCGCGTACGAGCGTCCCGGCTTTCCCATGAGGAATCGATAGGTCGGTGCCAGCGTCTCGGCGTCGAACTCGAGGCTCGCGTTGACGATGCCGTCCGTCGCGGCGGCCAACTCCTTGAGCGAGCCCAGATGGGTCGTCGCCACCGTCTGCACGCCGCGCGCGTGCAGCGACACCAGGACGGCGCCGGCCAGCGCGGCCCCCTCGGTCGGGTCGGTGCCACCGCCGATCTCGTCGAGCAGCACGAGTGACCTGTTATCAGCATCCACCAGAATCGTGCGCAGAGCGGCGACATGCGCGCTGAACGTGGATAGACTGGCCTCGATGGACTGATGGTCACCGATGTCGGCGAAGATCCGGTTGAAACACGGCAGCACCGTTCCCCTGCCGACGGGCGGCACCACACCGCTCTGCGCCATCGCCGACAACAGGCCGATGGCCTTGAGAAGGACGGTCTTGCCTCCGGCATTCGGACCGCTCACCACAACGGTTCGGGCCCCATCGGCGAGCGTGAGATCGAACGGAACGGGGCGCTCCGCATCCGAGCGAATGAGTGGATGGACGGCGCCGGAGACGGCGGTCCCAGTGGGTGCGGGCTCGATGGTGGGCACGGCGGCCTGGGCATCGAGCGCGTACCGGGCGCGGGCGTACAGATCGTCCGCGCGAACGCACATGTCGATCCCGTCTCGTAGCGGACCGGCCTCCTGCCGAACGTCGTCGGTGAGGGCACGGAGCACCGCGAGGGTCTCGCGGACCTCTTCTGCCTCGCACGCGTTGAGGTCGTTGCCGAGCTCGACCGATTCCGCAGGCTCCACGAACAGCGTCGTCCCTGACGCCGATTCACCGTGAACGATGCCCCGAACCGCGCTACGGCTGTCGCGACGGACCGGAATGACGTACCGACCGCCCCGAAGCGTTACCCCCGCGTCGCTGGCCGCCTGGTGCGAGGACAGGTCCCGCTGCAACCGCTCGAGCAACGCAATGAGCCGTTGGCGGACGTCGCGGAGCCGCTGCCGCGCGCGTTTGAGACCGGGCGAGGCCGCGTCGGCCACCCGCCCGTCCGGCTCGATGGCCCGCTCGATGCGGAGCGCGAGCTTGGCCGGCGGCACGGTCACTGCCAGAGCGGCCACGCGCGGTGCGTCGTCAGACAGCGCTCCCAGCGCGCTCGCGGTCTCCGTCATCGCCTCGAGCGCGTTAGCGAGATCACGCAGCGCACCACCTTCGAGCACGCTCCCCGGCGTGGCAAGGAGGCGAAGCGTCTCGCCGAGGTCCCCGACCGGCCGCGGCACGAAGCGCCCGCTGTCCCGGAAATGGCTCAGCAGCTCGCCCACCGTGGCCAGGTCTTCCCTGATGGATTCGATGTCGATGGAGGGTCGCCGCGAGCTGACCGCCGCCGCGCCCAGCGCCGAAACGGCGTGCGCCGCCACGAGACCCAGGGCAGAGGCGAACTCCAGCTGGGCCAGGGTGTCCTGCGAGGCGACTGGCGAAACGGGGGAAGGGGTGCCGGCGACTCTCGTCACCCGCACCCCTTCCGCCGGACCTCGTGGCCTGCGCGCCTCATGCCCCGTGCGCAGGCCTCTTCATGGGCCGCCGCTGTCTGCGACGCGCAGCTGCGCGTTTCCGCTTGCGACGGTCA
>JBDHEI010000058.1:0-17374 GCA_039591075.1 Gemmatimonadota bacterium
GACGGGGCCGAGTGGGGTGACGGGGGCGACGGTGACGGACAACTTCCCGGCGGGACTGACGGGGGTGACGTGGACGTGTACGGGGGCGGGGGGCGGCACGTGTGCGGCGGGTGGGGCGGGCAACCTCAGTGAGAGCGTGAATCTGCCGGTGGGTGGGAGTGTGACGTACCTGGCGACCGGGACGGCGAGTGGCAGCGGGACGCTGAGCAACACGGCGACGGTCGCGGTCCCGGGCGGGGTGACCGATCCGGTGGCGGGCAACAACTCGGCGACGGACAACAACACGGCGATCACGGCGTCGGCGGATTTGGGTATTACGAAGGATGACGGGGTGACGGCGGTGGTCCAGGGCAACCCGGTCACCTATACGATCACGGCGAGCAATGGGGCAACCCGGTCACCTATACGATCACGGCGAGCAATGCGACGGGGCCGAGTGGGGTGACGGGGGCGACGGTGACGGACAACTTCCCGGCGCAGCTCTCGGCAATAACATGGACGTGCGCGGGCAGCGGAGGGGCGACATGCGTCGCGAGCGGTACCGGCAACCTCAGCGAGAGCGTGGACCTGCCGGTAGGCGGCTCCGTGATCTTTACGGTCACGGCGACAGCAAACGGCACCGGCCAGACGATCGTGAACACCGCCACGGTCGCCGTGCCCGGTGGCATGACCGATCCGAACGCGGGCAACAACTCCGCGACGGACAACGATACGGT
Source organism: Gemmatimonadota bacterium (assembly GCA_039591075.1). Taxonomy (GTDB): domain Bacteria; phylum Gemmatimonadota; class Gemmatimonadetes; order Gemmatimonadales; family GWC2-71-9; genus JAOTVV01. Next base: position 717 of record JBDHEI010000058.1, read on the forward strand.
GATTGGCTAGTGGCCAGGACCAGGCTACACCATGCGGGGGCGAGGTACCCCGTGGACTTCAATACGGTGGCAAGCTCCTACAGATGGTGTAAGATCCTGCAGAATATTGATTTACTAGATTCAGTTGAAGTACTTTTGCATCCGGAGACGAGTTGGAGTCCACCGCCCTAGGGACCGGTATGCATCTTAGATTGCGCCCATGATCTGCCCACGCTGCTCCGTCGCGGAGATCCCCGAGGACACGCACGAGTGCCCACTGTGCGGGTTCACGCCGTCAACGAACGTGCTCGTCGAGCAGGCCATCGTCGACGAGGCACGCCAGGCGGTACAGCAGACGCTCGCCGATCGGTTCCGCATCGAGAGCGTCCACCGCCTCGGACAGCGCTCGTTCGTCTACGTGGCCCGCGAGCTGGATGCCGACCGCGAGGTCGCGCTCAAGGTGATCCCAGTAACCCATTTGGTGGACCACGGGCTGGCCAAGCGCTTCGAGCGCCAGGCCGGCATCGCGGCCTCACTCCGGCACGCCCATATCGCGCCGGTCCTCGGCTTCGGCGTCGCGCGGTCGTTCCTGTGGTATTCCATGGAGTTCTTCGGTGGGCGGTCCCTCGAAGAAGCCCTGAGGGAAACTGGGGCCATGGAGCTCGAGAGTTGTCTTCGTATCGCGGAACAAGTGGGGAGCGCGCTCGACTTCGCGCACCGGCGCGGCGCAGTGCACGGCAACCTCAAGCCCAGCAACATCCTCGTCGACGACCGGGGCTGGGTGCGGGTCATCGACTTTGGAATCAACGAGGTATTTGGGCGCCCGCGGCCGGCCAGAGGCAGCGCGCCAGTGCTCCACCTGCCCGAGTACCTGGCGCCGGAGCAGTTCTACTCTCGCTCCGTCGGTGCAAGCGCCGACCAGTACGCATTCGGCGTCGTCGTGTATCAGTGTCTCGCCGGGAGCCTCCCGTTCCTCGGGGACTCGTTCGAAGAGGTTGCCCGGCTCCATGCGACCGAGCCGCCTCCACGCCTTTCGGACGTTCGACGGGACCTGCCGGTGAGCGTCATGGAAGCCGTCGCACGAGCGCTCAGTAAGCTGCCGGTCGGGCGGTTCCCGACGGTCCTCGACTTCACCTCTGCACTCAGTGGGGCTCCGCGTTCGGCTGCGCTCAACGGTAGGGCGGCGCCAGCGCCGCCGCCGTCGGATACACCGGTCCTCGTCGTGGATGCGCCCGCCAGACGGCTCACGCCCGCGCGGGTGACGCTTGGCGGAGTCCTGGTTGCGTTCACGATCGGGGTCGGTCTGCTGCTCTGGAACCCGGAGTGGTTTGCGTGGACGGCCCCGCTGCTCGAAGGGGCGCGAAGCATGGTGGCGCCGGAGACCGCTCGGAACGCCACTCAGCAGGGGCCGCAGTGGGAGACGCTCGATCCGGTGGGGCAGTTTGGCAGGCCGGAGCCCGTCCCGGCGGTGCCCGATGCGACCGCCGATCCAGTGGAGCTGCCTCCACGTGCGACGGTCCAGCCAGCCCCGCCGGCCCCGACCGCGGCTCCGCCGCTGCAGCCGGGTCGGCTGTTCGTGAACGCGTCGCCTTGGGGAGAGCTGTATATCGACGGCCAATTCATCGGCAACACGCCCAAGGCCAACCTCGACCTGAGCCCCGGCCGTCACACCATCCGGGTCGTGCGGGACGGATTCGAGCCGTTCGAGCGACAACTCGACGTTGCCTCGGGACAGGTGGTCCGCCTCACCGATATCGTGCTCGTTCCGCAGGATCGATGACCCGGCCGCGCATCTGGCTGCTCGTTGCCTGTGGAGCCTCCCTTCTGGCCAAGCCGGCCGTCGGGCAAGGATCCGGGGAGCTTGTCCAGCGAGGGATGCGGGCTTACCAGGATCTTGACCTTCCGACGGCCGTGGGACTCATCCGCCGAGCGTTGGCGGTACAGGGGGACGACACACTCCCCGAACCCGCGCGACTGGATGCGCTGAGCTACCTAGGCGCGGCGGAGTTCGTGAGGGGTAGAAACGACTCGGCGGCAGCCGCGTTTCGTCGGATCGTGCAGCTGGAGCCACGATATCGCCTCGACCCTCTGGTTTTTCCGCCGGAGCTGGCAACGCTCTTTGCGAGCGTGAGGCGGGACACGAAGGTGGTGGAGGCCGAGCTCCCCGCCGCAGCGACCATTGCCCCGGGATCCGGGCAGTACGCGCCTCAGCTGTTCGCCAGCTCGTTTCACGAGATTCGGGTGACTATCGAGCGATCCGACGGCGTGCCGGCGCGACAGGTCTACGAGGGGCTCATCTCTGACAGTCTCGAGCTGCGGTGGGACGGACTCGATGCAGCTGGTGCGCCCCTTGAGAGTGGCCGGTACGTGCTGGCGATCGAATCGCGAATCGCATCAGGCCAGGTCGTGCGCATCCTGCGGGTGCCACTCGACATCGAGTCCAACCCGGCCGACACCGTGGATCATCCGCCTCCGCCAGCGGATTCGCTGTTCCTGCCCGAACGGGTGACCCGTGGTCCGGGGCTCGAGGCTCTGGTCGGCGGATTGGTCGGTGGTGTGGGGATCGCGGTCCTTCCGCTCGCTGTGGCGCCCGATGCCGATCTGTCGGCCGGCAGGATCGCCGTGGCCGGAACGGTGGCGCTGACGGGCGTGATCAGCTTCTTCATGCAGCGACCCGGCCGCCCCATCGTGCCGAACGTCCAAGCCAACGAACTGCTGCGGCAGGAGTGGCGGGCCCGAGTCGATGAGGTCGCGCAACTGAACGCCGGGCGGCGATCGACAGCGGAGATCGTGGTGCGCGCAGGGCCGCCAACCGTGGTCGACCTGACGCGCTGATGTACCGTCTCCTGCGCAACGCCGGTGTGCTTGCCATGGTGGCGCAGCCTCTCGCGAGTCCGACTTCCGCGCAGGGATTCGGCGGTGAGGTTCGGGCAATGGTTGCGTTTTCGACCGTGAATCGGGAGGCACTGGCCACGGTCGATCGACTGACGGGGACCGCAGTCGGTCTCGATGCAGGAGTGCGGCTCGGGCGTTTCGAGCTGACCCTACGGTATCTGCAGGGATCGCTCGAGAGCAGCACCGATCAGACCGCGTCCGATCTGGTGCAAGGCGCGCTGGCACTCCAAGTGCGCCCCATCGACTTCCTCACCGTCGGGATCGGCCCGCAGGCGCGAAGCTACATCTCGGAGGGCGGAACCGAGCGGTGGCTCACGTGGGAGGGTCGGCTGGGCGTAGACACGTGGCTGCTCCGACCGACTCTCAGGAGTGCGCTGGTGTTGTCGTACGCGCTGGGCGGCAGCGTGAATACCGGGTCGGCCTTCTCCCGCGGGGGCAGCCTCGAGGGCAGGCTCGAGGTCCGAATCCCGCGCACGCCACTGTGGGCCGCTGTCGGCTACCGCGTCGAACACGGATCGTTGGGAGGAGCTACCGGTACTGACACCCTCGAGGAATTTCTGCTGAGCGTGGCGGTCGGCCGCCGACGGTGAGGGCGGACGTTCTCGTTAACCCGAGACGATGCTCCGTACGACGAACCACAAGTTCGCCGGCCGCTCGGCCAGGCGCCGCATGTACCATGGGAACCAGGCGCTGCCGTAGCTGACCAGCACGCGAACGGACTGCCCCTCGGCTGTGAGCCGGATCTGCTCGTTGCGCCGAATGCCATATAGCATCTGGATTTCGTACGCGTCTTTTGGAATCCCGGCGCCCTCCGCGAAGTCACGAATGCGGTCGATGAGTTGCATGTCGTGTGTACCGAATCCCGCCCGCACCCCCAAGTCGCGTGCCTCCGCACTGAGCATGCGCTTTGCGAGACGCATGAAGTTCTCGTCCACGTCGCGCTTCCGCGGGAAGGCGAGATTGGGAGGCTCGTTGTACGCCCCTTTCACCAGGCGGATGGCCGGAGCGAGCGGCAACAGCTGCTCCAAGTCTTCAGCCGTCCGGTACAGATATGACTGGAGGCATACGCCCACATTCGCATGACGCGAGCGCAGGTTCCGGAACAACTTCAGTGTCGCATCGACGTACGGTGTCGCCTCCATGTCTATCCAGAGGAAACTGCCGCTTGCGTCCGCTCGGGCAGCCAGCGCCTGGAGCTGAGCGGCGCACACGTCCTTTCCCACATCCAGGCCCATTTGGCTGGGCTTGACCGAGATTTCGGTCGGCAGTCCCGGCCGTCGGATGCGCTTGTACGCGTCCAAATAGTGGGCCGTCATGCGCTCGGCCTCGGCGCGATCGGTTATCGCCTCCCCAAGAAGGGTTACCACCGTGCTCATACCCAGCTCTCGGAGTTGTTCGGCGGTGGCGAGCGCCGCATCGAGTGTCTCGCCGGGCATGAACCGGCGGACCGCGCGTTGCACGAATCGACGCTTCGGGACTCGCGTGCCCAGCCATTGGTTCTGCGATCCCTTGAGCAGCAACCTGCGCATGGCACCCATGACTCGTCTCCGGCAGGCAAGTGGGGGATTGCGGTCCCGGACCCGGCCATCCCAGCGGATGGCGTGGCTTAATGGTACGAACGGGTGACGGGTGGGGCAAAGGGCAGGAACGCGGTGCCAGGCCGCCGGGTACCATGCCCATGTACCGAAACGGTTGGGAGGGATAGATGAGGAGACTCGTGTCTGGTATCTCAGTTTTGTCTGTGGCGCTGTGGCTCGCGGCGCCAGCAGCCGCCCAGGTGGAATCGAAGCACCGGGGCTTCTGGATCAGTTTCGGGCTCGGGGGCGGCTGGAACGTGAGTCAGAACGTTGGCGTGGCGCAGGAGACCAAGCCTGGTGGTGCTGGGTTCATCAGGCTGGGCGGTACACCGACCCAGAAACTGCTGCTTGGCGGTGAGGCGATCGCGTGGGGAACGGAGGTCGACGGGGCCACGATCGGCCGCGGAAACGGGACCGTCACCGTCATGTTTTATCCGTCTGTGGAGACCGGGGTGTTCCTCAAGGGTGGCGTTGGCGGTTCCACGTTCACGACCAGTGTTACCTCGGGCAACACGACGACGACTACGACCGATAATGGATTCGGCGCGACCGCCGGCATCGGGTGGGACGTGCGACTCGGGAGGAACTTCTATCTGACGCCGACGGTCGACCTTCTGTACCAGCGGGTCACGGACGTCAGCAATGCGATCGTGCTGATCACCGTCGGCGCGACGTGGCACTGATCGACTGCTGAGGGCCCGCACACGGTACCTGGAGGGAGCCGAATCCAGGAATGCTGTGGGGAGAAGTCAAGGAACGGGCGACCGTGCTGGTCGCCCGTTTCGCGTGGTCGTATCGGCGACGGAGAGGGTGGGATTCGAACCCACGAGACCCTAACGGGCCCACCGGTTTTCGAGACCGGCTCCTTCAACCACTCGGACACCTCTCCAGAGCCCGTGCATTATAGAGGTATGGGTGCTTAGTTTCCACCCCGCACGATGGCGCCTCGCGCGGGCCGCGACCCGCTCCGGCTGATCCGAATTGAGACACGTCATGGCCCGCATTCTCATCGCCGCCGAGCTTCGCATCCTCCTCGATACCCATCCGGTACCCGGGCTCGGCGTGGAGTGGATTGCCGCATCGGAGGTCACGCCGGCGGGGGACATCGCGGCAGTCGTCCCGCTCCTGTCCCGCCGCTTTGGCGAGGCAGAGTTTGCCCGGCTTCCGACGCTTGCGATCATCGCGAACTGCGCCGTGGGCTACGACAACATCGACGTCGACGCGGCCCGACGGCATGGGGTGATCGTCACCAACACGCCTGAGGTGCTCACCGCCTCGACCGCGGACCTGACCATGCTCCTCATCCTCGCGGTAGCGCGGCGGCTCAAGGAAGGGCTGGCGCTGATCGCCGACGGCACGTGGACCGGATGGCACCCGCAGCAATTGCTCGGGCTCGAGCTCGACGGGTCGACCCTCGGCATCGTCGGGGCAGGGCGGATCGGGCAGGCGGTAGGACGCCGCGCTGCGGGGTTCGGAATGCGAATCCTCTACACGGACCGGTCGGCGCGACCCGAGTTCGAGCGCGCGACCGGGGCCCGTCGCACTGCCCTGGACGAAGTACTCTCGGGGAGCGATGTGGTGACGGTGCACGTTCCCTCGTCGCCCCACACGCGGGACATGGTGAACCGCGAGTGGTTCGCTTCCATGCGCCACGGTGCCCTGTTCGTCAACACGGCCAGGGGTGACGTGGTCGACCAGCCCGCGCTCCTCGAGGCCCTCGAGCGAGGCACGATCGCCGGGGCGGGGTTGGACGTGTTCCCTCACGAGCCCGAGGTGCATCCGGCACTCCTCGCCCACCCCCGCGTAGTGACGCTGCCGCATCTGGGCAGCGCCACCACAGCCACTCGGCGTGCGATGGCGAATCTGGCGGTGCGGAACGTCCGCGCTGTGCTCGCGGGCAAGCCGCCGGTCACGCCGGTTCCGGGCTCGCCAACCCAGCGACGCTAATGGTGAGGGCGGTGGCCAGTATCGCGGAGTCTTCCTGCGGGCGAGTGGTGCGTTGACGCCCTCTCTCCGTCCGTCTAACTTGCCCCTCAAACCATGACCCCACCCGAGCGAAAAGTCCTCCTCGACGCGACCGGCGTCGCCCAAACGCTCGAGCGAATCTCCCGGGACATTGTCGGCTTGGCTGGCGGCACCAACAACCTCGTGCTGATCGGCATTCAGCGGCGGGGATCCGATCTCGCGCAGCGGCTTGCGCACATGATCGGTGAGAAGCGCGGACAGGATGTTCCACTGGGTGTCATGGATATCACGCTCTATCGCGACGATCTCCAAACCGTCGGGCCCCGACCGGTCGTGGGCGAGACCCGGCTGCCACAGGATCTCGACCACAAGTGGATCGTGATCGTCGATGACGTTCTCTACACCGGGCGTACCATTCGAGCGGCGCTCGACCAGCTGGCCGATTTCGGCAGGCCGGCTCGCATCGGCCTCGCGGTGCTGGTGGATCGCGGCGGGCGTGAGCTCCCCATCCAGGCCGACGTCGTCGGTCTAACCGTAAAGGCCACACCGCACGACCGCGTCGAGGTACTCGTGCACGAGCAGGACGGCCGTGACGCTGTCGAGTTGGTGCGACGAGGCGATTCGTGACGACCCTGTCGCTCGGCAAGGATCTCTTGGGCCTCGAGCCGCTCAGCCGAGAACAGATTCAATTGATCCTCGACACCGCCGAGCCATTCAAAGAAGTCAGCGAACGGGCCATCAAGAAGGTTCCCGCCCTGCGCGGCAAGACGATCGTCAACCTCTTTTTCGAGGCGTCGACCCGCACCCGTATTTCGTTCGAATTCGCCGAGAAACGGTTATCCGCCGACACAGTGAACGTCGCGGCACAGGGGTCGTCCGTACAGAAGGGCGAGAACTTGGTCGACACCGCTCGGAACCTCGAGTCGATGCGGATCGACATGGTCGTCATTCGCCATCCGTCGTCGGGGGCCGCGCAGTTCCTCGCGGAGCGCATCCGCTCGAACGTGGTCAACGGTGGCGATGGGATGCACGAGCATCCCACGCAGGCGCTGCTCGACATGCTGACAATTCGCGACCGGCTCAACCGCATCGAGGGTCTCCGGGTCTGTATTTGCGGCGACATCGCCCACAGTCGAGTGGCGCGATCCAACATCTGGGGTCTCACCAAACTCGGCGCTGAAGTGGCGGTGTGCGGTCCCAAGAGCCTCATGCCCGGCGCCATCGAGGAGCTCGGCGTGACCGTCTTCCGGCGGATCGAAGAAGCGATCGAGTGGGCCGACGTGCTCAACGTCATGCGTCTCCAGCTCGAGCGGATGGAAGCAGGGTATATCCCCTCGCTTCGGGAGTACTACCGGGTCTTCGGCATCACCCTGGAGCGGCTCGAGCGCGCGCCACGCGAGGTCCTCATCCTCCATCCCGGACCGATGAATCGCGGGGTCGAGATCGACTCTCGGGTCGCGGATGGACCGCACAGTGTGATCCTCGATCAGGTGACCAACGGCGTGGCCGTGCGCATGGCCGTGCTGTATCTGCTGGCGGGAGGGCGGCCGGAGTTGGCGGAGGCCGCCAAGGGTGATCGGGGAGGGGGCGCATGAAACCGATGCTGCTCACGGGAGGCCGAGTCATCGATCCATCGCAGCATCAGGACGGCGTGGCAAATGTGCTGATCGTGGACGGAAAGATCGAGGGACTCGGGCCGGGTCTGTCTGCTCCGGAGGGCACAGACGTCGTCGACGTTTCCGGAAAAGTAGTTGCACCGGGGCTCGTCGACATCCACGTGCACTTGCGGGAGCCCGGCCGGGAAGACGCCGAGACAGTCGCAAGCGGTGCCCTCGCGGCTGCGGCGGGCGGGTTCACGTCGATCTGCGCGATGCCCAACACCGATCCGGTGACCGACAACCAGGCAGCCGTCGGCTTCATCGTCAAGCAGGCGGCCGCGGCCCAAGCAGCGCGGGTCTATCCAATTGGGGCGATCTCCGTGGGACAGCGTGGTGAGCAGCTCGCCGAGTTCGGCGAGATGGCGGCTGCCGGCGCGGTGGCCGTGAGTGACGACGGGCATCCCGTGGTGTCGAGTCACCTCATGCGTACGGCGTTGGAGTACGCGCTGTCGTTCAACATCCCGGTGGCGGAACACTGCGAAGATCCCGCGCTCTCGAAGAACGGCGTGATGAATGCGGGTCGCGTCGCAACGCGCCTCGGGCTGCGGGGGATCCCTGCGGCGGCCGAGGAGATCATGGTGGCGCGCAACATTCTGCTGGGGGAGCTTACCGGGGGCCACATCCACCTGTGCCACATCTCGACCCGAGGGTCGGTCGACCTCATTCGATGGGGGAAGGCCCGCGGGGTGAACGTCACCGCCGAGGCAACGCCTCACCATTTCGCGATCACGCACGACGCCTGCGAGGGTTACGATACCAACGCGAAGATGAATCCCCCGTTGCGGGCGGCAGCGGACGTCGACGCGGTGGCGGCGGGGCTCGCCGACGGCACGCTCGACGCGATCGCCACCGACCATGCGCCGCACCACTACGAGGCGAAGGAACGCGAGTTCGATGACGCGCCATTCGGCGTCGTCGGGCTCGAGACGGCCCTCGGGCTCGGGGTGTCGCTGCTCGTGAACGAGGGCAGGCTCAGCCTCGCCCAGCTGATCGACCGGATGAGTACCGCACCGGCGCGGATCTTCCACTTGCCCGCCGGCACTTTGAGGCGGGGCGCGGCGGCCGATGCGGTCGTCTTCGATCCCGCAGCCCGATGGGTGGTCGAACCCGAACAGTTCCGGTCCAAAAGCCGGAATACGCCGTTCCGAGGCTGGGAGCTCCAGGGCCGCGTGGAGCGCACGCTGGTTGGTGGGCGCACCGCCTATCTGTGGGCGCCTTGACCCCAATTTTGCGCTTCGGGGTCCTATCGGGACGGATTCCTTATATCTTAGGGCGGGAGGCGACGGCCGGTCGCGCTTCCGGAGGCGACGGGTCTATGCGTTTCGAAGCCGCGACCAGGACGATTGAGGATTAGATGGCCAAACAGTCAAAAACCTCTACGGTGGCGATTCAGAACCTGCTCGAGGAGAAGCGGCAGATCGAGCGGTGGCTTCGGCGTTTGGACATGGCGTCCGACAAGACCCCGTCGCACGTCAAGACGAAGGTGCAGGGTGATTATGCCCGCCGGCGCGATGCGATCCTGGAGGAGCTCCAGGGCTTTCGAGACGAACTCAACTCGGGGCTCCAACGTCGCCGAGTGGTGCGGGACGATCTTGCTAAGAAGGAAGAGGATGCGACAGAGAGCCTCGCTGAGGCGGAGCTGCGCCATACGGTTGGGGAGTATGATGCCGACAAGTGGTCCACCATTCGGGCCGAGATCCTGGAGTCGCTGGTGAAGATCCGCGAGGAGCTCAAGGTCGAGCAGGCGGAGATCACGAACCTCGAGGAAGTGCTCGACGCCATCGATGGGTCAGCGGGGGATGAACGGGAAGCCGAGGCGGAAGAGGAACCCGAGCCGGCCGACCTGGAGGCTCAGGCGGCCCCGGAAGTCGCCCGGAACGAGGAGTCCGAAGGGGCTCGAGCGCCGGGCTCGAAGAGCCGCGGCACCGACGAGATGGCATTCTTGCGCTCGGTGATCAGTGGGGCGCGCTCGGCAACCGGGCTCTCGGGCAAGCGCAACGAGGAAGACAACCTGGCGGAGATCGCGGAGAAGGATCAGGCAGACCAACTGGGGACCGCCGGCGTGAGCCCCGTCAACGAGACCCCACCCCCAGCCAAGGGTTCTGCAAGGAAATCCGTCAAGTGCACGGACTGCGGGACCCTCAACCTGCCGACGGAGTGGTACTGCGAGAAGTGTGGCGCTGAGCTGACGGCGCTGTGAGCCCCAGTCTCAGCCCTTCGACGGCAACGACTTTACGAGGCGGCTCTTCTTTCGGGCCGCCTTGTTCTTGGCGATCAGGCCCTTCCGCGCCGCGCGGTCGAGCAGCTGCTCGGCCTGCCTCACGGCGTCTGCCGCCTCACTGCCGGTCCCGGCACTGCGCGCCCGCTTGACCGCCGAGCGGAGCGCCGCGCGCTGCACGCGGTTCCGGGTGCGGCGGCGCGCACTCTGACGCATGCGTTTCTTCGAGGATCGAATGTTCGGCACAGCTGCTCCTCAGCGTGGACAAAACGGGGCTCAACGGCCCCGAAAACGACCGCGTATTCTATCCTGCAAGTGCCCACCAGTCAAGGCGGTACGCCTTTGACACTCATCAGTGCCGCCGTTAGCTTACGGCCCCAGCTGACCGGCGGACCATCCCCACGTGCATGAGTTCTTACTGGCGCTTCCCGTGCTGCTGTTTTCGATGGTGGCACACGAATACGCACACGGTTATGCCGCCCTCCGGCAGGGCGATCCAACGGCGATGTCGCTAGGCCGGCTCACCCTGAACCCGCTCAAACACATTGATCCGTTCATGACGATCCTGATGCCTCTCGCGCTGTTCGTGGGCTCGGGTGGACAGGTGATCTTCGGTGGGGCGAAGCCGGTGCCGGTCAATCCTCGCAACTATCGGAACTACCGCCGCGGCGACGTGATCGTCTCGGCAGCGGGAATCGTGGCAAATCTCGGCCTGGTCGTCGTGGCGATGATCTTGACTATCGCGCTCGGTCTCGTGAGCGACGGCCTCGGCGTGCGGGGTGTCTTGGCACCGATCCAGCGGATGATCGCCTGGGGCATTTGGCTGAACCTGTTGCTCGCCTTCTTCAATCTCATTCCCATTCCACCGTTGGATGGATCGCATCTGCTGTATCAGGCCCTCCCCCCGCGCCTCGGACTCTGGTATCGCCAGATCGGTCGCTACGGCCTCGGCGTCCTGTTGGTCGTGGTCTTCGTCGCTCCCGGTGCTCTCTTCACGTTGCTGACCCCGGCGTTCGTGTTGCAGGCCGCTGCGTGCTCCGTCGTGTCGCCCTTCGCGTTGACGTCGGTACCGGTATGTCTGTGAGTGTCAAAGGGGTCGCGGCCGACACCGCGTTCGTTGTTCAGCTAGAGACCTTTGCGGGACCTCTCGATCTCTTGCTGCATCTGATTCGGGAACAAGAGATCGATATCGCGGACATCCCGATCGCGACGATCGCCGACCAGTTCCTTGCCGTGATCGATCGGCTCGGGTTGAACGATGCAGCGGACTATTTGGAGATGGCGGCGCAGCTGATTCGGATCAAGGTCCAAATGCTGCTGCCACAGCCCTTCGATGAGGAGCAGTGGGAGGATCCGAGGGCGGAACTGGTCAGGCGACTCTTGGAGTATGAACAGTTCCGCGAGGTCGCGGATTGGCTCGTGTCGCAGGCCAACGAACACGGGAGTCGCTTTCCCCGCGGTTGGATTCCCGATCCGCCGGATCAGCCGCCTCGGCCCGTCCTGATGGAACTCAAGGACCTGCTCCTTTCTGTGGAGCGGGTCATCGAGGCCATGCCGGAGCCGATCCTCCATCGCGTGGTCCCCCGACCGCTCGATGTCGAGGGAGCGACGGCGCGCATTCGGTCGTTGTTCGAACATTGCGACGAGCTCGGCCTGAGCGAGATCGTTGGCCCTGGTGCGGCGATCGTCGACCTACTCTCTTCGCTCCTGGCTCTGCTGGAGCTTGCGAGGATCGGCTTCGTGAGCCTTGCGCAGCGACAACCATTTGGCTCGGTAGTGATCCGCCGTGAATCGACTGACGCAGCTGCTTGAGGCGGCGCTGTTCTCGGCAGCGCACCCGCTCTCGGTGGACGACCTTCGCAGGGTGACCGACGATGCCTCACGCGAGGACGTGCGCCAGGCGCTCTCGGTGTTGGGTGCACATTACGACCAGGACGGCCATGCGGTCGAGCTCATCGAAGTGGCTGAAGGATTCCAGATCGTGACCCGATCGGCGTTCGCCGAAGCGGTGGCCGAAGCGCAAATCGTGCGGCGCCCGCGGAAGCTCTCGCAAGCCTCGCTGGAGACGCTCGCGGTCGTGGCCTACCGGCAACCGGTGAGCCGCGCCGAGATCGAAGAGATCCGTGGTGTGTCGGTTGAAAGCGTGCTGCGCTCGCTCCTGGAGCGAGGACTGCTGGAGGTGGTGGGGCGTGGAGACGGGCTCGGGCGACCGATGCTCTACGGCACGACGCCATTGTTCCTGGAGTTGCTCGGGCTCCGATCGCTCGACGAGCTGCCCCGGCTCGAGGAACTGTCGGTCGCCCTGCGGCCGCCGAGCGCAAGGGGCGAGCCGACCGGGCCGTGACGCGCATGCGTCTCCAGCGAGCGCTGGCTCGGGCCGGCGTCGCCTCCCGTCGCCGCGCTGAAGAGCTCATCCGTCTCGGGAAGATTCGTGTCAACGGCGAGGTGGCCACGATCGGCAGTTCCGTCGATCCGGATCGCGACGTGATCACGGTGAGGGGTCGTCGTGTGCGACCGGCCGCCACCGCCTGGCTGGCGTTGCACAAGCCCATCGGCTATGTGGTGTCTCGGAGTGACCCACATGGCCGACCTACGGTGTTCGAGCTGATCCCTGAGATCGCCGGGCTCGTCTACGTGGGTCGACTGGACGTGATGACGTCGGGGCTCTTGCTGTTCACGACCGACGGCGAGGCGGCGAATCGTCTGATGCACCCGCGGTATGCTGTCGAACGACAGTATCGAGTACTGGTGCACGGCAGGTCCGAGGGCGAGATTCGCAGGGAGTTACGTCGGTCGATCGTCATCGACGGCCGGCCGGTGAACATCATCGATTCCCGGGTTGTGGAGCGAGGGACGGCGACCGAAGTGCACCTGACGCTTGCGGAGGGGCGATACCGGATCGTGCGGCGCCTGTGCAAGACCCTTGGCCTCAAAGTGGAGCGACTGGTCCGATTGAGCCACGGCCCGGTGCGGTTGGGGCGGTTGTCGCCGGGTCAGTGGCGACACCTCACAAAAAATGAACTCCAGGCGGTGCGGGCACTCCCCGCTCCCTGACAACGCGACGAGCCATGGAACTGCAAGGGAAGACGATTCTGATTTTGGGGGGGAGCGGCCTCGTGGGTCGCGTCATCGCTCGACGTCTGCTCGATTTCAAACTGAAGCGCATCGTGTTGGTTGCGCTGTTCGAGGACGAGGTCGAGGAGGGAGCGGCGTGGCTGCGGCGGTCGGCCGGGGCGACGGCAATCGATACCGCCTGGGGCGATGTGTTCCTCCCGGCGCACCTCGGTCAAATGGAGCGGAAGCGTCTGTTGACCGATGCGACTTCGCGCGAGCAGGTCCTGAACGACCTTTTGGGCGATCTGACACGAGAGGTCTTGGAGCGCAGCTCGCTGTACCAGCTGTTCCATCGGTACGAGCCGGACGCGGTCGTGGACTGCATCAACACCGCCACGGCATTCGCCTATCGGGATGTGTTTCACAGCTCGCGCGAGCTGCTCGCAGCGGCCAGGGAGGGGCGCGTGAGCCGCGAACGGGTCGAACAGCACGTCTTGTCGATCCCCATGCCCCAGCTCATTCGGCACGTCCAAATCATGCTGGAGTGTCTGCGGACATTGGGCACCGAGGCGTACGTGAAGATTGGGACGAGCGGCACGGGAGGCATGGGCCTCAATATCCCTTACACGCATTCCGAAGAGCGTCCCTCCCGCACGCTGTTGGCCAAGTCGGCGGTTGCCGGTGCGCATTCGCTCCTGCTCTTTCTCGTCGCGCGCACCCCTGGTGCGCCGGCGACAATCGAGATCAAGCCCACCACGGCGATCGCATGGCGAGAGATCGCGTTCGGTCCGATTCGCCAACGGGGCCAGCCCGTTCCCAAAGTGGACTGTCCGAAGCCGCTGGACCTCTCGACCGCAATCGGTCCCAAAGCCTCTGGATGGCATGAGGAAGGCGTGATTCTCGAGAGCGTCTACGCCGATCTCGGTGAGAACGGTCAGTTTGCGCGGGACGAGTTCGAAACGGTCACCTCAGTCCGGCAGATGGAGTTCATCACGCCCGAGGAGGTGGCTGCCTACGTAATCGCCGAGATGCAGGGGTACCCGACTGGCAGGGATGTAATCGCCGCACTCGACGCATCGACGGCGGGACCCACCTATCAGGCCGGTGTCCTCCGAGCAGAGGCCATCGAGCGGCTCCGCGCCCTCGAGGCCGAGCACGGCGTCCGCTCGGTGGCGTTCGAGATGCTCGGACCGCCGCGGCTCACCAAGCTGCTGTACGAAGCATTCATTCTCTCACAGCTGCGGACCTCGGTGCGCGCGCTTGCCGACAGTGACCCCGATAAGCTCTCTGCCGAGGCCGTGGAGCTGGTGGCACGCGACGCCGAGCTGCGCTCGACCATCATCTCCGTCGGTCTCCCGATCATCATCTCCGGCACGAAGATCTACCGGGGTGGCTCTGTGATGATCAAGCCGGTCGATGGCAACATCGAGCAGGCGGTCGCTCGGGGATGGGTGGATCTTCGTGCTCCCAACGCGGGTGTCTGGGTCGATCGCGCACGCCAGATGGTCGACCAGGCCGGGCAGAGGGCAGGCGGATCCGACAGCGGAGTGGATTGGTGGGCCCTGAACCCTGACGATGCCATTACGCCGCCCCGGTTCGCCACCTGGATCTTTCGCCATGAGGATGGAGGGGAACGGATCAAGCGATGAAGGTCGAATCATGACTACCCGCCCAGCGCGCACGGTCGACGCCTCCTTCACGGCGGAAATCGTCACGGAGGTCGGCAAACGGGTGGTCGGGCAGGAAGCCATGATAGAGCGGCTCCTGGTCGGCCTGCTCACCGGCGGGCACGTCCTGCTGGAGGGGGTGCCAGGGCTCGCGAAGACTCTGGCGGTCCGCACTCTCGCCGAAACGGTCAGCGTGGCCTTCCAGCGCATTCAGTTCACACCCGACCTGCTGCCGGCGGATATCATTGGCACGATGGTCTTCGACCAGCGGACGGGGGAGTTCCATCCCAAGCGCGGACCGCTGTTCGCGAACATCATCCTTGCCGACGAGATCAACCGCGCCCCGGCAAAGGTGCAGGCGGCGTTGCTCGAGGCGATGCAGGAAAAGCAGGTCACGCTCGGCAACGAGACGTATCGCCTCGACGAGCCGTTTCTCGTGCTCGCCACGCAGAACCCCATCGAACACGAGGGGACGTATGCGCTCCCGGAGGCGCAGCTCGACCGTTTCATGTTGAAGGTGTTCGTGGGATACCCCTCGCGAGACGAGGAAAAGGAGATCCTCTGGCGAATGGCAGGTGGAGAGACCATTCCGGTCTCGCGGGTCGCCGGGCCCGAAGACATCCTGACCCTCCGGCGCTCCATCGCGGAGTTGTACGTCGATCAGAAGATCGTCGACTACATCGTGGATGTGGTGCGGGCCACGCGGGAGCCGCAGTCAGTTGGGCTTCCGGAAGTCCGCCCGCTGATCGCGTACGGGGCGAGCCCCAGAGCGTCGATCTACTTGGCGCAGGCGGCTCGCGCGCACGCCTTCCTGCGGGGAAGACCGTACGTCGTTCCTGAGGACGTGAAGGCGATGGCGCATGATGTGCTGCGGCATCGAGTGCTGCTCACCTTCGAGGCCGAGGCCGAGGATGTCGGATCCGACGGGGTCATCTCGAAGATCTTGGAGGCCGTGGACGTCCCATGACGCCGCCGTCCGCCCTCGTCGGGGCCGACGTACTGCGTCAGGTCAAACAGATCGAACTCCGCACGCGCCGGCTGGTCAACACCCTCTTCTCTGGCGAATACCGATCCGTGTTCCGGGGCCAGGGCATGGAATTCGCCGAAGTGCGCGCGTACGAGCCCGGCGACGACTATCGGTCGATCGACTGGAACGTGTCCGCCCGCATGGGCTCACCCTACGTCAAGACGTTCGTCGAGGAGCGAGAGCTCACGGTGCTGTTGATCGTGGACCGCTCGGGATCCGAGGACTTCGGTGAGCCCACCACCAAAGGCGAACGCGGGGTCGAGGTCGCTGCGGTACTGGCCCTGGCTGCCGCGAGGCAGAACGATCGTATCGGCGCCCTGCTATTCTCTCAGGGCGTGGACCACGTCGTGCGGCCGCGCAAAGGACGATTGCATGCGCTCAGGATCATTCGCGATCTCCTGGCCTTCCGCGCGCCCGACCGCCGGACCAACATCGCGTCGGCGTTGGTCTACGCCACCCGTCTCTTGCATCATCGCTCCATCATCGTCGTGCTCTCCGATTTCCGCGCACCCGGATGGGAGGAGCCGCTTGCCCGACTGACCGGCAAACACGAGGTGGTGGCGATCACCGTCGACGACCCGCGTGAATCCCACCTCCCCATGGCAGGATGGGTGGACC
>JBDHEI010000059.1:0-18249 GCA_039591075.1 Gemmatimonadota bacterium
GGCATCGCGGGGCGTGTCGGCATTGGTGCGCACTCGGAGCTGCCGGCGCTCGTCTGCCCATCGCATGACCGGCTCGAAATCGTCGCCGAGCCCAGGCTCAACCAAGGCCGTTTGTCCCAGGATGACCCGTCCCGTCGTCCCGTCGAGCGTGACCCAATCCCCCTCGTTCACCGCAGTGCCGTCGACCTCGAACCGGCGCGCCGCCTCGTCGACGGTGATTTCCTTTGCCCCGGCGACGCAGCATTTGCCCATGCCGCGGGCCACCACTGCCGCGTGACTCGTCATGCCGCCGCGGGCGGTCAGGATCCCCCGTGCCGCGACCATCCCGTGGAAGTCGTCCGGGCTCGTTTCCCGCCGCACCAAGATGACGGGGTCGCCAGCCTGGGCACGCTGCTCGGCGCGGTCGGCGTCGAACACGACTCTCCCGACGGCCGCCCCTGGCGAAGCGGGAAGCCCCGTGGCGATGACGTGCACCTGGGCGGCGGGGTCGAGCGTGGGGTGCAGCAACTGGTTGAGCTGATCGGGATCGATGCGGGAGAGCGCCTGGTCCGGGTCAATCAGGCCCTCCCGGACCAAGTCGACGGCCACCCGGACCGCGGCCTTGGCAGTCCGCTCGCCACGCCGGGTCTGGAGGACATAGAGCGTGCCGCGCTCGATCGTGAACTCCACATCCTGCATGTCCTTGTAGTGGGACTCGAGGATTCGACAGTACTCCTCGAACCGGCGTGACCCTTCCGCCGACCACTCGGCCATCTTGGCGATCGGCTCGGGGTCGCGAATGCCGGCCACGACGTCCTCGCCCTGGGCATTGACTAAGAACTCGCCGAACAGTGTGCTCTCACCGGTCGAGGGATCGCGAGTGAACGCGACGCCCGTCCCGGAGTCCTCGCTCACGTTGCCGAACACCATTACCATGACGTTGACGGCCGTGCCGAGGTCATCGGGTATCCGGTTCACCCGGCGGTAGTCGATGGCCCGACGGCTGTTCCAACTTCGGAAGACCGCTTCGATCGCGCCTTCTAGCTGTGCCCATGGATCGTCCGGGAACGGGTGGCCGGTTGCCGACTCGATGATCTCTCGGAATGCGTCGCACAGCACTCGCAGGTCGGCCGCAGTGAGGTCCATGTCCCGCTCCACCTGCCGGTCGCGCTTCAGACGGTCCAGCTCCTGCTCGAACGGGTCGCCGTTTGCCGAGCCCTTGATGCCGTACACGACGTTGCCGTACATCTGGATGAACCGGCGGTAGGAGTCGAACGCGAACCGCTCGTTTCCCGAATCACGCACCAGACCAGCCAATGTCGCCGGGTTGAGGCCGAGGTTGAGGATCGTATCCATCATCCCCGGCATCGAGAACTTCGCTCCCGAGCGGACCGACACGAGGAGCGGGCGATCGGTCCCGCCGAACCGACGACCGGTCAGTGACTCGAGCTTGGCGATGGCCTGGCGGATCTCCCGCTGCAGGGAGTCCGGGAAACGCCGCTTGGCGATGTAGTCGACACAGAGTTTCGCGGAGATCGTGAATCCTGGTGGGACGGGGATCCCGAGATTGGTCATCTCGGCGAGGTTGGCGCCTTTGCCGCCAAGCATGTCGGCCATCCCGGCGTTCCCGTCGGCCCTGCCACCCCCGAACATGTACACGTGCTGCATGGCGAGATCCCCGTTTGCTAGCGCATCCGCCTCAATGTCCGCGTCGGACGTGAAGCCACCGTGAAGATTCGGTTCACGTCCCGTCGGTCACGAAATGCCCCTCCGGGAACCATCAGCAAGGACTGTGCAACCAGCGCCCGGGCGGGCCGGATCGTCGCTAGTCGATCAGGGCGGTGACTGGGGGCGTGGCCGAACGCTCCCTCCCGGAGCTCGTGCCCGCGGGGTCGGTTGGGTAGGCGCCGGAAAAGCAAGCGTGGCAGAAGGTTGCCGGATCGCCCCCGGCGGCCCTGAGGGTGCCGTCGAGGGACAGATATCCCAGGGAATCCACCCCGAGCTCCTGCTTGATCTCGTCGACGGACATCCGGGAGGCGATGAGCTCGGCGCGAGTCGGGGTGTCGATCCCATAGACGCACGGGCCGGTGATGGGCGGGGATGCCAACCGGAAGTGCACCGCCCTGGCGCCGGCCTGGCGGATCATCTGGATCAGCGCCTTGGAGGTGGTGCCCCGCACCAGCGAGTCGTCGACGACGACCACGGCCTTGTCCTCGATCACCTCGCGCACCGGGTTGAACTTGATTCGGACCTTAGTGGCCCGACTCGCCTGCCCGGGGTTGATGAACGTGCGTCCGACGTAGTGGTTTCGGATCAGACCGTGCTCCAGCTTGAGCCCGCTCTGTTCGGCGTACCCCAGTGCCATGGCGTTCGAGGAGTCGGGCACGGAGAACACGCAATCCGCGCCCGGAACCGGGTGCTCCCTGGCGAGTTGCCGTCCCAGCTCCCGCCGCACCCGATCCACCGAGCGGCCGAAGACGACGCTGTCGGGCCGCGAGAAGTAGATGAGCTCGAACACGCAGCGTCGGTGGGGCTTCGGTGGCAAGGACGGGAGGTCGACAACGCGGCCGTCCACGATCTTGAGCCACTCTCCTGGGTTGAGCTCGCGCACGGGAGTCGCACCGACGATATCCAGTCCGCAGGTCTCGGAACTCAGCACCCAACCGTTGCGCAGCCGTCCCAGGACCAGCGGCCGAAACCCCCGTGCATCCACTACGGCGTGGAGCGTCCGCCCCACGGTGAGCAGCAGCGTGTACGCGCCTTCCGCGCGCTCCAACGCGTCGAGGATTTGGTCTTCGGGGCGCCGGGCGTCCGATCGGGCGATCAAGTGGATCAGGGCTTCCGAGTCCGAGGACGACTGAAAGATCGACCCGGTTCGAACCAGGTCGTCACGCAATTCCTGTGCGTTGGTGAGGTTGCCGTTGTGCGCCAACGCCAGCGGACCGCCATGGTAGTTCACCACAACGGGCTGTGCGTTGCTCCGGACCGAGCTGCCGCTGGTGGAGTACCGCGTATGGCCGATGGCGACGTCGCCCGGGAGTTTCTGCAACGTGGCGGCTGGGAACACGTCCTGCACCAGTCCCATATCGCGGCGCGAACGAGCCGTGCCATTGGTGTCGACGCTCACGATTCCCGCCGATTCCTGGCCGCGGTGCTGCAGTGCGTAGAGCCCGAGGTAGGTCAGTTCGGCTGCGTTCTCGAGGCCCGAGACCCCGAATACTCCGCACATGGACTGCCTCCGCCACGAAAGCCAAGGCGGCCAATCCGAGAATCGGCCGCCGTCACACGTCTACACTTCGAAGCCGCCACCCGCGCGGCTTGCATCGGGTCGGGGACCGAGCGCGACGCAGCGATGCTCAGCTCGGCCCGACCCCCTTCATGATCGACCTGAAGATGTTGATGACCCCCGCGTCCTCTCGGCGGAGCAGGTCCTCAGCCTCTCCCGAATCCAGCCACATCCCGGCGCAGCCAGAGCAGCGGTCGACGTCGATCCCGTGATAGCTCTCTGTTACGAGATCTTCCCCGCACTTTGGGCACTTCATGTGATGGAGTTTTTGGGCCGCCTCCCGTGCCTCCCGCTCCTTCTCTTCGCGGCGCGCCTTGGTCAACTCGGCGGACTGCTTGGCGAAGTACTCGTCCTCGTTGCGGCTTGGCTTGTCGACCATGGTCGCGGTTCCTACGTCTGCTGTCCGGGGAGGGTCGGCATGGCCTGGCGTCCCGGCGGCGACGACGACACGCCGTCATACATGTGGCCCTGGCCCCTCACGATCGCGTCGACGACCCGCCCACTGTCGAGGAACACGACGTCAAAGGTCCCGCAGGTCACCTCGCAGCCGTTCCGGAAGTACAGATAGCCGCGAGCCCCGACGACGCGTTCGGCCACTGGCGGACCCCACACGCCGACGACGTCGTCGCGGGTCATGCCCTCGCTCACAGTGCCAGTGTGCACCGGCGTCCAGGGCTGATCCACGAGCGCGGCCGTCGTCTGGGTCGGGCGCGTCTGCGCGGGCCGGGGCGGTGGTGTGGTCGCGGGCTGTGCCGGGGGCGGTGCCGCTTCGGGCTGCGCGGGCGCCGCCTGCTCAGGCGTGGTTGCCGGTTGTCCGGGTGAGGTCTCATCCTGATCACTGCCGCAGCCAACCAGGGCGCTGGCGAGCACGGCGGCGAGTGCCAACGTCGGCCATCTCATGGGGTTTCCTCCCAGGCTCGAGATTGTCCGTCCAGCCCCTAAGATAGCACCTTTTGGGAAAAGCTACCTATCCCCCTCCGTCACAACGGCTTGGAGCCTCCGCCTACCCCCCCTGGGCGGGTGGTTCCCGTTTCGGGCGTGGGTCTCTGGATTGCTCGTCCCGGATCACAAACGGAAGGTGCGTGGCCCCAGCTTGCGGCTCACCGTTTTCTTCGCCGCGTTCCAGGATGCCCAACACCGCGGCCCGCACCATGCCGTACGTCAGGTACGCGATGCCCAGCGGGAAGAAAAAGACGTCCCGTGCCCAGATCCCGAACGCTACAATCGACATGTGGGTGGCGAGCCCGAGTACCCCCCGGACCGAGCGCACCCCGATCCGCGGCACCCGTGCGTACTGAATGTTGCTCACCATGGCGAGTGAAACCGCGATGACGAGGAAGATCAGGATCTGGTTCCACGGCATGCTCGCGAGCTCACCCTGGAAGAACGCCGTTTGTGTGAACGGGTAGTACGTGGCGAGTGTCATCCCGGCGGCGGGGGAGGGGAGTCCGGTGAAGCCACGGTGTGGGCCCTCGCTGGGCGCCTGCAGATTGTACCGAGCGAGCCGCATCGCGACACATACCACGAAGCCGTAGAGGAAGACCCATGCGAACTGCCCCTGTGACGAGAAGTGGAGGAAGTACAGCAGCATGGCCGGGGCGACGCCGAAGCTCACGAGGTCCGTGAGCGAATCGAGCTCGGCCCCGAAGCGCGATCCGGTCTTGCTCATCCTGGCGGTGAGGCCGTCCATCATGTCCAGCACGCCCGCGATCACGATCCACCAGCTGGCACGATAAAACTCGCCCTGCGACGCGAGCACGATGGACCAGATGCCGAAGAACAAATTGGCGAGCGTGAAGATGCTCGGGACCACGACCACGACCCGGCGCATCCGTCGCCGCTGTCTCTGTGCTGCACTCATGGCACCCACTCCGCGATGATCGTGACGCCTGCCCGGGTTCGGTCGCCCACCTTCACGCACACGCGGGCGCCGGATGGGAGAAAGGTATCGACCCGCGATCCGAACCGGATGATGCCCATCCGCTCGCCCTGCCGAGCCGCATCGCCGACGTTGGCATCGGTGACGATGCGGCGGGCCACGAGGCCGGCGATCTGTCGCACCAGCACCCGACCGCGTGGCGATTCGAGCCCCACTGAGGAGCGCTCGTTTCGCTCGCTGGCCTTGTCGAGCGTCGCGTTGAGGAAGGCGCCCGGCTCGTAGGACCGATGCGTGACGGCCCCGTCCGTCGGGTACCGGTTCACATGCACGTCGAACACGTTCATGAAGATCGAAATGCGGGTCACCTCGCCACCGAAAAAGGTCGGCTCGTCGACAGGACCCACGCTCACGACTTTGCCGTCGGCCGGCGCGATCGCGAGCCGGTCACCGCGCGGGCCTTCGCGGTCGGGGTCCCGGAAGAACCACGGCACCCAGGCCGCGATCGGTGCAGCAACGGTGGCCAAGCCCCACCACCACCTTCCCAGTATCAGGCCGGCGCCGATGCAGACCGTCACGACCATCAGGGCGACCACCACGAACGGCCGTCCCTCCGGAGCGAGCCTCACGCGGTGCCGGGGAGGGGCCGACCGGTGATGCGCCGGAACGCATCGACGTAACGCGCGCTGGTAGCCTCAACCACCTCTCGCGGAAGGGGTGGCGGCGGCGGATCGCCGTTCCACGTCCCTGCCCGCCGCAGTCCGTCCAGGTAATCGCGCAGAGGCTGCTTGTCGAAGCTCGGCTGACTTCGGCCCGGCGCGTAGCGGTTCGCCGGCCAGAATCGCGACGAATCCGGTGTCAGAACCTCGTCGATCAACAGGAGGTTGCCGTCGGCGTCGTGGCCGAACTCGAACTTGGTGTCGGCGATGATGATGCCGCGCTCCAGGCTCACCGCGGCGGCAGTACGGTAGATGGCGAGGCTCACGGTCCGCAACCGCGCGGCCAGATCTTGGCCGAGCGCCCCCACGACGGTGGCGAACGTCACGTTCTCGTCGTGGCCGCTCTCGGCCTTGGTTGCCGGAGAGAAGATTGGTGGGTCCAGCTCGCCGCTTTCGAGCAGTCCGGGTGGCAACGGCTCGCCGGCGAGCGTACCGAGTTCTCGGTATTCCTTCCACGCCGATCCGGACAGGTACCCGCGGATCACACACTCGAACGGAATGGGCATTGTCCGCTGCGCCAACATGGCGCGCCCCACAAGTGCCGCGCGGTGGGAGGTCAGGGCTGGCACGCGCCGAACGATCTCGTCGGCATCGGCCGAGAGGAAGTGACTGGCGCAGACGTCGCGGAGCTGATCGAACCAGAAGGCGCTCACCTGGGTGAGGACGGCGCCTTTGTGCGGGATGGTCTCCCCGAGCACCACATCGAACGCGCTCACCCGATCACTTGCGACAAGCAGGAGGGTCTGATCGTCCACGACGTAGACCTCCCTCACCTTTCCTTTTCGGAAGAGGGGCAAGGGAAGCGTGCTTTCCCTCATCGCACCGGTCTTCATACGTTCACACTCGCCTCATGGGTTGCCTCGAAGGGGCTGAGTGTCTTGAGGGACGACGACACGGGTCCATCGAGGAATTCGGTGACGTGCTGTGCGGCGCGGCCGATGTAGCGAGTCGGGTCGAGTTCAGCGCGGAGCGCGGCCACATCGACGGCGGCGAACGCAGGGTCCTTCGCGAGGCGATCGATGAGATCGTTTGGGGCTCCGTGGGCAACGGCATCGCTCACCGCCCAGGCGTGCCGGCGGATGACTTCGTGCAGGGCTTGCCGATCACCGCCAGCTGCAACGCCCAGCATGAGCCAGCGTTCCGTAGCCATGAACGGCATCACCCTCACCACGTTGCGCCGGACCACCGGCTCCACGACCTCGAGCCCCGACGCGACGTTGCCGCAGAGCACGAGGATGGCGTCGGTTGCGAGGAAGCTCTCCGGAATCGCCAGGCGACGCACGGCACTGTCGTCGAGGGTCCGCTCCAGCCACTGTGTCGCCGCCGTATGGTGGGCCGAAGCCTGCTGCGACAGGACATGACGGGCGAGGGAGGTGATGCGCTCGGACCGCATGGGGTTGCGCTTGTACGGCATGGCGCTCGAGCCCACTTGGTCGCGCTCGGCCGGCTCGAGGATCTCTCCCTCGTGTTGGAGCAGGCGCAGGTCGGTCGAGAATTTCGCGGATGACTGCGCAATGCCACCCAGGGCGTCGAGCACCCAGCTGTCGATCTTCCGCGTATACGTCTGCCCGCTCACGGGAATGGTGCGCGCGAAGTGGAACGCGGCCGCAACCCGGCGATCGAGTTCCTGCACTTTGGCGTGGTCCCCCCGGAACAGCTCGAGGTAACTGGCCTGCGTTCCCGTCGTGCCCTTGCAACCCCGAAATGGCATTTCCTGCCACAGGCGCCAAAGGGCCATGGCGTCGAACAGAAAGTCTTGGAGCCACAGGGTCGCCCGCTTGCCCACTGTAGTCAGCTGCGCCGGCTGGAAGTGCGTGTACGCGACCGTCGGGGTGGCCCGGTGACGCGTGGCGAATCCCGCCTGTGCTCGCACCACGGCGATCAAGCGGGCCAGCAGCAGGCCGATGGCCTCGCGCATCAAGATCAGGTCGGCGTTGTCGGTGACGAAGGCGCTCGTTGCTCCCAAGTGCAGGAACGGCCGCGCGGCCGGAGCCTGATCCCCGAAGTGATGGATGTGCGCCATCACGTCGTGCCGCAGTCGGGCTTCGTGGCGTCGCACTTCGGCGGGGTCGGCATGGTCGACGTGGGCCCGCATCTGCTGCAGCGCCTCGTCGGGGATGTCGAGACCCAGGGCGTGTTGGGTTTCGGCCAGGGCCACCCACAGCCGACGCCAGGTCAGGCTACGGTAGCGCTCGCTCCACACGCCCTGCATTGCGGGCGAGGCATATCGAGTTGCCAGCGGCGTCTCGTACCGATCGGGCTCACTCACTGGACGTAGAACTCGGTCCAGCCGATGCTTCCGCCGCGCTCCACGTACACGCGGATGGCCATGCGCCCCGCGAGACGACGAAACACCTCCTGGACATCTCCCGCGCGTTCGATCCGCTGTCGGTTGATCTGCACGATTACGTCCCCGCTCCTGAGCCCGGTGTTCCGCGCCGTGCTGTCACCGATCCGATAGATCAGCGCACCGGACTCGCTTTGGAGTTGGCGCTCCTGTCGGACGGGTGCGGAGACCGTGATGAGCTCCAGATCACCAAGCACCGCTACGCGCTCGGCGATGGTCGTCGGAAGGTCGCGCACCCCGATCCGCGCGCGCCGGTCGCGTCCGTCGCGGCGAACGACGGCGTCGAGGGTGTCGCCGGGACTCACGTCGAGCTTGACCGCCTCCCAATCGAGAAATGTGCGCATGGGCCGCCCCAGGGCGGACACGAGGACGTCGCGCGGGCGAACGCCGGCGGCGTCGGCCGGCCCATCGGAAGCCACGTCCGTGATCTCCAAGCCCCCCACGCGCTTCCAATCCCGCACCCGCTCGGATCCGGCTACGGTCACCCCGAGCCACGATCGTCTCACGGAGCCGAACCGCTCCAGCTCCGCAGCGACCCGTAGGGCTCGCTCGATAGGGATCGCGAAGCCGATGCCGACCGACTCCCCCGTACCAGAGAAGATCGAGCTGTTCACGCCAACCACGTCGCCGGCCACGTTGACCAGCGGGCCACCGCTGTTACCGGGGTTGATGGCGGCATCCGTCTGAATCATGCCGACATAGACAGTCTGGTCGTTGCCGGACGGCTTCAGGTTACGCCCCACAGCGCTGACCACGCCCGCCGTCACCGAGGGCTCCGTATTGCCGAGCAGGTACCCGTACGGGTTGCCGATCGCCACCACCCATTCGCCGATCATGAGATCCGCACTCTGGCCGACCGGAACGGTCGGGAGGCTGCGGCCTTCGACCTTGAGCACGGCAATGTCGGTATACGGATCCTCGCCGAGCAGCGTGGCTGGGTAATCGGTGCCGTCCCGGGTGGTGACGATGATCTCGGACGCGCCCGCGGTCACGTGCTGATTGGTGACGATAGTCCCGTCTGCGGAGAGGATGAAGCCCGAGCCCAGGCCCTGCACCTGACGGTCATAGCCCCGAGGCATGAAGAACCAGTCGAAAGCGGAGCGTGACGCGCGGCGCTCTTGTCGGGTCACGTTCACGGACACGACGGCCGGTGCGACCCGGTTGGCCGCTGCGACGATCGCGGTGCGGCGGGACGTCGCGGCGCTGTCGGACAGCGCTGCCCGCTGCTCCCGTGTCACCGCGGCCGGAGGACCGCGTGGTACAATGCGCGCCGTATCGGTCGCCTGCGCCGCGGCGCGGGGAGCCGAGTCCCCGCAACCGACGAGGATCACAAACGCGATCGCAAACCCGAGCCTCACGCGTTGACCTTGGACTTGGCGACCAGCTTGCTCCAGTCGTTGAGGAACCGGTCCAGTCCGCGATCCGTAAGCGGATGCAGGAGGAGTCTGCGCAGCACGTCGGGCGGCATCGTCGCGGCGTCGGCACCCAGCAGGGCCGCGTCGGCGACGTGGCGCGGATTCCGAATCGATGCGGCGAGGATCTTCGTTTCGAGGCTGTAATTGTCGAACATGATACGGGTCTCGCGGATGATCTCCATCGCGTCGTGTCCGATGTCGTCGAGCCGGCCGAGGAAGGGGGACACGTACGTCGCACCGGCTTTGGCGGCCACCAGGCACTGCACCGAGCTGAACGCGAGGGTCACGTTGACCTTGATCCCGTTGGCCGCGAGACGGCGGGCGGCCACGAGGCCGTCTTCGATCAACGGGACCTTCACGACGATGTTCTCGGCGAGCTTGGCGAGTTGGCGGCCCTCGTCGTACATACCGGCGGCATCCACCGCCACCACCTCTGCGCTCACCGGACCGTCGACGAGGGAACAGATCTCTTTGAGGACGTCATTGGGGTCCACGTCACCCGCGTCCCGGGACATCAGCGTGGGGTTGGTGGTGACGCCGTCGATCAACCCCGCCCGGGCGGCCCAGCGGATGTCGGCGAGATCTGCGGTGTCGAGAAAGAATTTCATGGTTCCTGGCCCTCGTCGAGTTGGGGATAGCGAACGTGCATCAGGTATAGGCCGTGTGCTGGCGCCGGAGGGCTCGCCTCGCGATTGTCGGCGCTGCCGAGAAGCCTGGACACGTCGTCAACCGGCCGCCGATCGCGCCCAACATCCACCATCGTGCCTACCAGGAACCGCACCATGTGGTGCAGGAAGCGATCGGCTTCGATGGTAAAAATACACCCTTCACCGTTAGCCCGCGCGGTCCACTCGGCCACGGTGACAGCGCAGCGATAGTGGGGTTTGACTTGGCCCCTTGCCGAGAAGCCCCGGAAGTCGTGCTCACCCGGGAGGTAGGCTGCAGCAGCGCGAAGCCGCTCAGTGGCGAGCGGTACGCCGAGGGCCCACTCGAATGGACGGCGGAACGGCGAGCTCGCTGCCGGATCGCATCCGATGACGTAGCGATAGCGGCGGGCAGCCGCTGACCGACGCGCGTGGAATCCGGGTGGCGCCCGGCCGACGTGCGCTACCCACATGTCCTCGGGGATCAGGGCGCGGAGGGCACGTTCCAGCTCGCGCGGCTCCCAGTCGCGGGGCATGGCGAAGCTCGCCACTTGGCCGAGAGCATGCACGCCGGCATCGGTGCGGCCGGCCGCATGGGCCACCACGCGTGCGGCAGCCAGCCGCTCCAGCGCTGCCTCGAGTGCTGCCTGCACGGTCCGCTCCGCAGGCTGGCGCTGCCAGCCGGCGAACCCGTGGCCCACGTAATGGAGGATGACGTAATAGGGGACGCCCGCCATGCGCCGCCAAGTTAGACGAGCACTCGGCTAGCAGCAAGTGGGACAACGACTTGGGGGAGTGTTCTGCGGATCCCCCACCACGGCCGACAGGGTGTCAGTACTTTCGCATCACGCCGACCACGACGCCCTGGATCAGCACACTGTCCTCGTGGACCCGGATCGGGCGTACGTTCTCGTTGGCGGGCTGGAGACGGATCCAGCCACCGGGCTCCCGGTAGAACCGCTTGACGGTCGCTGAGGTGTTGTCCACCAGGGCCACCACCATCTCCCCGTCCGCTGCCTCCTGGCGACTGTGGACCACGATGAAGTCGCCGCTCTCGATGTGCTCGTCGATCATCGAGTCGCCCCGCACCCGGAGCACGTAGGACGAGCCACGGCGTGGGACGAGATCGACGGGGACGGCGATCGACTCTTGGTCCACGATGGCTTCGATCGGTTCCCCGGCAGCAACTTGTCCCAGGAGCGGCAGCTCGACGGCCCCCGTCTGGCCTGGCAGCGGCACCACTTCGATCGAGCGGCTCTCGTTGTGCGCGCGTTGGATGTATCCCTTGCGCTCAAGGTTGGTCAGATGCTCATGGACGGTGGCCAACGACCGGAACGTGAAGTGATCGGCGATCTCCTCGAAGGACGGCGCGTAGCCATGCTCGGCGATGTACCCCTGGAGGAAGTCCAGTATCTGCTTTTGGCGGCGGGTGAGGGGCATGCCAGGCCTCCCGGGGACTGCGTGCACCGAATAAAGTCCGAATCGAATCTACCCGAATACACCCCGAAGCGCAAGCCGGGGCGCGCCGGGGAATGCAGGGAATGTCGCTCCCGCGGTGCGAGCCGGGGTGCAGTGTGGTATTCCCGTGCCGCGCTTGACGTTGCCACTTGCGCAACGCGACGCCGTTGCCCTAATTCCCGGTGGCCGTCGGCCGAGCACGCCGGTCGCGCGGTGGCAACAGCCGGTACCCGCCCGGGGGCGGGATACGGGCGGCCCCCGGCTTGACACCCGCAGAAGGAAAGCGTGACGACCCCAGCGCAAGAGCACGAGGCCCAGGCCATCGCAACGGTCGAGAATCTAGCCCAGATTCTCGTCAAGGGCATGCGTGCGATCCAGCTCTATCTTCCCAACAACCCGGTCTACCAACGAGCGATCCAGAACATCCAGTCGGCCTTCGGAGAGGTCTGGGAGGAGACGTTCGACCTGGTGCTGGCCGTTTCGGAGTCCTCGCTCACCTGGGATGGGCGCGAGGTGCTGGCCCAGGAGAGCAAGTCGGACAGCCTGGCCTGGATCCTGTTCAAGGACGGCGTGCGATCTGTCACGTTCCAAAAAGGGGTCGAGGACGAGGAGATCGTCCGGTTTCTCGCAGCGATCCATCGGGCCCGGACGCTGGACGCCGAAGCCTCCGATGATTTGCTGACCCTGCTTTGGGATGAGGACTTCCAGTACATCAAATACGACTACGTCGAGTTGGGGATGGATGAGGTGACCCCACTCGCCCCCTCGGACGAAAAGCCCGAGGTCACGGAAGACGACGTCCGTCAGCAGGTGCAGGAAGAGGTCCAGGAAGAGGCGGCACCGACGGTCATCTCCATCGACGACTTCGACTCGACCATGTACTTCTTGGACGAGAACGAGATCAGCTATCTGAACGACGAGATCGAGCGCGAGTACAAACAAGACCTGCGGTCCAATGTGCTCTCGATGGTGTTCGATCTGTTGGAGCTGCAGACCTACAGCACCGTGCGGGCCGAGCTCCTTTCGATCCTCGACAATTTCATTCCGTACCTGCTGGCCGTGGGCGACTTCCATGCCGTGGCATACATCCTCCGCGAGATCCGGGTGGTGATGGAGCGCGCGCGCGAGCTCCTGCCCGAGCATGTGGAGACGCTGACCGCTCTCCCCGCACGGCTCTCGGACTCCGAGGCCTTGGGGCAGCTCCTTCAGTCACTCGATGAGGCGGCGGTGCATCCCACGGAAGAGGAGCTCGGGGAGCTGTTCCGGGAGCTGCATCCCGAGGCGCTTTCGACGCTGCTGGCATGGTTCCCCCGTCTCACGAACGAGCGCGTTCGTTCGCTGCTGTATGCCGCGGCGAAGCGTCTTGCGCAGGCCTACCCCGAGGAATTGGTGAAGGCACTCGAGGCCACCGACGAGCAGGTGTTGGTTCAGACGACGAAGCTCGCCGGACAGCTTCAGCTCCCGCCCGTGGTGCCCGGGCTCGGGAAACTCCTCGAGTACGATCGTGTGGCCGTTCGTCGGGAAGCCGTCGACGCGCTCGCCAAGACCGGCACGCCGGGCGCGATGCAGCAGCTCGAGAAGGCGATCGAGGATGCGGACCGGGACGTGCGCATTGCGGCGGTGCGGGTCCTCGGGCGCAAGCAGCATCCCGGCGCGTTGGCGCCCGTCCAGATCGCCGTTGAAGGCAAGGGGCTCCGGGACGCCGATCTGACCGAGAAGACCGCATTCTTCGAGGCGTACGGGCTGCTCGCTGGACCCAAGGGGATGGCGAAGCTCGAGGGTTTGCTCCAGCCCCGCGGTCTGCTGCGCCGCAAAGAGGATCCCCAGATCCGGGCGTGCGCTGCCATGGCCCTGGGCAAGATTGGGACGCCCGAGGCCCGCGCGGCACTCTCGCGCTCTGTTGGCGACAAGGATCCGCTGGTTCGCAACGCCGTGAACCGCGCGCTCGAGGGCGAGACGCATCCGTGACTGAGCCGAACGCTCGCCGAGGCCGATCCATGGCGGACACGCTCCAGAGCACGGAGCGGGTGCTCCGGCAGGCAGGGCGCAACTTCCTGGTCCACTTCTACGCCACCCTCCGGAGTCTCAAGCTCTATCCCGTAGAAAACGAGCAGGTCCAGCGGGCGCTGGACGAGGTCACGCAGTCGGCGAATGCGTTGCTGAGCGTCGAGGAGGAGCTCGAGGTGCGAGTCGCCAGCGAGTTCATCTTCGTGAACGCGACGCGCCTCCGTCTCGGACTCGACAACTTCGCTTCCTTCAGTCACGTGCTGACCACGTTGCGCCAGTCGGGAGTGGGTGTGTTCACCGTGGACACGGAGGTACAGCGCCGCGACTGGCAGGTCTTCATCTCGCTGTTGCTCACGTTTGCGAGTCGCGAAGCCGCGCCCAACAAGCTGTCGGAACTGCAGCAGAAGCTGCTCCAGGCCGGGGTGCAGAGCATCGCTCTCGCGGCTCCGGCCGACGCGGACGACGAGCTAGAGGACGAGGAGCAAGCGAAGGAAGTTGCGAAGCGCACCTACGAGCGTACGGTGGCGGTCACGAAGGAAGTCGTCAGCAGTGTCCGCATGGGACGAAGCGCCAGCGTCAAGAAGGTCAAGCGGGCGGTGCAGGGAATTGTCGATCAGGTGCTGAAGAACGAGGTCTCGATCATGGGCCTCACGACGATTCGGGACTACGACGAGTACACATTCGTGCACTCGGTCAATGTGACGATCTTCGCCGTTTCGATCGGAAAGCGCCTGGATCTGACCAAGCTGCAGCTCTATGATCTGGGGCTCGCCGCGCTCTTTCACGACGTCGGCAAGAGCCGAGTGCCCCTGGAAGTGCTCAACAAGTCGGGCCCGCTGGACGACGACGAGTGGCGGATCATGCAGGCGCACCCCTGGCTGGGTGTCCTGACGCTGTTCGGACTTCGGGGGTACGGCGAGATCCCGTACCGGTCGATGATCTCGGCCTACGAGCACCACATGAAGACGGATCTGACCGGCTATCCGAAGACGATTCGGCCCCGCCAGTTGTCGGTCTTCTCCAAGATCATCGCCGTGGCCGACGCGTTCGATGCGGCCACGAGTCGGCGAACCTACCAGACGGTCCCGCTGCAGCCGGCAGAGGTGCTCAAGGAGATGTGGGAGAATCCGCGGCGGGGGCAGGACCCCGTTCTCGTGAAGGCGTTCATCAATCTCACGGGCATCTACCCGGTCGGCACGTGCGTCCTCCTCGACACCTACGAAGTCGCCGTCGTCCACGCGGCGAGTCCCGATCCGGCCCAGTTGCACCGACCCATGGTGAGAATCGTGATCTCGCCCGAGGGGGCCAAGATGGGTGAAGGCGTGCTCACCAACCTCAGCGAGGCGGACGGGGCGGGCACCTTCAAACGATCCATCATCAAGGTGGTCGATCCCGATCGGTTCGGCATCCGGCCGTCCGACTACTTCGTCTGATCTCCGGAAGGCTTCCCTCGGTGTCGACTCGCGACTGCATCTCGCTCAAGGGCATGCGATTCCACACGCGCGTGGGTCTGTTGCCGCACGAGGAATCCGTTCCGCAACCGCTCGAGCTCGATCTCACCGTTTGGCTGTCCCTCAAGAACGTGGGCGAGACCGACTCGCCGAGCGATCTCTTGGATTATCGCCAACTATACGAGATGGTCGCCGACACCGTCGGGCACAGCCACCATCGCCTTTTGGAGGCGCTCTGCGCGAAGGTCGCCGAACGCGCGCTCGCGTTCTCCCCGATACGGCGCGTTCGCGTGGCGGCGCGAAAGCCTCATGTGCCCATCGACGGTCCGTTGGACTACGTCGAGGTCGTGATTGAGCGGGACCGAGCGGACCCGGGCGCCTGAGTGGGCCTTCGTGGCACTGGGCTCGAATCTGGGGGACCGGCGCGTGGCACTGGCCTTCGCTCGTACCCGCCTCGCCGAGCTACCGGATACAGAGCTGGTCGCCGAGTCGGGAGTGGAGGAGACTGACCCGCTCGGCCCGGTGGCGCAGGGTCCGTTTCTGAATCAGATGGTGCTGCTCAGGACGAGCCTCGCCCCGCACCGAATCCTGCACCATTGCCGGCAGATCGAACGGGATGCAGGCAGGGTGCGAGGGGAGCGCTGGGGACCCCGAACGCTGGATCTCGACATCGTCCGGTTCGGCGACCGCACCGTCGACACCCCGGAACTCCGGCTTCCGCATCCCGAGTTGCCTAACCGACCGTTTTGGCAAAGGGAGCTGGACGAGCTGGCTCCCCATGTGGTGTGAGTTGGGGCGACGGATGACATAGTGCCCACTCCAGACCTTCTCTCACTGCCGGCCTGGGCGCGTATCGGCGACGCGCGGCGCGCGCACGTCGAGCGGGTCGCCGCGCTCTTGAGCGAGTGGGGCGACGCGATGGCGGTGGACCGATCGGAATTGGACCGTTGGCGTCGGGCGGCGGCATTGCACGACGCCGTGAAAGACGCACCGCGAGCCTTCCTCCGTGAGATCGCACCGGACGCGTGGGGGTTGGACAAGCTCAGACACGGACCGGCAGCGGCGGAGCTGGCACGGCGAAACGGTGAGAGGGACGAAGGTGTGCTCGATGCCGTTTGCTACCACTCGGTGGGATATGCGCGGTGGGATCGCGTGGGGCGGATGTTGTACATGGCGGACTACCTCGAGCCGGGACGTCGACACCAGCCGGCCGAGATCGGGGGCCTTGCGGACAGGGTGCCGTCGGATCCGGATGGTGCCCTTTGCGCCGTGGCACGCCTGCGCGTGGGGCATCATGTGAGCCAGGGGCATCCGCTCCTCCCCGAAACCGTGGCATTTTGGAACGCGCTCGCATGCGACGAGTAGGCATTGTGCTGATCGTCCTGCTGGCCGGGTTGGGCGCGGCATCGTGGGTGTGGCACGCCGGACGCGCCGACCGGCCCTACCCGATCCCGGGCGAGGGCCAGCGCGTGGTGGTCGAAGTGCAGAACGCCACCGGCATCGGCGGACTGGCGCGCGCCGTGACGGGACGCCTCCGGGAGCGTGGCATCGACGTGGTGTCCTTCGGTACGGCGGCCATCGACACGCTCACGACGACGATCATCTACCTGCGGCGCGGGGACCCGGGTCTGGCCCACCGGGTTCGTGATGCTCTCGGGCTGGGGGAGGTGATCGTCAAAGAAGACCAGAAGCTACTTCTCGACGTGAGCGTCTACCTCGGGCGAGACGCCGCGGACCTCTTCGGTCTCGAGCCGTAGCTGTCCGCAGGCGGCGCTGATGTCCAGCCCGCGGCTGCGTCTGATCGTGGCTGCCGTGCGCTTCCAGGCCCGCGGCAAACGCCGCAATGCGCGAGGGCGGCGTGGGCCGATAGCCGGGTGCCCCACCCGGGTGCAGGGGGAGCAGGTTCACCAGTGCGCCAGACGATCGAGCGACCTGAGTCAATTCCCGAAGGTCGCTGTCGCGATCGTTGATCCCCTCGATCATCACGTACTCGAGCGCCACCCGTTTGGGAAACCGCCGCAGCACTGCCATCACGTCGGCCAACGGATACTTGCCCTCCACCGGCATGAGTGAGCGCCGGGTGGCCGGGTCGGCGGCGTGGAGGGACAGCGCCACGCGAAACTGCTCGTGGCGGGCAGCGAGTTGCTCCAGGGCCGGTACGAGGCCAACGGTACTCACTGTGATGTGGCGGGCACCGATGCCAAACCCCTCCGGGGCGTTGAGGATGGTCAGGGCGCGATCGACGGCGTCCCAGTTGTGCAGTGGTTCTCCCATGCCCATGAACACGATGTTGGTCGGCACCTCGAGCTCGGGATCGAGGGCCAGCTCCCGGACCTGCGCCGTGATCTCCCAGGGGGCGAGATGCCGAACGAATCCCATGCGTCCGGTCGCACAGAAGACGCACCCGAAAGCGCAGCCCGCTTGCGACGAGACGCACAGTGTGCGGCGCCGACCCTCGGGGATCAGCACCGACTCCACGGCGTTTCCCGCGGGGAACTCCCATAGGAACTTGATGGTCCCGTCGCGCGAGGTCTGACGCGTCCGCTGAACCGGCCGGGTCAGCGGCCACGCTGCATCGAGCTCGCGGCGGAGCCCGACGGGCAGATCGGTCGCGTCGCTCCACGAGGCCACGGGGCGCTGCCACAGGCGCGGGACGATCTGGCGTAGCCGGTACGCCGGTTCCCCTCGAGCGCGAAGCCAGTCACCAAGCGCGGCGGCAGCCGCGGCTGGGGTGAGGTTCAGGAGCAGGTCACTCACGGCTCGATGTCGAGACCGATGCGGAACGTCCCGCCAAGATCGTTGAGACTGAACCCATGGGCGAGCGAGACCAGATAGGGGCCGAACCGCAGCCCGACGCCGACCGCTGGCCTCCACTGCCGGCTCCCATACCCGGACTCACCGGTCAGTGCCGCATCGACCACCACACGGTCACCGACATGGACCCCGAATCCAACCGTGTGCTCGGTATCGCCCGACGCGCGGAACGCGATGCCGTATCGAGCCATCAGGGCCGTGGGGATGCCAGAGAGTTCGAGCCGCTCGGCGGCCAGGTACTCGCCCGCGGCGA
>JBDHEI010000060.1:0-16231 GCA_039591075.1 Gemmatimonadota bacterium
TCCTCAACTCGCAGCGGCGGCATCCGAAGCCTGAAAGTCACCGGACCTCCAGCGAACGTCGTTCAGAGCTCAGAAGACCTCTTAGATGTACTGGCTTATCGCATTATACAGCAAGAAGTT
This sequence comes from Gemmatimonadota bacterium, assembly GCA_039591075.1. GTDB lineage: Bacteria > Gemmatimonadota > Gemmatimonadetes > Gemmatimonadales > GWC2-71-9 > JAOTVV01. Next base: position 121 of record JBDHEI010000060.1, read on the forward strand.
ACGAAGATGACTTCAAGTATTGACTGGGCTCCGGAAGCTTGGCCGATGCCCGAGGTGGCCTGACCCGGTGCCTGGCCTGGGGCCCGCACCACGGAGCGTGCCGACGCTTGCGGCACGTCAACGGAAGAGCCCTGCACGTCGTCCAGTGCAGGGCTCTTGAGTGCCCGAGGACGGAGTCGAACCGTCACGGGGTTGCCCCCACGGGATTTTGAGTCCCGCGCGTCTACCAGTTCCACCACTCGGGCTGTAGCGCAAATATAGCGGGACTCGTTCGTGGCTGCGGAGACCGGACCTTACCTCCCCTGCACTCCCGGCCCCCGCCCCTGCCCTCCCCGGACGCGCTCGATCTGCATCTGCAGCCGGCGCCACGCGAGTGTCAACTGCGCGCGCTGTACCGGACTGAGGAACGTGGCGAATTCGCGTTGCTCGGCCCGCGCACGTTCCACACGCTCGCTCTCCAGAGCGAGCAGGTCGTCGATCAGCTTGGCCACGCTATCGGCGTTGGCTGCGACACCCGGACGCATCTGTCCCTCGAGCGCAAACCACAGGGTCCGTTCACGGAGGGCCAGCGCGGTTCGGGCCTCGAACGATCGCCGCGTCATGTCCTCCAGGCGACGACCCTGCTCGTCGGTGAGGCCGGCTTGCGCCCGGTAGTTGGCCATGAACCGCTCCACCACCTGCTGCTGCAACATCTGGCGTCGAACCTGGGGGTTCTGGGCTGCGAGCGGTCCGACCTGCACCGCGATCAGCGTCGCCAATACGATCGCTCCGCGCATCATCCCTCCATGCTCTTCAACAGCTGGGTCAGCTCGTTCTCGTCCAAGTCGTCCAGCCCGACGGGGACCAGATCCGCCAGCGGCGCATCCATCCGGAGCGAGTCCAACACCTCGCTCAACTCGGCCACCGCGAGCTCTTGGATCTCCACTGGAACGGCGCCAGCTTGCCTCCCGTCCGACGGCCGGGCGACTTCCCGAATCCCGAACCCGACGGCGAGCACCACCGCGGCGGCCGCCGCAAGCTGCACCAGCCTGGCGCGCCGCCACCACTGGCGCCGCACCGGCCTGGCCCTGAGACGAGCCGTCACCGCCGCGGCAACCTGCTCGGCGTCGATGCGGTCCGCCTCTGCCCCGAGTTGCGGGGCGAGCTGCTCCAGTATCCGCTCGCGTTCGTCCGTCATCGTCGTCCTCCGGCTCACTCCAGGGCGACCTTCAGCCGCTTGACCGCGTGATGGTAGTGCACCCGTGCGGCTCCCACCGAGGTCCCCAGCGCCGCAGCGATATCTGCATACTCGGCACCGTGCTGCGCCCGCATGAGAAATACGTTCCGCTGCATCGTGGGGAGCCGGGACACCGCCTCGCCGAGCCGCTCCAGCAACTCCCGACCCACAACCTGCTCATGCGGACCATGCCGTGCATCCGGAACATCCCGGTCTTCAATCGATAACACCGTTGCACGTTTTCGCCGGCGGCCAAGGTCCTTCAGTGCGTTCGATCCGATGGCGAACAGCCACGTGCGGAAACTGGATTTCCCCTGAAAACTCTCGATTCGGTCGAACGCCCGGAAGAACGTCTCCTGCACGACATCCTCCAAATCCTCTTGGGCGCCGGCTGCAGCAAGGAACCGGGCAAGCGGCCGAGTGTGGCGGGCGACCAGCGCTGCGGCCGCCGCTTGGTCTCCCCCTCGCCACGCCGCTACCAGATCGGCGTCAGAATCACCTCGAGCATCCACGGCCGCCGTCACACCTCGTTTGACGAATCGGTGACGAGGAAGTTAATACCGGACAAGGAGATCTCTTGTGTCGCCTGAACCGTCGCCGACCGACACTGTTTGCGCGACAGGGGCGCGGGATCCGACCAACAAGGAACTCCCAGCGTTGACAAACCCGAACCGCGCTCTAGGTTTTATCTCGAACGAACGTTCGAAAAGATGATGACCTACGACGAGCGCCTCCAGCACCTCTTGGCTACTGCGGCAAACATCTTCGCCGCCCACGGCTTCCATTCCACCACCATGCGAGACCTCTCGCGGGCCACCGGAATGAGCCTGGCCGGCATGTATTACTACGTGGAAGGCAAGGACGAACTGCTCTTCCTCATCCAGGAACGGTGTTTCACAGAGGTCCTGACCGGCGCCCGGGCGGCGATCGCGGCGGAGACGTACCCGCTGGAGCGCTTGCGGCGGTTCATCCGCCACCATGTCGGATTCTTTACGGCGCACATGGCGGAGATGAAAGTGCTGTCGCACGAGGCGGAGAGCTTGAGCGGTGAGCGGTGGGAGACGATCAATCGGCTCAAGCGCACCTACGTCGACCTACTGCTGTCGGTGTTGGACGGCGCCCGTCCCGAGGGCGACTCGTCGATCGATGCGCGCGTGGCCGCGTTTGCGCTGTTTGGCATGATGAACTGGATCTACACTTGGTACGATCCGGAGGGATCGGTCCCTCCGGACCGGCTCGCCGATCAGTTGGCCGAGCTGTTCATGCTGGGGCTCGTGCCGTCGACGACGCCCGCCGCCCAACAGGGATGACGGACATGACGGCGATGACCGCAAGGAGTGGAACGTGACCCCCAAGCCGCTCGACCCCGCGGAGCAGGCTCTCATCGCCCGGATCAACGACGGGCTCATGATCGAGACCGTCGCAGACATGACCCCGGGATACAAGAAGGCGCTCCTGACACAGCTGACCGTTCAGGGCGATACGGAGCTGATGAGCGCCCCTGCCTACTACTTGGCGGCCAGGGATGCCCCCACCATCAACAGCCGGATCGCGGTCACGGCCATCGTGCATGATGAGTTGGGCCACGCGAACATCGCCTATCGCATCATGGAAGACCTGGGGGCCGACAAGCGTCAGCTCGTGTACGGTCGACAGCCCCACGAGTTCAAGCACCCGTACGGATTCGATCAACCGCTGGAGAACTGGGCGGAGATGGTGGTGGCCAATGGTTTCTTCGACCGGGCGGGGATCACGCTCCTCTCCGACGTGCACCAAAACACGAGCTACGGCCCACTCAAACGCGCCCTCGTGAAGGTGGATCGCGAGGAGGTGCTGCACCTTCGCCACGGCGAGTCGTGGATGAAGCGGCTGGCCAAAGCCGGCGGCGAGGCACGAGACGCCCTGCAACGCACCGTGGACTGGATGTTCCCGATGACACTCGAGTGGTTTGGCCTCCCCGACACTCTCAAGCGCCACAGCGGGCAGCTGGCGTATCGTCTCAAAGGTCTCACCAACGACCAGCTGCGGCAGACCTGGATGGCGGCCACGGTGCCATTGTGCGAGGGGATCGGTATCGAGGTCCCGGCGCACCTCGACGAAGCGACCGACGCGTACGTCATGGACTTCCCCTTCCCCTGCCAATACGATCCGAACGCCAAACGTTGGCTGTTCGACGAGCCGCTCACGTGGGATCAAGTGTTCGACCGCTGGAAGGCCCGTGGCCCAATGAACGAGCGCTATGTCGAGATGATCCAAGGCACCTTTGGGAGCGTCGTTGCCAACTGATCGACAGGTCTGGGATGCGCTCGGCGGGGTGACGGATCCCGAGTTCCCGCTCAGCATCGTCGATCTGGGCATGGTGTACGGGGTGCAGGTCGAGCCCACCCGGACCCGGGTGACCATGACCTTCACCTCGATCGGGTGCCCGGCCATCGACATGCTGGTGGCCGATGTGCGAGAGGCCGTCGGAGCGCTGCCGGGTGTCGAGGAGGTCGACGTGGAAATCGTGTGGGATCCCCCGTGGACCCGGGACCGGATCAGCGACCGCGGGCGACGGGTGCTGGCCATGTTCGGCGTCGTCGGATGAGCGGAGGAGATGGATGAACGCAGCGAGGGTGTACGAGGTGTTTGCGCGAAAGAACCACGACGAGGAGCTGAAGCACGTCGGGAGCGTCAACGCCACCGACGACGACCTCGCCAAGGCATACGCGTGGACTCTCTACGACGAGGAGCGCTGGGTCGAGATGTGTGTGGTGCCGCGAAGCGCCATCGTATCGATCACGAACGAGGGACCGCTCCCCGTATGGGGGAACTAGGGTGAACGACGGTCAGGCGACGTCCGAGAGGCGAACGAGGATTCACGAGAGCACATGAGCATTGCGACGACACCCGCATTCGAGTCTACCGAGGGCATGAGCGAACCCTGCGCGCGGGGTCTCCGCCAGATCCTGCTGGCCTGCGCCGACACCAAACTCCTGCTTGGCTACCACTACGGTGAGTGGACCTTCGGGACGCCCGAACTGGAAGCCGCCGTGGCGAGTTGCTCGCTCGCGCAAGGCGAATTGGGCCACGTGCGGTTGCTGCACGCCCTGTTGAACAAGCATTTCGGCGACAATCCCGACACGCTGATGGATGAACGAGCGGCCACCGACTTCGCCAACGTCGGCTTTCTGGATCGGACCGTGGCCGACTGGGCCGGGTTCGTCGCGATGAACTACGTCGTGGACCTCGCCGTCACGCGGGTGCTCCACTCGATGCGGGGCTCCACGTTCAAGCCGATCCACATGAGCGTCGACAAGATGCTCGACGAGGAGCGCTACCACCTGCATCATGGACGTGGCTGGTTCCGCACACTGGCAACACGAGGTGGTGAGACGAAGATCGCCCTGGAGCGTCAGGCCGAACTGGCCCTGCGGTCGGTTGCGGAGTGGCTCGGACCGGCGGACGACCACGACGATCGCGCCCTGGTGTCGGCGGGGGTCAAGCGTGCCGACAACCAGACCATCTACCGCGCGCTGTGTGACGACGTCGAGCGCCTGGCAGCGGCCGTGGGAACTCAGGTGCAGGCGCCTGCCCCAACTGATTTCTCGGGATGGACCGCGGCAAACCGGCGCATTGGCGGCGGTGGTCCGGACGAGGAGATTCTGTTCCACCTACGCGGCACCAAGAACGAGATATTCAAGCTGAACTGATGGCCGAGCCCCTGGTGCCCTGCCCATTCTGCGGATCCACCGAGACCGAGAAACGATCGGATTTCGGGACGTCCCTCATGGTACGGCTCCACTACTGCCGGGATTGCCACTCCCATTTCGAGGCGATCAAGTGGGGTGACCGCGCGGCGAAACTCGATCTGCCGCGGTTCCTCGAGGAGCGGTGACGGCACCCACACACTTAGCGGCACCGCGACGAACCCTGCACCGTCAGCACCTTTCATTCACGGAGGACCGACACCGATGACCGATTGGGCAGCCCCGACCAAGAAGACGCTTGTGGAGTATCGAGTGGAGGACGGGATCGCCATCCTGACCCTCAACGATCCCCCCGCGAATACGTACACCTACAACATGATGCAGCAACTGGACAGGGCCATTGTCACAGCGCGCATGGACGATGACGCCCACGTGATCGTTCTTCGCGGTCAGGGCGAGAAGTTCTTTTCCGCCGGGGCCAACATCCAGATGCTGAACGAGGTCACTCCCCGGTTCAAGTACTTCTTCTGTCTCCACGCCAACGAGACACTCAATCGTCTGGAGCACACCCCGAAGCTGGTGATCGGGGCCCTCAACGGCCACACCGTGGGCGGTGGTCTCGAGATCGCCCTCGCGTGCGACATCCGCGTTGCCGCCAAAGATGCTGGAAAGATCGGCCTGCCCGAAGTGAACCTGGGCGTCTTGCCCGGGACCGGTGGCACCCAGCGCCTGTCTCGCATTCTCGGCAAGTCGCAGTCGATCGAGATGATGGCAACGGGAACCCTCTTTTCGTTCGAAGAGGCCAAGCAGTTTGGCCTCTTGAACCAGATCTTGCCCAAGGCGACGTTCTGGGAGGAGTTCATGAAGTACGCGCGCCAGTTCGTGCCGCCCAACAAGGCCGCAAAGGCCGTCGGCGGTATCAAGCGCGCGGTCTGCTCGGGATGCGAGGTCCCCTTCGAGAGCGGTCTGGCCATCGAGCGCGAGTTGCAGCAGCAGCTCTTCCAGAGTCAGGACGCCAAAGAGGGGCTCGCCGCGTACCTCGAGAAGCGTACCCCCAGCTTCACAGGCGCGTAGGTGCAGACGCGGTTGTTCATCGGGAACGAGTGGCGGGAGGCCACCTCGGGCGCGACGCTCGAGGTGGTCAATCCGGCCACCGAGGAGCTTCTCGCGACGGTCCACGCCGCCGGTGAAGCCGACGTCGATGCCGCGGTCGCGGCGGCGCGCGCCTGCTTCGAGTCGGATCCGTGGCGAGGCTTCTCGGGCCGTAAACGAGGCGCACTGCTCTACCGCGCAGCCCAGCTTCTCCACGAGCGCCGCGAGGAGCTGGCCGAGATGGAGACCCGGCAGAACGGCAAGCCGCTGTTCGAGTCGAGGATCGATGTGGCGTCCACGGTGGAGACGCTGACCTACTACGCGGGGTGGGCCGACAAGCTCGCCGGCGACGTGCTCCCGGTCGATGGACCGGACTTCGTGTTCACCCAGCGGGAGCCGATCGGCGTGGTCGGCGCGATTGTCCCCTGGAACTTCCCGCTCAACTTGGCGAGTTGGAAGGTCGCACCCGCTCTCGCCGTGGGGTGCACGGTGGTGCTCAAGCCCGCACCCGAGACCCCGCTCACGGCGCTGGCGCTTGCCGAGATCATGCTGGAAGCCGGGTTCCCCCAAGGGGCAATCAACGTGATCCCAGGGGATGGTCCCACCACCGGGGCAGCGCTGGTTCGCCATCCGGGCGTCGACAAGATTGCGTTCACGGGCTCCACCCCCGTGGGGCGGCAGATCATGCGGGATGCCGCCGGCACGCTGAAGCGGGTGACCCTGGAGCTCGGGGGCAAGAGTCCCAACATCGTGTTTGCGGATGCCGACTTGAAGGCCGCCGTGCGAGGGGCACAGACCGGCATCTTCTACGGCAAGGGCGAGGTGTGCGCCGCGGGGTCCCGCCTCTTGGTCGAGCGCTCGGTGCACGACCAGGTCGTCGAGGAGCTTGTGGCGCGGGCAGCAAAGCTGGCGCCCGGCGATCCGTTCGATAAGGGCACCCGCATCGGTGCCCTGGCGTCGAGGCGGCAGTTCGACAAGGTGATGTCGTATGTCGAGGCAGGGAAACGTGAGGCGAAGCTCGTGACCGGCGGGGTGGCGACCAAGGTGAATGGCAAGGGCTATTTCGTCGAGGCGACCGTCTTCGACGACGCCGAGCCGGGGATGAAGATCGTGGAGGAGGAGATCTTCGGTCCAGTGCTCGCCGTGTTGACGTTCGACGACGTAGACGAGGCCGTGCAGCTCGCAAATCGGACGATCTACGGGTTGGCGGCGGGGGTGTGGACGAAGGACATCAAGAAGGCTTTCACCGTGGCCCGCGCGGTGCGCGCCGGCACGGTGTGGGTCAACAGCTACAACCTGTACGACTCGGCCGCCCCGTTCGGCGGGTTCAAGGGAAGCGGCTTTGGCCGCGACCTGGGCCGGGAGGCGCTGGACGGCTATACGGACGTCAAGACGGTGTGGGTCGGCCTGCGGTGACGGGCCGGTCGACCGACGCGGCCGATCTCGAGAACGTCCTCGTCGAGGTGAAGAACAGCATCGGCACGATCACGCTCAATCGTGCCGAGAAGTTGAACGCGTTTGCGGGACGCATGCGCGACGACCTTGCGTTGGCAGTGGAGCAGCTGGCCTCCGATCCCGCCGTGCGTGTCCTGGTGCTCACCGGCGCCGGGCGCGCCTTCTCAGCGGGTGCCGATGTCGCCTACATGCGCGACCTCCTCGCCAAGGCCGACACCAACGGCTTCACCGCCCTCGTGGAGTCCGGCAGAGCGGTCGTGACCCGGATCCGCGCCACGCCCAAACCCGTGATCGCCAGCGTCAACGGTCCCGCGGCAGGAGGAGGTGCAAACCTCGCTCTGGCCTGCGACCTCCGGGTTGCCTCGGATCGGGCGTCCATCGGACAGACCTTCAATCGTATCGGCCTCCATCCCGATTGGGGCGGGACATACTTCCTGCCGCGACTCGTAGGGCAATCCAAGGCATTGGAGCTCATCTTCACTGGGGAGATGGTGGGGGCACCCGAGGCCCTACGTATCGGGCTCTTCGATCGTGTGGTTCCGCACGACGAGCTGGCATCTGCCACGACGACCGTGGCCGAGTTGCTCGCGGCCAAGCCCCCACGGGCCCTGGCCCTGGCAAAACGCGCCATCTACCAGAGCCTCGATGGGACCATGGACGAGGTGTTGGACCGGGAACTCGCCCATCAGCTCGAATGCTTCTCGTCCGACGACACGCGCGAGGGTCTTAGCGCCTTCCTCGAGAAGCGCGAGCCCCGGTTCCGGGGGACGTAGTGACGTTCGTCGTCGCCCATCGGGGTGCTTCGGCGTACGAGGTCGAGAACTCGCTGTCGGCCTTTCGGCTGGCCCACGCCATGGGCGCCGAAGGGATCGAGCTGGACGTGCACGTGACAGCCGATGGCGTGCCGATCGTTCACCACGATCCCGTGGTGGCCGGTCATCCCATCTGGCACACACCCTGGACCGCACTCGGGGACCATACACTGTCAAACGGGGAATCGATCCCCACACTGGCAGAGGCGCTGGAAACGATCGATCCGTCGCTCCAGGTCTTCGTCGAGGTGAAATCGCTGGAGCCGCGCAACGACGTGAATCTCCTCTCGGTCCTTGATCGTGGTCCGGCCCCGTCGCAGTACCAGATACACGCGTTCGATCACCGCATCGTCCGTCGGCTGCGCGCGCATCGGCCTTCGCTGGTGGCGGGCGTGCTCTCCGCATCCTACCCCGTCAGGCCACTGATCTCAGCGCAGGAGGCTGGCGCCGCGGTGCTCTGGCAGCAAGAGACGCTGGTCGATGAAGACCTCATCGACCTCGCGCATGCGGAGCAGATCCAGGTCTTTGCGTGGACCGTGGACGACCGTGCCAGGATGCAGGTGCTCTCGAGCCTCGGTATCGACGCGCTCTGCACCAATCGCCCGGACGTGGCTCGGGAGGTGCTCGGGTGACCCGGGTGTGCGTGATCGGTGCCGGTACCATGGGCCACGGCATCGCACAGATGGCCGCCCTCGCGGGCTACGACACGGCCCTCACCGACGTCCGCGCGGAGGCGCTGCCGCGTGCCAAAGAGCGCATCGACGCAAACCTCGAGGGAGGCATTGCACGCGGCAAGCTCTCGCGGGAAGCGGCCGATGCGGCCCGACAGCACCTGGCGTTCAGCGAGCACCTGCGGGAGGCCGCCTCGGGAGCCGACCTGGTCATCGAGGCCATCGTCGAAGACCTTGACGCCAAGCGGAGCCTCATCGGTGAGGTCGACAAGCTAGTGTCGCCGCAGTGCGTCCTCGCCACCAACACTTCGTCGCTGTCGGTCGCGCGCATCGCAGCGGCGTCTGCGGCGCCCGAACGCGTGATCGGCATGCACTTCTTCAACCCCGTGCACATCATGAAGTTGGTCGAGCTGGTGGTGCACGACGGCACCAGCGCGCCGACAGTGGCCGTTGCGCGGGCCGTCACCGAACGGTTGGGCAAGGTGCCCATCGTGGCCCAGGATCGGCCCGGGTTCGCGTCATCACGGCTGGGTGTGGTGCTCGGGCTCGAGGCCATGCGCATGGTGGAAGAGGGGGTAGCATCACCGGAAGACATCGACACCGCCATGGAGCTTGGCTACGGACACCCGATGGGGCCGCTCAGGGTGAGTGATCTTGTAGGGCTCGACGTGCGGCTCGCGATAGCGGATTATCTACACCGTGAACTCAAAGGCCCATGGTATGCTCCGCCCGACATCCTGCGACGGAAAGTCGCAGCGGGAGAGCTGGGGAAGAAATCAGGGAGGGGGTTCTACGAATGGCCGACCAAGTCGTCGTAGTCGACATCCAGGCGCGCGTCGCGACCGTTACCATCAATCGGCCCGACAAGCTCAACGCGCTGAACGCCCAGGTCCGTCACGACTTCGTGGCGGCGCTGGAAGACCTCGCGCGGAACGAGGCGGTCCGGGTGGTCATCGTCACCGGCGCCGGCGATAAAGCGTTCGTCGCCGGAGCGGACATCAAGGAATTCGCCGGCCGCACCGGCTACGATCAGTTTCGCGTCACCAAGAGCTTCGGGATCTTCGAAGCGCCGGAACGGTGTCCCAAGCCCGTGATTGCCGCGGTCAACGGCTTCGCACTCGGCGGCGGGTGCGAGTTGGCCATGGCGTGCGACGTCCGGATCACGTCCCACACGGCGAAGCTCGGGCAGCCCGAGATCAACCTGGGCATTCTGCCGGGCGGCGGCGGCACGCAACGGCTCCCACGCCTGGTTGGATTGGGCACAGCCTACAAGCTCCTCTACACTGGCGAACTGGTGGGTGCGGAGGAGGCGCTCAGGATCGGTCTGGTGGACGAGGTGGTGCCGCACGAACGCCTCATGACGCGCGTGCAGGAGCTGGCCGGGCAGATGGCGGAGAAGAGCCCTGCGGCGCTCCAGTTCATCAAAGAGGCTGTGCGGGCCAGTGTCCGGATGCCGCTCGACGAGGGCGTGCGGCTCGAGACCGCACTATTCGGCTTGGCGTTCTCCACCCACGATAAGGAAGAGGGCGTCCACGCTTTTCTCGAAAAGCGTAAAGCCGACTTCAAGGGCTCGTGAGCGCGGAGGCCGATGCGGTGAGTGCCACGGCGCTCCCCGGCGTGACGGACTTGCACGTCCATATCCAGCCGTGGAGCCAACTCAAGCCCGACGTGGCCGCCGCGATGCGTCGCGGCAAGGAAGACCACTGGGAGCGCCTGCTCGCCCTGATGGAGGACCCCACAGCACTCCTCGAGGTCCTCGACACGAGCGGCATTTGGCGTGTCGGGCTCGTCAACTATCCCAGTCAAGACCTGATGGGCTTTACCGACGACACAAACGTTTTTGCGGCGCAGTATGCATCGGCGGCACCGGAACGGCTCCTTCCCTACGGAGGCGTTCATCCACGGTTCACGACCGACCCTGAAGGACAGGTGGAGCAGTTGCTGCGGCTGGGGATCCGTTGTCTCAAGATCCACCCACCACACCAGGTCTTTCCCGCCAACGCCTACACCATGGGACTCGAGGCACTGGGAAAGATCTATCGCCGGTGTGAGGAGCGGGGTCTCCCGGTCATGATCCACACCGGCACCAGCATCTTTCCCGGTGCGCGCAGCAAGTATGGCCGGCCCATGGAACTCGACGACGTCGCGATCGATTTCCCCGATCTCACCATCCTCATGGCCCACGGCGGACGGCCGTTGTGGATGGACGAAGCCTTCTTCATCCTGCGGCGGCATCGGAACGTGTATTTGGAGCTGTCGGGCATTCCGCCAAAGAAGCTCCTGGAGTACTTCCCCCGTCTCGAGGAGATCGGCGATCGGGTCGTGTGGGGTACGGATTGGCCGAGTCCCGGGGTGCACGATCTCCGGCAGAACCTCGATCAGTTCAGGGCGTTGCCGTTGCCTGCTGCGCTCAAAGACAGCATCACGCGGACCACTCCTCTCCAGCTGTTCCCGTGAAGTCGATCCGCTGGCTGCCCCTGGTCATCGGTCCCGCGCTGTGCGTCGGTGCCGTGGTCGTCCCTGCCCCAACCGGCATCAGCGAACCGGCATGGCGCGTCGCCGGCGCAGCGAGCTGGATGGCCGTGTGGTGGCTCACCGCCGTCGTGCCGCTCGAGGCAACCTCGCTGCTGCCGATCGTGCTCCTCCCCGTCTTGCGTATCTCACCCGTTGGAGACGTGACGCCCGCATACGCCGACCCGATCATCTTCCTGTTCATGGGGGGCTTCTTCCTCGCAGCGACCCTGGAGCGGTGGGGACTGCACAAGCGGTTTGCGCTGGCCACGGTGCGCGCCATCGGGACCAGCGCCCCGAAGGTGGTGCTCGCGTTCATGATCGCGTCCGGCGTGGCGAGCATGTGGATCTCGAACACGGCCACCGCGGTCATGATGTTGCCGATTGCCATGGCGGTAGTCGGAACCAAGGGGCAGGACTCCCCGCATGACGGGTTTCCGACAGCGCTCCTGCTCGGCATTGCATACGGCGCGTCGATCGGAGGAGTCGCCACGCTGATCGGCACGCCGCCCAATGCGATTTTTGCCGGCGCGGCCCGCGAGCTCCTGGGCACCGACGTGGGCTTCGCGGAGTGGATGGCCATCGGTGTCCCCATCGCCATCCCAATGATGCTCGGGTGCTGGCTGCTGCTGGTGTGGATGTTCCGGGTGCGTGGCACGATTCCGGGCTTGGCAGCGGAAGTCGACCGCGAGCACGCCGACCTCGGTCCCATGCGGGGCGGCGAGCGCTTCGTGTTGTTTGTCTTCTTCTTCACGGCCGCCGCCTGGATCCTGCGCTCACCCAAGGTCATCGGCTCGATGCGCATACCGGGCCTCGCCGACGTGGTCCCCGGCATCTCCGACGCCGCCATCGCGATCGGCGCGGCGCTCGTGTTGTTCATGGTGCCGCTCTGGCGCCAGCGGTTTGCCACCGCACTCGACTGGCAGACCGCGCGGCGCATCCCGTGGGGTGTGCTGCTGCTGTTCGGCGGCGGTCTCGCGCTCGCCCGGGCGTTCGAGGTATCGGGGCTCACGGAGTGGCTCGGTGGCCAACTGGTCGGGCTGCGCGGGGTCCCCTTCCCGATCGTCATTGGCACCACGGCTCTGCTGTTCGTCTTTCTCACCGAGCTCACCAGCAACACGGCCACGGCGGCGCTTGGCATGCCGCTCATGGCGGGGGTAGCCGACGGACTCGGTGTGGCGGCGCTCCCGCTCTTGACCACGGCTGCCCTGGCGGCCTCCATGGCGTTCATGCTGCCGGTCGCGACGCCGCCCAATGCAATCGTGTTCGGATCGGGTGCTGTGTCGCCGCGCGAGATGGCGCGGGCCGGACTACGGCTCAACTTTCTCTCGGTGACTATTATCACCGTGGTTCTGTGGCTGCGTCTGGCGTGACAGCCCTGAGCATGAATCGTGTGGAGCACCGGAGATGACGGCGGATCGCCTATTGGTTGCTCTAGGAAGTGTGTCCGCGCTCTCGAGCGTGGCTGCCGGGGCGTTCGGTGCCCACGCGCTGCGGACCCACCTCTCGGCCGATCTCCTCGAGGTTTTCGAAACGGCGGCGCGCTATCAGATGTATCACGCCCTGGCGATCTTCGTGGCCGTGTACGCACACGGTCGGTGGGCCGGCGGCACGCTGGCGGCAGGGTGGCTCTTCGTCGCCGGAACGGTCATCTTCTCGGGGAGCCTGTATGCGTTGGCGTTGACCGGCACCCGGTGGCTCGGTGCCGTGACCCCGGTGGGCGGCGTGTGCTTCCTCGCCGGGTGGGCGGTGTTGGCGTGGTCGGTGCTCACAGCGCGACCCTGAGTCGTTCGTTCGCGTGTACCCGTCTGGAATGGCTGTCACGATGAAGAAGTTTGTCCTCGCACTTGTCGCGTTTCTGGCCCTGGCCGGCTGTATTGCCGACCTTCCGCCCGTGCTCGCAATCTCTGTTCACACACCGCCACCGGACTCAACCACGCAGCAAGCGGTGACGATCGCCGGTCAGGTGGTGCGCTCTCCCCCGAGCGCTACGGCCTCGTTTACGGTGACCGTAGAGGGTGGAGCCGCGACGGTCGAGGAGCCGGCCAACAGCTTCGGAGTGTTCACCCTCGAGGTCACCCTCAATCGGTTCCAGGTGAACCAACTCACGCTCAGGGCCCGCGACAACACGGGTGCGGTCAGCAGCGCGCTCCAGTTCACAGTCGTGCATGTGGAGGACGTGCCGGTGGCGCCGCCGGCCCGTGGGACATCTGCCGGGCTCCCGTGAGGGGAGCCGAAAGCGGCGTGGGTGCGGACGGGACACGCGGGATGTGACAGCATGAGTACAACGGTCTATTTGAGCGGCGCCTACCTGCCCAAGGACAAGGCGCACCTTTCCCCCGACGATCGCGGATTCCTGTTTGCCGACGGCATCTACGAGGTCGTGCGGAGCTACGGCGGGACCCTGTTCGGCCTGGAACCGCATCTCAACCGGATGGCCAACGGCCTTGCGGCACTGCGCATCACCGGGGTCGACGTTGCCGAGCTGGCCACGGTCTGCCGGGAGTTGCTCGAGCGGAATGAACTCGAACGCGCCGACGCGCTCGTCTATCTCCAGATCACGCGAGGGGCGGCACCGCGTACGCACTTCTTCCCCGATCCACCGACCTCGCCTACCGTGTACGCCACCACGATGCGGTTTCAGCCCAAGGGGGACCCCGCGTTGGGCGTGAAGGTGATTACCGCACCGGACCAGCGATGGACGCGCTGCGACATCAAGTCGGTCGCGCTCTTGCCCAACTGCCTCGCCGCGCAAACGGCCCGAGAGGCCGGAGCCTCCGAGGCGCTCCTGGTGCGCGACGGCGTCGTGCTCGAGGGAACGCACACCAGCTTCTTTGCCGTGATAGACGGCGTGGTCAGAACGGCTCCACTCTCCAACTACATCCTGCCCAGCATTACGCGGCAAGCAGCACTGGATCTGTGTGTGCGCCACGGCATTCCGGCACTTCCCGCCCCGGTGTTCCTGCACGACCTCGCGGCAGCGGACGAGCTGTTCCTTGCTGGAACCACCATGGAGATCATGCCCATCGTCGAGGTGGACGGCCACCCCGTTGGCAGCGGAGCGCCAGGCCCCGTAGCGGGGCGCCTCCTCGCACTGTTCGGGGAACTCACCGGGTGACTGGAACCCGTTCGCTCGTCGAGTCGTAGTGGAAACTGCATGAGTCGTCCTGAGCGCTGCGAACGCTGCGGTCATTCGCTCGACCTCCTTCGGAAGCCACTCCGGCGCCTCCGGTGGAGCCGTTACTGGTGGGAAGGAGCGAAGAGCCTGTTCACCGGTCCGCTCTGGGTGTGTGCTCAGTGCGGCGCCATGTACTCCACTGAGGGCGATTTGGTGGCCGCTGGGGCCATCGAGACAGATACCGAACGCCGGCTCGACGTGTATCGCAAGGACATGGCATACCTGCGGGACAGTTTCGCGGGGCTGATCATCGCGGCCGAGGCGGTTGCGCTCTGGCTGGGTCTGGGGCCGTCCGCAGCGGATGTCGTGCAGGTGGTGATCGCGGGATCTGTGGGTGCCGTCTCGTTCGTGCCCTTCGTCTACTTCGGGCAGAAGGCGAGGACTGCCAAGCGGGATCTCAAGCGGCTCAGGCAGGCTCGGCGCTCGGGCGAGATCCTCCGTTCCGGAACGACGCCGTAGCCGCCCTCGTCACGAACCCGACAGCAAGAGAAAGAGCGGCGGAATCAATCCGTCGCTCTTCGCGTGTTCGAGAGGCACGTCGGAGCCCGACGCCTCAGGACGCGACCGCCTCCAAGGGATAGACGCTCACGCGCAGCCGCCGCTTGTCCTGATGCTCGAACTTCACCACGCCATCGACCACGCTGAACAGGGTATCGTCCCTCCCGCGGCGCACGTTGCGACCTGGGTGGACCTTGGTGCCCCGCTGGCGGACGAGGATGTTTCCCGCCCGCACACGCTCGCCACCGAAGCGCTTCACGCCGAGGTACTTGGGCTGCGAGTCCCGGCCGTTGCGGCTCGATCCGACGCCCTTCTTATGAGCCATGGTCGCTCACCCCTTCACGTCCGTGATCCGAATCTCCGTGAACTCCTGCCGATGCCCGGTCTTCTTGCGGTAGTTCTTCCGCCGCTTGAACCGGAACACGATGATCTTCTTGTCTCGGGCATGGCGGACGATCTCGCCCACTACCTTGGCACCCTTCACAGCGGGCGCGCCGGCCTTCACCGTATCGCCACGTGCGGAGAGCAGGACTTCGTCGAACGTGACCTTGTCCCCAGGCTCTCCCTGGAGCCGCGGCACGCGCAGCATTGCGCCCTTTTCGGCCCGAAACTGCTGGCCGGCAGCCTTGAAAATTGCGTAGGTCATAGACAGCAAAGCTTATAAGAGCGTTCGAGTGGGGTCAAGTGGCCCACGACCCTCCCAAATCCTCTCACCCACCCCACCAGCCCCACACCCCACAGCCTGCACGCTACACGTCCCGACGCGCGCGCTGCCCCGTCTCTTGTCCCTACGCCACCGCATAGTGCTGCGTTACGTCCCGTCCCGCCGGCTGCGCCATCAACCGGAACTGGTCGACTTGGATGATCGGATCGTCCCGCAGCTCGAGATCCATGCCGCTTTCCTTGATCCGATGCTTCAAGCACGACGGCTCCACCTCCATCAGGTACAACGCCAACTCCGGATGGACCCCCACCGTGAGCCGCGTTTC
>JBDHEI010000061.1:0-24000 GCA_039591075.1 Gemmatimonadota bacterium
GTTTCGTCGCTCGGTCCGTCGACACCTCGATGCTGCACCTCGTCGACGTTCTGGTTCAGGCCCACGCCAACCGCGGGGCGTCATTCGTGGAAATCTTCCAGAACTGCCTCGTGTTCAACGACGGTGCGCACGGCGCATTCACCGAAAAGACGGTCGCCTCGGAGATGCAGATCCCCCTCGAGCACGGCAAGCCGATCGTGTTCGGAAAAGCGCAGCAGCGCGGACTGCGGCTCCGCCCCGGCACGCTCGAGATCGACGTCGTACCGGTGGGCGATGGTAGCGTATCGATCGATGAGATCCTGGTGCATGACGAGCGGAACCATACGCTTGCCACGATGCTCGCCAACCTGCGACCGCCGGAGTTCCCGGTGGCCATGGGCGTCCTGTACCGCAACCCGGACACGAGTTACGAAGTGGCGGTCCGTGAGCAGGCTGCCGCTGCGGGCGCGGTCCCTGTCCGCCGGGCAGACATGGAGAAGCTCCTCCGACGCGGAAGGACATGGACGGTGGAGTAGGGGGCGAGGCACCCGTGGACACGCGCGAGGGCCGGCTTCCGCCGGCCCTCGTCCTATCAGAGATGCAACCTGTGACACCCCTCTGGGTGGGGGAGCGCCTCTCAGGCACTCGCCGTCGCAAGCTCCAGTGCCCGCACTCGGCGCTTCTCGGGCCCGCGCTCGAGGACGAGGTAAAGGGCCGGTGTCACGGTCAAGACGAAGAAGGTCGAGCTCGCGAGACCGCCGATCAGGGCGTAGGCCAGGGCATTCCAGATGTTCTCGTCCGCGTACTCACTGCCAAGCACCAGCGGGAGGAGCCCCAAGATCGTGGTGGTGCTGGTCATCAGGATCGGCCGGACGCGTTCCAGGGTGCCTTGGACGATCGCCTCGCGGAACGGTCGTCCCTCGACGCGACGCAGTTGGTTGATGTGGTCGACGAGCAGAATCGCGTTGTTGACCACGATGCCGCCCATCATGATCACCCCGACATACGCCTCCCGCGAAAAGCTCGCCCGTGAGTAGAAGAATGCCAAGAAAACCCCCACCAGGGCCATGGGAACGGCCAGGAGCACGCAAAGCGGCTGGCGCCACAAGGACTCGAACAAGGCGGCCGTGACCATGAAGACGAGCGCCAAAGCCACCGCCAACACGGTCCAGATTTGTCGTTGCTCGTCGGACGACCAGTCCCACTCCTGCTCTCCCTCGATCTCGTACCCTTCGGGCAACCGTGTCGCCGCGATCACCGCGTCACGGGTTCGGTCGCCCAGCTTGGTGGGGCCGCGGAACTCGTAGCTCACATATCGCCGGTACTGCTGATTCTCCCGCTCGATCCGCGTCAGGACCTCCCGCTCCTCGGCCACCGCAACGTCAGCCAACCGCACCCCCTGGCCCGATGGGGTCTGAACGAGCAGCTCCTGGAGGGCCAGGACATCGACCTCTTCGTTGCCTTCGATCTTGACGTCGAACCGGACCTCCTCGCCGGCAATCCGGATGTTGCCGCGCCGGACCTGGCCCCACACCGCCGCGGCCACCTGATACACGACGTCCTGCGCCGTCAGGTCGTGGAGCGCGAGTCGCTCGCGGTCGAGGCGAAGTACGAACTCGCTTGCCTTGTCGCGTGTGAACCACCCCCCGGCGGAGTTGACGTCCACTTCGCGAATCCTCGAGAAGCGGGCGAGACGACGACCGAGATCGTTTGCGATGCTTCGAACCGTCTCGTAGTTGTAGCCGAGGATCTTGATCGAGTAGTTGGGTGCTCCGCCGCCACCGCCGTAGAACGAGGGTCCGTACCCGTAGACACGGACCTCCGTCCCGCCGAACAGATTGGAGTGCGCCACCATCTGCTCTTTGATGGCAACGGGAACCCACGTGTTCTCGAGCGAGTCCGGGAACGTCACCGTGATGCGCGCGAACTGTGGCCATACCCGGGTGACAAACCGCTCCGCCTCGGGGGTACCCCGGAGCTTCGTCTCGAAGTACCTGGCCAACTCATCCGTCCGCTCGAGCTCGGCTCCCCGCGGCAGGCGGATGATCACCTCGATGTAGGTCTGCTGCGCCGACCAAAACCGCCACAACACGTCGCGTGTGACGTACTTGTTGAAGAGGTGCCACGATCCCGCGAGGATCAGCCCTGCTGCCAGTACCGTAAGGATGGGAAACCGGAGCGTGACACCGAGTAAGCCCGAGTAGAAGCGGACGTAGCCTGGAGGACGCACCGCGATCATCGTCTGAGGAACGCCCCCCGCTCCCCCCTTCCCTCTCTCTCCTTCTCGCACCCTGCGCTTCGGCCTGAGTACCTTCGCCGCCAGCGCCGGAATGAACGTGAAGGCCACGAACAGGCTCGCCACCAGGCTCATTCCCACCACAATCGCGAGCGGCACGTAGTAGACCCGCAGCTCGCCCTGCAGATACACGAACGGGATGAACACGATGACGGTAGTGAGGGTCGCGGCGAGGATGGGGAGCACCACCTGCCGAGCCCCGGTCGCGGCGGTTTCCTCTATACTCGATACCCCGACACTCGCCGACTCGTCGGTGTCGCCACCGGACGCCGCTTCGCGGCCACGATGACCCGCGCGCACCTTCCGGTAGATGTTCTCCAAGACCACGATCGCGTTGTCGACGATCAACCCGAAGCCCATCGCGAGGCCCATCAGTGTGAGCACGTTGAGCGTGAAGCCGCTGAAGTAGATCAGGTTCAGTGCGATGAGGATTGAGAAGGCGATCGTTGCGAAGACAATGCCCGCCGAGCGGAACGAGCGCAGAAACACGAGCAGGACAACGAATATCACCGCCGCCGCGATAAGCGCGCGGACGCGCAGGTCGGTCAACTGTGTCCGAATGGCCTCACTCTCGTCCTCGTCCAGAATGACCCGAACGCCGGGCGGGTGGGCACTCTCGAGGCGCTCGAGCCGGTCCTTGGCGCGGTCGGCCACCTCGACGGTGTTGACACCCACTTCCTTGTGCAGCTCGAACGAGACGGCGGGCCGGCCGTCGATCCGGTAGTAGTTGCGGGGCTCCTCGTAGGTGTCGTGCACCGTCGCCACGTCCCGCACCCGGACAATCCGACCACGGTCGGTGAGCAGGGGCGCGGCGCGGATCTCGTCCGCCGACCCCGTGCGGTGGCGGATCGCCAGCGTGCGCAGCATGCCACCGGTGCGCACGACGCCCGCCTCGCTCACCGACTCCAGCTCCATGATCTTCTGCCACACGCGGCCCGGATCGAGGCCGAGGGCGTTCACCTTGCGTTCGTCGAGCCCGATCTCAACGAGCCGGTCGCGGCCGCCGCTCACCTCGATCCCCGCTATGCCGTCGACCAGCTGGAGCTCGGGCACGAGCTCATCATCGACGTGCGCGCGGAGCGCTTCCAAGGTGTACGGTCCGGTGAGGGTGTAGCTCAGAAATGCGCGCTGCTGCTGGCGAAACTCCTCCGGTACATACGGCTCGATCCGTGGTTGGCGCACCTCGGCAGGTAGGGCGTCGTCCATCGCCGCCAGTCGTTCCGACAGGTCCAGCCGCGCGAAGTCCATGTCCGTGCCGCGCGCGAACTCGACCTCGATGCGGGCCTGGGCCGTACCCCACTGCTCGCTCGACGTGGATTTGACCTTCTCCACCCCCCGCACTTGCTGCACGGCCGCCTCGAGGGGAGCCGTGACGAAGGCCTCCATGGCTTCCGGCGAGGCCCCGCGCCAGTCGGCAGTGACGAACAGCTTCGGCAGCTCGGTATCGGGGAGCAGCTCGATGGGGATGTTGCGCCACGCGGCAACGCCCAGCAGCGCGACGGCCACATAGGCCATCGAGACCGCAACCGGTCGCCGGATGGAAAGGCGAATCATCGGACCGACGCCGTCATCATCCCTTGATCAACGCGTACAACCGCACGTGTTCGACATCGAGATCGTCCCTCCAGGCCCCGAGAACGAAATCGTCTCCGATCTGTGTCACACCGAACCCGGCAGGGAGCATGAGTGTCCCCAACAGGTGGCCGGTCGGGGCGAACACGGACCATGGTCGCGCCGCCTCATCGTCGGGCTCGAAGTCCCGCACCCAGAGATTCCCCAGCGCATCGATCTCGAGATCCCTGTAGGCCGGCATGGTCTCCGGGGTCGGGAGGTCGGCGTATGACTCTTCGATCCTGCGCCGAGCTTCCTCATTGGTCGCCTCCGCCACGCGCTGCGCAAGGAATCGCGCGAGCGCTTCGTCCGTGACCGGGGGCGCCGTCCAGGCCTTGCGGATCAGCCGAACGAGACGCCCATCCGCGCCGTGCTCCGCGATCTCGTACCTGTCGGCACTGCCAAAGACGAACCGGTCGCCGTGCGCGACCGCGCTCGACGACCTGCCAAACGGCAAGGTCATGATCGAGACGAACCGGCGCTGGCCATCGCCACCGGTTTGAATGAACTGTTCGGTGCCCGGGAACGAGCCAATACTGTCGACAAAGGATCCGGCCGAGGAATAGACGTGATACACTTCGTCGCGCCGCATGTACCCATCGCTCAAGTCTCCGGCGAACAGGCGGGGCGCCCGCGCGAGGACGCTGCCGTCCACGAAAACGTCGAGCCCCAAGACGAAACCGCTCTCGCCCGGCGGCTGCAGGCGGAACGAGCGTCCGAAGCGTCCCTCGCCGTCGAAAACGGATACCCGCGCCTGATTGAAGTCGTAGACGAGCAGCGAATCCCCGCGATAGAGGCGCATCCAGCCCATCTGCTCGAATTCGCCGGGACCGCCGCCCTTCCGCCCCACGGTGTAGAGGTGCCGACCGCCGGCGTCATAGAACCGCAGTTCGCCCGTGCCGCTGTTGGCGACCACAATCCGGCCATCTGCCAGCCGCCGCGCATCGCGGACCTGAAACAACTGGTACTCGGGCTCACCGTCGAGCACACCGATGTCCACCACCGGTTCCGCACCGACCCGCCACCCATTGCCCTCGCTCCACGAACCGGAACCGTTCTCGACGATCTCGATCCCGGCACTGTCCCGGACCACCGCTTCCGCTGCCGGATCGTCGGCGCCAGCGCACGCTGCCAGTAGTGTTGCAAGGGCCGTGGTGATCCCCATCCACCGCCGTCGGCTCATCTCACCTCCTCGGGCTTGGCTTCACGAGCGTGTGCAGCCTCACGTGCTCCACCCCGAGATCGTCCCTCCAGGTTCCGAGCACGAAGTCGGTGCCGATCTGTCGGATCGTGAGGCCCCGCGGGGTTTCGACGGCGGCAACGGCGCGGCCTTGCAGATCGAAGACAGTCCACCGCGCCACCGGGGTCCCCGGCGGATCGAATTCCTGGACCCACAGGTATCCCCCGGCGTCCACTTTCAGATCGCCAAACGCTGGCATCGTCTCAGGGTACGGCATGTCAGCCAGGAGGCGTTCCATCTGCGGTCGAAACGAGGGTCTGACGAGGCGTCCGAGATCCTCTTCCTTGTAGGCGGCGATGTCGGCCGCCGTCACTGGTCGCGGGCTGTGCGTCTTGCGAATGATCGACGTCAGCTCGCCGGTTGGGGCAAAGCAAAGGATCTCATATTCCTCGGTGAGCCCCACGTAGATGCGACTCGCTCCGACGCCCGTCGTCACAGACTTTCCGAACGCTCTTGCCGCCGCCGTGGTCGAGCGACCGTCACCCCACATGAAGAACTCGACCGTAGGGAAACGTCCCAACGAATCGACAACAGCACCCTCTGGACTCACCCGAACGAACAGAGAGGTGTCGCGGACGACTGCCGAGATCTTCTGAGGAGAGAACGCGAACCCCGACATGATTACCCAGCTCCCATCCGCGAGCATCCCCGCGGCCTGCGGGAACGCAATCCCTGGAACCTGGATCAGATAGGATCGGCCAAAGCGTCCATCCTGGTCGAACACCGACACGCGGTACAGACTCCAATCGAAGACGTGGAGGGAATCGCGGGCCATGCCGAACATTCCGAGCCCCGTGAACTCGCCAGGCCCCTTCCCCTCGCGGCCCACCGCAGTGAGAAAGATCCCAGTCGCGTCGAAGAACCTCAGCTCCTGCGATCCGCCGTTTCCCACGACGATCCGACCGTCCGAGAGTCTCGCCGCGGCGGAAACCCGAAACAGCTGATAGACCTCGTCTCCTTCGAGCTGACCCACGTCGATATCAGGCTCCGAACGGACCGACCAGGTGGCGAGCACCGACCTGTCGGGCACGACGTTTTCGGCGATGGTGACGCCCACGCTATCGCGCTGGGCGAATGCCGCCCCGGACGACTGCCCTCGATCGCATGCGGATGCGCCGAGCATGCCCGCGACGAGCGCCATCAAGCCCAGGCGGTGACTCATCGTGTCACCCGCGCCGCTCGAATCGATGAGAGACCGGCCAGCGCTCGAAGTTTCCCGCGCGCCTCCTCCAATAGGTCGTACGCCACGGGCACCACGATCAGCGTGAGGGCCGTGGCGCTGATGAGGCCGCCGATCACCGCGATGGCGAGCGGGGCCCGGAGGTCGGCGCCCCGCCCAATACCCAGCGCCATCGGCGTGAGGCCCAGCACGGTGGTCGCGGTCGTCATCACGATCGGCCGGAGCCGCACGCGTCCCGCTTCGAGAATCGCCTGGCGTAGCTCCAGCCCCTGCTTCCTCATCTGATTGATGAAATCCACCTTGATGATCGCATCGTTCACGACGATGCCCACGAGAATCACCAGTCCGATCAAACTCATGGTATTGAGTCCCTCACCGGCGATCACCAACGCGACCGAGGCGCCGATCGTCGCCAGCGGCACGGAGAGCAGAATGGTGAACGGGTGCACAAACGACTCGAATTGGGCGGCGAGGATCATGTAGACGAGGAGCAGGGCGAGCCCGAACGCAAAGGCGAGATCCCGGAAGCTCCGATCCCGCTCTTCGTTCGCGCCGCCAATCTCAACCCTGAGACCACGTGGCACAGTCAGATCGCTCGTCGCGGACCGCACGTCACCCACCGCGCCATCGAGCCCGCCTTGGGCGACATCGGCGAACACCGTCACGATCCGCGCCTGCTCCAACCGTCGGATCTCCGAGGGACCGATCTCCTCGTGGGTGTTGACCAGCTCTCGTAGCGGGATGCCGTTCACTCTCAAGAGACGCAGGGTCTCAAGCGATCGGCGCTCCGATTCCGGGAGCCGCACGAGGACCGGGATCTTCTCGTCGAAATCGAGGAAGTCTGTCGCAATCTCCCCGCGCATGTACTGCTCGACGGTGGTCGCGATGAGCCGGGGCTCGACACCATACGCCGCCGCCCGCTCGCGATCGATCTCCACGCGGATCTCCGGCTGTCCTTCGCCGGTCCCGAGCCGCACGTTGGTAAGCGATTGAACGCTCTGGAGGCGGCCGGCGATCGCCTGGGCGTGACGGTACGCTGCATCGAGATCCTCGCCGCGCACCCGCACGGCGAGATCGGCCTCACTGCCCCCCAACAGCCTCCCCAGTGCCGTGGCCCCACCGGTCTCGACACTGAGCCCCGCCCCACCGGTCGAAACGAGACGGGGGCGTGTGCGCGCCAGCACCCCCGCCGTGTGTGCGCCGTCGTGCAGCCGTACGTCCAACACCGCGGTGTGCAGACCGCTCTCGTCGTCCTCGACACCGGCGATCGCCTCCTGTCGGCCGACCCGCGTGAAGACCGCGTCTACCTCGGGGTCGGCCAGGAACACAGCTTCCACCCGAGCGGCGGCCTCGGTCGTCGCCTCGAGCGGGGTGCCCCGCGGCAAATCGAGCCGCAGGGTGAACGCCCCTTGATCGACGTCCGGCAGCACGTCCCGTTGGAGCAGCGCACCGAGGGCAACGCCGGCGAGCAGCAATACTGCCGCGACCGCCACGACTCGGCCTCGATGTGCGAGCGCGCGCTCGAGCATGCCGTGATACCACACGGCAAACACCGCGAACCGACTATCGAACCAATCCAGTAACGGAGCGAAGATGCGTCCGAACCCGCGAGCCGCGAAGCGGGCGCCGCCCACGGCCACCTGGCGAAGCCGCGTCGCCCCCCGGAGATCGACGGCGGCCGCCCACCGGGCCGCCATGGTCGGCAGCAGCGTCAGCGCCACCAGGAGGCTCGCGAGCAGCGCAAAGGCCACGGCAAGCGACAGATCGCCGAACAGCTCGCCCGCGACGCCTTCGACGTAGATGATGGGACCGAACACGGAGATGGTGGTGAGCGTCGAGGCGGTGATCGCCCCCTGCACCTCCTCGGCGCCACGCACCGCCGACTCGTTGGCCCCCCTCCCCTCCTCGCGGTGCCGGAAGACGTTCTCCAGCACCACAATGGAGTTGTCCACCAGCATGCCCACTCCAAGCGCCAGTCCACCCAAGCTCATGATGTTAGGCTCACTGCGATCGGGTACCGTGGATCCCGCAGGAACAGGAACAGCACCAGGAAGGCGAGGATGCCGCCGTACACCAGCGCCTGCACCACGTTCGAGATCGCCTCCGTGATGAACCCGGCCTGGCTCATCGCGACGTCGATCCGGAGATCGGGATACTGGGCGCGGAGCTGGTCCAGGATCCGGGCCACGTCCTCCGCCACACGGACGGTGTTCGTGCCCGACTCCTTGAACAGCAGAAGACCCACCGACTCGGTGCCGTTGTACCGCGCCAGGGATTCCCGATCCCTGAACCCGTCCTCGACCCTGGCCACGTCTCCGATCATCACGAGCCCCGTCGCCGTCGTGTCGGCCGCGCCGCCCCCGCGGCCGCCGAGCGGGACGGCCGCGATCTCGTCCACGGTCTGAAACTCGCCCAGCGTGCGGAGCGCATAGCGATAGCGGCCGCGCAGGATGGTGCCGCCCGGTGCACTCTGGTTGGCTGCGGCCAGGGCGTTCAAGACGTCCTGAACGGTGAGATCGTAGGTCTCGAGCAGTCGCGGATCGACTTCGACGTGGATCTCGCGTTCCAGCCCGCCAGCCAGCGCGGCCTCTGCCACGCCGTCGATCTGCTCCAGCCGCCGCTTGAACACCGATTCGGCGAGATCCTTGAGCGCGCCTAGCTCCACGGAGCCGGAGACCGAGATCACCATGACGGGCTCGGAGTTCGGGTCGGTCCTGAGCACAATGGGTCGGCCGGCGAGCTCGGGAAGCTCGTCGCGCAAGTTGTCGAGCTGTTCCCGCACGTTGAGTGCGGCGAAATCCATGTCGGTGCCCCATGAGAACCGGACGGTGACGAGCGACACCGCCTCCCGCGACACGCTCTCCACGCGCTCCACGCCCGGCACCCGACTCACGCCGCGCTCGATCGGCTCGCTCACGAACCGCTCGACTTCCGCCGGACCGACGTCCGGATAGGGCGTGTACACCACGAGTCGCGGATAGGCGACGTCGGGAAGAAGATCGATGGGAATGCGAAAGAACGAGATGAGACCCAGGAAGACGACGGCCAAAAACAACATCGCCACGGCGACCGGACGGCTCACGGAGCGAGACGGGATCGACATGCGGCGGCGGACGCTCAGCCAGACTCAGTCGACAAACGACCGATCGGTTGCCTGGTTGCTCCTGACGGTGCCGCGGGTAGCTCCATCATCGTACTCCCGCGCCCGCCAGCTCCGCCAGCGTCACCAGGGCGCGCGCGTACTCTCCCTCGGCTGAGAGGAGCTGCCGGGCGTCCTGCGAGGTCTGTGTGACGATCTGCTGGAAATCGGTGAATCCGATGATACCGAGCTGATACTGCTCTTGCGCCATCGTGAGCCGCCGGCGGCCTAGATCCACAGCCCGCTCCGCCAATTCGAGCCGGCGTTCGGCCGTGGCCAGATCGATGTAGGCGCTCCGCACTTCGCGCTCGAGCGCCATGCGCTGCTCCCGGAGATTCTCCTCGGCCACCCGCGCATTCGCTGTGGCTTGCGCGATCGCAAGCGACGTCTGGAACCTGGTGAACAGCGGGACCTGCACATCGATCCCGAATCCGAAGCTCCGGTCCCGGGGGTCGAACTTGAACAGCGCGTCGTAACTCGAGAGACTCACGGCGCGACCGAAGCTGGCTCGGGCACTCACGGTCGGCCAGCGGCGCCCCGCGGCGGCACTCGCGGCGAAGTCGGCCTGCGCTGCGTCAGCTTCGGCGCTGCGAATGCGCGGGTTCTGTGCGAGTGCCTGCGCCGCCAGATGATCGACGTCGAGCAGAGACCGATCGACCGCCGAGGGTAGATCCCCCGAGACGCGAAACGCGATGGTCTCGTCCAACCCGATGAGTTCGGCAAGCCACAGGGCGGCCTTCCGCGCGTCGCCTCGCGCCTGCTCGAGCGCCTGTTCCTGCTGCGCTACCTGCACCTGGGCGCCGAGCACATCCACCTCGGTCCGGGCCGCGACCCGGAACAGCCGCTCGGTGGCATCCAGTTGCCGGCGAGAGACCTCGAGCAACTGCTCTTCGACGTCGATCAGTCGTTGCGCCTGCAGTGCGGTGTAGAAGCGGCGCTCGACCTCGGCCGTGAGTGTCGCTTCCGCCAAATCGACGTTGGCCTCCGCGGAAGCGGCACCCGCCTTCGCCGCGCGATAGTTGCTGAGGTTGGTCAGGCCGTCGAACAGCGTGATCCCTGTCGACAGTCCTTGGGAGGCAGAGCTGCTCCGGAACGTCAGCGGGTCCGGGAGTGCGATGGGTCGGCCAAAATCGTCTTCGCCGGTCACGATGGTGCGGGAATTCCCCGACCACGACAGCGACCCGGCAAGCGACGGCAGGAAGGCGCCGATGCCGGCGCGGACGTCGGCGCCGGAGGCATCCGCCAGCGCACTCGCCCGCAGGTATGCCGGGTTGTTCCCGCGCGCCAACTCGAGTGCCTCTTCGAGCGTCAACAGCGTTTGGGGCTCCTGCGAACTGGCCGGATGGGCCGCGGCAACGAACACCGCGATCACGAGCACGATGACCACTCTCATCACGGTCTCCCACCTTCGGCCTGAACGCTCTCGACCCGGCGAACCCGTGCATCGTGAATGAGCGTGAAGTGCCCATCCGTGAGCACCCATTCACCCGGTTCCACCATTTCGGTGTCGGGGTTGGAGACGACCTCGACCACCGAATCGTTCGCCATGCCGATGGTGACGTATCGCCACTTGGCGAGGCCCACGTTGCCTTCGCCCTGGAACACGAAGAGCATCGTGCGTCGGTCACGCTCGAGCACCGCCGAACGTGGCACGAGGATCCGATCGGGAAATTTCCTCGCCTCGAGCGCGACCCGGGCATACATGCCAGGCAGGATCCGTCCGTCGGGGTTCGGGATCGCCACCGTCACGCGCGCCGTCCGCGTCTGGCGCTCAACCAAGGGGTTGATGGTCTGGACCCGTCCGAGGAACTCCTCGCCGGGAAACGCGGCAAACGTCACCCGCGCCCGCCGACCTTCGGCCAGCAACCCAACTTCACCCTCAAGCACCTGCACTTCGACCTTCACCGGATCCAGATCCACGACCGTGAGGATCTCGTCACCGACCCGCACCGTCTGACTCTCCACCACACGCAACGAGGCGATGCGGCCAGGAAACGGCATACGAATCTGTGTCCGGGACAGTCGCAGCTCCGCTTCCCGCAGAGCGATCTCGGCATCTTCGAGACCGCTCTTGGCTCGTGCCACCCCCGCACGTCCGGCCCGAATCTCCGGATTCTCGATTTGATCGTCGAACAGCGTCAGCTCGCGGAAGGCCGCCGCCGCCTTGTCGACCTGCGCGCGGGCCCGTGCCGCTGTCAGCGCGTACTCAGTGGTGTCGATTTCGACCAACACCTGACCTCCGGCGACGGAGGCGTTCTCGCGGACCCGCACCCGCATCACTCGGCCTTCGACCTGTGACAGCAATCTGGTCTGCCGGGACGCCGCCGCTTCGGCCGCCGCGGCCACGGAAACGACCAGCGTATCGCGCCGAACCCGGGCGGCCTCCACCGGAATGGGCACGTCCGTGGAGAAGTTGTCGGCGGAGGAGACCTGGCTCGCTCCACCCTCCGGTACGGCGGCGACGGAGGAGCCTCCGGACCCAGCGTCGTCCTTCCCGCTGAGCCGGATATAGATGCCGCCGGCGGCCACCGCGAGGACCAAGACGGCCCCGAGAATGCCAAGAGTTCTGCCGGTGAGCGCCATGCTCCAAACGCCCCAGGATTCGAGATACGGTTGGCTCGACCCCCATCGTGTGTGGGGTCGAGAGGGTATGACAATACATCATATATATGTGGCGACAGCACAGGTCGCCAGAGAGGACGCCCGGGCTCCGTGAAACGTTGCAGTCGCTGGCCGCATTGCCGCAACGCACCCTTGTGCGACGCACTCCCAACAATGAGCATCTATGCGAGCGAGGTTCAACAGGGGATCAACCGTGATCGCTTTCGCGTCACGGTCCCACAAAAAAAGGAGCTCCAGTGACCCGGACCGCATCGCCCAGGACCGGCACCCTGATCCGCCCGCTGGCACCACTCGCCATGATGCTGGCCATCGGGGCCTCGACCGCCACGTCCCAGGCCTCACCACAGCGCGTCACGCTGTCGACACCGGACGCCGCGTTCATCGAGCCGTTCAGTTCCGTCGCAGGCCTCAGGGAATTGCGGGACGGTCGCTTGATCGTCGCCGACCGAATCGAGCAACGCCTCGTGCTGGTGGACATCGCCAGCGGCGCGCAGACCGACCTCGGACGCCGAGGGCAGGGTCCGGGCGAGTACGAAATGCCCGGCGCCTTGTTCGCGCTCCCCGATGACTCGACGCTCATGATGGACATGTTGAACCGCCGGTTCACGCTGATTCAGCCGAATGGAAAGCTCAGCACCGCGACGATTCCGCTTCGGCACCCCGACGGATTCCCCATATTCCCACGGGGGATCGACCGTCAGGGCCGCATCTACTTCGATCTGGCAGGCATGATGATGCCGGGCCTGGAAGAGACGGCTACCTCCGGAATTGCCCCGCTGCTTCGCTGGGATCCGGGCTCCGGGGCGGTGGACACCCTGGGCACCGTGAACTTCCCACCCATGCCCGGCTCCACCGGTCCGGGTGAGATGCGGATCTCCATCGGGGGCGGTACCCCGTACGCCGGTCGGGACGAGTGGGCCGTGACACCCGACGGCAGAGTGGGGATTGCGCGCTACGCGCCGTATCGACTGGAATGGGTGTCGGCTGGTGGCACACCCGTCGCTGGCCCCGTCGTCCCGTACAAACCCGTGCCCGTCACCAAGGGCGAAAAGGACGCCTGGGCCGACGCCATGACCAGCCGGGGCCTCATGGTCGAAGTCGAGAATGGACGGCGTCGGGTCAGTCGGCCACCCCGCCCCGACATCGACCGGCAAACGTGGCCCAAGGAGATGCCCCCGTTCCTGAACGGCGCCGCCCGTGCGACCCCCGAAGGCGAGCTATGGGTCGAGCGGGCGCAGCCGGCCAAGGAGCCGCGTCGCACCTACGACGTGTTCGACGCGAACGGCCGCCTCTCGCGACAGGTCGTCCTGCCGGAGACCCGGCGACTCATCGGGTTCGGGAAGGGAGTGCTGTACGCGGTGCGGGTCGATCAGGACGACCTCGAGTGGCTGGAGCGCTATAGCCGATAAGCGTCGGTGGGAGCGGTGCGCGACGATGGACTCCGCGCACCGCTCCCACTCCCACCCTCTCAGTCCTCCGACGCCCCGTATTTCGCCACATACCCCTTCACGTCGTATTTCCTTGCCGTGTTCTCCGAGGTCATGTAGCGCACTTTGCCGAAGATTGGGCGCTCGGGACCCCACGCTCGATCGTAGCGCCCAAGCACCCAGAAGATGCCACTGTAGGAGTTCGGATCGCGACCGTCGAGCGCGTACTTGTTGTTCAGCTGGATCATGGTCACAAGAGCTTCCTCCGGCGACGGCGACCACTCGAGGATCTTCTTGCCCCAGAGCATCCGCAGATAGTTGTGGATGCGACCCTCCCGCACCAACTGCCGCTGCGCTGAGTTCCATAGCGGATCGAGCGTTTCGGCCTCCTCGAAGGCCTCGAGATCGTAAAGGTGAGGGCGCGGGTCGCGGGCGTGCTCGGCTAGGGTCTTCTTGGCCCACGCGGGGAGGGACTCGTATTGGTCGTAGTCGGGTCGGAGCGCGCACATGTTGTATCCCACCTCGCGCCACGTGACGAGCTCGTCGAGAAACGACTCGGCGGGGGCACTCATCCCCCACCAACCGGCCCGCCTCCCCCGTGCGGATGGATTCACCCGTGCAGGCGACCACTCCTCGACGTCCGCCACCGCGTCGACCACCTGGTGAGCCGAGATGTGGCCGAAGTGCAAGTACGGGGACAACCCACTGGTCACCTCCTCACCCGGCTGGTTGCGGTCGTCGGCGTACTGTTCGAGCCGCGATTTCAGGAATCGCCGCAAGACCCGTCCGGCAGTGGCAGCTCCGCCCCGCAACCCCACCGGCTTCACCGAGTGGTCGATGGGCAACGACTCGACGAGCGCCCCAGAAACGGCGCGGCTCAGATCGGCCACTTTCCACTTCTTGGTGATCCCCGAGGGCAGGCCGCCACTCAGCGCCGGGAGCTTTAGCCGGGCCAAAGGGTTCGGCATCGGGGCATCCGGATGGTGGTCTGGGAGCACCCGGTGGAGATAGCGCCTGAACTGATGGGCGGTCGTGAACACCTGGTCGGTCGCGCGGATTGGCAGGAGTCCATTGGAGTCCACGGCCTCAAACCGAACGGGCGTTCGGTCGGCCGCCGCCCGGATCATCCGCGGCAGGAAGAAGGCCGGGAAGTCATCCGTCACGACCACGGCTGACCGGGCGGCCAGTTCCCTCAACAGGCCCTGCCCTGCTCCAGGACTCGGTTCTATGTATGGGTAATAGGTAATATTCGCCTTGCCAAATCGGCTTGCATTGTCTGCCATCCCATCGATCACGAATTGGTGAATCCGCTCGGAGGCCCAGCGGTACCCAGCACTCAGCGGCTCCAGAACGACCAGCGGTTTGCCAAGTTCGCGTGCCCAATGGATGGCGCGATCGACTCCGTGGTTCCACGACGTCCGGCGGGCCGCGATCATCCAGTAAAGGATGAAGTGGCCCTCAGGCGATGGTTGAGATTCAGTGAGTACTCGGACTCTGTGTGACATCATATACTCACATCTATAACGTTTGTTTCAAATATGTTACAAGCAACACTTCGTGCAATCTATTAAATGAGGTCAGCGTCGGACGTCGAGTTGTTTGTCGCGCGGGATGGGCTACCATCCACCGGCCTCCGGGGGCAGCACGCGCCCCAACTGAAGGCAACTTTTCCACAGTCACTTGTATTATACATGTACAGGACATAAATTAGACAATATGCAGACGAATCGCAAGCACATTCTGCTCACTGGGGCCACAGGGTATGTGGGCGGCCGGCTCCTCCGGGCACTCGAGGAGCGCGGGCATCGTGTCCGATGCCTGTCTCGGAACCCCGAGTTCCTCCGTTCCAAAGTGGGACACGGTACTGAGGTTGTCCAAGGCGACGTGGGTGATCCCGATTCCCTGCCCGCGACGCTTCGAGGCATTGATACCGCATACTATCTCATCCACAGCATGGGCACGACCGGGGACTACGCCGCCCAGGATCGGCAGGCCGCTGCTGCCTTCGCGGCAGCTGCAGAGCACGAGGGGGTCAAGCGCATCATCTACTTGGGTGGGCTCGGGGAACCCCCGGGGCTTTCCAAACACCTGGCGAGCCGACAGGAGGTCGGTCGGATTCTCCGGGAGTCGGGCGTGCCGACCATCGAATTCCGAGCCTCGATCGTGATCGGGTCCGGGTCGCTCTCGTTTGAGATGATTCGGGCCCTCGTGGAGAAGCTCCCGATCATGGTGACCCCGCGCTGGGTCCGGGTCATCGCGCAGCCGATCGCCATTGACGATGTCATCGACTACTTGGTCGCCGGCCTCGACATCGACCACTCGGGAAGCGCAGTGTTCGAAATTGGTGGAATGGATCGGGTGAGCTATGGAGACATCATGCGCGAGTATGCGGCGCAGCGGGGCCTCAGGCGGCTCATGATCCCCGTACCCCTGCTCACACCAAAGCTCTCGAGCCTCTGGCTGGGATTGGTCACGCCGATCTACGCCCGGGTGGGCCGCCAACTCGTCGACAGCCTCAGGAACCCCACGGCGGTCAGGGACCCGAGCGCGCTGGAGGCCTTTGCGATCAGGCCGCGAGGCCTCACCGAGGCGATCGCGCGGGCCCTGCGAAACGAGGACCGATCGATCGCCGAAACGCGCTGGTCGGACGCCTTGTCCTCCCGGGGCGCCACCCCCCAATGGGGAGGAATCCGCTTCGGCTCGCGAATCGTCGACTCGCGGAACGTCACGGTGCCGCTTGGCCCGAGTGACGCGTTCCGCGCGGTCCGCCGCATCGGCGGCGCCGTTGGTTGGTACTGGGGCGATTGGCTATGGCGGCTGCGCGGCTTCCTCGACCTGTTGGTCGGCGGCGTGGGCTCCCGCCGCGGCAGGCGGGACCCGGAATGGGTCGTTGCGGGGGATACCATCGATTTCTGGCGGGTGGAGGCGGTGGAGCCCGACCGGCTGCTCGGGCTCTCGGCCGAAATGAGGCTGCCAGGCCGTGCTTGGCTCCAGTTCGAAGTCCAGGAGACCCCCACGGGATCGACGATCCGTCAGACGGCCATCTTCAGTCCCGTCGGGCTCCTCGGTCTGCTCTACTGGTACGGCCTCTATCCAGTTCATACCCTGGTTTTTCGAGGAATGCTTCGGGGTCTCGCCCGGGCCGCCATCCGGGAGGCCAAACGTCCCCAGACCGGAGCCGATCCGCATTTCCGCTCCGGCACTCGGGCGTCGCCGAATAGCACGTGAGCACGCCCGTGGCTCCGCACCCGCGTCCCATCCTCGTCATGAGCAAGTGCCTCGAGCTCGAGGCCTGCCGCTACAACGGTCAGCTGATCCGCGCGCCCTTCGTGCTCTCGCTGATGCCCTTCGTCAAGCTCGAGGCCGTGTGCCCGGAGGTTGAGATCGGTCTCGGGATCCCCCGTGATCCCATCCGATTGGTCTCGCTCGAGGGAGCGCTCCAGCTCGTGCAGCCAACCACGGGACGCGACGTCACCGGGGAGATGCACGAGTTCGGCGATCGCTACCTCGAATCGCTCGGTGCGGTGGATGGGTTCATCCTCAAGAGTCGGTCGCCGTCGTGCGGCATCAAAGACACGAAGATCTACAGCGGCGAGGGAGGCACGCAGCCCTCGGACCGCGGGCCCGGGCTCTTTGGAGGGGCGGTACTCACGCGGTTCCCCCACGCGGCGATCGAAGACGAAGGGCGCCTCACGAACTTCCGCATTCGCCACCACTTCATGACCAAGCTGTTCGCGCTGGCGGCCCTGCGTGCGGTTCGGGCATCAGGCTCGATGGCCGAGCTGGTCAGATTCCACACCGAGCAGAAACTCACCCTGATGGCGTATCGTCAGGGGCAGCTCCGCATTCTGGGTCGTGTCGTGGCAAACGCCGATCGCAAGCCGTTCGCGGAGACCATCGCCGCCTACGAAGAGCATTTCGCCGAGGCGACGGGGCGACCGGCGCGCTCCACGTCGAACATCAATGTGCTGATGCACAGTTTGGGTTACTTCTCCAAAGGACTGGGTAGCGGCGAGAAGCGGCATTTTCTGGATCTGCTGGAGGAATACCGGGCAGGCCGCACCACGTTGAGCGGTCCCCTTGCCCTCATACAATCGTGGATCACACGGTTCGACGAGGACTACCTCAGGCGGCAACGCTTCCTCCAGCCGTACCCGGCCGATCTCATGAACCTCCGGGATTCCGGGAGGGGGAACTAGACCAGCGCAATTTCGGCCAGGAGGGTCCTGGCGGGCTCGCGGTACACGATCTCGTACGGCGAGCGTTGGGCCAGGCCTTCGAGCCACGCGCGCGCCTCGTCGTCCCGCCCGAGCCGGTGCAGCGCCAGACCTCGCAGGTACCGCTCCAGCGCGAGCCCGTAGACCGGCGACGCCAGCGCGTACTCGAACCATCCTCCCAGCCGAGCGTTCTCGAGCTGGGTCAGCACGTTCGCCCAATCACCGCGCTCCATCGCTACCCGAGCCCGAATGCCCGCCGCCAGGTTGCGAGGCAGGGCCGCGCCGCGATCCGGCGGCGCGAGTCGCTCGCACCGGTCCGCGTGTTCCAACGCCCGGTCGTAGCTTCCGAGACGCGCATAGAGCTGACCGAGCAGGTAACTGCGCAAATGGGGGTGAATCGGATCGTGGACCGCGAGGGCAAGATTCGACCGCTCGGTCGGCGAGTCCGACGGGAGCGCCGCCGCTTCGAGATC
Organism: Gemmatimonadota bacterium; assembly: GCA_039591075.1. Classification (GTDB taxonomy): domain Bacteria; phylum Gemmatimonadota; class Gemmatimonadetes; order Gemmatimonadales; family GWC2-71-9; genus JAOTVV01. The sequence continues at coordinate 18,185 of JBDHEI010000061.1, forward strand.
GGCGAGCGTCTGGTGCAGAATGTCCTCGCCTGGCTGCACGACCGGCAGCGCCACGAGGAGTCCCCGGTGCTCCAGGGCGCTCAGCGAATCGAGCTGCTCGGCCTCCCGCATCGCTCGCCATGCCTCGTCGAGCGCGCCCCGCGCCATGGCCACGTAGGCCACCATCACGCGCGCCACAGCGCCAACCACCCCGACCGGGGCCAGTCGGGAGATCCGTCGTGCCAGGTCTTCGGTCGTCGCGAGATCGGCGCCGTAGAGCGCGACATCGGAGAAGGCTGTAGCGATGACCACTGGCGGAGCGACAGCCAGGCCTTGGACGACGCGCTCACGCTCCTCGGCATCGTCGGTCGCAAAGGCTCTCAGGCCGCGCATCGGGAGCGCCTGATCGCCTGTAGGACTCAGCGCGAGATGCCGCTCCACGAGGGCGTGCACCGTCTCCGAACGACCTTCGAGCGCGGCGATCCGAGCGAGATGCGCCAACGCCGCCACGTGACTCGGGTCGAGCGCCGCAGCGTGCTCCAGCGGTCGCTTCGCCTCCAGTACCGAGCGCCCCCGGTAAGGATTCAGGTCGAACAAGAGGTTGCCGAGGAGGAACCACGCCTCGACGTCGTCGGGGCGCACGCTCAGAAGCCGCGAGTAGACCGCCTCGGCGTCACCCGGCTCATCTCCCAACCACGCGGTCTGCGCCTCCACCAGCATTCGTGCGTGTGGTGCCAGCCGGTCCCTCACCTCCCAGGCACGCGCTGACGCCTCGCGGGCTCCGACGGGTTGCGCGCACGCCACCCGGGCCGCCGCCAATCGATACTGCCCGAGTGCGAAGCTCGGATCCTCGACCACCGCGCGCTCGTAATGCGTGACCGCCTCGAAGTACCGCCCGCCTCGAAACGCGCGCTCTCCGCGCAGGTAGGACTTGAGTGCCCCGAGCGACGCCGTCGTGGTTGCAGCCAGCCGGCCAATCTGACCCCCGAGCGACGTGCTCCGTCGGGCCAGCAGCTGCCGCACCAACTCGTCGACGGTTTCGAAAAGGCCGGCCTCTTGGTCGGCCTCGACTTCCGCGTGCACATGTCGGTCACGGTCCGTCTCGTACAGGGTGGCTCCCAAGTGGAGACGCGTCTGTGCCGCCACGATGCTGCCCAGCAGGTACGCCCCGGCGCCGAACTGCGCCGCGATGTCCCGAGCCTCGTCTGGATCGGAATCCCCGGCATCCCGGGCCTGCACAAAGCGCAGCAGTGCGTGGGGATCGACGGCCCTGATCTCTCCCGCCCCGTCGAGCTTGGCGCTCAGGATGTCGACCATGCCCTCTCGGAGATACGCGAGGTCCTCGCTGCCGCGGATGCTGAACGGCAGGACGGCGATGACGTTGGGATTCGGCGTGGCCGGCTTCCTGGGTGCCGGCGCAGCCCGGCGGACCGGCTGCCGCGATCGGATCGCGTCGACGAGCCCGAGCGTCTCAGTCGAAGGCCCGAGTCCGAATTCCTCGCGCAGCCGCATAGCGAAATCGTCAAACGCCTGCACGGCGGCCGTTCGGTCTCCCGCGCCATCCAACGCGGTGATCAGGAGCCGCGCCGCCGCCTCGTCGTCGGGCGCGAGCTGCACGGCCCGCCGCGCCCACCCCACCGCCTCCGTGGGATCGGCAGCCGCTCCCCGCTCACCCAGTGCTCGCGCCGCTGCGGCCGCAGCTGACCGAAGCGCCAGCCGCTCCTGGCCGAGCCAGCGCTCGAAATCCGGCGCAGACGATACGAAGAACCCTTCCAGCAGATCGCCCCGGTACAGCGTCAGCGCGTCCTCTGGAGCCCCGGAGGCGAGGGCCTCGCGGAACGCCGAGACATCACACCAGAGGACCGCGGCATCCGCGCCTACATCGTCCCCCCGACCCACGACCGCATCACCGACGTGACGGCGGACGAAGTGGAGGGAACGGCGTAGCGCGCCGCGCGCATGCGACTCGTCCAGCTCGGGCCAGAACATGGCCAGCAATGAGTCGCGCCGATGAAACCGGACCGGAGCCGCCGCCAGGTAGGCAAGGAGGGCCAACCGTTTCGGCTGCCGCAGCAGATCGGTCAGCTCGGTGCCATCGGCGCCGCGGAGATCGGCGGCGCCCAGCAATCGTAGTCGTATCACTGGGGGGGGGACGCTCAAGTCACGAGCGTGGAACGGGCCGGCAACGGTCGAACGACACTGTGGGAACGTAAGCGCGCCGGACAGGGGGTCAATCCTACGCCCCGGCCGGAGTGGGCCTCATGCTGCGATCGCGGATCGACTGACTCTCAATTGCCCAGCGGTGGCACCACCACGCCGCTTGCCCGCCGTACCCAAGCACTCCCATCTTTCGGTGTCCACAGCTATGACGGTCGATGACGTCGAACGCCGCTATCTGCCCGAAATGTGCCAGCGCGCTCCCACCCGAGGCGGTGTTCTGTCCCACGTGCGGTACCCCCACGTGGGACCCGGCGCGTGGACCCTCCGAGCCGAATGCCGTTACGGCGCCTGGCACCGACTCGCTCGAGCGACTGCGGAGCGGGCTCGCCGACCGTTACGTGATCGAGCGGGAGCTGGGTCGGGGTGGGATGGCCGTGGTCTACCTCGCACAGGACGTCCGACATCACCGCCGCGTGGCGGTCAAGGTCCTGTCGCCCGAACTCGCCGTGCTGCTGGGCCCCGAGCGGTTTCTGCGGGAGATCGAGATCACAGCCGGGCTCCAGCACCCGAACATCGTGCCGGTGCACGACTCCGGACGCGTGGACGAGCTGCTGTTCTACGTCATGCCGTACATCGAAGGCGAGTCGTTGCGCGCGCGTCTCGCCCGCGACGGGCGGCTGCTGCTCGACGATGTGCTGCAGATCGTGCGCGAGGTGGCAGGCGCCCTGAGCTACGCCCACCAGCGCGGGATCGTGCACCGCGACATCAAGCCCGAGAACATCCTGCTCTCGGACGGACACGCGCAGGTGGCGGATTTCGGCATCGCACGGGCCATCAGCGCGGCCGATCGGGGCAGCCTGACCCGAAGTGGCGCGGTCATCGGCACACCGGCCTACATGGCGCCCGAACAGGCGGCCGGCGCATCGAACATCGATGGACGGGTCGATCTCTATGCCCTCGCTGCCGTCGCGCACGAAGCACTCACCGGGGAGCGCACCGAGCCTCTTACGGCCACCAAGGACGCCGACCGGCAACTCCTCAGCGCGCGACCCGACGTGAAGCCACGCGTGGCCCGTGCCCTCGCCGCACCGCTTGCGCTGGAGCGGGATCGGAGACCGCCTACTTCCGACACCTGGCTCGCGATGATCCGGGCGGCGGAGCGCCGTTCGCGGTCATCGGTGCTGCTGGGCGTGGGAGCCGCCCTGCTGGTGGTGCTCGCCCTGGTCGTCGGCTGGTTCGTCCGCGACCGTCAGCCGACGGCGCTCACCTCTGCGCCGACCATCGCCGTGCTCCCGTTCACGACCACCGGCCAAACGACTGCACTCGACCTCGAGCGAGCCTTGCCGGAGGCGTTCGAGTTCCAGTTGCAGTACGTTCCGGGCTACCGCGTCGTGAGTCCGGCGCGCGTGCGCCGCCTGATTGACGAACACTTCGGCGGCGTACGTCCCGACCGCGATTCCCTGGCAGCCTACGTCGCGGCGGAGTTCTCCGCCTCGGAGCTGCTCAGCGGCACGGCGGAGGTCACCCCGGCTGGCGCACTCAGCATCGATGTGGTGGTGCTCGACCCCGCGACGCGAACCGTGATCGGCGACGCGCGGGTGCAGGGTAGCGTCGGGGACTTCACGACGCTCGTCCACGACGCAGTGCTCGAGGCCTTCGCGGCCCGGGCCGTCCAGCGGCAGCTCGGGTGGAGCCCGGCGCTTCCGGCCAGCCTCGACGCCGTCAACGCCTTCTTCCTCGGCGAGACCTCGTTTCGGCGTGGAGCGTATGACGCGGCCGCGGAACAGTTCACCCGGGTCATCGAACGCGATTCGACGTACGCCCCAGCCCACTTTAAACGGATGCTGACCGAGGTCCTGCGCACGCCCCCGACGCGGGTCAGCACCGCGGTGCGCGATGCGCTTGGGGCGTCGCAGCGGTACCGGGACCGGCTCGACCCGCCAACCCGCGAGCTGCTGGAGGGCTACGAAGCGCTGGTGCTCCGTGGAGATCTCGAGGGGGCGATCGATCGATTCACCCGCATCGTCGAGAGCAACCCCAACGCCGTCGATGCGTGGTTCATCCTCGGGTATCTCCAACTCAACTTTGCCGGCCTCCTGGGCACGTCGCGGACGACCGCACGCGTAGCATTCGAACGAGTGCACGAACTGGATCCGAACTTCGCGGCGGCCACGGCCCATTTGCTGCGCATTGCGGTTCTGCAGAATTCGGAGGCGGCCGCGCGGCGTTACGTCGACCAGTACCTCCGGATCGACAGCACCTCCGGCACCGCCGAGCTCGTGCGGATGGTCGACTCACTCCTCTACCGCGGCAATCGCTCGGCGCTGCGCGTGCTCGGGACCTTCGAATCCCGCACGGCCGTCGCGCTCGAGATGATCGCCCTCGCCGCCGGGGAATTCTCACAGGGCTTCCTCGACCGGACCGCCGCAAATCGGGCCATCGCGGTGCTGTGGGCCCGGGCCTCGAGCCCGCCAGACCGTGTTATGGCCTTTCGTCTGCGGATGGCATCCACGTTGGGCGCTGGGCGCCACCACTCGGCCGATTCCCTGCTGCGGCTCGGCAGGCAGATGGACGTTCCCACCGTCGAGCTGGACCGGTGGCTATTGCTCACCGCGGTGACCGGCGTCGCGTCACTCGGCACGGACGAGGAGCGGGAGTCCGCCGCTCGACGCTTGGCCGACGCCACCTACCCGACCACGTTGTGGCTGGTCGCGCGCTGGCGGCGGCAGCGCGATGCAGCCCGCATCCCCGCCGAAGAGCGGGCGCTTCGCAGGCTTGCCGCCCAGACCGGCGACACCGTACCGCTGTTGCGGAGCCTGCTGCAGGATGTAGACGCGCACGAGTATCTCCGCCGGGGCGACAGCGCACGGGCGCTCTCGCTGTGGAGGGAGGCAACCCGACACTACGCCATCGATCGTGTGACGTTCGATCTCGCCGCCTCGCTGTGGCCGCTCGACCTGGAGCGGGCTCGAGTTGCGGCGGCGCTGGGCGACCCCGACGAGGTGATCGCTGCCACGAGGCTCTTCGTCACGATGACCGGATTCGTCGATCAAATCGCGTGGACAGAGGTGTGGCCCCTGCGGACCCGGGCTCTCGCTGCGTCCGGCGATCGCCTCCGCGCCGTGGAGGCCTTCGATCAGCTGGCAGCGGTGCTGCGCGACGCCAACGGTCGCGGGCGCGCGGTGCTCGACTCGATTCCCAGCTGGCGCGCAGAGACGCGGGTACCGCAATCCGGCACCTGACCTCCATGGCCCAGGGGGTGGTAGTCGTAGATGGTCGGAGTGGTGCAAGGCACGCCGCGGGAGTCGCGGCGCTCGGGTCGGGATCAGATGATCGCGGTCACTCGTCCAAGTCGCGCCACTCCATGTGGCGGAACACGACGCCGCTCCCGCAGTGATCGCACCGGAGAATCCAGACGGAGTGCGCCTGTCGGTCCCCGACAATCGGATGGAGGTCCGCCCGGCACGTCGGACAGACGATCCGCTGGTCGTGCCGTAGCGTCGTGCGGAAAACGCGTGCGGCATCGTCCAGCGAGAAGCCACCGGTGTTTCTGGGGGCATCGGGATGTATTTTCATTGACATTGCCCCCTTCTGAAACGGGTAATTGGCTGCCTTCCCCCGCTAAAGCACACCACGGTCGTGTCAATATGATCGGAACATACAGAAAATAACGTGAA